>NZ_JBHWVV010000003.1:235080-535367 GCF_042736715.1 Streptomyces sp. NPDC060049
GCACCGCACCGCACCGCACCGCACCGCACCGCACCGCACCGCACCGCACCGCACCGCACCGCACCGCACCGCACCGCACCGCACCGCACCGCACCACCTGAACGTACGAGCACGCCCTCGCGCCGCCCTCGCAGCGCACTCGCACCGCACCTGACGCGCCTCAGAGCGCCCCTCCCCGCCGTCGGCGCCCCATCGGGGCCGCCCGGCACGGTGTCACCGTTCACGCCCCGCCACCGGCGGGCGGACCTCCCCTCCTGAAGACGGGCAGCGGCCCCACGGCCGCGCGGCGCCCGCACACACCCCGGCAGAGCGTGCTCCGGCGCGCCGCGAGCCGGGTCCATCCGACGCACCAGTCACCGAAGGGCACAGCCATGTCCAAGATCGCCGTCCTCACCAACGACCTCCAGTACGAACTGGTCGAGAAGAACCCCGAGCGCGTCGCCGCCGTCGACGCCGCCACCCCGCACTTCACCGGCTTCCTCGACGAGATGCGCCGCCGCGGGCACCACATCTTCCACCTGCAGCTCGTCAACGACCCGGAGGACCCGAACGCCGAGCGCTACGACGGCTACCTCCCGGTCCAGCGCGGCACCCACGGCGCCGACATCATCGAGGCGTTCCTCGCCCCCGAGGACGTCGTCATGGAGAAGAGCAAGGACTCGGGCTTCTACGAGACCGACCTGCACGACCGCCTCCAGGCCCTCGGCGTGGACACCGTCCTGATCACCGGCATGCAGACGCAGATCTGCGTCCAGACCACCGCCGCCGACGCCTTCTTCCGCGGCTACAACATCTGGGTCCCGACCGACTGCGTCGTCTCGGCCCGCCTCGACGACAAGCAGCGCGCCCTGGACTGGCTCGAGGGCTACTGCGCCACCGTGACCGACTCCGACGAGGTCCTGCGCGTCCTCGACGCCGAGGGCGGCCTGCCCCGCAAGAACATCAAGACCCCGTGACCGCGCCCCTCCCGGCGAAGCCCCTCTCCGCAAAGGAACCGGCATGACCACGAGCGTGGACCCCACCCAGTACATCGTTCTCGACCACGGCACCGGCGCGAAGCTGAGCCAGGACCTGGTGCAGCTCATCGCGCAGACCCTCGGCGACGTGTACGTCGGCATCATGGAGGACAGCGCGGTCCTCAAGATCGAGGGCGACCGCATCGCGATGACCACCGACTCCTTCGTGATCGACCCGCCGTTCTTCGGCAACGGGGACATCGGGAAGATCGCGGTCTGCGGCACCGTCAACGACCTGGCCGTGGCCGGCGCCCGGCCCAAGTACCTCACCCTCGGCATGATCCTGGAGACCGGGCTTCCCATACCCCGGCTGGTCCAGGTCCTGGAGTCGATCCGCGACACCGCCCGCGAGGCCGGCGTTCAGATCGTCGGCGGCGACACCAAGGTCGTCCGCAAGGGCGAGGCCGACCAGATCTACCTCAACACCGCGGGCGTCGGAGTCTTCGAGCGCGAGCCGCTCACCATGACCGACGTGCGCCCCGGCGACCGGGTGATCCTCAGCGGCCCCATCGGCAACCACACCGTCCACCTGCTCTCCATCCGCGAGGGCCTCGGCTTCGAACAGCGCGTGGACAGCGACTGCGCTCCGCTCAACGGCCTGGTCGACACGCTGCTCTCCAACGTCCCCGCCGGCGCCGTCCGCTCGATGCGCGACGTCACCCGCGGCGGCCTGACGGCCGTGCTCCACGAGTACGCCCACAAGCTCGGCCGCACCATCAGGGTCGCCCAGGACGACCTGCCCATCCAGCACGAGACCGCGATGGCCGCCGACATGCTGGGCATCAACCCCCTCCACTGCGCCAACGAGGGCTGCCTGGCGATCTTCGTGGACCCGGCCGCGGAGGCCGACGTACTGGCCGCCCTGCACTCCACCCCCTACGGCAAGCACGCCGTCGCCATCGGCGAGATCGCCGAGGACACCGAGGGCCTGGTGCTGCTGCGCGACAAGGAGGGTCGCGAGACCCAGCTGGAAGAACTGCTCGGCGCCGAACTGCCCCGGCTCTGCTGAGAAGGACCGAGGAGACCGCCATGAGCACCGAGCAGACCGCAGAGCCCGCAGTGGGGGCAGAGGAGTGGCGCATCCGCGTCACCGGCGTGGTCCAGGGCGTCGGCTACCGGCCGTTCGTCTACAAGCTGGCCCGTGAACTCGGCCTCTCCGGCTGGGTTCGCAACGACCCCGAGGGCGTGCTGGTGGAGGCGTCCGGACCGGTCGCCGCCCTCACGGAGTTCGCGGCCGGCCTGAGCGGCCGCGCCCCCGAACTCGCCCGGGTGGACGACGTACGTCCCACCCGGGGCCTGGCTCCGGGGAGCGTGCCCCCCGGCCCGTTCACCATCGTGCACAGCGAGCACACCGGAGCCCGGTCCGCACTGCTCCCGGCGGACACCCACGTGTGTGGCGACTGCCAGGCGGAACTTCGGGACCCGAAGGACCGCCGGCACCGCTACCCCTTCATCAACTGCACCAACTGCGGGCCCAGGTACTCCATCATCCAGGACCTGCCGTACGACCGTCCGATGACCACCATGGCCACCTTCACCATGTGCGCGGACTGCAAGAACGAGTACGAAGACCCCATGGACCGGCGCTACCACGCGCAGCCCAACGCGTGCCCGGAGTGCGGCCCCCGGCTGCTGCTCCAGGACCGCGAGGGGAACACGGCCGAAGGGGACGAGGCACTCGTCAGGGCCGCCCGGGTCCTGGCGGACGGCGGGATCGCGGCGATCAAGAGCGTCGGCGGCTTCCACCTCGCGGTGGACGCGACCAACGCGGAGGCCGTGGCCCTGCTGCGCGGCCGCAAGCGCCGCGACTCCAAGCCGTTCGCGGTGATGGTCCGCGACCTGGCCACGGCGCAGCGCCTGGTGGAGCTCTCCGAGGAGGAGATCGACATCCTGCGCTCGCCGGCCCGGCCGATCCTCCTGGCGCGCAAGCGCCCCGGCTCCCTCCCGGAGTCGGTGGCGCCCCGCAACCCCAACCTGGGGATCATGCTGCCGTCGGCACCGCACCACCACCTGCTGCTGGACGAGCCCGGCCTCGAAGCCCTCGTCGCCACCAGCGGCAACATCTCCGGCTACCCCATCGCCTACCGCAACGAGGAAGCGCTGGAGCAGCTCTTCGAGATCGCGGACGTCATCCTCTACCACGACCGCGACATCGAGATCCGCGTGGACGACTCGGTGGTCCGCCTCTCGGACCACCCCGAACTCGACAAGCCGCTCCTCCAGTTCATCCGGCGGGCCCGCGGCTACGCGCCCTACCCGGTGGACGTCGGCCGCGAGGTGGCCCCGGTGGTCGCCCTCGGAGCCGAACTGAAGACGACCGTCGCCCTCACCAACGGGTCCCAGGTCTTCCTCAGCCAGCACATCGGCGACCTCAAGAACGACGAGACCTTCGCCGCGCACCACCGCACCGCCCGGCACCTGGCGCAGCTCTACGCGCTGAAGCCGGAGATCACCGCGCACGACATGCACCCGCAGTTCCGCTCCACCCGCGCCGCCCTCGACGACGACGGCACAGGCCCGGCCCTGCCCACCGTCGAGGTACAGCACCACCACGCGCACATGGCCTCCTGCATGGCGGAGAACCACGTGAGCGGCACGACCCTCGGCGTCATCTTCGACGGCTTCGGCTACGGCGAGGACGGCACGGTCTGGGGCGGGGAGTTCCTCCTCGGGGACTTCGCCTCCTACCGCCGGGTCGGCCGGCTGCGCAGGCTGCCGCTCATCGGCGGGGACCAGGCCGTGCGCGAACCCATCCGCACGGGATACGCGCTCGCCCTGGACGCCTTCGACGGCGACCCGGACCTGGCCCTGGCGGGGTTCCCCGCCCTCGCCGACCTCGACGGGCAACGGCGCCAGGTCTTCGCCAGGATGGCCGCCCGCGGCATCAACTCCCCGCCGACCTCCAGCATGGGCCGGCTCTTCGACGGGGCCGCCGCCCTGGCCGGAGTGTGCTCCAAGGCCGAGTACGAGGCACAGGGCCCGATCGAGCTGGAAGGCCTGCTGGGCCGCGACGCCGCCCGCGAGGTGGCGCCCGACTACCGCTTCGGGGCCTACGAGGCGGACGGCCTGACCGAGGTCGACCCGCGGCCCGTCATCCGGGCCATGGCCGCCGACGTCGCCGCCGGGCTCCCCACGGAGCGGATCAGCCGCAGGTTCCACACGGCCGTCGTCGAGATGGTCCGGGAACGCTGCAAGGCCCTGCGGGAGGAGACCGGGGTCAACCAGGTCGCCCTCTCCGGAGGCGTGTTCCTCAACGAATTCCTGCTGCTCAACTGTCTGACCGGGCTGACCGCCGACGGTTTCGACACCTACGTCCAGCGGCTCGTCCCGACCAACGACGGGGGGATCGCCCTCGGCCAGGTCATGGTCGCCGACGCCCGCTCACACCTGAGGAAGTGAAGACGTGACCACCCTCACGCCGGACGACATGTACACCTTCGTCAAGGACCGCGAGTCGGGCGCCAGGACCTACGCCAACGCCTTCGGCCAGATCCTCACCGAGGGCCGCGGCGCGCGGATCCGCGACGGACACGGCCGCGAGTACCTGGACTGCCTCGCGGCGGCGGGCACCCTCGCCCTGGGGCACAACCACCCCGAGGTGCTGCGCGCGGTGGCGCAGTACCTCGCCTCCGGTCAGGTCCAGCAGGCGCTGGACCTGACCACCCCCGCCAAGTACGAGTACCTCCACGCCCTGTACGCACGGCTGCCGGGCACCATGTCCGACCACTTCAAGACGCAGTTCTGCGGGCCGGCGGGCACCGACGCCACCGAGGCGGCCATCAAGCTCTTCAAGACCGCCACCGGCCGCCGGACCGTGATGTCCTTCCACGGCGCCTACCACGGGATGACGGCGGGCGCGCTCGCCCTCACCGGCAACCTGGGCGCCAAGGAGTCCGTGCCCTCCCTCATGCCGGACGTCCACCACCTGCCCTACCCGTACGACTACCGGTGCCCGTTCGGGATCGGCGGGGAGCAGGGCGTCCAGGCCGGCCTGACCTACCTGGAGCGCCTGCTCACCGACCCGGAGAGCGGCATCACCAAGCCGGCCGCCATCTTCGTCGAGGCGGTCCAGGGCGAGGGCGGGGTCATCCCCGCACCGCCGGCCTGGCTGCGGGGGCTGCGCGAGATCACCGCCCGGCTGGACATCCCGCTGGTCCTCGACGAGATCCAGGCGGGCTTCGGGCGCACCGGCACCATGTGGGCCTTCGAGGAGTCCGGGATCGAGCCGGACGCCGTCCTGGTGTCCAAGGCGGCCGGCGGCGGCTTCCCGCTGTCGATGCTGCTCTACCACGGCAAGTACGACTCCTGGTCTCCCGGCGCCCACGCGGGCACCTTCCGCGGCAACCAGATCGCCCTGGTCGCGGGACTCGCCGCGATGCGGGTCACGGAAGCCGAGGGCCTGATCGAAAAGGCCGCCGCCAAGGGCGAGTTGATCGCCGAACTGCTGGGCCGGCTGGCTGCGGGCCACCCCGAGATCGGGCAGGTGCGCGGCCGGGGCCTGATGTGGGGCATCGAGATCGTCGACCCGCTCGGCCAGGCCGACGCGCTCGGCACGCTGCCCGCCGACGGAGCCCGCGCCAAGCGCCTCAAGCGGGCCTGCCTGGACCACGGACTGCTGCTGGAGAGCGGCGGCCGCCACGGCGCCGTGCTCCGCCTCCTGCCGCCACTGATCATCACCGAGGACGAGATCCACGAGATGGCGGCGGCCCTGGAGAAAGCTCTGATCGACTGCGCCTGAACCGCAACGGCCGGTTCGGCACGGAAGAGCACGGATCCGCGAGCGACGGATCCACGAACGCGAGGACAGGGAACATGACCACGGGAACGAGCAGCGGTCAGTGGCGGGTCGACTTCGACGCGGAGGTCGTCTTCAGCAACGGCGGCGCCTTGCAGACCCAGGGATTCCGGCTGGACATCCCCGGTGACGACATCGGCGACGGCGAACTGGGCGAACTGCTGGTGCGCCACCTCGGACTGCTGATGGTCGGCAGTACGAAGATCACGCGCCGGGAGCTGATCCAGGAGCCCCACAAGGGCTCCCGCAACACCGTCGCCCCCGGCGCGGGCCGCCGCACCGTCGACCTGACCGGCCCCGCGACCAAGCCCGCCTGGCCCGGGGCACCCGGCGGCGCACCGGGCCTGGCCGGCCTGGTGGACCTGCCCGTGGTCCTGCTGCGGCTGCTCGGAGCAGGGCAGCCGGTCGCCGACCGGCTCGCGCTGGCCCCCTTCGACCTCGCCGGACACGCGGTGGTGGTGCAGACGGGCCGCGCGGCCGGCCCGTACCTCACCGAGGACGCGGTGGCCCTGCTCGCCGCACAGGGCGCGGCCCTCGTGGCCACCGACAGCCGCCACGGCGAGGGACCCGCGGCCCGGGCACTGGCAGCCGCCGGCCTGCCCGCCCTCACGGGCCTGACCGGCCTGGAGGCGCTCCCGGCGACCGGGGCCCGGCTGCACGCCGTGCCGTTCCCCGGCGACCACACATTGATCAGGGTCTACGGAGTGACAGATGACCAGCACTAAGCAAGCCGGCGTCCCGGCGGCCGGCGCGGTGGGCACCACCGCGCCGGGCCGGCGCCCCCGCAGGGAACTGGCCGCGGCCACCGTCGGCTCCGTCGTCGAGGCCTATGACTGGACCATCTACGGCATCCTCGCCCCCTACTTCGCCGAGGCCCTCTTCCCCGGCTCCTCGCCCACCGCCAAACTCATCGCCGCCTACCTCGGCTTCGCCCTGGGCTTCCTGGTCCGGCCCCTGGGCAGCGTGCTCATCGGCCGCCTCACCGACACCCGCGGCCGGCGCTACGGACTGACCCTCACCGTCGGCCTCATCGCGGCCGGCTCCCTGTTCCTGGCGGTCATACCGGGCTACGCCTCCATCGGCCTGGCCGCTCCGCTCCTGGTGGTCGGCGCCCGGCTGGTGCAGGGCCTCTCGGTGGGAGCGGAGAACCCGAGCGTGGCCGCGTACGTCACCGAGACCGCCCCCGCCGGACGCCGCTACTTCTACAGCGCCGTCTCCTACGGGGGAGTGGTCCTGGGCAGCGCCCTGTCCTTCATCGTCATGAACGTCCTGCTCGGGGTGTTCGGGGAGGGCGGGGTCGAGGACGGCGGCTGGCGCTTCGGCTTCGTCTTCGGCGGACTGCTCGGCCTCACCGCCCTGTGGATCCGGCGCGGCGCGGCGGAGAGCGCCGTCTTCACGGCCGCCGCCCGCGACTCCGGGCACACCCCCGTGGCTCCGGTCGGCGCGGCGGCCCCTCCCGCCGCCGCGAAGGCACCGAGCCCCTGGCCCGTCCTGAAGTCCCATCTCGGCCGTCTCGCCGTGGTCTTCGCCATCACCTCCGGCGCCACCACCGCCTTCTACTTCGTCACCGTCGACTTCCCCTCCTACGCGGACAGCGTCGGCGCCGCCACCAAGGAGGAGACCTCCGCGGCCCTGCTCCTCGGCATGGTGGCCCTGCTCGTCACGATGCTCGGCGGCGGCAAGGCAGCCGACCGGTTCGGCGCGCTGCCCGTCCTGCGCACCGGATTCGCCGGGCTCGCCCTGGGCACCGTGCCGCTGCTGGCGGCCATGGAGTCCGGCCGGGTGCCCGTCCAGCTCGTCACCGTGGTCCTGCTCTTCCTGCTGGGCCTGCCGCTCGCCGTGAGCAACGTCTTCGCCGGGCAGCTGTTCCCGCCGGCCGTGCGCGCCGTGGCGGTGGGTCTGCCCACCGCGGCCGCGATCAGCCTCTTCGGCGGCACCTTCCCGATGCTCGCGGAGCTGCTGCGGTCGGCGGGACTGGGCGGGTGGCTTCCGTGGTGGCCCGCACTGACCGCCGCGGCGGCGCTGGCCGCCTCATGGGGTGTACGCGAGCACCCCATGTCCTCCGTAACCCCTCATGCCTGAGAAGGACGACATGACTGCACTGCTCGAAGGTCTCGACTCACTGCTGCCGGCCCTGGAGGCCGACTACCGCGAACTGCACGCCCACCCCGAACTCGCCTTCCAGGAGAAGCGGACCGCCGCCCTCGTCGCCGAGCGGCTCGCCGCACAGGGCGGCTGGGAGATCACCACCGGCGTCGGCCGCACCGGCGTGGTCGCGGTCCTGCGCGGCGGCGAGGGCCCCGTGGTGATGCTGCGCGCCGACATGGACGCGCTGCCCGTCAAGGAGGCCACCGGACTGCCGTACGCGAGCACGGAGACCGCCACCGACGAGACGGGCGCCGAGGTCCCCGTGATGCACGCCTGCGGTCACGATCTGCACGTGGCCGCCCTGATCGGGGCCTGCGACCTGTTCGCCCGCAACAGGGACGCCTGGCGGGGCACCGTCGTCGCGGTGTTCCAGCCGGGTGAGGAGAGCGGCTACGGCGCCCGGGCGATGGTCGACGACGGCCTCTTCGAGCGCTTCCCGCGCCCCGACGTGATCCTCGGCTCGCACGTCGGACCGGGCCCGGCCGGGCTCATCGCCACCTGCCCCGGCACGGTCATGGGCGCCACCGACTCCATCACGGTCAAGCTCTTCGGGCGCGGCGGCCACGGCTCCAAGCCCGAGGCGGCGGTGGACCCCGTGGTCATGGCGGCCTCGCTGGTCCTGCGGCTCCAGACGGTCGTCTCCCGCGAGATCGCCGCCCAGGAACCGGTGGTGCTCACCGTCGGCAAGCTGCAGGCCGGCACCACCGCCGCGGTCATACCCGACACCGCCGAGCTCGGCATCAACGTCCGCACCAGCTCCGCGCCGGTCCGCGAGAAGGTCATCGCGGCCATCGAGCGCCTCGCGCGCGCCGAATCGGCGGCCGCCGGCGCGACGGCCGACCCGGAGATCACCTCCGTCTACCACCTGCCGATGACGGTCAACGACCCGGCGAGCGCCGAGCGCGTCGCCCAGGCCCACCGCGACCACTTCGGGGCCGGCGCCGTGATGACCATGGGGCCGACCACCGCCAGCGAGGACTTCGGCCTCCTCGCCACCGCGGCCCAAGTTCCCTCTGTGTACTGGTTCTACGGCGGCCTCGACCAGCAGGCGTTCGGGGAGGCCTTCGCGGCCGGCCGGCTGGAGGACCTCCCGCAGAACCACTCGTCCACCTTCGCGCCCGTCGCCGGGCCCGCGCTGTCCGTGGGCGTCCGCACGATGGCGACGGCGGCCCTGCCCTGGCTCGCCGCCGGAGCCGCGGACGCGACCGGCGCCGCCGGCGCGGTCGACGGAGCCGGCCCGGACGCGGCGGGAGAGGAGGGCGAGCGCGCGTGAACGGCGACCGCCCCCACATCCTCGTCCTGCACCGCTGGCGGGACACCCACGCCCACTACACCGACTACCTCGACCACGGATCCGCCCACGTCACCTACGTGAGCACCGAGCTCGGCCGCGCCTCGCTGCCGCCCGCCGCCGCGGCGGTGACCACCGTGGGCCTCACCGACGACCTGCCCGCCGTCCGCGCGGCCGTCACGGCACTCGTCGCCCGCTTCGGCACCCCGGCGCGGCTGGTCGCCCTCAACGAGGGGGACCTCGACACGGCCGCGCTGATCCGCGAGGAGTTCGCGATCCCCGGCCAGACCACCGCCGAACTGGCCGTCTTCCGCGACAAGCTGACGATGTGCCGCACCGCGGCGGCGGCCGGCCTGCCCGTACCGGCTTTCGCCCCGGCGCCCGACCGGGCCGCCGTGCTCGCCTTCGGCGAAGCCCACGGCTGGCCGCTGGTCGTCAAGCCGCACCGCGGCACCGCCAGCCGGGGGGTCGTCCGGGTGGACTCCGCCGCGGAGGTCGCCGCCGTCCCGGGACTGGCCGCCGCGCTGGCCGGCGAGCCGTACCTCGTGCAGAGCTACGTCGACGGGCCGATCCTGCACATCGACGGCCTGTGGGAGGGCGACTCGCTGGGCAGCTGGACGGTCTCGCGCTACGTCGGCGGCACCTGCGCCGACTTCACCCAGGGCACCTGGCTCGGCTCCGTCGAGGAGGACGACCCGGCGCTGCTGGAGGCGACGGAGGCCTTCGCCGCGGCCGTGGGCGCGGCCCTCGGCGGCTCCCGGCCGTGGGTCTTCCACCTGGAGGCCTTCGTCACCCGGGCCGCCGACGGCGGGCCCGCGCTGGTCTTCCTCGAATGCGGGGCCCGGGTGGGCGGCGGCGAGATCCCCTTCACCTGGCGCGACGTCCACGGCGTCGACCTGATGGCCGCCGCCGTCGACATCCAGCTGGGTCTGACCCCGGTCCTGCCTCCCCTGAAGACCGGCGAGGTCGGCGGCTACCTGCTGCTGCCGCTGCCGGTCCCCGCCCCCTGCCGGGTGGAAGCCGCCGGCTGGGCGGCGGCGCCGCCCGAGCCCGCCCGCCTCCCGTACGCCGTCCTGCACACCCCGGTCGGCGCGGTGGCCCCCGCGATCAGCGGCTACGAGCACGTGGGCACCCGTTTCCGCTTCCGGGGCCCCTCCACCCGCGAGGTCGAGGCGGCCATCACCGAAGCCGCGAACGGTTTCCGGCTGACCTGCGTACCGGCCGCGGAGCCGCCCGCCCCGCAGAACTGACACACGACGCGCCGCGCGGAACAGCCCGCGGCGCGTCCCTCCCCGCACCCCCTGTCTTGCCGGGGCCAAGGCACCACGCCCCGCACCGAAAGGAACCCACCGTGGTCTTCATGAGCACCGAACGCCGACGCGTCATCCTCGTCGGCAGCCGCATACGCCAGTACCGCGAATACGCCCTGGCCTCCCTCGCCCGGCACTACGAGGTGACGCTCGTCGCGCCGGAGGCGCCCACCTGGCAGTCCCGCTACGTGGAGACCCACCGGATCGCCGACACCACCGACGCGGCCAAGCTGTACGCACCCGTCGCCGACCTGCGGGGCGAGGTCGCGGACGCCGCGATCGTCACCTGGGACGAGTGGTCGCTGGTCGCCGTCTCCTCGGTCGCCAAGAAGCTGGGCATGCGGGCCATGGACCCGGCCGCCGCCCGCGTCTGCCGGGACAAGTACGCCACCCGCCAGGCCCTGGAGGCGGCCGGCATGGCCGCCGTCCGCTACATCCCGGCCACCACCGAGGACGAGGCCGTCGCCGCGGCCGAGGCCATCGGCTTCCCCGTGGTCGTCAAGCCCCGCACCCTCGGCGGCAGCTTCGGCGTGATGATGGCCCGCGACGTGGACGGCCTGCGCAAGGCCTTCCGGCTCGCCTCCACCAGCCGCCTGCGCGGCGCCGGCACCACCGCCTCGGTACTGATCGAGGAGTTCGTCGAAGGCCCCGAACTCAGCGTGGACAGCGTCGTCGTGGACGGCGTCGCCACCCCCGTGGCCGTGGCCCGCAAGCGCCTGGGCGCCCACCCGTACTTCGAGGAGGTCGGCCACCTCGTCACCGACTGGCGCGACGAGCCGTGGGCCGGGGCCGTCACCGAACTGGTCCAGGGATCCCACCGCGCGGTCGGCGTCGACTTCGGCGTCACCCACACCGAACTGCGGGTCGCCGCGGACGGCCCGCGGCTGATCGAGCTCAACGGCCGCCTCGGCGGCGACCTCATCCCGCACTTGAACCACCTGGCCACGGGCGTGGACCTGCCGCTGGCCGCCGCCCGGATCGCCTTCGAGGAGATCCCCGACATCACCCCGACGCGTGCCAAGAGCGCCGAAGTCCGCTTCCTCTACCCGGCCTACGACGGAGCCGTCGACCGTGTCGTGCTGCCCGCCCCCGAGGACGTCGAGGACCTGGTCGAGGCGGTCGCGCTGGTGGAGCCCGGCGACGAGCTGCTGCTCCCGCCGCGCGGCCTGACCCCGCGCTCCGCCGCGCTCATCGCGGTGAGCGACACCCCCGCCAAGACCCGCCGCGCCCTGGACCGGGCCGAGGAGCTCTCCCGTACCGAGGTCTCCGGGGTCGCCGCGCACCGGCTGGGCGCCCGCGTGGAGAACGCCGTGACCCGCCGCTTCTTCGACCACGAGCGCACCGCCCGGCGGATGACCGTCTCCGGTGTCCGGGGCGTGGAGCGGTTCCGCACCGGCGCCGGCGGCGGCGAGGGCCTCAACCGTCCCGTCTTCCTCAGCGCGAGCGACGTCGCCACCCTGGAGCGCGACCTCGGCGGCCTCTTCGAGCTGCTGAAGGCGGTGCCCGCCCGGCTCTTCGACGGCGACCTGCGCGCCTTCGCCCGGGCCGTCGGAATGTCCCCGACCCAGGCCGACCTGGTCCTGCGCGGCTCCTCCGACGAACTCGCCCCGCTCTCCCGCGCCGATCTGTACCGCGAGACCGGCGGTTTCCGCGTCATGGAGCTCAACACGGGTTCCTCGCTCGGCGGCTGGCAGATGGGCGAGTTCGCACGGGCCCTGGTCCAGGACGAGGAGTTCGTGAAGTTCGCGGACGCCGAGGGCCTGGTCTACCCCGACCCGCTCGCCCGCATCACCGAGGTGCTCCGCCGCCAGGCACCCTCCCTGGAAGGAGTGGAGCGCCCGCTGCTCGCGATCACCGACTGGCCCGAGGGCTTCGAGAAGTCCAAGTGCTGGATGGATTTCGTCGTCCCCGCCTTCGAGCGGCTCGGTTTCGAGCCCGTCGTCTGCCACCTCGGCGACTTCACGTACGAGGCCGGCAACGTCCTGCACCGGGGCCGCAAGGTCGATGTGGTCTACCGGATGTTCCTGCCCGGTGAAATGCCGGACGAGCCCCGCACCTACGACCTCGTGAACCCCCTGCTGGACGCCGTCGAGGCGGGCGGCGTCGAGCTCTTCGCCCCGCTGGACTGCGAGCTGTACGGCAACAAGGGCAGCCTGGCCATGCTCAGTGACGAGCGCAACCGCGGTGTCTTCACCGAGGAGGAGCGCGAGCTGATCGACCGGATCCTGCCCTGGACCCGGTTCGTGCGCGACGAGAAGGTCACCTTCGACGGCGAGAAGATCGACCTGCTGCCCTACGCCATCGCCAACAAGGACCACCTGGTCCTCAAGCCCACCCTCCTCTACGGCGGCGTCGGCGTCACCCCCGGCTGGACCACCGACCAGAAGGAGTGGGTGGCCAAGCTCCGCCAGGCCACGGACGGCCCGTACGTCCTGCAGCACCGCCTGCTGCCGACCACCGAGCGCTTCCTCTCCGAGGACGGCGAGAGCTGCGAGGACATGGCCGTCGCCTACGGGACCCTGATGGTCGACGGACGGTACGCCGGCACCCTCGCCCGTGGCGTCACCGACCCGGCCGTGGGCATCGTCAGCATGCTGCGCGGCGCCCAGATCGGCTGTGCCTTCCACGTCGACCCGGCCGCCGGGGTGGTGGACGCGAAGTGACCGACATCGGGAACGGGGCCGCCGAGGCGCTGGAGGAGGCTCCGGCCGGCCCCCCGGCCGGCGCCGGCGGCTCCACGCTCTGGCGGGACCCGGAATTCCTCAAGTTCTGGTCCGGGGAGGCGATCTCACAGGTCGGGGCCCAGGTCACGACCCTGGCGCTGCCGCTCACCGCGGTCCTCACGCTCGACGCCAGCTCCTCCCAGGTGGGCTTCGTCAACGCGGCCTCCTACGCCCCGTTCCTGATGGTCACCCTCCTGGTCGGCGTGTGGGTCGACCGGGTGCGGCGCAGGCCGCTGATGATCATGGCCAACGTGGGGCGGGCACTGCTGGTCAGCGCGGTGCCGCTGCTGGCCGTGCTCGACCTGCTCCGCATCGAGTACGTCTACGTCGCCGCGCTGCTCGTCGGCACCCTGACGGTGGTCTTCGACGTCTCCTACCAGTCGTACTTACCGACCCTGGTCGGCAAGGAACACTTGGTGGAGGGCAACAGCAAGCTCCAGGGCACCAGTTCGCTCGCCCAGATCGGCGGCCCCGGACTCGCCGGCCTGCTCGTCGGCTGGGTCACCGCCCCCTACGCGCTGCTGATCAACGGGATCTCGTACCTGGTGTCCGTGCTCACCCTGCTCGCGGTACGGCGCGCCGAACCGGCGCCGGTGCCCCAGCAGGAGCGGACCGGCATCCGGACGAGCATCAACCAGGGCGTCCGCATCATCTGGGACAGCGCCCACCTGCGGGCCTGCGCCCTCCAGTCCGGGCTGTACAACCTGTGCTGGATGTCGCTCCAGACCGTCTTCGTGCTGTACGCGGCCCGCACGCTCGGCATCTCGCCCGGCGGCATCGGCCTGCTGCTCGGCACCGGCGCGGTCGGCTCCCTGGTCGGCTCGATGTTCGCGCAGTGGCTCAAGCGCAGGATCGGGCTCGGCCCGGCCATCCTGGCGGCCTTGCTGCTGTGCTGCCTGGCCCCCGCCGCCATCCCGGCCGCTCCGGCGAACGGCGGCGCGCTCTCGCTCGCCCTGTTCGTCGCAGCCTTCGCGCTGATCGGCGCCGGCGGCACCATCGCCAACATCCACATCATCAGCCTGCGCCAGTCCATGACCCCGGACCACCTGCTGGGCCGGATGAACGCCGGCTACCGGTTCGTCTCCTGGGGCACCCTCCCGCTCGGCGCCCTGCTGGGCGGCTGGCTCGGTGACCTCATCGGGCTGCGGGAGACCTTGTTCGTCACGGCCGCGGTCTTCCTGACCGCGGTCCTGGTGGTCCTGAAATCGCCGGTGTGGCGGCTGAAGGACTTCCCGGCGCAGATCGGCGCGCAGCCGAGGAAGGTGGAGGCAAGGTGACCCCCGTGACCCCGGTGACCCCGGTTCCGTCCGTGACCCCCGTGGCGCGGCCGGGCACGGCCGGCGGCGGCATCGAGAGCCTGCTCGCCCGCCGGACCGGCTGGGGCCGCTCCGACGCGGTGAGCCGGATCCTGGCGGCCGCCGCCGCGCCCGGTGTGCTCTCGATGGCCGGGGGCATCCCGGCACCCGACAGCTTCCCCGTGGCCCGGCTCGCCGAGGCCGCGGAGCGGCTGTTCGCCGGCTCCGCCGTGCGGGCGCTCCAGTACGCCCCCACCGACGGCATCGCCCCGATGCGCGAGGTGATCGCGGCGCGGGCCACCGCGACCGGCGCCCCCGTCACGCCCGACCGGGTGATGGTCACCGCCGGCAGCCAGCAGGGCCTGGACCTCGTCGCCCAGACCCTCATCGACGAGGGCGACGAGGTGGCACTGGACGACCCCAGCTACCTGGGCGCCGTCCAGGTCTTCCGGCGGGCCGGAGCCCTGCTGCTGCCGGTGCCGGGGGACGCGGACGGCATGCGCACCGACGTACTGGAGCAGCGTCTCGCCGCCGGTGCCCGGCCCAAGCTGGTCTACGTCGTACCGCACTTCCACAACCCGACCGGCGCGGTGCTCTCCGAGGAGCGGCGCCGCCACCTGGCCGCGCTGGCAGAGCGGTACGGCTTCCTGGTCGTCGAGGACGACCCGTACGGCGACCTCGCCTTCGAGGGCCGCCGACTGCCGTCCACGGACGTCCACAGCGACCGGGTCGTCCGTCTGATGAGCCTGTCCAAAACGGTCTGCCCGGGACTGCGCGTGGCCGGCCTGGTCGCCCCGGCCGGGCTGATCGGGGAGCTGATCGCCGCCAAGCAGTGCGGTGACCTGCAGACCAACACCTTCGGCCAGTACCTGCTCGTCGACCTGCTGGGAGACCCGGAGTTCCTGCCGGCCCACCTGGCCGGGCTGCGCACGCTCTACGGCGGGCGGGCGCGCGACATGGAGGCGCTGCTGCGCGAGCGCCTGCCCTGGCTGGACTTCGAGCGCCCGCGCGGCGGCCTCTTCTTCTGGTGCCGGCTGACCGACCCCCGCGTCGGCTCGGACGCGCTGTACGAGCACGCGCTGGCGCAGGGCGTGGCCATCGTGCCGGGTACTCCCTTCTGCATCGAGGAGGACGGCTCGCGCGTGCTGCGGCTGTCCTTCGCCTCCCTGGACGACGCGCAGCGCCAGGAAGGCGTCGCCCGCCTGGCCACGGCCTGGGAGAAGGCCCTGGCCGACGGCTCCTGACGACCGCCCCGCCTCCGGCGGGGGCCCATGGACGTTTCCGCACGCGCAGTACCCACGGGTGACCCCCGGCCGCACGACCCGCACCGCGTGACAACCCGCCCGGTGCGCATCCGCACAGTCCGCATCCCGCACTGTCCGCACCCTGAAGGAGCATGGCCGTGACAACCACGTCCCCCGCACCGGTGACCGCCGACTTCCTGGTGGCCCGGCTGTTCCAGGTGATCGACACCCGCTCGTGGGACCGGCTCGGCGAGGTCTTCTCGCCCGACGCCGTCTACGAGCGCCCCGGCTATCCGCCGCTGGAGGGCCTGGAGCGCATCCGCCGCTTCTACGAGCACGAACGCATCATCACCTCGGGCGCTCACGAGGTGAGTCAGGTGACCGGCGGGCTGGCCGCGGCCGCCTGCTGGGGGCGCTTCAGGGGAGCCGACAAGGACGGCACCGCCCTGGACGAGGCCTTCGCCGACACCTACCTCGTCCGCGACGGCAGGATCGAGCACCGCAAGACCTTCTTCTACCGTCCCGCGATCTGACGCAGGGCCGGGTGGGTCCGGCTCTGCGTCGGGTCCGGACCGCCGGGGGGCGGCCCGGACCACCGCGCCCGACCCGGCCCCGACGCTCGGGGCCGGGTCGGCCGCAGGGGTGAACGCGCGGCGGTACTACTTCCTGCCGCCGCCGAGGATCTGGCCCAGCAGGTCGCCGAGGCCGCCACCGGAGGACGCCGCTCCCGGGGCCGCGCCCGCCGCTCCCGGGGCCGCGCCCGCCCCGGCCTTGCTTGCGGCCGCGCGCTTGGCGAAGACGGCCAGCAGCACGGGGATGAGCATCTCGATGACGCGGGCCACGGTGGGCGCGGGAATGCCCGTCTTCTTGGAGACCGCGTTGGCCACGGGCTTGCTCACCTTGGCGAGCACCCCGGCCATCATCCCGCCGCCGAGCAGGCCGCCCAGGCCGCCGCCGAGGGTGGCCACGCCTTCCAGCGGGGGCTCGGCCACTTCGGCGAAGGCCTGGCGGACCTCGTTGCCGTCGTCGTCATCGGCGCC
Source organism: Streptomyces sp. NPDC060049 (assembly GCF_042736715.1). Taxonomy (NCBI): domain Bacteria; kingdom Bacillati; phylum Actinomycetota; class Actinomycetes; order Kitasatosporales; family Streptomycetaceae; genus Streptomyces; species Streptomyces sp. NPDC060049. The sequence goes on from NZ_JBHWVV010000003.1 coordinate 251,943, forward strand.
GGCCTTCTGGCGGAGGTCACCGGTCATCGCTCCGACCGTGGTCGCCACGGTGTCACGGGCGCCGTTCGCGTCGGTACCGAGGAGTCCGGCGATCTCGGTCAGCCGGTCGTCGCCGAGTTCGCTCAGCACGTCGTCCTGGATCGAAGGTTCGCTCATGCCGGAAACGCTACTTCTGAGGTGATTCACCGGCACCTCGGGTAGCGCCGGGATCACCCTTGGGTAATGGAGGAGTAAAGGTGTGGATCCGCGTGCAACCACGGGCGGTGGTCGCGGGTCGTATGGTGCGTCGGCACTTCCGGGGAGGGATCTGGGGGGATCGGGAAGTCCGACGAGGGAGGGGTAACCGTGAGGGGGTCCGGCCGGAAGGCCGGACCCCCTTTCGGTTCTCCGGAGCCTGGAAAGGACCGGCGCGGCGCCCGCCGGGGGGAGTTGTCCCCAGGTCCGCCGGGCTGTCGGCACCGGACGGTAGCGTCGTGCCATGACTACCAACGCGACGACGTCGTCGGCCGTGGTCGAAGGGGTGCTCGAGCGCATCACCTACGCCAACGAGGAGAGCGGGTACACGGTCGCCCGGGTCGACACCGGCCGCGGCGCCGGCGACCTGCTCACCGTCGTCGGGTCCCTCCTGGGGGCCCAGCCGGGCGAATCGCTGCGCATGGAGGGCCGTTGGGGCTCGCACCCGCAGTACGGCAAGCAGTTCACCGTCGAGAACTACTCCACGCTCCTTCCCGCGACCATCCAGGGCATCCGGCGCTACCTCGGATCCGGCCTGATCAAAGGCATCGGACCGAAGATCGCCGACCGGATCGTGGAGCACTTCGGCACCGACACCCTGGACGTCATCGAGGAGCAGCCGAAGCGGCTGATCGAGGTGCCCGGCCTCGGCCCCAAGCGGACCAAGCTGATCGGCGCAGCCTGGGAGGAGCAGAAGGCCATCAAGGAGGTCATGGTCTTCCTCCAGGGAGTGGGCGTCTCCACCTCCATCGCGGTGCGCATCTACAAGAAGTACGCCGACGCCTCCATCTCCGTGGTGAAGAACCAGCCCTACCGGCTCGCCGCCGACGTCTGGGGCATCGGCTTCCTCACCGCCGACCGCATCGCGCAGGCCGTCGGCATCCCGCACGACAGCCCGGAGCGGGTCAAGGCCGGCCTCCAGTACGCCCTGTCGCAGTCCACCGACCAGGGGCACTGCTTCCTGCCCGAGGACCGGCTCATCGCCGACGGGGTCAAGCTGCTCCAAGTGGACACCGGGCTGGTCATCGACTGCCTGGCGGAGCTCGCCGCCGACCCGGAGGGCGTCGTACGGGAACGGGTGCCCGATCCGCAGGGCGGCCCGGACCTCACCGCCGTGTACCTGGTGCCCTTCCACCGGGCCGAACTGTCACTGGTCGGCCAGGTGCGCCGGCTCCTCCACGCCGACGAGGACCGGATGCCCGCCTTCCAGGCCGTGGACTGGGACAAGGCCCTGGGCTGGCTGGCCGGACGGACCGGCGCCAAGCTGGCCCCCGGGCAGCGGGACGCCGTCCGCCTCGCCCTCACCCGCCGGGTCGCCGTCCTCACGGGCGGCCCCGGCTGCGGGAAGTCCTTCACCGTCCGCTCGATCGTGGAGCTGGCCCGTGCCAAGAAGGCCAAGGTGGTCCTCGCGGCCCCCACCGGCCGTGCGGCCAAACGGCTGGCCGAGCTCACGGGGGCCGAAGCCTCCACCGTGCACCGGCTCCTGGAACTCAAACCGGGCGGGGACGCGGCCTACGACCGGGAGCGGCCGCTCGACGCGGACCTGGTGGTCGTGGACGAGGCCTCGATGCTCGACCTGCTGCTGGCGAACAAGCTGGTCAAGGCGGTGGCGCCGGGCGCGCACCTGCTGCTCGTCGGGGACGTGGACCAACTGCCCTCGGTCGGCGCCGGCGAGGTGCTGCGCGATCTGCTCGCCGAGGGCGGACCGGTTCCCGCCGTCCGACTGACCACCATCTTCCGCCAGGCCCAGCAGTCCGGTGTGGTCACCAACGCGCACCGCATCAACACCGGTCTGCCGCCGATCACCGACGGGCTCCCCGACTTCTTCCTCTTTCCCGAAGAGGACACGGAGGAGGCGGGGAAGCTTGCCGTCGATGTCGCCGCACGACGAATTCCAGCCAGATTCGGGCTCGACCCGCGGCGCGACATCCAGGTCCTGGCACCCATGCACCGCGGCCCGGCCGGCGCCGGCAACCTCAACGCCCTGCTCCAGCAGGCCATCACCCCGGCCCGGCCGGACCTGCCCGAGAAGCGTTTCGGCGGCCGTGTCTTCCGAGTGGGTGACAAAGTCACCCAGATCAGGAACAACTACGAGAAGGGCGCCAACGGCGTCTTCAACGGCACGGTCGGCGTGGTCACGGGCCTGGACCTGGACGAACAGCGCCTGACGGTGTGCACGGACGAAGACGAGGAGGTGGCCTACGAGTTCGGCGAGCTCGACGAGCTCGCCCACGCGTACGCCGTGACCATCCACCGGTCCCAGGGAAGCGAATATCCAGCGGTCGTGATCCCGGTCACCACCGGCGCTTGGATGATGCTCCAGCGGAATCTGCTCTACACGGCGGTGACCAGGGCGAAGAAACTGGTCGTCCTGGTCGGGTCCCGCAAGGCTCTCGGCCAGGCGGTGCGTACCGTTTCCGCAGGCAGGAGGTACACAGCCGTGGCTCCCCGGCTCTCCGGACGCATACCGGTGGGAAACATCACCTAAATGATCGATCATTTGGGGTATCCGCCGCCGTGCGCAGCGGGCAGGATGAGCAGGCTGAAGGCACTCAGTGCCGTCAAAAACACCAAACCCCGACCCCGAGTGCACTCACCCGTGCCAAATGGGGGAAGGTAGAGGCAGTCAGGGCACCTCGAAGAAGAGGCACTACGTCGGTGAGGGATGACGTGAGCGACAACTCTGTAGTACTGCGGTACGCGGACGGTGAATACACCTACCCGGTGGTCGAAAGCACCGTGGGCGACCAGGGCTTCGACATTGCGAAGCTCCGGGCTCAGACCGGGCTGGTCACCCTGGACAGCGGCTACGGAAACACCGCCGCCTATAAGTCCGCCATTACCTACCTCGACGGTGAGCAGGGCATCCTGCGCTACCGCGGATACCCGATCGAGCAGCTGGCGGAGCGCTCGACCTTCATCGAGGTCGCCTACCTGCTGATCAACGGGGAGCTGCCGACCGTCGACCAGCTCGCGTCGTTCCGCAACGAGATCACCCAGCACACGCTGCTGCACGAGGACGTCAAGCGCTTCTACGACGGCTTCCCGCGTGACGCGCACCCGATGGCGATGCTGTCCTCCGTGGTCAGCGCCCTGTCGACGTTCTACCAGGACAGCCACAACCCCTTCGACGAGAAGCAGCGCAACCTCTCGACGATCCGGCTGCTGGCCAAGCTCCCGACGATCGCTGCGTACGCGTACAAGAAGTCGGTCGGCCACCCGGTGGTCTACCCGCGCAACGACCTCAGCTACGTCGAGAACTTCCTGCGCATGACCTTCTCCGTGCCGGCCCAGGAGTACGACCTGGACCCGGTCGTGGTCGCCGCGCTCGACAAGCTGCTGATCCTGCACGCGGACCACGAGCAGAACTGCTCCACCTCCACCGTGCGTCTGGTCGGCTCCTCGCAGGCGAACATGTTCGCCTCGATCTCCGCCGGCATCTCGGCCCTGTGGGGCCCGCTGCACGGTGGCGCCAACCAGTCCGTTCTGGAGATGCTCGAGGGCATCAAGAACGACGGCGGCGACGTCGACGCCTTCATCCGCAAGGTGAAGAACAAGGAAGACGGCGTCCGCCTCATGGGCTTCGGGCACCGCGTCTACAAGAGCTTCGACCCCCGGGCGAAGATCATCAAGGCGGCGGCGCACGATGTCCTCTCGGCGCTCGGCAAGGACGACGAGCTGCTCGACATCGCGCTCAAGCTGGAAGAGCACGCGCTGGCCGACGACTACTTCGTCGAGCGCAACCTCTACCCGAACGTCGACTTCTACACCGGCCTGATCTACCGGGCCATGGGCTTCCCGACCGAGATGTTCACCGTGCTCTTCGCGATCGGCCGCCTGCCCGGCTGGATCGCCCAGTGGCACGAGATGATCAAGGAGCCCGGCTCCCGCATCGGCCGCCCGCGCCAGATCTACACCGGCGAGGTCCTGCGCGACTTCGTCCCGGTCGAGGCCCGCTGACCCGAGGCTCTCGCCGCGGCGCCCCCCGGCGCCGCGGGAACGCGGCATCCGCGGTCCAAGGAAAAGCGCCCCGCCATCGATCCCCCCACGGGTCGAAGGTCGGGGCGCTTTCCTTACCCCGGAACGGATTCCCCCCACGGGACCCGGACCGGGTGTCTGTGTGGAGCGCGCGCGGCGCGCTCCGGTGTCTGCCGGGACCCGTACGGGTCGGGAGGGCCGCTCCAGGCTTCCCCGGGGCACGCGTCCCGGCCGGCTGATGCCACGGGTGTCCCCCAAGACCCCCGCGAAACGCCCCCAGACGTTCCCTTGCACCGCACCATTAGACCCACTGGGCTGCCCGATGGTTACGTTGCGATCACTGTGATCTGCGTCTCCCGTGAAGGAACTGTGCGCGATGTGCGAAGGGGGCTCACTAGCGGAACGAGCGCAGCCGCAGGCTGTTGGTCACCACGAAGACCGAGGAGAAGGCCATCGCGGCCCCCGCGATCATCGGGTTGAGCAGCCCGGCGGCCGCCAGCGGCAGCGCCGCGACGTTGTAGCCGAAGGCCCAGAACAGGTTGCCCTTGATGGTGGCCAGGGTCCGGCGGGAGAGCCGGATCGCGTCCGCCGCGACCCGCAGGTCGCCCCGTACGAGGGTCAGGTCGCCCGCCTCGATCGCGGCGTCCGTTCCGGTGCCCATCGCGAGGCCCAAGTCGGCCTGGGCCAGCGCGGCCGCGTCGTTGACGCCGTCGCCGACCATGGCGACCGTACGGCCCTGCGCCTGCAGCCGGCGTACGACGTCCACCTTGTCCTCGGGCAGGACCTCGGCGATGACCTCGTCGATGCCCACCTCGCGGGCCACGGTCTCGGCGACGGCCTTGTTGTCGCCGGTCAGCAGGACCGGGGTCAGTCCTAGGGCCCGCAGCCGGGACACCGCCTCGGCGCTGGTCTCCTTGACCGCGTCGGCCACGGTCAGCACCCCGCGCGCCTCCCCGTCCCAGGCCACCAGGACGGCGGTGGCGCCCGCGGCCTCGGCGGCGGCCTTGGCGGCGGCGAGGGGGGCGGGCAGCGGGATCGACCGGTCGGCCAGCAGTTTCTCGCGGCCCACCAGGACGGCGTGTCCGTCGACGACGCCCTGGACGCCGAGGCCGGCGAGGTTCTCGAAGCCCTCGGGGACGGGCAGTTCCCCGGTCCTTCCGGCGGCGCCGGCGGCGATGGCACGGGCGATCGGGTGCTCGGAGGCGTGCTCCAGGGAGCCGGCCAGGCGCAGCAGCTCGGTCTCGTCGACGCCCTCGGCGGCGTGCACGCCCGACAGGGTCATCCGCCCGGTGGTCACGGTCCCGGTCTTGTCCAGGACGACGGTGTCCACGCGGCGGGTGGACTCCAGCACCTCGGGGCCCTTGATCAGGATCCCGAGCTGAGCCCCCCTGCCCGTGCCGACCATCAGCGCGGTCGGCGTGGCCAGGCCCAGGGCGCAGGGGCAGGCGATGATCAGGACGGCCACGGCGGCGGTGAAGGCGGCCGTGGGGTCGTCGGTGAGCAGCAGCCAGGTCACCCAGGTGCCGAGGGCCAGGACGAGCACCACCGGTACGAAGATCCCGGAGATCCGGTCGGCGAGGCGCTGTACCTCGGCCTTGCCGTTCTGCGCGTCCTCGACGAGCTTGGCCATCCGGGCGAGCTGGGTGCCGGAGCCGACGCGGGTGGCCTCGACGACGATGCGGCCGGAGGCGTTGACGGTGGCCCCGGTGACGCCGTCGCCGACGGTGACCTCGACCGGGACCGACTCGCCGGTCAGCATGGAGGCGTCCACGGCGGAGCTGCCCTCGACGACGGTCCCGTCGGTGGCGATCTTCTCGCCGGGCCGGACGACGAACCGGTCGCCGACGGCGAGCGAGCTCACGGGGACGCGCACCTCGGCGCCGCCGCGCAGGACGGCCACGTCCTTGGCGCCGAGGTGCATCAGCGCCTTGAGGGCCGCGCCGGCCTTCCGCTTCGAGCGGGCCTCCAGGTACCGGCCGAGCAGGATGAAGGCGACGACGCCCGCCGCCACCTCCAGGTAGATCGCCGAGGCGCCGTCGGTGCGCGAGGCGGTGAGGTCGAAGCCGTGCCGCATGCCGGCCATTCCGGCGTGGCCGAAGAACAGGGCCCACAGTGACCAGGCGAAGGCGGCCAGGGTGCCGACGGAGACCAGTGTGTCCATGGTCGCGGCCCCGTGCCGGGCGTTGGTCCAGGCGGCCTTGTGGAAGGGCAGCGCCCCCCAGACGACCACGGGGGAGGCGAGGGTGAGCGAGAGCCACTGCCAGTTGTCGAACTGCAGGGCCGGGACCATCGCGAGCAGGACGACGGGCAGCGCGAGGGCGGCGGAGACCAGGAGGCGCTGGCGCAGCGCGGCGAGCTCGGGGTCCGGTACCTCCTCGTGCCCTGCTTCCCGCCCGCTCTCCGGCTCGGGCCCGGGCTCCGGCGGCGGCGGGGGCTCCTCGGCCGTGTAGCCGGTCTTGACGACGGTCGCGATGAGGTCGGCGACCCGGACGCCTTCGCCGTAGGAGACCTTCGCCTTCTCGGTGGCGTAGTTCACCGACGCGCTGACCCCGTCCATCCGGTTCAGCTTCTTCTCGATGCGGGCCGCGCAGGAGGCGCAGGTCATCCCGCCGATGGTCAGCTCGACCTCGGCCGGGGCCGCGGTGGCCGTCGCCTCGTCCGCGGCCGTGCCGGGCGCCGCTATGGGTCCGTCGTGCACTGTGCTGCTGCTCATGATCCGGGCTCCAGGGGGTGGGCCGGGCCGTACGGGACCAGTATGAGCCGGCCGGTACGGCCCGGCGGGGCTGTGCCGAAGACAGGCGTGCCGAAGAGGAGGTGCTCAGGCCTGGCCGGTGAGCTCGTATCCGGCCTCGTCGACGGCGGCGCGCACCTCGGCCTCGTCGAGCGGGGCGGCCGAGACCACGGTGACCTCGCCGGTGGCGGCGACGGCCTTGACCGAGCTGACGCCCGCCAGGGCGGAGAGCTCGGAGGTCACCGCACCCTCGCAGTGCCCGCAGGTCATGCCCGTCACCCGGTAGACGGTGGTGGTCTGGGTGTCCGTGTCGGCGCTCATGTCGTTCTCCTCTTCAAGGGCGTTTCCGGGCGCCGGAAGGCGGCGGATCGCTCCACCGTCCTCCCGACACTCGAAGACTATACCCCTAGGGGGTATCAACGCGAGCGTCGTCGGGCCTTCTTCGGGCGCGGGTCGCAGTCCGGCCGGCCGAAGGCGGGAGCCGAATGGGCGAGAGGGTCAGTCGGGAAGGGGTGTGGTGATCATCGGGTCCAGGTAGCGGAGCAGGACGGTCTTCAGCTCCGCGACGTAGGCGGCCCGCTCGGCGCCCTCGCTGGCCAGGATCAGCTCGAGCGAGGTTTTGACGATGCCGAGGACCATGTGCGCGACATGGGTGAGATCGGCGGGGGCGGTGGCTGAGGCCTGCGCGGCTCTGCCGGCCGGGGTGGCGGTCCCGGAGGCGACGCAGGCGCGCAGCACCTCCTCGACGCGGGTCAGCATCCCGGTGTGGAGCTCGTCGTGCTCCTGGGCGATCCCGGGGACGCCCGAGCCGTGCATGAGCGCCCAGAAGGCCGGGTTCTCGCAGTTGAAGGCGATGACGGGGTCCAGGACCGCGTCGAGCAGCTCGGGCAGCGGCCGGTCGAGGTTCTCGGGGAGGAAGGCCTGGCCGTGCGCCTCGTGGGCGCGCTGGAGCAGTTGGCCGCCCAGCTCGACGGCGATGGCCTCCTTGTTCGGGAAGAACTGGTAGAGCGTGCCCGGGGACACGCCGGCCTCGCGGGCGATGGCGTTGGTGCTGGCGGCGGCGTAGCCGGTGCGGCAGAACACCCCGGCGGCCGCCGCCAGGAGCTGGGCGATCCGGCGCTCCCCGCGGGCCTGGCGGCGGCGGGGCGCCGTTCCGGCGGCCGCTTCCGGGGTCCGTTCGTCCGCTTTGTCCGCGCTTTTGGTCCGCGAGGTCTCCCGCATGTCCAATCCCTTGCTCCCGTGGGTGATTGACAAACGCGAGTACTCGCTCGCATTCTTGGAAAACGCGAGCGACTGCTCGTGTTTGCCAGTCTAAGTGGCCTGGCAATCACGGTGAAGGGGACACCGAGTCATGTCCGAAGTCAAAAAACCGCCGCCGCCCGGGGAGGGCGGCCGGTGGACCCGGCTCGTCACCGCGCGCCCGAGGCTCTCGCTGCTCCTCGCGCTGCTGGTCACGGCACTTGCCGTCTTCGCGGGCGGCGGCGTCGCCGATCGTCTGGGCAGCGGAGGTTGGGAGGACCCGGGAGCCCGGTCCACCTATGCCACCGAGGCCCTGGAGCGAGAGTTCCCGGGCTCGCAGTCCAATCTGCTGCTGCTCGTCGACGCGGGAGCCGGGGTGGGGCCGGCCGGGGTGGACGACCCCGCCGTGGCGGCCGAGGCGCAGCGGCTGGCCGCGGAACTCGCCGCCGAGCAGGGGGTGATCGGCGTCGGCTCCTACTGGCAGACCCAACTGCCCGCCCTGCGCTCCACGGACGGCAGGCAGGCCCTCGTCGTGGCCCGGATACCCGGCGACGACAAGGCGGTCAATGCCGTCCTCGACCGGATCGCCCCGCACTACCGCGGCGAGCACGGTCCGGTGGAGGTCTCCCTCGGAGGGCCGGCCGCCGTCCAGCGCGAGGTGACCACCACCATCCAGGAGGACCTGCTGCGCGCCGAGCTGATCGCCCTGCCGGTGACGCTGGTCCTGCTCGTCCTCGTCTTCGGCAGCGCCGTCGCGGCCCTGCTGCCCCTCGGTGTCGGCATCGTGGCCATCATCGGGACCAATGCCGTGCTGCGCGGTCTCACCGAGTTCACCGACGTCTCCGTCTTCGCGCAGAACCTCACCACCGCGCTCGGCCTCGGACTAGCCGTCGACTACGCCCTGTTCATCGTGCGCAGGTTCCGCGAGGAGCTCGCCGCCGGACGCGACCCGGTGGCCGCCGTCGGGGCCACCCTGCGCACCGCCGGACGCACGGTGCTGTTCTCCGCTCTGACCGTCGCCGTCTCCCTCTCGGCCATGCTCTTCTTCCCGATGTACTTCCTGCGCTCCTTCGCCTACGCGGGGGTCGCGGTGGTGCTGCTCGCCGCGGCGGCAGCGCTGATCGTGCTGCCCGCAGCGCTGGTACTGCTCGGACACCGGGTCAACTCCCTCGACCTGCGGCGGCTGTGGCAGCGGGGCGGCGCGGCCCGGAAGACCGCGACCCCGGTCGGGGACGGGCAGGGCTGGGCCCGGCTGACGTCTCTGGTGATGCGTCGGGCCCCGGTGTTCGCCCTGGCCACCACGGCCGCGCTGCTGCTCCTCGGGATGCCGTTCCTCGGAGTGCAGTTCGGCACCGTGGACGACCGGCAACTGCCGAAGACCGCCGAATCGCATGTGGTGCAGCAGCAGATCCGCGAGGGCTTCGCGGGCGCCCCCGGAGGCGCGCTCACCGTGCTGACCGAGGGCGCGTCCGGCGCCGCTCTCGACGGCTACAAGCGGGAGGTGGAAGCCCTGCCCGGAGTCGTGAGGGTGGACGGACCGGTGAGCGCGGTGTCCGGCGAGGCGTACGCCTACTTCTCGGTGCTCACCGAGGGGGAGGCGGTGGGCCAGGGTGCCCAAGACCTGGTCGGCCACGTCAGGAAGGTGGAGGCCCCCTTCGAGACCTCCGTGACCGGACAGGCCGCCGTGCTCGTCGACGCCCGCAATGCCATAGCCGAGAAGCTGCCCCTGGCCCTGGCCCTCGTGGTGGCGGCGACTCTGCTCCTGGTCTTCCTGCTCACCGGCAGCCTGCTGATACCGCTCCAGGCGGTACTGCTCAACGCGCTGAGCCTGACGGCGATGTTCGGGGCGGTGGTCTGGGTCTTCCAGGAGGGGCACCTCTCGGGACCGCTCGCCTTCACCTCCACGGGGGACATCGAGACCACCCTGCCCGTGCTGATGTTCTGCATCGCCTTCGGGCTCTCCATGGACTACGGAGTGTTCCTCATATCCCGGATCAAGGAGGAGTACGACCGGACCGGGGACCACGAGGGCGCGGTGCGCACCGGCTTGGCCCGCACGGGCGGTCTGATCACCGCGGCGGCCGTGATCCTGGCCGTGGTGATGGTCGCCATCGGCAGCTCGCGGGTGACCAACACCAAAATGCTGGGCCTCGGGATCGCGCTGGCCGTGCTGATGGACGCGATGGTCGTCCGGAGCCTGCTGGTACCGGCGGTCATGAAGCTGACCGGCAAGGCCACCTGGTGGGCGCCGGCGTCTCTGCGCAGGGCGCACGAGCGGTTCGGTCTGAGCGAGGGGGAGCCGGCCGTCCCGGCGGCCGTAGTGCCGGAGCCGATACCCGCGGCCGGCCGTTGAGTCGCCGGTCCTCCGGCCCGGTGGGCCCTTCCGGTCACAGCACTGGCCGCCGGCCGGGAGCCGCCGGCCGGACAGCATGGTCGGAGCCTGTGCGGACGGGCCCGGGAGGGTCCCGTCCGTGGTCCGCAAGCCGGGGGTCACTCCTCGCGGCGTCCCCGGTTGCCGGGCCGGCGGGCCACCCAGGCGCGGATGGTGTCGGCGTACCAGTAGGGCTTGCCGCCCTCCACGTGGTCGGGCGCCGGCAGCAGCCCGTGCTTGCGGTAGGAGCGCACGGTGTCCGGCTGGACCCGGATGTGAGCGGCGATCTCCTTGTACGACCACAGCTGTCGGTCGCTCATCCTCGACACCTCCTTGTCCACGCCGCGGGGCCGGCCGGGAGGCCGTCGGGGGAGCCGGTGCGTGGACACTGACGATCACTCGGTTGTGCCCGGAGAACGACCGACGGTGAGGGCGGGGGAGGGCCTGTCGACCGGCTGTGACGGAAAACCCGTGTAATGCGGATATGCGTGACACGAAGGCGACCCCTGTGACACACACGGCACACAACGCGCATGCGTAGGTACCAGGAACAACCGGCACATATGGAACACGCGGCACCGCCGGGCAGGCCGGGCTCAGCGGTAGAGGACCGGCCGTTCCACCTGCTCCACGAGGGTCCGTACACCGCTGCGCGCCGCGGCGAGGCCCGCCTCGGAGACGGCCGCCGCCGCGTAGCCGTCCCACGCGTCGGGGCCGTCCACCCGGCCCCGCGCGGCCGCCGTGATCCAGTTCCGGAGCTGGCGGTCGTAGGCGTCGGCGAACCGCTCCGTGAAGTCCTGGTCGATCTTCCCGCCCCACCGGCCCGCCGACTGGACGACCATCGCGTGGCCGTCGCCGATCCGGGCGCTGCCGGACTCGCCGACCGCCTCGCACTGCACCTGGTACCCGAAACCGCAGTTGACGAAGATCTCGACGTCCACGACGGCGCCGCCCGAGGTCTCCAGGAGGACCAGGCGCGGATCGCGCAGCCCCTCGGGGGCGGCGGAGGTGGGCGTCGGGGAGAGCACGGTCACGGCCGTGATCTCGTGGCCGAGCAGCCAGCGGGCCGCGTCCACCTCGTGCACGACCGAGTCACTGATCAGCATGTCGCTCGTGAAGAAGGAGGGGGAGGAGGCGTTGCGGTGCCGGCAGTGCAGGAAGAGCGGCCGCCCGATGCCGCCCGCGTCGAGCAGCTCCTTGAGCCGGGTGTACTCGGCGTCGTAACGCCGCATGAAGCCCACCTGGACGAGCCTGCGGCCGTGGCGCGCCTCCGCCTCCATGATCCGCAGGGCTCCCGCCGGATCCGGGGTGAGCGGCTTCTCGCAGAGCACCGGCAGCCGCCGTTCCAGCGCGAGCATGATCGCCTGCTCGTGTGCGGGCCCGGGCGAGGCGATGAGTACGGCGTCCACCCCGGGCGCGGCTATCGCGGCCGCCGGATCGGTGTGGGCGCTCGCCCCCTCCAGCCCGGCCGCGACCTCCTTGACCCGGTCCCCGTCCGGGTCGGCCAAGGCCACCACCCGGGCTCCGCCCACCGTCCGCCCGAACCGGCGGACGTGGTCGGAGCCCATCTTCCCGGTGCCGATGACGGCGATGCCGAGCGTGCTGGTCATGTTCTGTTCCTCCGTGATGAGTCGGTCGGCGGGGCTTCGCAGGGCTTCGGGCAGGGCTTCGGACGGCTGGCCCCGGCCGACAGGCTTCGGACGGCGGGACTTCGGTCAGCGGGCGCCGCAGGAGCGCAGGTAGTCGCGGGTGCGGCGGGCGATCGGCAGCGGGCGCTCGGGCGGGCACGGGTACATGTCCTGCTCGACGATCGCGAACAGGTCCACTCCGAGCCGCTGGGCGGCCGCCAGCACCGGTTCCAGCGCGGGCACCCCCGCCGGCGGCTCGCACATCACCCCGCGCGCCACGGCCGGCCCGAAGGGCACCTGGCCCGCGACGACTTCGGCGAGGATCCGGGGATCCACCTGCTTGAGGTGGAGGTAGCCGATCCGCTCCGCGAAGGTCTCGATGGCCTGGACGCTGTCGCCGCCGCAGTACGCGTAGTGACCCGTGTCCAGGCAGAGGGAGACCAGGGCCGGATCCGTCGCGTCGAGGAAGCGGGCCACGTTCTCGGGGGTGTCGATGTGTGTGTCGGCGTGCGGGTGCACGACGATCCGCAGCCCGTACCGGTCCTGGACCTGCCGCCCCAGCCGCTCGGTCTGAGTGGCGAGTTCACGCCAGGCGGCGGGCGTGAGCGTACGGTCCTCCAGCACCTCGCCGGTCTTGTCGTCCCTCCAGAAGGCCGGGATCACGACGAGGTGCGCCGCCCCCACGGCGCGGGTGAGCTCCGCGATCCGCGACACGTGCTCCCAGGTGTCCTCCCACACGGCGGGCCCGTGATGGAGTCCGGTGAAGACGGTTCCGGCCGAAACCCGCAGGCCCCGCTTGGCCACTTCGTCGGCGAGCCGGGCGGGATCGGTGGGGAGGTATCCGTACGGGCCGAGCTCGATCCACTCGTACCCCGCGTCCGCGACCTCGTCGAGGAACCGCTCCCACGGGGTCTGCGCCGGATCGTCGGGGAACCAGACCCCCCAGGAATCCGGAGCCGAACCGATGCGGATACGGGTCAACGCGGGCGGTGAGGACGTCATGCGGCCACCTTAAAGTGCGAGGCTCGAAGGGACGGGGAGCGTGCGGTCGGCAGGAAGGGTGTGGTGATGGCTACGGATCCGGTGGCGTTCGACCTGATCACGATGGGGCGCATCGGGGTGGATCTCTACCCCTTGAAGACGGGCGTACCGCTCGGGGAAGCCGACACCTTCGGAAAGTTCCTGGGCGGTTCGCCCGCCAACGTGGCGGTCGCGGCGGCACGGCTGGGGCGGCGGACGGCTCTGATCAGCCGGACCGGCGCGGACCCCTTCGGGGCGTACCTCCGCTCGGAGCTGCGCGGTTTCGGTGTGGACGACCGGTGGGTGGGGGAGGTGGCGGCCTACCCGACGCCGGTGACCTTCTGCGAGATCTTCCCGCCGGACGACTTCCCGCTGTACTTCTACCGCTACCCGAAGGCCCCGGACCTGGAGATCGGCGCCCCCGAGCTGGACCTCGACGCGGTCCGGGCCGCCCGCGCGTTCTGGATGACGGGTACGGGGCTCAGCGCGGAGCCGAGCCGCACGGCCACGCTGGCCGCGCTGGAGGCACGCGCGAAGACCGGGATGACGGTGTTCGACCTGGACTGGCGGCCGATGCTGTGGCCCTGCGAAGCCGGGGCCGGAGCGGGGTCCGGAGAAGGGGCCGGGTCCGGAGAAGGGGCCGGGTCCGAGGCGGCGGGGGCGGGCGAGTGGTACGGCCGGGCGCTCGGGCTGGCCACGGTGGCCGTGGGCAACGCCGAGGAGTGCGCGATCGCCACCGGCGAGACCGAGCCGTATGCGGCCGCGCGGGCCCTGCTCGCGGCGGGGGTGGAGCTCGCGGTGGTGAAGCGGGGCCCGCGGGGGGTCCTGGCCGTCCACCGCGACGGAACGGTGGCGCAGGCGCCTCCGGTGCCGGTGACGGTCGTCAACGGGCTCGGCGCGGGCGACGCGTTCGGCGGAGCCCTGTGCCACGGACTGCTCGCGGGATGGGAGTTGGAGCGGACGATCCGCTACGCGAACGCGGCCGGGGCGATCGTGGCCTCACGGCTGGCGTGCTCGACGGCGATGCCGTTCGCGCACGAGGTGGAGGAGGTGCTGGGCCGTGCCGGTGGTGTCTGAGCGGGCGATGGAGTGGACGGGACTGCTCGTGCTCGACCTCGAGCCGGGGGAGGTGTACGCGCACACGTGCGGGGAGTCGGAGTGGATCGTCCTCCCGCTGGCCGGCGCCTGCGCGGTCCGCTGCACGGAGCCGTTCCCCCAACGCCGAGATCCGGCCCCGCCGGTGTCCGGGGCGGAGGATCCTGGGGGCGCCAACCCCGCCAACCCCGCCAACCCCGCCAACCCCGCCAACCCCGCCAACCCCGGCAGCGGACCGCAGGTCTTCGAACTGCACGGGCGGACCGGGGTGTTCGACGCCGTCACCGATTTCGCCTACCTGCCCCGGGACGGACACGCCGAGATCACCTCTCCCGGAGGGGGACGCTTCGCGCTCGCCGGGGCGCGGTGCGAGCGGCGACTGCCCGCCCGGTACGGTCCCGCCCGACAGGTCCCGGTGGAGCTCAGGGGCGCCGGTCAGTGCTCCCGCCAGGTCAACAACTTCGCCGCCGCCGACGCCTTCGTCTGCGACCGGCTCATCGCCGTCGAGGTACTGACCCCCGGCGGGAACTGGTCCTCGTACCCGCCCCACAAGCACGACGAGCACCGGCCCGGTGAGGAATCCCGGCTGGAGGAGATCTACCACTACGAGATCCGCGGGCACGCGGGAGCGCCCGGACTCGGATATCAGCGTGTCAGCCCCTCCCCGGCGGGGAAGACCGACATCCTCACCGAGGTGAGGACCGGGGACACCGTGCTCATCCCGGACGGCTGGCACGGTCCGTCCATCGCCGCGCCCGGACACGACATGTACTACCTCAACGTCATGGCGGGGCCCGGCCGCACCCGGGAGTGGCTGATCAGCGATCACCCCGATCACGGCTGGATCCGCTCCACCTGGACCGGTCAGGACATCGACCCCCGGCTGCCCTTCTACCGCGCGGAGGACCCCGTATGACGATCAGGCTCACCGTCGCGCAGGCCCTCGTCCGCTTCCTCGCCCGCCAGTACACCGAGCGCGACGGACGACGGCAGCGGCTGATCGCCGCCACCTGGGGGATCTTCGGTCACGGGAACGTCGCCGGCATCGGGCAGGCCCTGCTGGAGACCGGCCCTGAGGAGATGCCGTTCCTGCAAGGGCGCAACGAACAGGCCATGGTGCACGCCGCCGTCGGGTACGCACGGCAGAGCGGGCGGCTGTCCGCGCACGCCGTCACCACCTCCATCGGGCCCGGGGCGACCAACCTCGTCACCGGGGCCGCCCTCGCCACCGTCAACCGGATCCCGGTCCTCCTGCTGCCCGGGGACGCCTTCGCCACCCGGCCCGCCGACCCCGTGCTCCAGCAGCTCGAGGTGCCCTACGCGGGCGACGTGTCCGTCAACGACACGCTGCGCCCCGTCTCCCGCCACTTCGACCGGATCACCCGTCCCGAGGCCCTGATCCCCGCCGCCCTCCAGGCCGTGCGGGTCCTCACCGACCCCGTGCAGACCGGCGCCGTCACCCTCGCGCTGCCGCAGGACGTGCAGGCCGAGGCGTACGACTGGCCGGAGGAGTTCTTCGCCGAGCGCGTGTGGGGCGTACGCCGGCCCCGGCCCGACCGTACGGAGCTCGCGCGCGCGGCCGAGGCCCTACGGGGCTCCGCGCGGCCGCTGGTCATCGCCGGTGGCGGGGTCCGGCACAGCGGGGCGCAGGCGGCCCTGGCGGAGTTCGCGCGGGCCACGGGGATTCCGGTGGCCGTCACGCAGGCGGGCAAGGGGGTGCTCCCGTGGGACCACCCCGCCGACGTGGGCGGGATCGGGCACACGGGCACGGCCACCGCGGCCCGCCTGGCCCGCGAGGCCGATCTGGTGATCGCCGCCGGGACCCGGCTCACCGACTTCACCACCGCCTCCTCGACGCTCTTCCAGCACCCGGACGTGCGGTTCGTCGGACTCAACCTGGACCCGTACGACGCCCACAAGCTCGCCGCCCACCCCTTGGTCTGCGACGCGCGTGCGGGCCTGGACGAGCTCCGGGCCGAGGTCACCGGGTACCGGGTGGACCCCCCGTACGAGGCGGCGTACAAAGAAGGGAAGGGGGCGTGGGAGCGGCGGGTCGACCGGGCCTTCGCGGCTCCCGACGAGGACGCCGTACCGACCCAGGCGCAGGTGCTCGGGCTCCTCGACGCCCTCGTCGACGGCGACGACATCCTGATCAACGCCGCCGGCTCGCTCCCCGGAGACCTGCACAAACTGTGGCGGGCCCGCTCCGCCGACCAGTACCACGTCGAATACGGCTACTCCTGCATGGGCTACGAGATCCCCGCCGCGATCGGAACCGCCCTCGCCGCGCCCGGCCGCCCGGTGTGGGCCCTGGTCGGCGACGGGACGTACCTGATGAACCCGACCGAGATCGTCACCGCCGTGCAGGAGGGGATCCCCATCAGGGTGGTGATCCTCGACAACCGCGGATACGCCTCCATCGGGGGCCTCTCGGACGCGGTGGGCGGTGAGGGGTTCGCGACCGCGTACCGCTTCCGAGCGGCGGACGGTTCGTACGGCGGCCCGCCGCTGCCGCTGGACCTGGCAGCCAACGCCGCCTCCCTCGGGATGGCCGTGATGCGCGCCCACACCATTGGTGACCTGCGGAAAGCCCTCGCCGAGGCGCGAGTGGCGGACCGTCCCACATGTGTCTACGCGCAGACCCGAACACCCGACACTGTGTCGGGCCCACCCCCGGCACAGGCGTGGTGGGATGTTCCTGTGGCTGAGACCGCGACCCGTGTGTCGGCGGTGGAAGCCCGCGAAGAGTACGACCGGCAAGCCGCGCATCGACGTCGCCATCTGTGAAGGAGCAAGGCATGAAGACCGTCAACCACTGGATCGGTGGCAAGACCGTCGAGGGCGCTTCGGGCAACTACGGCCCGGTCACCGACCCGGCCACCGGCGAGGTCACCACGCAGGTGGCCCTCGCGTCCGCCGCCGAGGTGGACGCCGCCGTACAGGTCGCCAAGGAGGCGTTCCTGTCCTGGGGCCAGTCCTCGCTGGCCGCCCGCACCAAGGTGCTGTTCGCCTACCGCGCCCTGCTGGACGCCAACCGCGACGCCATCGCCGACCTCATCGTCGCCGAGCACGGCAAGGTGCACTCGGACGCGCTGGGCGAGGTCGCCCGGGGCCTGGAGATCGTCGAGCTGGCCTGCGGGATCACCGTGCAGCTCAAGGGCGAGCTGTCGACGTCCGTCTCCAGTCGCGTCGACGTCTCCTCGATCCGCCAGCCCATCGGCGTCGTCGCGGGCATCACCCCCTTCAACTTCCCGGCGATGGTGCCGATGTGGATGTTCCCGCTGGCCGTGGCCTGCGGCAACACCTTCATCCTCAAGCCGAGCGAGAAGGACCCGTCGGCCGCCGGCCTGCTCGCCCGGCTGGCCTCCGAGGCCGGTCTTCCGGCGGGCGTGCTGAACGTCGTCCACGGTGACAAGGTCGCCGTCGACGCCCTGCTCTCGCACCCCGACGTCGCGGCCGTCTCCTTCGTGGGCTCGACCCCGATCGCCCGCCACATCCACACCACCGCCTCCGCCAACGGCAAGCGCGTCCAGGCCCTGGGCGGCGCCAAGAACCACATGCTCGTGCTGCCCGACGCCGACCTGGACGCCGCCGCCGACGCGGCCGTCTCGGCCGCCTACGGCTCGGCCGGCGAGCGCTGCATGGCCATCTCCGCCGTCGTGGCCGTCGGCTCGATCGCCGACACGCTGGTGGAGAAGATCCGCGAGCGCGCCGAGAAGATCAAGATCGGGCCCGGCAACGACCCGCTCTCCGAGATGGGCCCGCTGATCACCGCGGCCCACCGCGACAAGGTCGCCTCGTACGTGAAGGGCGCGGCCGCGCAGGGCGCCGACGTGGTCCTGGACGGCACCGGCTACACGGTGGAGGGCAACGAGAACGGCCACTGGATCGGCCTCTCGCTGCTGGACCACGTCAAGACCGACTCCGACGCCTACCGCGACGAGATCTTCGGCCCCGTGCTGTGCGTGCTGCGCGCCGAGACCTACGAAGAGGGCCTGGCGCTCATCAACGCCTCGCCCTACGGCAACGGCACCGCCATCTTCACCCGCGACGGCGGCGCCGCCCGCCGCTTCCAGCTGGAGGTGGAGGCGGGCATGGTCGGCGTCAACGTGCCGATCCCGGTGCCGGTGGGCTACCACTCCTTCGGTGGCTGGAAGGACTCGCTCTTCGGCGACCACCACATCTACGGCAACGACGGCATCCACTTCTACACGCGGGGCAAGGTCGTCACGACCCGCTGGCCCGACCCGGCGGACGCCCCGACCGGCGTGGACCTCGGCTTCCCCCGCAACCACTGACCGGGCGCACGCCCCGTTGGCCCGGGGGCACCACAGCGCCCCGGGCCCGCTGAGACACTCGCCCCCCGCAACCCTCACCGCGGGGGGCGAGCACGTTTGCGTCCCGGGCCCTGCCGGTCAGCGCACTTCAGCCAGATCTTCGGTTCCCTCCGGCTGCTCGGAGCCGCTGCGGCGGCGTCGGCGCAGCACCCAGCCGGTGATCGCGGCGCCCGCCAGCACCAGGAGCACGCCCAGCGCGGGCCACGGCACGGCGAGGAACTCCGCATCGGATACGGAGACGAGGTCGGGGTAGGCCGAGGCGCCGGCGGTGATGTCGACGGTGACCCAGTCCGACTGCGGCGCGTCCGCCCAGTCCTCCGTCAGCTCGATCCGCTGGCCCGGCAGCAGCACCAGCTTCAGCTCGCGGGCCGGCCGGTCCAACACCCGGCGGCCGAACAGGCCCTCGGCGGAGACCGCCACCTTCGGCTCGACGACCACGTTGCCCCGGTTGACCAGGGAGTACGAGATCCTGGCGCGGGCGTCCTTGACCCAGGGCAGCAGCGGCGCCGCCCGGCTCACCCTCACGTCCTCCACGCTCAGCCCGGGAGTCACCGGCCCCGGAACCCGGAAGTAGAGCCGGGCGCCGACCTGGCGCTTGACCCCGACCTTGACCTTGCCCTCTTCCTGGACACCCTCCACGGCGGTGTTGAGGGCGACGATCCCGCCCACGTGGTCACCGGGCGTCGCGTCCGCGGGGACCTTCACGGAGAACGGGAAGTCCTTGCGGCCCTTGGGCGGCACGGTCACGGTCGTCTTCGTCTCGGGCGGCAGCGCGATCCAGGTGCCGACGTCCGCGGGCTTCGTCTCGACCGGCAGCAGCGCGAAGGCGCCGCCCACCGGGGTGTTCACGGCATCGGTGGCGAATATCCGGAACGTCAGCTCCTTGTCGGAGGAGTTCACGATCGTCGCGCTGTCGCTGACCGTGGTGCCGGCCGAGCCCTGGTGGAAGAAGTACGCGCGGTCGGTCATCGCCGCGCCGGCGGGCGGGGTCGGGAAGACGCCCCAGGTGCCGTTGTCCGCGGCCGCCGCGGGCAGGGCCGGGAGCAGCAGGGCGGCGAGGCCGAGGAGCAGGCCGAGGAGGAGGGTGCGGGTGCGCATGGGCGGTTCTCCAGTCGGGCCGGACGGGGGAGGGCGGAAGGGCGTGGGTCCCGGGGGTGCGCGGAAGGGTGGGGGGGGGGGGGGGGGGGGGCCCCCCCCCCCGGGGGGGGGGGGGGGGGGGGGGGGGGGGGGGGGGGGGGGGGGGGGGGGGGGGGGGGGGGGGGGGGGGGGGGGGGTGGGGGGGGGGGGGGGCGGGCGCCCCCCACCACCCGGGGTTGGAGCGGGGCCGTGCGGTCAGGCGATCGAGAAGGTGACGACCGACTGGTAGGTGTCCGCGAACATGAACGGCGGGAGCTGGATCATTCCGGCTCCGCCGATCTCGAACTCGCCACCGGTCAGGTTCTCGCCGCCCGCACTCTGGGAGGCGATCTTCATCGGGGTGTCGGAGATCGCGCCGGGCGCACCGGCGGTGCAGGTGCTCGGGCTGTCTGCGTTGGTCACCTTGCAGGTCGGCTGGATGCCGATCTGCGCCTTGGTCATCGAGTGACCGGTGACCTCGTTCAGGAACGGCGTACGGGTCGCCGAGACGTCCCAGCCGAGGGTGCCGCCGCGGAAGTCCTGTACGGCCATGGCGGTGAACTGGCCCACCACCGACTGGGCCTTGCCGTTGATGGTGACCTTGCCGAAGTCCACGGCCGGGTTGCCGGCCTGCGGGCCGATGGCCAGCGGACCGGGCAGGACCTCGACGTCGACCGGGTT
Organism: Streptomyces sp. NPDC060049; assembly: GCF_042736715.1. NCBI lineage: Bacteria > Bacillati > Actinomycetota > Actinomycetes > Kitasatosporales > Streptomycetaceae > Streptomyces > Streptomyces sp. NPDC060049. The sequence goes on from NZ_JBHWVV010000003.1 coordinate 272,373, forward strand.
CTTCACGCCGGGCTGGTCGACGACGAAGACGAAGGCCTTGTACGGGGTGATCGAGCCGTCGATCCTGATCTCGTCGGCGGCCTTGGTGACGACGAGGTCGCAGGTCGCGGCGCCGGCCGCGGTGGCCGTGCCGGTACCGGCGTCACCCGTCGCGACGCCGCCCTTGAGCGCGGAGCAGGTGACCGCGCCGGCCGGGAAGTTGGCGCCCGTGACGGTGACCGCAGTGCCGGCCTTGCCGCTGTTGGGCGTCAGCTTGGTGGTGATCGGGTCCTTCGGCAGGGCCTCGACGACGACCGATCCGAGGGAGGCGCTCGGGCGCGGATTCGGGGTGCAGGTGGTGGTGAAGACCGAGCCGCCGAGGTTCGCGTCGGTCACCGACAGGTTCAGGGCCACGTTCACCGTGGTGCCCTCGGTGCCGTCCGGGATCTTGATGGTGCCGGAGAAGGCGGAGGGGTCGAGCGGCTGCCCGGCGACCACAGTGACCGTCTCGGGCGGGCTGACGACCGTCTGCAGGGTCGAGCCGACCGCGAGGGTGATCTTGGACGTGTTCACCGTGGTGACGGAGAAGCCCGGAATGACCGGGCTCGCACCCGGGTCGATGGTGATCGGGACCACGTCGCCGGCCTTGGCGCCGTCGGGCAGGGTGATCGTGTAGGGCTGGATGCCCGAGGCGCCGGCCTGGGGCGGCGGTGCGACGCAGTCCACCTGGACGGGCGTCGTCTTGGTCGCGGCCTGCGCGGTACCCGACAGACCCACCACGGCGCCCGTCAGGGCGAGGGACAAAGCGCCCGTCCCGGCCAGAACTCTTCGTCGAAACGTTGTACTCACTGGGTCGCGACTCCTTCGTCATACGAACCCTCCCCCCACCCGCTGTGTGGGGGAGGCCGAGCCGGTGCGGTGGCCGACATTGACGCGTCGCGGTGATGAGAAGTCAATGGCTTGCTTTCGCCTGAAGCACACAGAAATTGATGTGCCATCAGACCGGGTGGGCGGGGGGACCGGAAACCGACCGGCCGGTGGGTTGTGCGGGTGGGGCGGGTGGGTTCGCCGGAGGGGTTCGCTCCGGCTCTGAGCTGGGATTTTGACGCCGACCGGGCGGGCGGCGGGTGGGGCCGCCCGCCGCCTTCACCGGCCCGTCCCGGCCGCCTTCGGCCGGCTCCTACCGTGCCCCCGCGGTCGCCCCGCCGCCGCGTCGTCGTCTCCCGTGGCCTCCCGTTGTCTCCGGTTGTCTCCCGTTGCCTCCCACCGACGGACGGGCACCGCCGGCGGGTTCGCCGCGCCGCTACAGGCCGCCGGCCGGGACGTGGAGCAGCAGGTTCGGCGTCCCGGCCGGCAGGGCGGCGATCCGGTCCCGTACGGAGTCCCGTAGGAGGATTTCGGCCACCTGCGCCGGGGTCTTGCGCGGGCCGCCGGCCGCCAGACCCTGCGCGAGGACCAGCGCGGCGGCGCCCGCCGCGTGCGGAGCGGCCATCGAGGTGCCGGAGGCCCGCGCGGTGGCCGTGGCGGAGCCCTTCCAGGCCGAGGTGACGGCGACGCCCGGGGCGGAGATGTCCACGCAGGAGCCGTAGTCGGAGAAGGAGGGACGCCGGTCCTCGGCGTCGGTCGCTCCCACCGTGAGCGCCTGGGGGACGCCCGACGGGGAGCCGGTGCAGGCGTTCTCCGCGGAGTTGCCGGCGGCCACGGCGAAGGTGATGCCTGCCGCGACCGCCCGCGTCACGGCCCGGTTCAGGGCGAAGCTGTAGCTGCCGCCCAGGCTCATGTTCGCGACGGCCGGGGTCGCGGGCGACTTGAGGGAGTCCTTCACCATCCAGTCGATACCGGCCGTCATCGCCGACAGGCGTGCATCGCCGCGGCAGTTCGCGACCTTCACGGCGACGAGCGAAACGGCCTTCGCGACCCCGTAGGAGGCCCCGCCGACGGTTCCCGCGACGTGCGTGCCGTGTCCGTTGCAGTCCGTGGCGCCTTCCAGGAACACCGCGTTGGCGCCCCAGCGGGCCCGGCCGCCGAACTCCTGGTGCAGGGTGTTGATCCCGGTGTCCAGAATGTACGCGGTGACCCCCTGCGCCGTGGCCGGGTACGTGTACGAGCCGTCGAGCGGGAGTGCTCGCTGGTCGAGCCGGTCCAGCGACCAGGGCGCGGACGCCTGCACGAGGGGCTGCGCGTCTGCGGCGCCGGTCGGGGCGCCGCCGATCCGGAACAATGCGTCGGGCTCCACGGAGGCCACCCTGGGGTCGGCGGCGAGTTCGGCGGCGCGGGCGGCGGTGGTGCGGACGGCGAAGCCGTTGAGGGCGGCGTCGTAGACGGTCCCCACGCGGTCGCCGGCGGCCTCGGCCTCGGCGGCGAGGATGTGGGTGGAGGCGAGGGCGGCGGCGCGGGACGCCTGGTCCTTGAGGACGACGACGTAGGCGTCGGTGGCGGCGCTGGCGGTGGCGGCGGCGGTGGCGGTGGCGGCGTTGGCTTCGGCGGCGTACGGCGGCAGGGCGGTGGCCACCGCCAGCAGGGCGGCAGCCGGGAGCAAGGAGGTGAATGCGGTCATGCGGCCGATGCTCGGCGAGGCGCGGGCCGACCGCGCGGAGGGTGCGCCGACTGGCCCCACGACACGCCGCCGCACGAGCGACGGGGCCGGAGCCCGGTGCGCCGGGCCGGGCCGCGGTCGGGCTGGGGAGGGGCGGGCCGGTCGGGCGGGTCGGGCGGGTCGGGCGCTGAGTTGGGGTGGGCCGGCCCCGGTCGGGCGGGTCGGCTGGGCCGGTCGGTCGGGTCGGCTGGGCCGGTCGGGCTGGGTTGGCCTGGTCTAGCCAGGCCGGGCGCGGCGGGTGGGACGGCTGGGCTGAGGCGGGGCGGGTCGGGCGCGGGGCCGGCCCGGGGCTGAGCGGGCCGGGCCCCGGGCCTAGTGCCGTGCCGGGAAGGTGTGCCGGGTCCGGTGTTCAGTGCGGTACATCTCCTCCAGCTACCGCTGGGAGGTGCCCCGGGGCTGAGGGCCGTGGCTCGTACCGGACGTACTTGCGTGGTCCGACACCGCCGCGAGGTGCCGTGCCGGGCGCCGCGACCCGGACCTCCCGGTCACAGCACCAGGCCGTCTAGGGGGCGATGGGCCAGCCGCGCATGGCGAAGAGGCCCTCGTCGCTGGCGCCGGCCGCCTCGTAGGTGGCCAGCGCGGCATCGTTGTCCGTGTCGACGCCCACCCACATGCCGTAACAGCCGCGCGACTGCGCCTCGGCGGCGAGTGCCTTCGTCAGCGCGCGGCCGATGCCGCGCCGGCGGTAGCCCTCGTCCACGGAGAGCTCGTACAGGCACATCTCGGTGCCCTTGTCGGGGTGGCTCATCTCGATGCCGGAGACCATCCCGGCGGGTACTCCGTCCACGTAGGCGATGAGCATCAGGTGCCCGGGGGCGTCGAGGAACCGCTGCGACCAGTCGGGGCGCACGGGCCCGTCGAAGAGTCCTTCCGCGGCCTGGAGTTCGGCGGGGGTGCGGGCGGGGCGGATGTCCATGGCGGTGACCATAACGGCCCGATGGCCAGCGGCGAGCATGATGTCGACACGGCGTGGCGGGGTACGCCGGAGCCGCTCCGCAGGGCACTCGCACTCGCACTCGCCCTCGCCCTCGCCCTCGCCCTCGCCTATGCGTCGCCGGCGGCCTGGCGGTGGCGGCGGTCCTGACGGATTGCGACGGCAAGGTGATCGCCGAGGGCCGTAACAAGGCGTACGGGGACGGACCAGGAACCTGCCCCCCGCGGTACACCGCTCGTCCCCGCCGTGATGAACGCCCTGGCGGCCACGCGCACCGACTGAGACCCGAGCGCGGCGAGGCTCTGGAGCACCCAGGAGCCGTGCGCCAGGTGCGCGGCGGCTGCCGGGTTCACGGGCGTTGGCCGGATCCGCTACCCGGCCCCGAAGCCGTGGGCCCTGGCGACCGGCTTCGGCGAGGATCCGCCCCGGGAGCCGGGGCGCGGCTTCGCCCGTCGGCAGGGCTGTCCGCGGCGGCCTCGGTGCAGGATCGGCTGCGCCCGCTCCGGGTCGGCGTCACGGGACTGGCGGCGACACGCGAGCTGCGTACGGGCAGAGCCCGCCCCTGAGCCCTGCCGCGGTTGCCGGCCGCGGTTGCTCCGGAGCCCGTGCCCGGCCGTGGCCTTGGCCTTGGCCGCGGGGCCCGTACTCCGGATCAGCGGGCGCCGCGCGACGCCTGCTGGACCGGGGTAACGTCCCGCATCCTCGCTCCGGGGGACGGGGTGCCGTCGGACCACGCGTAGACCTCCTTGCCCCGCACCGTGACCTGGTACTGGTAGTGGTCGCGGCACTCGGGCCGCTCCTCCTCCTGCGTACCGGCCGGCCACCATTTGGCGGCGAGCTTCCTTTCCGACGGCTTCTTCGTTATGCCCGCCGGGCACTGCGGGCCGTTCAGCGGGGTGGCGCCCAGACTGAACCGGATCAGCCGGGCCTTGCCGTCCGTCCGCGCCTTTATTCGCACGGCGGTCGCGTCCTTCGGCACCCACTCCGGCAGCATCCATCTCGGCTCCCCGCGGGTCGGGGCGTCGGCCGCCGTCGCGAAGCGCATGCCCTTCTCCTTGAACACGCGGTCGTCGATCGTGTCGGTCAGGGGATTGGGCGGGAGGTTGGGCAGGGCGATGGCGGCGGTGGCGAGGACTCCCACGGTGGCGGCGGCGATGACGAGAGGGCGGCGGTTCATGTGTACGAGTATTCGCGGTGCGGGTTGTAACCCGCGTCCCTCCCGGGTACGAGCCGGAACTCTGCCGGAAGGGTGACATCGACTCATACCTGAGTCCTGTCTCGGTTCTGCGGCAGAGGGGGCGTGATCGCTCGCACGAGCTCACATCCGACCCCTCCAACCTCGATTCGGGGGAGTTGCTCGGCGCGATGTCCTGTGGGCCGGGCTTCGGCTCCTGTCAGCCGGGGCTCACCGCCTGCGGGGTGTCGCGGCGGTCGCCGTCCTTGTACCAGGGCGCTCGGGTCAGCCGGGGAAGATCCAGGGCAGGCGAGCCGGTGACTCTCAAGTCCCTTGCGAATCAGACGACCTGAGGGTGACGACGACGAGACGGGTGCGCGCGGACGATGGATTCATGTTCCTTCCCGCCTTGCGCAACCTCCGCGTCCACAGAATCCGCCTCCTCATGACCGCCCTCGCCGCCCTGCTCGCCGCCGCGTCCGCCTCCGCCACCGAGGTCTCCCCAGAGGCGGGCCGCCGCGCCGGACAAGGACGAACACCCCTCAGGAGGCCGCAATTGGGCGCGCTCCGCCGGCAACTGAGCACCTGGGAAGGCCTGCACGGACCAGCTACACCTCAGCACCGAGGCCGCGACCCGGCCGCCGGGTGCGAGGTGGACCAACGTGCTGGACGCGACCAACGCCCAGTAGTACCCGTAGGCTTCCGCCCTCGCCCCGGCGCCGGACGGGCGCATGTCCTGCCCCGGCACCCGCGGTGGCGCGCGTCGTTAGACGGTGCGTGCGCCGACGCCCCACCCCAACCGCCGCCCCTGCCCAGGCCGTCAACGTGGCCTCGGCCCCTGCCCAGGCCGTCACCCTGGCCTCGGCCCCTGCTCAGGCCACCACCCCAACCGCCGCCCCTGCCCGGGCCGTCACCCTGGCCTCCGGCCTGGCCCCTGCCCGCGCGCTCTCCCTCACGCGCGCCGCCGCTGCCACGGTGCTCGCGGTCTCCGCTGCCCTGGCCTTCGCTCCGCCCGCGTCCGCCGCCGCCGCGGTCCCGGCCGACAAGCCGCACGTGCTGACCGGCTGGACCCAGGGGAGCGGCGCCAGTTACGAGTCCTGGACCGCGGCGCGCGAGCACCGGGACGGGTGGCAGGCGTACGGCTTCGACTGGTCTACGGACTACTGCACGACCTCCCCGGACAACCCCTTCGGCTTCCCCTTCCGTATGGCATGCGCCCGCCATGACTTCGGTTACCGCAACTACAAGACGGCGGGGGAGTTCACAGCCGTCAAGTCCCGGCTGGACGGCATGTTCCACGCGGACCTGAAGCGGGTCTGCGCCCACTACTCCGGCGCCCGGAAGGTCTCATGCGACGGCACCGCGTGGACTTACTACCAGGCGGTCAAGGCCTTCGAGTAGCCGGCCGCGCCCCGAACGCCCCGCGCGCCTCCAACGCCCCGCGTGCCCCGGCAAGCCCGTCGTGCCGGGTGCGTGAAAGCCGACCCGACGGGCCGGACCGGTGGCCGGATGCGCTTACGCCGTCGCTACCGCAGCCTCGCTAGGTTGCCCTGACCTGCACAAAAGCCCTCCCCGGAGGGAGGGCTGGGAGTGGGACGTGAAGAGTGCCCCCGGCAGGACTCGAACCTGCGGCCAAGTGCTTAGAAGGCACCTGCTCTATCCACTGAGCTACGGGGGCCGGAAGGTGGCCGTGGTGGCCTGGAGCCCCTGGGTGGGGGTGGGACTGTGGTCCGTGCCGGGTCAAGGATAGGGCTCCGGTTGCCTTGTCCCGGTTGCTTCACTCGCGTGCCACGATGTGGAGGTTCGGTGAAGCGGTCCCGATAATCGCAGGCAGGTGCGATTCTCGCACCGCTTTTGCGTCGTGGCGCGCTGGGTGTTGTGCACTCGTTATGCCTGCGCCCCACTCGTCCGCACTGTCCAGGATGTCCCGCTGGAGTCGCGGTCGGCGCGCAGAGGACGTATAAGCTTCAAAAATGGTCCTAAATTGGGCATTCTTCGCATGTGGTGACCTTGGATGTTCGGCCTCAGCTGCTCGATGCCCTGTCCGCCCTGCGCGACCGGGTCGCGTCCGTGCGTCTGCCGCTGCCCTTGCCCGGCGCTCCCCGCGCCCGCCAGACCAGAGCCGAGCTGCTCGCGCAGCTCGACGACTACCTCGTACCCCGGCTGAAGGCGCCGGAGGCGCCGCTGCTCGCCGTCGTCGGCGGGTCCACCGGAGCCGGTAAGTCCACCCTCGTCAACTCCCTCGTAGGGCGCCAAGTGAGTGAGGCCGGGGTACTCCGGCCCACGACGCGCACCCCCGTGCTTGTCTGCCATCCGGATGATCATCACTGGTTCGCCGGGATGCGCATCCTGCCCGATCTGATGCGCGTCTGGGCTCCGCAGGGCGAGGAGGAGCCCCTGCCGAACACCCGCAGGATCCCCCGCAAGCAAGCGAACGGCCACGGGTCCGCCACTCGTGAGGTACGCATCGAGACCGTGTCCACCCTGCCCCGCGGCCTCGCCATCCTCGACGCCCCCGACATCGACTCCCTCGTCGTCGACAACCGGACGCTCGCCGCCGAACTCATCTGCGCCGCCGACGTCTGGGTCATGGTCACCACCGCCTCGCGGTACGCCGACGCCGTGCCCTGGCACCTCCTGCGGACCGCCAAGCAGTACAAGGCCACCCTCATCACCGTCCTCGACCGGGTCCCGCACCAGGTGCTCGCCGAGGTCTCCCGGCAGTACGGGGCCCTGCTCACGCGGGCCGGGCTGGGCGACGTACCCCGCTTCACCGTTCCCGAGCTGCCCGAATCGGCCGGCGGCGGCGGGCTCCTGCCCGCGAGCGCCGTCGCGCCGCTGTTCGCCTGGCTCGCCCACCACGCGCAGGATCCGGCCGCCCGCCAGTACGCCGTCGGGCGGACGGCGCTCGGCGCGCTCGATTCCCTCGGGCGCAGGATGCCGGAGCTCGCTTCGGCGGTCGCCGCCCAGCACGCTGCCGCCGTACGGCTGACTTCCGCGGTCGAAGACGCGTACAAGAGGGAGGGCAAGAGGGTCCGCAACCGGCTCGACCGGGGCGCGGTACTCGCCGGCGACGCGCTGACCCGCTGGCGCGGCTACCCGCTCGACACCAGCGCCGACGAACTCCTCGACTCGCTCGCCGAATCCCTCGCCGCCCTCCTCCAGTGCGCCGTGGCAGCCGCCGACGAGCGGATCGCCGACGCCTGGCGGCGCGAGCCCGCCGCGGGCGCCGTCGTACTGCCCGCCCCCGATCGGGAGGCGGCGGAACGTATCGGCATGGCGGTACGGCGCTGGCGGCGCGTGCTGGAGGAACTCGCCGAGGAGGAGGTGGCGCGGCTGGAGAAGCAGCCCGCGCCCGACCCGGACGGGGTCGCCGCCCTGCTGGTCGCCGCCCTCCTCGGAGGCAAGCGGGCCCGCCCGGCGGGGGAGAAGCTCGCCGAGCGGATCGGCGTACAGGCCGCCGTACGCCTGCGCGACCGGGGCGGCGAACTCGTCGGCGAACACCTCGACCAGGTGTTGCGTGCCGAACGCGACCGCCGCCTCGCCCCCATCGAGGCGCTCGAAGTGAGCCCCGAACCCCAGGCCGAGCTGATCGCCGCCCTGTCCCTATTGCAGAAGGAGAGGTGACGCGGTGACCGCCCTGACCGACCGCACCGACGACCGCTGGGACGACGGACTCATCGCGCGCTCACGCCCCCCGGCCGCCGACGAGGGGCCCGTGAGCGGCGAAGATGAAGAAGGGGACGACGCACTCGTTCGGGCGGTCTCCGGCGCCGCGAACGACAGCGGCAAGGCGCCCGCTCCGCCGCTCAGCCCCGAGAACCAGGCGCTGCGCACGCGCCTCGAGGCGCTGCGCCAGCTCGTCGGGCTGTCCAGGACCCGGCTCGACGGCAAGACCCTCGCCGAGGCCGGACGGGTGCTGGACGAGGCGGCGGCGCGCCGCGGACTGTCGGCGCAGCACACGGTCGTCGCCATCGCCGGCGCCACCGGAAGCGGCAAGTCCACCCTCTTCAACTACCTCGCCGGAGTGCAGATCTCCGAGACCGGCCTGCGCAGGCCGACGACCGCCGCACCCATCGCGTGCAGCTGGTCCGACGGCGCGGCGGGCCTGCTCGACCGGCTGGAGATCCCCGGACGGCTGCGCCGCCGTCCCCGCGAGACCGCGGAAGCCGAGGCCCTGCGCGGCATGGTCCTCGTCGACCTGCCCGACCTGGACTCGGCGGTCGGTGCCCACCGCGACCACGTGGACCGGGTGCTGGCGCTGGTCGACGCCGTGGTGTGGGTGGTGGATCCGGAGAAGTACGCGGACGCGGTGCTCCACGAGCGGTACCTGCGACCGCTGGCGGGGCACGCGGAGGTGACCTTCGTCGTGCTGAACCAGGTGGACCGGCTGCCCGGAGAGGCCGCGGACCTGGTACTGGACGACCTGCGCCGGCTCCTCGACGACGACGGGATCGCCCTCGGCGAGCACGGCGAACCCGGAGCCACCGTCCTTGGGATTTCCGCTCTTACGGGTGAAGGAGTCGCGGAACTGCGCGAGCTCCTCGGACAGTTCACCCAGGAGAAGGGCGCCGCGACCCGGCGGATCTCCGCCGACGTCGACAAGGCCGCCGCGCGCCTGCGCCCGCTCTACGTCGCCGACGGCCACCCCGGGCCGGAGATCGGCGAAACGGCGCGCGCCGAGTTCGAGGACCGGCTCGCCGAGGCCGTCGGGGCGTATGCGGCCGGACTCGCCGCCGAGCGGGCATGGCGGCGCAATGCCGGAAGGGCGTGCGGGACACCGTGGTTGCGCCTGTGGCGCTGGTACGAGAGCCGGCGCGCCCCGCGCACGCTGGCCGGCCTGGCCGCCCTCGCGGCGATCGGACGCTCGCCGTTGGCCGCCGAACCACCGGTCGAGGAGGAGGTGACGGCCCGCCAGCGCGTCGAGCAGGCCGTGCGGACCGTTGCCGACGAGGCGGTCCTCGGCCTGCCCGACCCGTGGGCACAGGCCGTACGGGAGACCGCGGTCCGCGGCGCCGAGGGGCTCCCGGAGGCGCTGGACGAGATCGCGGTGACCCTGGGCACCGCGGTCACGCTGCCCAGCGCCAAGCCGCCGCGGCCCTCCTGGTGGCCGGCGGCCGTGCTCGCGCAGGCGGCCATGACGCTGCTCCAGATCTACGGCGGGCTCTGGCTGGTCGGACAGATCGCCGGGGTCCTGGAGCCGTGGCTGATGCCGCCGGTGCTGCTGATGGTGGCGGGCATCGTCGGCGGACCGCTGGTGGAGTGGGCCTGCTCGATCGGGGCCCGGGGCCCGGCGAGGCGGTACGGGCAGGACGCGGAGCGGCGGCTGCGGCAGGCGGCGGCCGGCTGCGGCCGGGCCCGGGTGCTGGAGCCGGTGGCCGCCGAGCTTCTGCGCTACCGGGAGGTGCGCGAGCAGTACGCGACGGTGGCGAGGTTGTCCACAACCCGCCAGTAATCCACAGGCTCCGGCGGACTCCGGCGGACCGGTCCAGCATGGTCGTACCTCGTGCGGATGGTCCGGACGGGTACGGAATGCGGGTCGGGCCGGCGCTTCGTCGAGCGCGCGGCCGCGGCTCCGGGAGGACGGCCGGGATGAATGACACCCAGGTGACGCTGGTCGGTTACGTGGCCACGCAGATCGACTACAAGGAGACGGCGAGCGGTCCCGCCGCCCGCTTCCGCTTCGCGGTGACCCCGAGGTACTTCGACCGGAAGAAGGAAGCCTGGGCGGACGCGCCCACCAGCTTCTACACGGTGTGGGCCCGACGCGGCCTCGCGGTGAACCTCGCGGGATCCGTTTCCGTCGGCGAACCGCTGGTGGTGCACGGGCGGCTGCGGGTGCGCGAGGACCCGCCCGACGGGGAGGGAAACAAGCGGTTCTCGGCGCAGATCGACGCGACCGCCATCGGGCACGACCTGAACCGCGGCACGGCGGCCTTCCGGCGGGTCGTCAGGACGGACACGCCGCTGATGGGTACTCAGAAGGCGGCGGTGGTCTGAGTGTTCGAGGAGGCTAGGATTCCCCGGTACTCACGGGCACCTGGGCCTTCGGCCCGAAGGGGAAGACTGTGTCGATTGCCGTTCCCGCACCCTCCGTTCCTGCTCCCGCTCCTGTTCCGGCTCCTTTCACCGATCCTGTTACCGCTGTCGCTCCCGCTGTTGCTCCTGCTATCGCTCCCGGTGTCGCCGTGCTCGTCACCCCGGCCGTCGTCGCCGCCGCGGCGCCGGCTCCCGGTACGGACTTCGCCTCCGCCCGGGCTCCTGCGCCCCCGCGCGCCACGGCCGGCACGGCCGTACGAGGCGCCGCGCGGCGCCCGCTCACGATGGCGCTGCTCGCCGCCGCGCTGGCGGCGGCGCCGGGAGCCGGGGCGGCCGCCGCCGGAGGCCCGGCCGCGTCACGGGCGCCGGAGGGCGCGAGCGCCGTGCTGGACGGGCTGAAGACGTACGGACAGGCGGTCCTGCGCGGCGCGGACGGCTCGGTGCGGCAGATTCCTGCCGGGCTGTACGAGATGCGGGTCGACGGCGGCGGGATGCTCCAGACGTACGGCGTCGGGGTCGCGGGCAACGCGCAGCCCCAGACCCGGTACACGGAGAGCGGGTGGAGGGGTACGCCGCTCGCCGGGAACGACGAGGCGGGCCGGATCCGGTGGGTCCTGGAGCACTCCTACCCCCAGCTGAACGATCTGGCCGGGCTCGCCAAGGCGGCGGGGGCGGCCTCGCTCACCGCGGAGAGCGCGGCGGCCGGCACCCAGGTGGCCATCTGGCGGCTGGCGGACGGCGTGCGCGTGGAGGCGGCCGACCCGCAGGCGGAGAAGCTGGCGGACTACCTCCAGCGGGAGGCGGGCCGGCTGCCGGAGCCGCCGGCGTCGCTCGCGGTGGACCCGGGCGAGGTGTCGGGGCCGCTGGGCACCCGGATCGGGCCCGTCACCGTGCGGACGAGCGCGCACGGCGTGAGCGTGACCCCGGACGCCGCGGCCGCGGCCATGGGCGTGCGGGTGGTGGACGCCGAGGGACGGCCGGTCTCCGTCGCCGCCAACGGCAGCGAGCTGTACTTCGAGGTGCCGGTGGGGACGCCGGACGGCACCGCCTCGGTCACCGTGCGCGGCTCCACCCGGGTACCGGTGGGGCGGGTCTTCACCAGCGGGGTCCCGGCCCAGGTCCAGATCGTCGCCGGGTCCAGCGAGTCCGCCGCCGCGGCCACGGCGACGGCGCGTTGGCCGCAGCCGCCCGCCGTCAAGCCGGACGGTGCCCCGGCCACGGGCGCGGCGGTGACAACGCTCGGCGGGCTGTCCGCACCCGCCCCGGCGGCGGGCCCGGACACCTCGGAGGAGCGGCTGGCCTCCAGCGGCAGCTCGGCGGCCACGCCGGTGATCGCCTCCCTGGCGGTGGGCCTCGTGGTCTTGGGAGGCCTGGTCGTCCTGCTCCTGCGCAAGCGCCCCCTGGAGGAGGACCTCGCCCCCCGGCGGGGTCAGGCACCCGAGTAGCGAAGGCTGACGGCCGGGACGGTCACGGTCACGGTGGCGGAGGCAGGACGGGGACGGGAAACGAGGGCTAAGAGCGGGAGCGGTGACGGCACCGGGAGCGGTGGCGGAACAAGAAACGGGAACAAGACCACGAACGGGCACGGGTACGGGCACGGGTACGGGCACGGGTACGAGTACGGACACGGGCACGGGCACGGCCTGAGGGCCGGGTGGCGGCGGAGCCGGTTCGGATGCCGACGCGCGGGTAGGGGCGGTAAATGGCTGATCAAGAGCTGACATGGCAAGGAGCGGTCGTGCGGGGGGACCGCTGGCTGTTCGACGTGGTGGCCCGGCGGCACTGGCCGGGGGCCGACCGGGTGCTCCCGCGGCTAGGGCGGGCCGCGAACCACGGGGTGCTGTGGGGCGGGACCGCCGCGGCCATCGCCGTCCTGGGCTCGGCCGGAGCCCGCAAGGCCGCCGTGCGGGGGCTCGCCTCCCTGGCGCTCGCCTCCGCCACCATCAACACCGTCGGCAAGTGGTCCGTACGTCGGCCGCGCCCCCTGCTGGACGGGGTGCCCGCCGTGCGGCAGCTCACCACGCAGCCGCGGACCACCTCCTTCCCCTCGGGGCATTCGGCGTCCGCGTTCGCCTTCACCGCCGGGGTGGCCCTGGAGTCCCCGGTGTGGGGCGCCGCGCTGGCGCCGGTCGCCGCCTCCGTCGCCTTCTCGCGGGTGTACACGGGGGTCCACTACCCCTCCGACGTACTCGCCGGCGCCGCGCTGGGGGTGGCGGCCGGACTCGTCGTACGCCGCCTCACACGGGAGGCCGAACAGGCCCGGATCGTGCCGGGTGACGAGCGTCCGGCCCCCGCCGCGCCGGCGCTGCCCGACGGCTCCGGGCTCACGATCGTCGTCAACACCGGATCGGGCACGGCTGCCGCCGCGGGGCTCGATGTGGTGCGGGAGCGGCTGCCCAAGGCCGAGGTCGTCGAGTGCCAGGGGTCGGAACTCGCCGCCGAACTCGCCTCGGCTGCCGCCCGGTCCGCCGTGCTCGGCGTGTGCGGCGGCGACGGTACGGTCAACGCCGCCGCCACCGCCGCGCTGCGCGCCGGGATCCCGCTGGCGGTCTTCCCCGGCGGCACGCTCAACCACTTCGCGATCGACCTCGGCCTCGTCGGCGCCGAGGACACCTGCCGGGCCGTGGCGGCCGGACACGCCGTCCACATCGGCGTCGGCCGCTTCACCCCGGGCCCCGGCACGGGCGGCCCGGACGCCGAGGACACGAGGGCCGGGTACTTCCTGAACAACTTCAGCATCGGGGCCTACCCGGAGCTGCTGGGACACCGGCTCCGCTGGGCGCCCCGGATCGGCGGCGGCCCCGCCGCCCTGCTGGCGGCCTGGCGGGTGCTGCGCGCCCAGCGCCCCGTGCGGCTCACGCTGGCCGGTCGCCCGCGCAGTGTCTGGCTGCTCTTCGCGGGCAACGGCACTTACCAGGGGACGGGTCCGGCGCCCCGCTACCGCAAGAGCCTGGGGGAGGGCCTGCTCGACGTCCGGCTCGTCTACGGCGGCGGCCGCCCGGGCCCCCGCATGCTCGCCGCCGCGTTCGCGGGGCCGCTGAGCCGCTCACCCGTCCATGCCGCGACCCGGCTGCGCAGCCTGCGCGTCGGTGACATCCCGGCCGGGACCCCGCTCGCCTACGACGGCGAATACGCGCGCGCCCCGCGAGCCCTCGTCCTGGACGAGCTGCCGGACGCCCTCACGGTGTACCGCCCGCGCTGACACCCCGCGCCCCGGCCCCCGGAGCGCCTCCCGAACGAGGCACCGGCCCGGGCCGCACCCCTCAGGCCTCCACACCCAGATCGGCCCGCATCGCACCCCGCATGCCCTCCCAGCGTCCGGTGAGCGCGATGAGCTCGGCGTGGAGCTCCTCGAACGAACCGTGCGGCTCGGGTTCCCCCTCCGCCAGGCGCATCGTGCGGGCGTAGGTCCCCGCCATGGCCCTCGTCATCAGGTCCAACTCCACGAGCACGGCGGCCGAAGCGATCATCTGGGCCTCCGCGAAGGCGGCGTGGTGGGCGTTGCGGGCCTCCTCCACCGCCTCCCGCTCCTGCGGGTCGACCTGCTCCCGGTGCACGACCCACAAGAAGTACATGAGGGCGATCCGGTAGCGCCGGTACGCGGCGTTCGCCGCCGTGTAGCACTCGCGCCGACGGTCCAGGTCCGCCAGTTCCCGCTCCCGCACCCACCGTGTGTGGGCGACCTGCTGCTCCCGCTCGAACTGCGCGGCCTGCACGCGGCCCAGCATCCGCTGGGACAGCAGCGTCGCCAGCAGCGTCCCGGCCACGCCGACGACGGCGGCGCCGAGCGCGATCAGCCCGTTGCCCATGGTTCCCCCTCGGCCGCGGCGCCCGGCGACTCCCCGTCCCACGTCATCCTGCCGTGCCGTACGGGGCTCCGGGGGCCCTTTCGCGGACCCGGTCCGGGGGAGCGGGCGGCGGGTCCCGTCCACCCCGGCCCAGGCGGGGTGCCGGGTGAGGAGCCCCGAGCGGACGTGCGCCGGACGGCACGCGCCCGGTGCGGCCCCGCGTCGCGGGAGCCCCGCGGCCGGTGCCCAGGTCAGGGCCCCGGGACCATACGGGTTTCCCCCGAGGTGTGTACGTCAGGCAATGTGGGGTGTTACTGGCCACTGGATCACGGAAAACTGCCCCGCACCTGCGGCGGAACCGCGATCGGGGGGCCGTCTGATGCCGCCTGGGCCGTCTGTGGGCCGTCGGAGGAGACCATCTGCGCCTCGGCAAAGGAAGCGTGCATCGAGTGACGTGCGTCTTCCAAGGCCGTCCGTGCCTGCACAGTGACCTCCCCCTTGTGAACAAGCCACAGATACTTCATGAGTTCGATGCGGTAGCGGCGGTAGCCAGAGTTTGCGGTCACGTAGCAGTCACGCCGCTTGCCTAGTTCTACGACCTGTTGCTTGCGGGCCCACCGGGTAGTGGCCGCACGTTCTTGACGTTCGAAGCGGTTCGATTCGGCGCGTGTGACAAGCCGCTGCGACAGGATGGGGGCGAGGAGAGTGCCCGCTACAGCGATTGTTGTGCCTGCGAGTGCACCAAGGTGCTGTCCACGATTCCCTCCGAAGGGTCGGCCCTGCACTCAGCGCAGCGCCATCGGTTCTTCTGCCTCTGAGAGGACGCTGTCGACCGCCCTCCGGGTTCGGCCCTGACTGCTTGGCATCAAGTGCGTACAGACCTTGAGTGTGAACCCGGGATCGCTGTGCCCCAGGTACGTACTGAGCGCCTTGATGCTCTCCCTAGCGTCCAGGAGCACGGACGCGTAGAAGTGCCTTAGGGCGTGCATCCCGTGCTCGCGGGCCGACGCGTACCGCTCGCCCTTCTCGGGCTCCGGGATGATGCCGGCCGCCGCGAGCGCGGGCTTCCATGTCTGGTCGTTGAAGGCGCTCCGCCAGACCGCGTTGCCCGCCGTACTGGTGAAGACCAGCTCCTTGGTCAGCGGGGGCCCGTCCGGCGTTAGCCACGGAAGGGTGACCTTGACCGGAGGGAAGCACCGCATGTGCTCCGTGAGCGCGTGCGTGACCGTCTTGGGCAGGGGAACGTCACGGACCTTCCCGCGCTCCGGCGGAGCGAAGACGAGCGTCCCGTGCACGCGCTTGACCTGGAAGCCGACGTCAGCCAGCCCGTGAGGAAGCCGATCTCATCGAGGGGCAGTCCGAAGATCTCTCCCTGCCGCAGCCCGGAGCCGCTCCCGAGGGCCGCCATGGCGCGGTACTGAGCAGGCAGTCCGGTCCGCACCCGAACAACTGCTCCGCTGTCCAGGGCTTCACTCGGGAAGCACGGCTTGGGGCGACTTGACCGACGTGGCTCGGCACGGGTTCTGCCGGAGGATCCCGTCGTCCACGGCCGCGTTCAGGACCGAGGGCGCGTTCTCGAAGATCGCCCGCCGGTAGTTCGCGGACAGCGATGCTCCGGGCAACTCGCCGAGCCAGTCGCGGATGTGCGCGGGCTGGAAGGAACCGAGTGGGCGGGTGCCGATGTGGGGGTAGGCGTGCAGCCGGAGCCGCGACTCAACCGCCGTACGGCTGACCTCGTCCGAAGTCAGCTTGGACACCCGCTTCTCGGCGAGCTGCTGGAAGGTGATGCGGCCAGCACGAGGATCGCACGTACTGCCCGCGCGCCATGTCCGCCTCGACCTGGGCGAGCCACTGGTCCGCCAGGCGCTTCTCACGGTCACGGAAGGACTTGCTCTTCTCGGTGCCGTCGGGACCGATGTATCGGGCTCGGTAGCGCAGTCCGGTGCCGTGGCGGTCGGTCTTGATGCGGACGGGCTTGCCGCTGGCGTTGACTTCGGTCTTGTACCAGCGGTCTTGGATGTGGCCTGCCACGTTGGTGTGCCTTTCCGGGTGTACGGAGCGAGGGCGGGCACGCGTGGGCCCGCCCTCGGCGGTTGTGGTGGGGGTAAGCGGCTTGGCTGAGGTCCGCCCGTTTCTGTTCAGCGATCCAGGCGTAGACCTCGGCGGGGTCGTACCGAACGTGCTTGCCGATCCGGAATCCGGGCGGTCCGGTGCGCTTCTTGCGCCACTGGTAGACGGTCTCCAGTGGGACGTCGAAGAGTTCGGCGATGTCGTCGGGTGTGAGGTACAGGTCGGGGAGTCCGCCGCGCAGCGTGGCGCGGGGGTCGGGTTGATCGGCCACGGTGCTCTCCACACGGATGTCAGCGGGGCGTGGGCATTGGGAGATGCGGGCGGTGGCGGATGCTTTGGCCTCGCTCGGGCCGTCGGATCGCCAGGCGTAGGGCGTCTCTTTCGGATCTTGAGGCTCCGGAGGTGGAGCCCCGGAGATTCGCTGCAGAGCCTGGCTTCGTAGGTTGGGCCCTCGGATACGACGCGCCGCACGATGCGGGCGGCGGGACGAAGGGTGGGACATGCGCGGGACGGACGCGGTGGCGGCGCTTGCCGAGCTCATGCCGGTGACTCACGGGGTTGACGAGCGGGTCGACTGGGGTGAGGTCGAGGCGGCCTGGGGGACCCGATTCCCCTCGGACTACGTCTGCTTCATGGAGGTGTACGGGTCTGGCGTGATCAGCGACGGGATCAGCGTTCTGCTGCCGTCACTGCAGGCTGACGGGTACCCGTACACGGCAGGCCCAGGCCTGCAGGACGAGACGGAGATCGCTCGCGAGACCTGGGAGATGTGCTGCGACGACGCCGACTTCGAGGTGGACCCCGGGTCCATTCTGGCGTGGGGCGTGACGTCGGGCGCGGACATCTACTGCTGGGTGACCACGGATGACGACCCGGATCAATGGCCTGTCCTGATATGCGGAAGGCACACCAGCCCCGAGATGCAGTTGCACCCCCTCGGGATGGCCGAGTTCCTTCGTAGGCTCCTGAGCGATACGGCCTTTCGACAGGGGAAGATCAGCATGGACCTGCAGGACGAGGCGTCCTTCGTCAATTGGCGGAACCGCTAGGGCCGCCACCTGCAAGAACGGGCCGTCGGCCGCTTGCCGCCGGGCCGTCCCCGGGCCGTCAGAGGGGGGCCGGAGACGGCCAAGGGCGACGAATGACGGCCACGACCGTCAGGTCCCCCTCCGGTCGGTGCCCAGGTCAGGGCCCCGGGACCGTACGGGTTTCCCCCCGGGGATGGACGTCAGGCAAGATGGGGTGTATCTGCCCACCCATCGATCTGCCGGACGGTTTCTCTTGGCTGAGTTCATCTACACCATGCGCAAGACGCGCAAGGCGCACGGCGACAAGGTGATTCTTGATGACGTCACCCTGAACTTCCTGCCCGGCGCGAAGATCGGTGTGGTCGGCCCGAACGGCGCCGGTAAGTCCACCGTGCTCAAGATCATGGCGGGTCTGGAGCAGCCGTCCAACGGCGAGGCCTACCTGTCTCCCGGCTTCACCGTCGGCATCCTCATGCAGGAGCCCAAGCTCGACGAGTCGAAGACGGTCCTGGAGAACGTCCAGGACGGCGCTGCCGAGATCATGGGCAAGCTGAGGCGCTTCAACGAGGTCGCCGAGGAAATGGCGACCGACTACACCGACGCGCTCATGGACGAGATGGGCAAGCTCCAGGAGATCCTGGACCACGCCAACGCCTGGGACCTCGACGCCCAGCTCGAGCAGGCCATGGACGCCCTGGGCTGCCCGCCCGGCGACTGGCCCGTCACCAACCTCTCCGGTGGCGAGAAGCGCCGTGTCGCGCTCTGCAAGCTGCTGATCGAGGCCCCGGACCTGCTCCTCCTCGACGAGCCCACCAACCACCTCGACGCCGAGTCGGTGAACTGGCTGGAGCAGCACCTCTCGCAGTACAAGGGCGCCGTCGTGGCCGTCACCCACGACCGGTACTTCCTGAACAACGTCGCCGAGTGGATCCTCGAGCTCGACCGCGGCCGCGCCCACCCGTACGAGGGCAACTACTCCACCTACCTGGAGAAGAAGGCCACCCGCCTCAAGGTCGAGGGCCGCAAGGACGAGAAGCGCCAGAAGCGCCTCAAGGAAGAGCTGGAGTGGGTCCGCTCCAACGCCAAGGGCCGTCAGACCAAGTCCAAGGCCCGCCTCGCCCGCTACGAGGAGATGGCTGCCGAAGCGGACAAGATGCGGAAGCTGGACTTCGAGGAGATCCAGATCCCGCCGGGCCCGCGTCTGGGCTCGATCGTGGTCGAGGTCAACAACCTCTCCAAGGCGTTCGGTGAGAAGGTCCTGGTCGACGACCTGTCCTTCACGCTGCCGCGCAACGGCATCGTGGGCATCATCGGCCCGAACGGCGCCGGCAAGACCACGCTCTTCAAGATGCTCCTGGGCCTGGAGGAGCCGGACTCCGGCTCGGTCAAGGTCGGCGAGACCGTCAAGATCTCGTACGTCGACCAGAGCCGCGCCAACATCGACCCGAAGAAGTCCCTCTGGGCCGTCGTGTCGGACGAGCTGGACTACATCAACGTGGGCCAGGTCGAGATGCCGTCGCGCGCGTACGTCAGCGCCTTCGGCTTCAAGGGTCCGGACCAGCAGAAGGCAGCCGGCATCCTGTCCGGTGGTGAGCGCAACCGCCTGAACCTGGCGCTGACGCTCAAGGAGGGCGGCAACCTGCTGCTCCTCGACGAGCCCACCAACGACCTCGACGTCGAGACCCTGTCCTCGCTCGAGAACGCGCTCCTGGAGTTCCCGGGTGCGGCCGTGGTCATCTCCCACGACCGGTGGTTCCTGGACCGGGTCGCCACGCACATCCTGGCGTACGAGGGCGAGTCCAAGTGGTACTGGTTCGAGGGCAACTTCGAGTCGTACGAGAAGAACAAGGTCGAGCGGCTCGGCGCGGACGCCACCCGTCCGCACCGCGCCACCTACAAGAAGCTCACCCGAGGCTGAGGGCTGAGGTCGCAGGCCATGGCCAGACACCACTACCGATGCCCCCTGCGCTGGGCGGACATGGATGCCTTCGGGCACGTCAACAACGTCGTCTTCCTCCGCTATCTGGAGGAGGCGCGGATCGACTTCATGTTCCGCCTCGCGCCGGGGGAGGGCAGTGAGTCCTTCACGGGCGGTTCCGTCGTGGCCCGCCACGAGATCGACTACAAGCTGCCCCTCGTGCACCGCCACGAGCCGGTGCTCATCGAATCCTGGGTGACCCGGATAGGTGCCGCGTCCCTGACCATCCGCTACGAGGTCAAGGACGAGGCAACCGCGGAGAGCCCGGAGACGGTCTACGTGCGCGCCGAGACCGTCGTCGTGCCGTACAACCTCGTCGAGGGGCGGCCCCGCCGCATCACGGCCGAGGAGAAGCTCTTCCTCCAGGAGTACCTGGACGAGCCCGCGACCGGCTCCGCCGCGACCGCCAGGGGCATCGCGGCATGAACGAGCAGCTGCACTTCGCCGATTCCGGGGAGGCGGCGGACCTCGCCGCCTTCCTGGGCCGGCTGGTGCACTACGACCGCGCCGCCGCCGTCCGCCTGCAGGCGCAGGCCGGCGGCGGCGCGCTCGCCGTCTTCGGGCGGCCGCCGTCCTTCGACGTGCTGGCCATCCGCACGGTGCGGCTCGCCGCGCCCGTCCCGGCCCCGTTGGACCTGACCGTTTCCGCCGGCGAGCTCCTGGAGTCCGTCGACGAGGGCCGGGAGGCCGGCGCCGTCGTCCCCGCGCCCGTCACCGGACCGCCCTGGGCCGGGGTGCTCCCGCCCCGCGCGGGCTGGCGGCAGGTGTCCGGGCTGCCCGGCCCCGAGGCCGTGCGCGAGGCCCTGACGGCCGCCGTCGCCGAGTTCCGGGCCCGTGACGAGGCCCTGCCCCCGCAGCACCGGACCCGCTCCGAGCGCGACCGCATCGGCCGTGAGATCTGGTCCCGCACGCTGGGGGACACCGAGCTTCCGCTGCGCGCCGCGCACGCCGCGCAGTCCCTGGGTTTCCTGCGGCCGGTACGGTCCCCCGTGCCCGCCGCCGCCACCGCCCCCACCGGCGCCCCCGAGCCCCTCGCGCTGTTCGCCGCCGGGGGCTGGCTCCGGCTGCGCACCCCGTACGGCTCGATCGCCGCGCGCCGCCCCGGCGGCCTCGGCGCCCTCCTGGTCCGGCCGGTCTAGTGCTGTGACCGGACCGCCCACGGGGTCCCGGCCGGGCTAGCCCGCGGTGTTGATCATCGACGCGGCGGCGTACGTCAGGTAGCGCCACAGCTGCGCCTCGTGCTCCGGCGCGAGGCCGAGCTCGTCCACCGCGACCCGCATGTGGCGCAGCCACGCGTCGTGCGCCGCGGAGTCCACCTGGAACGGCGCGTGCCGCATGCGCAGGCGGGGGTGGCCGCGGTTCTCGCTGTAGGTGTTCGGGCCGCCCCAGTACTGCATCAGGAACAGTGCGAACCGCTCCTCGGCCGGGCCCAGGTCACCCTCCGGGTACATCGGACGCAGCAGCGGGTCCTGCGCGACGCCTTCGTAGAAGCGGTGGACCAGGCGGCGGAAGGTGGCTTCGCCGCCCACCAGTTCGTAGAAGGTCTGCTCCTGGACCGTGCCCCGCGGAATCTCATTCACCCGACCATCGTCTCAGACGCCCGGACGGAGGACCCCGGTCCTAGGACCCCTGTCCGTGACGGCCAAAGAGCCGCCGGGGGCCCCGGGGTCGCCCGGGGACGCCGTCCGCAGGACAGTGGAGACATGGGCGCAGACGCCGGTGTACGCGACGCACGGGAGACCGCGCACGCGGCCCAGGTACGGGAGCTGACCACCGCCGGGGTGCTGGAGGATCCGGCCTGGCGGGCGGCCTTCGCCGCCGTGCCCCGGCACGTCTTCGTCCCGTACTTCTACACCGGCCGCGGCGCCGGCAACGAACGGATCTGGTCCGAGGACCCCGACCCCGAGCGGCGGGCCCGCTGGCTGCGCGGGGTCTACACCGACG
Organism: Streptomyces sp. NPDC060049; assembly: GCF_042736715.1. Taxonomy (NCBI): domain Bacteria; kingdom Bacillati; phylum Actinomycetota; class Actinomycetes; order Kitasatosporales; family Streptomycetaceae; genus Streptomyces; species Streptomyces sp. NPDC060049. The sequence goes on from NZ_JBHWVV010000003.1 coordinate 293,903, forward strand.
CCCCCCTCGCGACCCGGCTGCGCGACGGCGAGCTGGTCTCCTCCAGCAGCCAGCCGTCCCTGATGGCCAAGATGCTGGAGGCCCTGGACGTGCGCGACGGGGACGACGTGATGGAGATCGGCGCGGGCACCGGCTACAACGCGGCCCTGCTCTGCCACCGGCTCGGCGACGACCACGTCACCACGGTGGACCTGGACGAGGAGATCACCGAGTCGGCCCGCTCCCACCTGGCCCGGCTCGGCTACCGGCCGGCCGTCGTCACCGGAGACGGGGCGCGCGGCTGCCCCTCCCGCGCCCCGTTCGACCGGATCCTGGTGACCTGCACGCTCCCGCGGATCCCGTACGCCTGGCTCGGCCAGTGCCGGCCCGGGGCGCGCATCCTGGCCCCGCTGTCGACCGGCCTGATCGCGCTGACGGTGCGCGACGCCGGGCTCGCGGAGGGCCGCTTCCTGCACACCCCGGCGTACTTCGTGCCCCTTCGCGGGGCCACGGCGGCGCCGCCGGACACCTACGGGATGCCCCAGGGGCTCCCGTACGAGCTGGTGGAGAACGAGCGCTTGCAGTTCATGCTGGTGCTGACGTCGGGCGCGCTGCACCCGAGGGAGGCGCTGGACCTGTGGCGCCGCGAGGACCGGCCGTCGCGCGAGCGGTTCGGGGTGACCGTCAGCGCCGAAGGGCAGTGGTCGTGGCTCGACGACCCCCAGGGGCCCTACGTGTGGCCCCTGGGGGAGACGAGCGGCTGAGCCGGGCCCGGGCGGCCGTCCCGCGCGCTCAGCCGCGCCGGACGGTGATCGTGGTCCAGGCGCCGACGTGGACGCGGTCGCCGTCACCGAGGGGGACCGGCACGTAGGGCTGGATCGACTCCTCGCCGCCGTTGATGGTGGTGCCGTTGGTGGAGTTCTGGTCCACCACTGCCCAGCTGCCGTCGGGCTGCTGGACGAGCACCGCGTGCTGGTGCGAGACGCCCGGGTCCTCCGGGGGCACCGACAGGTCGATGTCGGGGGACTCGCCCGTCGAGGCACGGCGTCGGCCGATGGTGATCTGACCGCCGGTGAGCGGCAGGTGCTGCTCGGGCGAGTACGCGGGCAGGCTGAGCCCGGCGGCCTCGGGGCCGCTGCGGTGCATCATCGCCGTGAAGTACGAGCGGTCCGGGCCGATGGTGGCGGTCCAGGCGCCGCCGCCCTGGGGCCGGGGCGGGAAGGGCTGGTGGGGCTGCTGCTGGTGCTGTTGCGGCTGCTGGTGCTGCGGCTGCTGGTACTGCGCCGTCTGGTACGACTGCGGCGGCTGCTGTTGCCGGCGCTGCTGTTGCTGGGGCTGCTGTTGCTGGGGCGGCGGGGGCTGCTGCTGGTACTGCGGCTGCTGGTACTCCTGGTGCGCCGGGGGCGGCAGCATCCAGTCGTCCTCGCGCTGCAGCGGCTCAGCCGGGCGGTTGACCCGCGAGGGCCGCGAGCCCTGGTAGTCGAAGTGGTCCTGGGAGTACGCGGGCGGGGCCGGGGGCGCGCCCGGAGAGGGCGGCGGCGGGCCGGGGGTCCCCCCGGGGCCGGGGCCGCCGTGCGTGCCGGGAGCGCCCGTGCCGCTCTGGCCGCCGCGACCGGCGCCCGGTCCCGCGTCCGGGGCGAGCGGCGTGTAGGAGGTCGCCGTACGCGTCAGGAAGTTGTACCGGCACTCCTCGCAGAACGGGGCCATGGCCTCGCGCGGGGTCCGGCACTGCGGGCAGAGCTCGGCCTGGGCGGTCGGCTCGCCTGTGGGAGGGTAGCCGTAGCCGTAGGAGGGCGCCCCGGGGGTGCCCGTAGGAGCGGCCATGCGGTGGCCGCAGACCTCGCACCAGTCGTCGGAGGCGGACTGGTGCCCGTTCGGGCAGGTCGGCATCGCGGCGCTTCCTCCTTTTCCCGCCCGGTCGAGGCAGGGTTCCTTCTTCGTCTTTGGCTTCTTCAGCCTGCACCCAACCGGATAGTCAGGCTTTCTTCACTCGAACGGTTTGGGTCGAACGCGTTTCAAGGGTCATTTCGTCCGCGTCGGCGACCTTCGCCTTCAGCCGCACAGTACCCGCAGCCGCATCGACGACATCGACCACCTTCGCCAAGAGCTTCGCGGTGTCCGCGTTGCCCGAGGCGCTCGCCAGCTGAACCGCGCGGCCCAGCTTGGCGGTGGCGCCGCCGACATCACCCAGTTTGCGGGCTTCCAGGCCCTGCTGGATAGCCTGTGCGAGCTCCGCTTGACCGGTGTAGTGGGCCACCTGCGGATTGATGGCGGTGGACGAGGCGAGATCGGCCGTCCACACGGCGCGGACCAGGCCCTGGGCGAGGACGTCCGGCGCCTCGCCCGCCGCCCCCGGCCTGACGATCGAGGCGCGGGCGGCGAGCATCTCCTGCCCGATCGCCGCACTCGGGACCCGTACGCACACGTGGTACTCGCGGGACTCGTCACCCCACGAACCCGTCGGATAGTCCCCGGCGCGCGGGCCCGCCTGCGTACGGCGGTCCGTGAGGTCCTGGACGGCCGGCGCGACCTGCTTGACGTACTGGATCTCCACGCCCACCGGGGTCCACAGGCGCAGCGCGACGTCCGCGACCTCCTTGCCCATGACCTTCTCCATCATGTGCGTGAAGTCCTCGGTCAGGTGGGCCGGGTCGGCGACGATGTCGGCGGTGCCGAGCAGCGCGCTCGCGATCCCGGTGACCTCCTTGACCTCCCAGTCGGTGCCCACGCCCCGGGCGTCGCACGTGAACCGGCCCGCGCAGGCGTCGAGGGTGGCGCGCAGCACGGCCGGCTCCTCGTGCTCGTTGCGGCCGTCGGTGAGCAGGATCCCGTGCCGGATCGAGGCGCCGGCTCCGCGCAGCAGGCCGTCGGCGAGGCGGAGCCAGGTGCCGATGGCGGTGCCTCCGCCGGAGGAGAGCCCGCGCAGGGCCTCCTTGGCCTGGGCCCGGGTGGCCGCGTCGGCGACGGCGAGGCGGCCCTGGCCGGGGTAGACCTCCTTGGCCACGTGCGTACCGGCGATCACGGCGAAGGCCGTGCCGTCGCGGAGGGTGTCGACGGCGGCGGCGGTTGCCTCGCGGGCTCCGCGCATCTTGTCCGGCGGGTACTCCATGGAACCCGAGCAGTCGACCATGATCACGACGGCGGCGCCGCCGGGGACCACGGCGGTCCGGGTGGCGGCGGCCCCGCCGGTCGAGGTGACCGTGACGATGGCGTGGACGTCGCGGCCGCCCTCGGGGAGGAACTCGTTCTGGTACACGTCCACGCTGAAGCGCGGGGCGCTCGGCTTGGCGAAGTTCGCCATCGGTCGGTGCTCCTCGGGGACGGTGATCAGGCCTGGGCCTGCGGGGCGGCGGGGCTCGCGGTCGTGCTCCGCGGCGGCGCGGAGAAGGGGATGAGGGCCACCGTGACGTTGTCGTGCCCGCCGCCGTCGAGCGCGTGGCCGACCAGCACCTGCGCGCTGTGCAGGGGCCGGACGGCGGCGTCGGCGGGCAGCACCTGGGCCATGTCCCGCGCGGACTCGGCGTAGTTCCACAGTCCGTCGGTGCAGACCACGATCACGCCGTCGTGGTCGGGCTTGAAGGTGGCCGTGTGCGGTTCCAAGTCGTAGGCGTCGGCTCCGAGCCAGCCGGTGATGGCGTGGGCGCGGACGTCGGCGTAGGCCTCGGCCTCGCCCATCAGGCCCGCCGCGACCATCTGGGCGGCCCAGGAGTCGTCCTCGGTGAGGCGGCGGGGAAGCGCGGCCCGGTCGTCGGGGACCCAGTAGGCACGGCTGTCGCCGACCCAGCCGATGGTCAGCAGGTCGCCGCTGACGACGGCCCCGACCAGGGTGCAGGCGGGGGCGTTCTGGGCACCGGGCACCTCGGGCGCGAGGGCGTTGACCGCGGCCGCGGCGGCCAGGATCGCCTCGTGCATGGCCTCCTGCGGGTGGGCGCCGCGCGGGAGGGCGTCGAGCAGGGCCTCGTTGGCGGCGCCGGCGGCGGCGGCGGAAGCCTCGTCGGGGCGACTGGCGGAGGACACGCCGTCGCAGACGATGGCCACGGTGGCGGCGGAGCCGTCGGGCAGTGCCGTGGCCGCCACGGCGAAGGAGTCCTCGTTGCGGTGGTGGCGCAGCCCGCGGTCGCTGACGGCGGCGACGCTGCCGAGTTCCTCCTCGAGGTGGTCCCGCTCCCGGGGCTGCGCGTGCCCGCAGTGCTCGCAGTACCCGTCGGTGTCCACCCGCCCGGCGCGGCACGCGACGCAGGTCTTCCCGCCGCCCTCCGGCTCACCGCCGTACGGGGCCTCGTGCGCGGAGCCGGGGCCCTGCGGGGCGCTGTAGGGCGGTTCGTGGCCGTCGGCCGCGCCCTCGGAGGGCACCGGGTCCGTGGAACCCGAACCGGAAGCGGGGCCGGCGCCGGGACCCGGGCCGTACGGGGCTCCCGGCTCCGGAGCGGCTCCGGAGGCTTCGTGTCCCGCCGACTCGTACCGGGCTCCGCCCGAGGAGCCGGTTGCGCCCGCGGGGCCCGCGGCGCCCTGGCCGAGGGGGACGGTCGGCCCGTAGGGGTCCGAGCCGGCGCCGTACGGGGCCGCGCCCGCAGGCTGCCGGCCTTGCGCGGCGGGGCCGTCGTACCGTTCCTGCCCGCCGGCGCCCGGGCCGTCGTACCGTTCCTGCCCGCCGGCACCCGGGCCGTGGCCGGCCGTGGCCGGACCGGTCCAGCCGTCGGGGCCGGAGGCCAGAGTGGGGGCGGCGGTGGAGGTGCTGCCCCAGCCGGGCGCGGCCTCGCCCGACGCGTACCCGGTCGCGGCCGGCTCGCCGTATCCGCCGGGCGCGAAGGCGCCGGAGGACACGGGCGCGAGGACCTCGCCGGGCTCCGGGCGGCCGCGCGAGGCCGGGACCCCGGCCGGCATTGCGCTGGACGGGGCCGCCGGGGCCGCCGGTGTGGCCGGTCCAGCGGGGGCGGAGGCCGTGAGGGCGTATCCGCAGAGGCCGCAGAAACGGTCACCCTCTTCCAGGGGTTCCGCGCAGCTGGGGCAGCCCGACGGCCGATGCATCGACATCAATCACACCCACGTCCGTGGACGGAAACGGTTTGCCCGCTCCACCAGTTCGATCCTCTCCTCGCCCCGCTGTGCCAGCCGTGCCAGCACGCGGAACGAGCGCTCCAGGCCGAAGCGCAGCCCCCGCTCGTCCAGTTGGCAGCCGAACAGCGAGGTACCGCCGGGGTCGGAACCCCGGCTACCCGACAGTACCCAGTCCAGCGCCGAGCCCAGAACTTCCGCCCTCAGTCGCTCGTGGCGCACCGAGTCCAGGCCGAGCCTGCCCAGAGCCTCCACCTGCGCGGCGGTCGCCGTCAGATCGGGCAGCAGGGCGTCCTCGGGAGACCGGTCGCGCAGGCGTGCCCGTACGGCCGCCACCCGCGCGGCGGTGTAGTGGATCGACGCCTCCGGTACGGATTCCAGCGTGCGCACGGCTCCGCCCCGGTCCCCGGCGGCCAGCTGCACCCGGGCCAGCCCGAACGCCGCGCCGACGAAGCCCGGATCCGTGGCCCACACCAGGCGGTAGTACTCGGCGGCGTTGTCCAACTGCCCCAGGACCTCGGCGCACAGGCCCAGCGCCAGCTTCGGCGCCGGCTCCCCGGGGAAGGCGTCGTACACGGCGTCGAAGGACAGTGCCGCCGTGGCGTCCTCCCCGACGGCCAGTGAAGCGATGCCGCGGGCCCACACGACCCGCCAGTCGTCCGGGTGCAGTGCTTCCAGCGCGGCCAGCGCCTCGCGGACCGCGGGTGCGTCGGCCTCGCCCAGTTCGAGCCGGGCCCGGAGCTCGCGCAGCCGCACCTCGGCGGAGTCGGCCGGCGCGGAGCGGAGCGCGGCCAGCAGGTCGCCCGGGGCGGAGGCCAGCAGACCCGCCAGGAAGCCGGCATTGGGGTCGGCGGAGTCGACCAGCGGCACCGGCAGCGCCAGCGCGGCCTCGCGGGTGTCCAGCGTCGACAGCTCCGGCCTCCGCAGGGCGGCCACGGCGGAGGGCGGTGCCACCGCCGCCGGGGGCCGGCGCGGGGCGGGGACGGCCGGAGCGGCGGCCTTGTGCGTCGACGTGGTCATGAGACCGGTCGCTCCGTGGCCGGCGACCGGTGCGGCCGAGGGGGCGACCAGCGGGAGGGAGGCAGGTGCCCCCGGCGCGACCGCCGAAGCAGGAGCGGAGGCGTAACCAGGACCGGGACCGGGAGTGGAGCCGTAACCAGGACCGGGAGCCGAGGCGCAATCAGGAGCGGAGCCCGGACCGGGGGACGGTCCCGTGCCCGGAGCGGAGGACGGTCCGGGACCCGGGACGCCGGCCGCGGACCCCGCCGTGCCGGAGCGCCGGGACACCCCCCACCGCTTCGCGGTCCGCCCGCCGAGCCGGGACACCTCCGCCTGCGGCTCGTCGGTGAACAGCCGGTCGTCCGGCACGCGCAGCTCCGGCCCGAACAGCGTAGAGACCTGCGGCCTCGGCCGGCCCGTCTGGAGCGCGACGACCTCCCGCAGCACCCCCGTCAGCTGGTCCGCCATCTCCTGCGCCGACGCGAACCGCCGGCCCGGATCCGGGTCGGTGGCCCGTACCAGCAGCCGGTAGAACGATTCGTACCGCCCGAACACCTCGATGTGCTCCGGGTCCGGCAGCGAGTCCACGAAGACGTTCGTGTAGCCCTGGAAGTCGAAGGTCAGGACGGCCAGCGTGCGCGCCACCGTGTACAGGTCGGAGGCGACCGAGGGGCCGACGTCCGCGACCTCCGGTGCCTGGTAGCCCACGGTGCCGTAGATGGCCGACTCCTCGTCGTCCATCCGCCGCACCGCGCCCATGTCGATCAGCTTCAGCTGGTCGGCCTGCTGGATGGCGTTGTCGACCTTGAAGTCGCAGTAGAGGAGGTTCCTGCTGTGCAGGTGGCCGAGCGCCTCCAGTGCCTCGATGCCGTAGGCGCACGCCTGCTCCACGGGGAGCGGATCGCGCCGTCCGTCCGTCCGCCGCCGCTCGTTGGCGATCTCCTTGAGCGACTTGCCGCCCACGTACTCCATGACGATGTACCCGTCCAGCGAGCCGGTCCGCTGGTCCAGGTGCTCCACGAAGTTGTAGATCCGCACGATGTTGGAGTGCTCGATCTCCGCGAGGAAGCGCCGCTCCGAGATCGCGGCCGCCATGGCGTCCTGGTCCCCGGTGTCGAGCAGGCCCTTGAGCACCACCCACCGGTCCGAGACGGCGCGGTCCACCGCGAGGTAGACCCATCCGAGGCCGCCGTGGGCGAGGCAGCCCGCGACCTCGTACTGGCCGTGGACGAGATCGCCGGCGTGCAGCTTGGGCACGAAGGAGTACGGGTGCCCGCACTTGGTGCAGAAACCTTCCGTCCGTCCCTGCCGCTCACCGCGCGCCCGACCCACCGGGGCACCGCAGTCGGAGCGCGAGCAGAACCGCTTGCGCTCCGGGACCTCCGGATTCTCCAGCACCGCGGCCGAAGGATCCGGACGCGGCACCTCCGGAACGTTGACCAGCCCGGCCCCGAGCCGGCCGCGGCCCGAACCGGAGGCGGCCGAGCCCGAACTGCGCACCGACACCGACCGGGTGGACGCGGCGCCCGAGAGGGCGCGCGACAGCCGGCCCGACACCGAGCGCCGGGAGGAGGACGAGCGCGAGGACCGGGAGGCCCGCGAGGAGGCCGAGGAAGCGGACCGCCCGGATCCGTGGGACGCCCGGGACCCCTGAGATCCCTGGGAACCCTGCGAATCACGGTGGCGCGCCGCGCTCGTCATCCCCGTCGGTACCGACACCAGCTCCTCGGCGCCCGCCGCGACCGCTCCGGCCGGCGCCAGCCCGCAGGTGCCGCAGTACAGCTCGCCGCCGCCCATGTCCTCATAGGACCCCGGGCAGCCGGAGCGCATGCACGCCGTTCCGATCAGACTCACGCGTCCCCCTCTCCCGGCCCGACGGGCCACTCCCGATCCACTCGCGACTGCTGTTGCTGTTCTTGCTGCTGCGGGACCAGGGTCTCGGCCGCCGCCCGCTGGTAGCGCAGCACGGCCTGCTCGGCGGCCCGCAGGTCGCAGGGCGCGCTCCACAGCATCCGCCGGGCCGTGTCGTACCGCTCCATGAGCAGCGGGTCCTGCGCCATTCCGTGCCGGGCCACCTTCGCCTTGTAGGCGTCGAGCCGCCCGCGCAGCTCCGCCCGCACCGCCAGCGGGGCCGTCACGGCCGTCAACGACTCACGGGCCCGGAGCAGTTCCTCCTCGGCCCGCCGCTCCAGCGACTCCAGCAGCGGCGACAGCCGGTGCCACTGGGACCGGCGCCGGTACTCGGCGGCCGCCGACAGCTGCTCCTGCAGGGCCGTCGGCGGACCGCTCACCGCGGGCACCTCGGACGCCGCGATCTTCGCCAGGACCTCGCCGCGCGCCACCCGGGCCTCCGCGAGGGTCCGGTCGGCCCGGGAGAGCACGTCACGCAGGCCGATCAGCCGCTGCTCGGAGTCCTGCCGGACGGCCAGCACCGCCTCGACCTCCCGGCGTACGTCCTCCAGCGCGAGCGCGGCCCGGTCGTACCGCCTGGTGTCGGGCCGGCCGCCGCCCGGTGCCGAACTCCCCGCTACCGGGACCCAGAACGCCAGCGGGTCCTCGATCACCCGCGCCCGCAGCTCCGTCAGCTCGGCCGTGATGGCCTCCAGGTCGTCCCCCGAGGGGTGTTCCCCGGGGCGGACCCCCACCGAGTGGGCGAGCGTGCGCGTGCGGTGCAGTTCGGCGGAGAGCAGGTCGATCCGGGCCGGCAGCGCGGACCACACCGAGTCGGCGGCCACCACCACGTCCAGGGAACCGGCGTACAGCTCGTTCATGCGGGCCACCAGCTCGGCGAGGGAGAACCGCTCCGCCAGCTGTGCGCCCTCGACCGCGGCCCCGGCGATCAGCACCCCGGGCCCGCGCAGCCGGTCGGTCAGCTCGACCAGGTCCTCGCGGCTCGGCCAGCGCCGCCGCTCCCGGATCTGGCGGGCGGCGGCCAGCGCCCCGCTGTAGGCGTCGAAGTAGCGCCACAGCCGGGTGATGGCCGCGTCCGCCACGGCCCACCGCTCCTTGGTGACCCCGGTCAGTCCGGCGCCCTCCAGGAGGCGCCGCCCGGCGTGGTCCTGGAGCGCGAGCAGCGAGGTCTCGACCGCCTCGTGCTCAGCGGCCAGCCGGGCCAGCGCGCGGTCCACGCCGTCCCGGTCCATCACTGCCGATCCAGCTTCCACCGGCCCCGCCTTCGGTTTCGTGACATCGGGCTCAGAATCCGCCACCGGCATCAGTCCCGGTACTTGGGCGCGGGCGGTCCGCTCACGCCGGGCAGAACGGGCTTCAGGTGGGTCTTGTAGGCGTTCATCCACGGGCTGTCCTCACCGCCCGAACGGTAGTCCTCCAGCACCTTGTTGACCCGGCGTACCAGGTCGCCGGCGTCCTTGTTCATGGCCACCCCGTAGAACTCCCTGGTGAACGGGGAGCCGACGAGCTGGATCGAGGGGTCCTGCGCGGCCTGGCCGGCGGCGAGGGCGTTGTCCGTGATGATGCCGTCCACCTCGCCCAGCTGGAGCCGGACCAGGCAGTCCAGCTGGTTGGGGACGCTGACGGGGACGGATCCGTACGACTGGGAGGCCAGTGCCGCCTCCGCCGTGGAACCGGCCGCCGTGCAGATCCTGCGGTCCTTCAGCGAGGCGTCGTAGCCGGTGATCGCCGAACCCTTGGGCACCAGCACCTGCTGCCCCGCCTCGAAGTACGCCGTCGAGAAGGCGACGTCCTCCAGCCGCTTGCAGTTGATCGTCATCGTCCGCACGACGATGTCGACGGTGTTGTCCTTGAGCGCGGGGACGCGCTGGCTCGTGGGGATCGCCCGGTAGATGACGGCCTTCTCGTCGCCCAGGATGTCCTTGGCGATGGCCTTGACCAGGGCGATGTCGAAGCCGTCGAGCTGGCCGGCCGGATTGCGGTAGCCCCATTTGAAGCTGTTCTGGTCCACGCCCGCGACGAGGTGGCCCGCCGCGCGGATCCGCTGGATGGCCGGCCCGTCCAGGCCGCCCGGGCGCAGGCTCGCCTCGGGGTCCTGGCAGGTGTCGCCGGGAGCCAGCGGGGCGACGGCCGTCCTGGCCGGCTCGCGCACCAGGGACGGGTGACCCGGGCCGCCGGGGGCCGCCTGGGCCAGCGGCAGCAGCACGGCCGCCGCCGTCAGCGCGCAGGCCACGGCCATCGCGGCGACCCCGCCCCAGCCGCGCAGCCGGCCCGCGAGCCGCCCTACGCCGCCGGGCTCGCACTCCGCTTCCGCGCCGTGGACCCCGGCGGGTCCGGTGGCCCCGGCGCGCGCGGAGCCCTCGTCCTCGTGCCTCGACCGTCCCGGCATCGCGCTCACCTGTACTCCGAAAGCCTGCGCCCGATGCCGAGCAGAGCGGCCACCGAGCCGACGACCGCCAGGGCCGCCGTGCCTGTCAGCAAACCGTCGAGCGCGCCGAGCCCGTCCCGCGCCGCCCGGGTGAACTCCCGCTGCTCGTGGACCACGGCCTGTTCCAGCGAGGCGTCCACCGTGTCGAAGGCCGCCCCGCTGTACTCCTTGTGGTCCTTGTCCCCGATGACCTGCCCGAGAGCGCCCTGGTAGTCGCCCTGCAAGTCCGTCTGCCGCGCGGCCGTGTGCAGTTCCTTCCACCGCTTCACGCCGTCGGTGGCTCCGGCGACGGGAGTGCGGCCCGCCTCGTCGTCGGCCAGCTTCGACGCCGCCGCGAGTCCCGTTTCCAGCAGCTCCATGTCGTGGGTGAAGTCCACGTCGTACTTGTCGGACTTCTTGTCTTCCGCCAGTACGGCGCCGCGCGAGATCAGCGTCAGGTTCTCGTTCGCACGCGCCCGGAGCGAGGCGATCCGAGCGTCGTTGAGCACCTTGAGGGACTCCTGTCCGTCCGTCCGTGCCTCGCTCAGCCCCGACCGGGCGACCGTGTGGCCCGCCGCGAGCCACAGCAGGACCGCCAGCGAGGCGGCGGTCGCGGCGACGAGCCCGTGGTTCAGGACGCGGTTCGTACGGCGGTAGTTGCGCCGCTGGGCCCAGACCAGGGCGGCCAGCGCGAGCAGACCCGCGCCGAGCGAGGCCAGCGGCACCGCGCGGGCCTCGTCGTAGTCCGTGTAGAGCCGGCCGGTCTCCGCCTCGTAGAGCCGCTGCGCGGCGGGCAGCAGCTGGGTGCTCATCTGCTCGTTCGCGTAGCGGAGGTAGGCGCCGCCCAGCGGCAGGCCCTGCTTGTTGGTGGCCCGTGCCTGCTCGATCAGGCCCGTGTAGCGGGGCAGCTGCTCGCTCAGCAGGGTGATCTGCGCGCGCGAGTCCTCGCCGGCCCCGGTGTTCGCGGCCGCGCTCACCAGCAGCCGGGACGCGTTGGCTATGTCCTTCTCGTAGCGCCGGCGGACCTCGCGCGGCTCGTCACTGCCGGCGAGGAAGCCGCTGGAGGAGGCCGTGTCGGCGTCCGCGAGGGAGCGGTAGATGTTCGCCGCGTCGGCGCTCAGCGGCTGGCTGCGGCCCACCACGTCGTCGGCGGAGGTGACCCGGCCGGAGATCTCCCAGAAGGCCACCGCTCCGAACAGCAGGACCAGCGCGGCCAGGACCGCGCCGATGATCCGCAGCCGGCCGGGCTCGGTCGTGGCGGCGGCGCGCAGCCGCTCCACGCCCTCGGCCCAGGCCGTGCTCCGTCGGGGCAGCCCGTCGGGAGGCGGCGCGGGCGGCCCGGAGGGCGGCACGACGCCGCCTTCGGGCGCGGGCGCGCTTGATGTGATGGCCACCGTGACCTCCCCCTCGGTCCTTCGTGCTCCGCAGCAGTATGGCCTTAGTGACGGTGGACCACAGCACCGGTGCTGGATCGGGCACGATCCGCCCCGGTCCATCCCCCTGTCGGGGCACGATCCGCCCGGTCCGTCCCCCTGTCGGAACCCGGTCCGCCCCCGGCCGGGCCCCTGTCCCCCTTCAGCCGCCCGCCAGGACCCCTGCCGTCACCCCGTCACCGTGAATACGCCCCACCGGCCGCCGTGGTTCCTCAGGACCCGGGGTTCATCCGAAATGGGCACGCAGCTTCCCGAAGGCCTCGGGCGGAGCCCCGAGCGCGTCCAGTCCCAGCAGTCCGGCGCCCAGCACCGGCGGGGCCGTCACCACCGACAGCCGGGCGTACGGGGCCCGCTCGGCGAGCAGGTCCCCGATCCGCCCGTTCAGCTGCGGATGCCGGGCGGCCAGCACGCTGCCGCCCAGCAGTACGGGTGCCTCCTCGTCCAGCAGGCCGAGCCTGCCCAGCGCCACCGAGGCCAGTGCCACCACTTCCTCGGCCTGCCGCTCGATGAGGGCCGCGGCGACCGCGTCGCCGGCCGCGGCCACCGCGAACAGCACCGGCACCAGCTCGTGGACGCGGCCGGGCGCGATCGTGCCCAGGTGCACCGCCTCGATGAGTCCGTACATGGAGTCCAGTCCGAAGTGGTCCGGCAGGGCAGCCGCGAGCTCCGTCGGTCCGCCGCGCCCGTCCTCGGCGCGCGCCGCCCACCACATGGCTTCGAAGGCCAGTCCGCCTCCGCCGCCCCAGTCGCCGGAGATCTGCCCGAGCGCCGGGAACCGGGCCGTGCGCCCGTCGGGCAGCATGCCCACGCAGTTGATGCCGGCCCCGCACACCACCGCGACCCCCCGGGGGCCCGCGGCGCCGGTCAGCCCGGCCCGCAGGATCGCGAAGGTGTCGTTGCGCACCTCGGTGGCCGCGCCCCAGCCGCGCGCGGCGATGGCGTCCGCGAGCCGGCGCTCCTCCACCGGCAGGTCCGCGTTGGCCAGACAGGCAGCGACCCGGGAGGCGTACGGGACACCGGGCGCGAGCCGCGGCAGTCCGGCGGCACCGACCGCCTCCGCGACGGCTTGCCCGAGGACGTCCACCGCCGCCTCCACCCCGACGCGCGGGGGCTGGAAGCCGCCCGCGCGCCCGGTTCCGAGGACCGTGCCGTCCGCGGCGATCAGCGCCACGTCCGTCTTGCTGTTGCCCGCGTCGACGGCGAGGACCGCCGCGGCCGCCGGCGGGGGAACGGGCCGGCTCACGCCCATGCCAGGTGCTCCTTGTTGTGCGCGAGGAGCCGGTCCGTCAGCCCCTCGGCGAGGTCGAACTGCCCCACCAGGGGGTGCGCCAGCAGGGCCTTGAAGACCCGCTCGCGGCCGCCGCGCAGCGCCGCCTCCAGCGCGAGGTCCTCGTAGGCCGTCACGTGCGCGACGAGCCCCGAGTACAGCGGGTCGAGCCGGGGTACGGCCAGCGGCGCCGGTCCGGAGCGGTCCACCCGGGCCTGCACCTCGATGACCGCGTCGTCGGGGAGGAACGGCATGGTCCCGTTGTTGAGCGTGTTGACCACCTGTACGGCGCTGCCGCCGTCGCCCAGCAGGGCCGCGGCCAGGTCCACCGCCGCCTCCGAGTAGAAGGCCCCGCCCCGCTTGGAGAGCAGTTCCGGCTTCTCGTCGAGCGCGGGATCCCCGTACAGGCCGAGCAGTTCCTTCTCCATCGCCGCGACCTCGGCGGCCCGCGAGGGCTTGGTCCCGAGTTCCCGGACCACCTCGTCGTGCGCGTAGAAGTAGCGCAGGTAGTAGGAGGGCACGGCGCCGAGCCGGTCCAGCACCGCGCGCGGAAGGCGCAGGTCCGCGGCGATGGCCTCGCCGTGCGCGGCGATCAGCCCCGGCAGCAGGTTCTCGCCCTCGGGGCCGCCCTTGCGCACCCCGAGCTCCCAGGTGAGGTGGTTGAGCCCCACGTGGTCGAGGTGGATGTCGGCCGGTGTCAGGTCCAGCATCGCGGCGAACCTGCGCTGGAAGCCGATGGCGACGTTGCACAGACCGACCGCCTTGTGCCCGGCCTGCAGCAGGGCACGGGTGACGATCCCGACCGGGTTGGTGAAGTCGATGATCCATGCGTCCGGGTTGCTGCGCCGGACCCGTTCCGCGATGTCGAGCACCACCGGCACCGTGCGCAGCGCCTTGGCGAGACCGCCCGCGCCGGTGGTCTCCTGGCCGACGCAGCCGCACTCCAGCGGCCACGTCTCGTCCTGGAGCCGGGCCGCCTGACCGCCGACGCGCAGCTGGACCAGGACCGCGTCGGCGTCGGCGACGCCCGCGTCGAGGTCGGAGGTGGTGGTGATGCGGCCCGGGTGCCCCTGCTTGGCGAAGATGCGCCGGGCCAGGCCGCCGATCAGCTCCAGCCGTTCGGCGGCCGGGTCGATCAGCACCAGCTCGCCGATGGGCAGGGTGTCGCGCAGCCGCGCGAACCCGTCGATCAGCTCGGGCGTGTAGGTGGAACCGCCGCCCACCACTGCGAGTTTCATGGTCATTCAGCCTTTCACTCCGGTCAGGGTGACGCCCTCGACGAATGCCTTCTGGGCGAAGAAGAAGAGGACGATCACCGGTGCCATGACCAGCACGGTCGCCGCCATGGTCAGGTTCCAGTTGGTGTGGTGGGCGCCCTTGAAGGACTCCAGCCCGTAACTGAGCGTCCAGGCGGCCGGGTTGTCGGACGCGTAGATCTGCGGGCCGAAGTAGTCGTTCCAGGCGCAGAAGAACTGGAACAGCGCGACGGCGGCGATGCCGGGCTTCGCCATCGGCAGGACCACCCGCACCAGGGTGCGGAACTCGCCGCAGCCGTCGACCTTGGCGGCGTCCAGGTACTCGTCGGGGATGGTCAGCAGGAACTGGCGCAGCAGGAAGATGGAGAAGGCGTCGCCGAAGGCCATCGGGATGATGAGCGGCCACAGCGTCCCGGACAGGTCCAGCTGCTTGGCCCAGAACAGGTACATCGGGATGACGACCACCTGCGGCGGCAGCATCATCATGGCGATCACCAGCAGCAGCGACAGCCGCCGGCCGCGGAAGCGGAACTTGGCGAGCGCGTAGGCGACGGGCACCGAGGAGACGACGGTCAGCAGGGTTCCGAGGCCCGCGTAGAGCAGGGTGTTGCGCCACCAGGTCAGGAAGCCGGGGGTGTGCCACACCTTCGCGTAGTTGCCCCACTCCCAGCTGTGGGGCCACAGGTCGCGGGTCAGCGCCTGCTGGTCGCTCATCACCGAGGTCAGGAAGAGGAAGACGAACGGCAGGACGAAGAAGAGTGCCGCCGCGACGCCGAGGGAGTGCACGGCGACCCAGTGCAGGGCCGCCCGGCGGCGCGCGGTGCGCACGGCCCGCGCGGAATCCGACGTACCGGAGGCGGCGGGACGCGGGGCCCGCTTCGGGCGGGTGAGGGTCTGGCTCATGTCAGTCACCTGCCTCGATCAGGCCGCCGCGCCGCCGCATGAGCAGCGCGGTGAAGGCCATGGAGAGGGCGAACAGCACCAGGGCGACCACGCATGCGGTGCCGTAGTCGAAGCGCTGGAAGCCGGCGTTGTAGATGACCTGGGGCAGGGTCAGCGTGGACTTGTCGGGGTAGCCGGGCTCGAACTGCTGGCCCGAGCCGCCGATCACGCCGGCCGCCACCTTCCCCGCCACCAGGGGCTGCGTGTAGTACTGCATGGCCTGGATGACCCCGGTGACCACCGCGAACAGGATGATCGGCGAGATGTTCGGCAGGGTGATGTGGCGGAAGCGCTGCAGCGCGCCGGCGCCGTCCAGTTCGGCGGCCTCGTACTGATCGCGCGGTACGTCGAGCAGTGCGGCCATGAAGATGACCATCAGGTCGCCGACCCCCCAGACCGCGAGCGCGGTCAGCGCGGGCTTGGACCAGTCGGCGTCCGTGAACCAGCTGGGCGTGGGCAGTCCGACCGCGTCCAGCAGGGTGTTCACCGGGCCGGTGCCGGGGTTGAGCAGGAAGACGAAGGCCAGGGTCGCGGCCACTGGCGGGGCCAGGTAGGGCAGGTAGAACAGGGTGCGGAAGATGCCCGTGCCGAGCTTGATCTTGGTGATGAGCAGGCCGGTGCCGAGGCCGAAGACGACCCGGCAGGCGACCATCACCACGACCAGCCACAGGGTGTTGCCCATGGCCGGCCAGAACATCGGGTAGTCGGAGAACACGTAGGACCAGTTGTCCAGCCCGTTGAAGACGGGCGGACGGAAGCCGTCGTACTTGGTGAAGGAGAAGTAGACGGTCGACAGGAGCGGGTAGGCGAAGAAGACGCCGAACCCGATCAGCCAGGGCGACATGAAGGCCGCCGTGCGCAGCGCCGACCTGCGCCGTCTCGCCCGCAGCTCGGGGGAGGGGGAGGGCGGGGGCGGGGGCGACGCGGAGGGGGAGGGCGAGGGAGGGATCGCGGTCGCGGTCATCAGTGGCTACTTCGCCTTCGCGATGTCCGTGTCGATCTGCTGGTCGGTCTTGGCGAGACCGGCCGCGAGGTCCGCGACGTCCCCCTTCTCGACCCCGTACGCGAAGTCCGTGAAGGTCAGCTGGTAGGTCCCGCCGTCGGCCTGGGCGGGGGTGGTGCTCGACTTCGGGTGCTTGGCGATGTCGATGAACGTCTTGAACTCCGGGCTCACCTGGAGCTTGGGGGAGTCCAGCGCGGCCAGCGTGGAGGGCACGTTGTGGATGGCGTTGGCGAACTCCACGACCGCGTCGGTGTCGGTCGTCATGTACTTCGTCAGTTCCCAGGCGGCGTTCTGCTTCTGGCTCTTCGCGGAGATGCCCATGATCGTGCCGGAGAGGTAGCCCTTGCCGTAGTCGCCGACCTGGTCGTCCGGCACGGGCAGGGGCGCGGTGCCGATCTCGAAGGCGACTCCGGCCTCCTTCGCCATGGACGCGCGCCACTCGCCGTCGATCTGCATCGCCACCAGGCCCTTGTGGAAGGGGTGCTCCGCGCTCCACTCGTCGCCGAAGGTGTTGCGGAACTTCTCGAGCTTCTCGTAGCCGCCGAGCTTGGCGACCAGGTCCTTCTGCGCCGTCAGCATCTTCGCGAAGGCCGGGTCCTTGGCCAGGTTCGACTTGCCGTCGGCGCCGAAGTACGACGGACCCCACTGGGCGGCCAGCCGCATGGGCGTGGTCTCGTAGCCGTGGAAGGTGGGCATCAGGCCGAGCTGCTCGTACGAGTCGCCCTTGGCCACCGTCAGCTTCTGCGCGGCCTCGACGAACTGGCTCCAGGTCTTGATCGGTTCGGTGATCCCGGCGGCGGCGAAGGCGGTCTTGTTGTAGACGAGGCCGTACGCGTCGTTCAGCAGCGGCAGCGAGCACTGGTTGCCGTTGAACTGGGTGTACTCCATCAGGGTCTTGGGGAAGACCTTCGCCTTGTCGATCCCGGACTTCTCCAGGAGGGGGTTCAGGTCCGCGAACGCGCCGGTGTTGCAGAACTTGCCGACGCTGTCCGTGGTGAAGGAGGAGACGACGTCGGGGGCCTTGTCCCCGCCCGCGCGCAGCGCCTGGTTGATCTTGTCGTCCGTCATGTTGCCCGTGACGTTCACCTTGATGTTCGGGTGCGCCTTCTGGAACCGGGCGATGTTGTCCTCGATGGCCTTGATCTCGCTCGGGGCGGACCAGCCGTGCCAGAAGTTGAGGGTGACTTCCTTGTTCGGGTCGTCGGCCGCGGTGTTCGCGGTGGAACCCGTACAGGCGGTGGCGAGTACGGATATCGAGGCGACGGCGACGGCGGCGGCGGTCAGACGGCGGGTTCTGGGCATGACGGAGTCACTCTCTGCGCGGGGGACTTCCTGGAGGGGTGTTGCGGGCGGGCCGTACGGGGCTCCGCGCGCTACGGGGCTGCGCGTGGGACGGTGCGTGCGGCCGGTGCGGAAGGTACAGGAGACGGGTAGCGGTTCGGGGCTGCGGTCGGCGGGGCGCCGCGGGTTCAGCGGCGCGAGGTGTCGAAGACCTCGTCGCGGGTGGCGGCCAGCGCGCTCTCCAGTGCCCCGCGCAGCACGGGCCGTTCCCGTACCTCGCCGGTGACCAGCAGGGGCCGGGACGGTGCGAGGTCGGCGAGCTCGGCTTCGAGCAGTCCGCGCAGCGGTTCCCCGCCCGCGATGGTCAGCGCGCCGGAGAGGATCACGACCTCCGGGTCCAGTACGGCGACCAGCGAGGCGAGGCCGGTGGCGAGCGCGGTGGCGTACTCCCGCAGGAGCCGCAGGTTGGCCCCCTCGGGCGCGGCGGCCGCCTGGGCCAGCAGCGCGGCCGCCGCTTCGACCATCGCCCCCGATTCGGCCCCGTGCACGGCCCCGTGCACCGACTCCGGGCCGGAGGCCCCGGCGGGCGGCGCCTCGATGCCGAGGCGGGCCGCCATCCCCGGCAGCACCTGCGCCCCGGCCAGTTCCTGGTAGCCGCCGGAGTTGACCCGGGTGACCTGGCGGACCAGCGGGTGGCCGGCGACCGGCAGGAAGCCGACCTCTCCGGCGCCGCCGGTCCAGCCGCGGTGCAGCCGGCCGCCGAGCACGAGGGCGGCGCCGAGGCCCTCCTCGTTCCACAGCAGGACGAAGTCCTCGTGGCCGCGGGCCGCACCCAGACGCTGCTCGGCGACGGCGGCGAGGTTCACGTCGTTCTCGTACTCCACCGGCATCGGCAGGGCCGCCGCCAGCTCGTCGAGGAGCGTGGGCGACTGCCAGCCCGCGAGGTGGTCGGCGTAGCGCAGCACCCCGGTGCGGGGGTCGAAGGAGCCCGGGGTCGCGATGACCACCCGGTGGATGTCGCCGACGTGCAGCCCGGCGTCCTTGACGGCCTCGCCGAGGGCGCGGGTGACCTGCGCGACCGGCCCGGTGCCCCGCACGTGCGGGAGTTCGTGGCTGCCGATCACCTCGCCGGAGAGGTCGGCGACGGAGGCGAGGATCCGGCCCGGGGTGACGTCGAGTCCGGCGACGTGCGCGGCCCGCGCGTTGACGGCGTAGAGCTGTGCGTTGGGGCCGGGGCGGCCGGTGGCGGTGCCGGTGGCGACGACCAGGCCGGCGGCCTCCAGACGGGCGAGCAGCTGGGAGGCGGTGGGCTTGGACAGCCC
Source organism: Streptomyces sp. NPDC060049 (assembly GCF_042736715.1). NCBI lineage: Bacteria > Bacillati > Actinomycetota > Actinomycetes > Kitasatosporales > Streptomycetaceae > Streptomyces > Streptomyces sp. NPDC060049. The sequence continues at coordinate 312,758 of NZ_JBHWVV010000003.1, forward strand.
CGTGAGGTGCCCGATCCGGGTCCGGGACAGCGGACCGTGCGTCAGCAGGAGCTCGAGGGCGGCCCGGTCGTTGAGGGCGCGCAACAGGCTGGGCGTACCGGGGGTGGCGGCGGGCATGGGGTGTTTTCTCCCTCACCGAGGTGAACTGTTAGGTAAGTTTCCTATTCGTGTGTGAGCCGTGTCAATGGCGGCGCCCATACCGTCCCGCCGGCGTCGTACGCGCCGCTGCCCCCGCAGGTCGGCCTGCGGGGGCAGCGGTTCGCTCGTGGGGCGGGTGCTACTTCGTGGTGCGGGTGCTACTTGGTGATGCGGGGGCCCGAACCCGGACCGCCGGCGGCCGACGGGATCGGCACGGTCGCCAGGGACTGCGGGGAGGCCGGGTTCGCCAGCGCCGACGGCGGCGCGACCGCTGCCGCCGGATCCGCCGGAGCCTCTTCCTCGTCGGCCGCCGCCAGGCCCCCGACGATCCCGATGCCCGCGACGTCGAAGGCCTCCTTGATCCGCCAGCGCAGTTCGCGCTCCACCGCGAACTGCTGGCCCGGCATCGTCTTCGCCGACACCTTCACCGTCATCGACGCCAGGAGCACCTCGTCCAGGCCCAGTACCTCCACCGGACCCCAGAGCCGCTCGTCCCACGGGGACTCCTTGGCGATGCTGTCGGCGATGTCCTGCACCACCTCGCGGATGCGCGAGAGGCTCTCGGTCGGCTTGACCTGCACGGCCACGCCCGCCGTGGCCCACCCCTGGCTGAGGTTGCCGATCCGCTTGATCTCGCCGTTGCGGACGTACCAGATCTCCCCGTTGTCGCCGCGCAGCTTGGTGACCCGCAGACCCACCTCGACGACCTCGCCCGAGGCCACCCCGGCGTCGATCTTGTCGCCGACGCCGTACTGGTCCTCAAGGATCATGAACACGCCGGAGAGGAAGTCGGTGACCAGGTTGCGGGCGCCGAAACCGATCGCCACACCGGCCACACCGGCGCTCGCGAGCAGCGGACCCAGATTGATGTCGAGCGCACCGAGGACCATCAGCCCGGCCGTGCCGAGGATCAGGAACGAGGCCACCGAACGCAGGACCGAGCCGATCGCCTCGGACCGCTGGCGCCGCCGCTCGGCGTTCACCAGCAGACCGCCCAGGGCCGTGCCCTCCACGGCCTCCGCGCCGCGGTTCATCCGGGTGATCAGCTTGGTCAGGGACTTGCGGACGACCGAGCGCAGGGCGAAGGCGATGACCAGGATGAGCAGGATCCGCAGGCCCAGGTACAGCCATCCGGCCCAGTTCTCCTCGATGAAACTGGCCGCGTTGGTGACGCTCTCGTGAGTCTCTCTGATCGTCGTGGACGCGTCCGGGGTGTCGGCTGCGAGGGGTAGCAGGGCGGCATGCCTGGGCACGGCGGGAACCTCCAGATGTAGCGTCCTGCTCGCGGAAGGGTGGGTGCGAGCAGACCATCCACCCTAACGGGGCACTCGCCCTAGCTTGTTGCAGTGTTCGAGGGAGAGACCAGACTCACGCGGGGAGGAAGGCGGGTGTGGTCGAAAACACCTCGGACCCGTTACGGGCGCGTGGTGGCGCTTCGACCAGCCGTAAGGGGAGACTGGAAAGCAGATCGTCCCGGCGCGAGCCACGCGCCGCCGGCGTACAAGGAGGCAGTCCGTGCCGCACGTCCTGGTCCTCAACGCGTCGTACGAGCCCCTCGGCGTCGTACCGCTCCGTCGCGCGCTCGTCCTCGTCCTGGAGAACAAAGCGATCTCCCTGGAAGAATCCGGCGCCTTTCTGCACAGCGCGACAAGGGCCGTCCCCGCGCCCAGCGTGGTACGGCTCAAGCGCTTCGTGCGGGTCCCCTACCGGGGGCCCGTTCCGCTCACCCGCCGCGCGCTGTTCGCCCGGGACGGCGGCCGCTGCATGTACTGCGGGGCCGTCGCCACCAGCGTCGACCACGTCGTCCCGCGCAGCCGGGGCGGGCAGCACGCCTGGGACAACGTCGTCGCCGCGTGCCGCCGCTGCAACCACGTCAAGGCCGACCGGCACCTGGTCGACCTGGGCTGGCGCCTGCGGCACGATCCGGCTCCGCCGTCCGGACTGGCCTGGCGGATCATCGGGACGGGGCACCGGGATCCCTGCTGGATGCCGTACCTCCAGCCGTACGGGGCGGAAGCCGCGCTCGACCGCATCGGAATCCCGGCCGCCGCGGCCTCCTGACGCGCCCCGCCCCCCGCCCGGCGGCGCCCCGACCCCGGTTACGGGGCCACGGCGAAGGCCTCCGCCCGCAGGAGGCTGCAGCCGAAGCGCGTGGCCCGGGTCTCGCACGTGACGCGGACGAAGCGGGCCGGCGCCGCCGTCGGATCCAGGTGGACGGTGTCCTCCCCGCCGCGGGAGGCCACCGTCGCCGACGGGTGCCAGGAGACGCCGTCCTCGGAGGTCTCCACCCGGAACCGGGACGGGTACGCGTCCTGCCACCACAACCGCAGCAGGCCGACGCGGGCCGGTCCCGGGAGGAGTTCGGCCTGCCACCAGGCCCCGTCCACCGCCGGGGACGACCAGCGGGTCGCGGGGGAGTCGTCGAGCGCCGCCGAGGCCGGGAACTGCGGGGTCTCGTCGGCCGAGGACGAGGCCCTGGCGTGGCGCAGCAGGTTCGGCCCCGCCGTCCGGGGGAAGGCCCGCACCTTCAGGACGCGGGTCTGCGAGCCGAAGGCGACCGGGACCTCGTAGGTGCCCGGGGCGGTGCCGGCCGCCACCGTGACGTCCACCGGGAGGGTGACCGTCGTACCGCGCGGGGCCACCGCGGTGGCGGGCAGGCGGACCTCGATGCCCTTCGGAGGCGCCGCCGACAGGGCGCCCCGGACCTCACCGGGCCGCAGCGCGGACAGCGACGCGCGGACCCGCTGCGCGGCGCCGCCGATCTCCGCCTCCACGGTGTCGGCCAGCTCGAAGCGGGCTTCGGGGCCGTCAGCCGTCCACGGGACCACCCCGTGCACGGCCGGAGCGGTGCCCGACCAGACGAGCCGGACCGCGTCGGCCCGCAGACCGCCGACGTCCGCCTGGGTCCAGCCGGAGGCCGCCGCTTCGGCGACCTCGCGCCAGCCCTCGCCCGGTACGTGCGCCTCGATCACCGCGCCCCGGCTCCCGGGCGGCAGCGGGTCGGTCATGACGGTCACCGTCGAGACCGGGCGTGCGGTGGACAGCCGGACCGTCCAGGAGTCCGGCGCGCGGGAGACCGTGCCGGGCGTCTCGCGGGCCGCGCCGGTCCAGGCGTCGGCCTCGGCCCGGGCCCGGGCGAGGAAGGGGTCCAGCACCGCCTTGTCCACCCGGACGTCGACGGCCGCGCTGTCGGACAGTGCCTGGAGATCGGCCGAGAGGAGCCGCGACGCCTGCCAGGCCGCCGCGCCGTCGCCGCGCGCCTGCGCCTGCAGGACATCGAGGGCCAGCTCACCGGCGGCTCCGTAGCGCGCGAGCCGCGACAGCCAGGGCCCCGCCTCCTCGGCGAGGCCGGGCAGCCGTCCGGGTGCCTCGCGCAGGACGCGGAAGGCGGCCCGCAGCCGGTCTCCGGCCGCCGGGTCGCCCGCGCCGCGCGCCCGCCAGAACTCCTCGGCCAGGGGAGCCAGGTACGCGGACTCCGGCTGGGCCAGGCCCGACGAGGCGTTGTTGCCGGCCAGCGCCGCCAGCGCCTCGCGGGCTCCCCGGTCCGGGCCGGCGAGCTCGGCGACGGCCGCCGCCCACGACGCGGCGGCCCGGTAGCCGCGCGGGTTCCAGGTGAAGTCCGCGGCCGTGAACAGCGGGATGCGCGAGAGCGCGGCCTGGGGCATCGCGTTGGCCAGTACGGCCGCCGAACCGCCGGCCACGGCCGGGTCCCGGCCCGTGTAGGGGCCGAGGAAGATCCGGTCCGGATCCCAGTCGTTGACGGGGTAGTTGTCCATCGTGACCAGCGGGTGCCCGAGCGCGGAGCGCGCACCCGCCAGCTCCTGCCCGGTGATCGTGCGCGGCAGTACGCCGACGCCCGTCCATGCCACCTCGACGCGGCCGTCCAGCGCTCCGGCCAGAGCCGTCCGGTAGGCCGTCGCGCCCTCCTGGTAGTACTCCGTCGGGAGCAGTGACAGGGCGGGCGCCCCCGGATAGCGGCCGGCCAGGTACCCGGCCAGCTCCCCGGCGACCTCCGCGTGCGCCTTCGCGGCCGCCGCCGGGCCCTTGCCGTACCGCTCCCGGTCGGCCCGGCAGCCCCACTCCGTGTAGCTGACGTCCTGGAACTGCACCTGGAAGGCACGGAACCCGAGGTCCCACATCGCGTCCAGCTTGCGCGCGAGGGCCGCCCGGTCGGCCGCCGAGGACAGGCACATCGACTGCCCCGGCGCGACCGCCCACGCCAGCACGACCTTGTTGGCGCGTGCCCGCTCGGCCAGCGTCCGCAGCTCCGCCGCGCGCTCCGCCGGGTAGTCCCGGCGCCAGTCCGTCGTGCGGAACGGGTCGTCGCCGGGGGCGAGCAGCAGCCTGTTCTGCTTGGTGCGGCCCATGAAGTCGACCTGCGCGAGCCGCTGTGCGGCCGTCCACGCGGTTCCGTAGAACCCCTCGGTGATCCCCCGTACGGGCGCGGACGGCCAGTCCCGCACCAGGACCCCGGGCACCTTCCCGCCGCCCTGGGCCAGCAGCTGACGCAGCGTCTGCGCCGCGTGGAACGGCCCGTCCTCGCCGACGCCGGCCAGCGCGACCGTGTCCCGCCCCTCGGCCCTGCCCACCGCCAGCCGGTAGCCGCCGGCCGGCAGATCGGCCGCCGCGGTCGCGCCCAGCAGCCCCAACGCCCGCTCGGCGCCGGGCCCCTGGAACCGTACGACGGGGACCAGCGCGGGCAGCGGCTCCGTGTCGGCCCGCTCGTGCAGGGTCCGTACGCCCGCCTCCCGCAGGGCTTCCCGGACCACTTGGGCGGCGTACGGGTCCGCTCCGGCGGGCAGCACGAGCACGGCCTCGGTGCCCAGCGGCACCTCGCGCGCCGGATCGGCGGCCATGGATTGCGGCCGCGGCCACACCGCGGGCCCCTCGGTGGCGTCGCGCCCGGGAGCGGCGCCGGGGCCGGGTGCGGGGGCGCCCGAGGGAGCGGGCGAGGGGTCGAGGAGGGGCGCGGCCGCACCGGCAGCGGTGGGCCCACCGGGCGTTCCCGGCGCGGCCGTCGCGGCGAAGGCGCCGGGCGGACCGGCGGTCACGGAGCCGCCCAGCAGCGTCCCTATGACGGCGACGGCCGCGGCCGTCGCGCGCTTCCTGCCCCCGAGCTGCACGCAGCCTCCTCGTCCCGGGTCGTCCCCCGACCGTACGAATGGGCCCGACCCCACCATCCGTACGGCCGGGTGTCAACGCCGGTGGGTGATCTGGCCGGGATCGGCCAGGAATGCGGTGCGTCCGACTGGGTATGGCTGCGGTGTTCTCCGGCGGTGTTCCATGTTCCTGACCGATCCTCACGCACAAAGGAGTGCCTGCCGTGAACACCGAGACCCCGAACACCGCCACATCCGCCCCCGCCCCGGCAACCGCCCAAGCCACCAAACGGCTCCCTCCGCTGGCCCACCTGCCGGCGCAGGCCGGACCGTGCGAAGCGCCCCTGACCAGCGAGCCCTCGCTCGCCGACGCCGCGCACGCCCCCCTGACCAGCGAGCCCCCGCTCATCTGCGAGGCCCCGCTGACCAGCGAGCCGACCACCTCCGCCGCGGCTGCCGCCGCGGGTGATTAGACAAGGAATCCGATGGACGACCTCGCCCGGCTGGCGGCGCTGTACGGCGTCGCCACCACCTACCAGCCCGCCGAGGACGTCACCGTCCGGGTTCCGGAGGCCACCATCGCTGCCGTACTGCGGCAGCTGGGGGCGGACACCGGTACCGCGGAGTCCGTACGGGCGGACCTGGCGGTGGCCGAACACGACGCGGCGTACCGGCTGTTGCCGCGGGTGCTGGTGTGGTGGGCCGGGTCGAGGGCGCCCGTGGAGCTGACCGCGCTGCCCGCGGGCACCCGCACGCGGCTGGAGCTGGAGGGCGGCGGGGTGACGGAAGCCGCCACCGGGCCGGCGGGGGCGGCCTCCGGGCCGGCGGGGGCGGCCTCCGGGCCGGCGGGATCCCGCACCGGGCCCGCGGGGGTCGCCGCGGGGCTGCCGGGGGAGCCGCCGCCCGGCGTGCACCAGGTGCACGCCGAGGCCCCCGACGGCCGTACCGCGACCGCCACTCTGATCGTCGCCCCCGACCGGGCCCCCGCCGCGCCCGAGCGGACCCACGGGCTCCTCGTCCAGCTGTACTCGCTGCTCTCGGAGCGCTCCTGGGGCATGGGCGACCTCGCGGACCTGGCGGAGCTGGCGGGTTGGGCGGGCCGGGTGCACGGGGCAGGCTTCGTCCAGGTCAACCCGCTGCACGCGGCGGTGCCCGGCACCCCGACCGACCCGTCCCCGTACCGGCCCTCCTCGCGCCGCTTCCCCGACCCGGTGCACCTGCGGATCGAGGACGTGCCCGAATACGCCGACAGTCCGGACCGGGCCGCCCTCGCGGAACTGGCGGAGCGGGGAGCGCAGTTGCGGCGCGAAGTGCTGGAGAAGGGGGCGCTGATCGACCGGGACGCCGTCTGGGCCCTGAAGCGGGCCGCCCTGGAGCTCCTGTACGCCGTCCCGCGCGCCCCCGAGCGGGAGGCGGCCTACGGGGACTTCCGCGCCGAGCAGGGCGCCGAGCTGGACCGGCACGCCGCCTGGTGCGCGGCGCACGCCGGGGAGGACCCGAAGGCCCGGGCGGACTTCCACCGCTGGCTGGTCTGGCTGACGGACACCCAGCTCATCGCCGCGCAGCGGGCCGCCAAGGAGGCCGGGATGGCGGTCGGCATCGTGCACGACCTGGCCGTCGGGGTGCACCCCGCGGGTTCGGACGTCCGGGGTTCGCGGCACTACGCCGAGGGCGTCTGCGTCGGAGCCCCGCCCGACGCCTTCAACGCGCGCGGGCAGGACTGGGGGCTGCCGCCGTGGCGCCCCGACACCCTCGCCGCCACCGGGTACGAGCCCTTCCGGTCCCTGCTGCGCGGGGTGTTGCGCTCCGCGGGCGCCCTGCGCATCGACCACGTCATGGGACTGTTCCGGCTCTGGTGGATCCCCGAGGGGGCCCCGCCCGCCGAAGGCGCCTACGTCTCGTACGACGGGGAGGCCATGCTCGCCCTGTTGGTCCTGGAGGCACACCGGGCCGGCGCCCTGGTGATCGGCGAGGACCTCGGCACCGTGCAGCCGGGGGTCCGTCAGGCTCTGGCCCGGCGCGGGGTGCTGGGCACCTCGGTGCTCTGGTTCGAGCGGGACTGGGGCGGCGACGGGGAGCCGCTGGAGGCGGAACGCTGGCGCGCCGACTGCCTGGCCACCGCCACCACCCACGACCTGCCGCCCACGGCCGCCAAGCTGTCCGGCACCCATGTGGAACTGCGCGACCGGCTCGGCCTGCTGACCCGCCCGCTGGAGCGGGAGCGCGCCGAGGACGCGGCCGACACCGCGCGCTGGATGGACGTACTGGAGGACCTCGGGCTGGACACCAAGGGCGAGGAGGCCGCCGTACGGGCGCTGTACGGGTTCCTGGCGCGCACCCCGGCCCGGATGGTCGGGGTCTGGCTGCCCGACGCGGTGGGGGACCGGCGGCCGCAGAACCTGCCCGGCACCTGGGACCAGTACCCCAATTGGCGGCTTCCGCTCGCCGATGCGGAGGGCCGGCCGCTGACCTTGGAGGCGCTGGTCGCGTCGCCGCGCGCGAACGCCCTGCTGAGCGCGGTGCGGGACGGAGTGCGGACCCGTACGGCACCCCCGGGCGCGCGGGTCGTTTAGGTGTTCGCTACGTTTGCACCGTGGACAAGAAGAACGCTCTGCGCGCCGGCGCCGTCACGGCCGGAACGACGCTGATGATGCTGCTGATGACGTCTCCCGCCCTCGCGGTCACCCGCGACGACGGCGACGACCCGGGCCCGGGCCTGAGCATTGCCGAGACGCTGGGCCTCTACGTGGCCCTGCCGATCGTGCTGTTCCTGGTCATCGCCGGTCTGGTGATCGTCGGCGACAAGTCGCGCGACCAGCCGAAGGAGAGCTGACCCCTCCGGGGGTTCGCTCCACTCGAAACTTCCGGGGCGCCGGGGGTCCGCACGGACCCTCGGCGCCCTGTCGTACCCGGAGCCACTACGGGGTCCCCGCCATCACCTTGCGCAGCAGCGCGATGAGGGCCGCGACCTCCGCCTCGTCGAGGCCGGTGAGCGCCGCGCGCTGTACCGCCAGACCCGCCTCGACCGCCTCGTCGATCAGTGCGAGCCCGCGGTCCGTGATCGTCACCTGGAGCCCCCGCCGGTCGTGCGGATCGGGCTTGCGGCACAGCAGCCCCGCCTTCTCCAGCTTGTCCAGCCGTCCCGTCATGCCCCCCGTGGTGAGCATCAGCGTGGCCGACAGCTGGCGGGGCGAGAGCGTGTACGGGCTTCCGCTTCGGCGCAGCGTGGCGACGACGTCGAACTCCCCGCGCGCGATTCCGTACCGCGAGTAGGCCCGCTCCATCTCGTCGCCCATGGCCCTGGCGATCCGGAAGATCCGGCCGAAGACGGCCATGGGCGTGGTGTCCAGGTCCGGACGGACCACCGCCCACTGGTCGGCGATCGCGTCGACGGGGTCCTTGGCGGGCGCGGTCACGGCGTCGGCGGCGGGCTCGGTCGGGCGTTCGCCCGCGGGCGCGGGCTGGGGCTCGGTCATGGGCGCAGTATCCGGCTTCCGCTTCTCCCTTGGCAAGAAAGTAGCTTGTTGGCAAGTAGCTTAGTGCTAAGCTACTTGCCAGCAAGCTACTCGTTCCCGCCGGAGGAGCATCCGCCATGAAGCGCGTCGCCGTCATCGCCCTGACCGCCCTGGCCCCCGTCTCCTGGGGCTCCACATACGCCGTGGCCTCCGAACTCCTGCCGCCCGACCGGCCCTTGTTCACCGCGGTGATGCGGGCCCTGCCCGCCGGACTGCTGCTGACCGCCCTCGCCCGGACCCTTCCCAAGGGCCAGTGGTGGTGGAAGTCCGCCGTCCTGGGCGCACTCAACATCGGCGCCTTCTTCCCGCTGCTCTTCCTCGCCGCCTACCGCCTGCCCGGCGGGGTCGCGGCCGTCCTCGGGGCCGCCGGCCCGCTGTTCGTCGTGGGACTGGCCGCCCTGCTGCTCGGGGAGCGGGCGCGGCCGCGGACCGTGCTGGTCGCCATCGTCGGAGCCCTCGGTGTGAGCATGGTCGTGCTGACCGCCGAGGCGGCGCTCGACCTGATCGGGCTCGCCGCGGGCGTGGTCTCCTCGGCCTCCATGGGTGCCGGCACCGTCATGACCAAGCGCTGGGGGCGGCCCGAGGGTGCCGGGCCGCTGGCGATGGCCGGCTGGCAGCTCACCGCGGGCGGACTGATGATCATCCCGATGGCCGTACTGGTGGAGGGGGCGCCGCCGGCGCTCGACGCGAAGGCCTACCTCGGCTACGGCTACATGATGCTGATCAACACCGGAATGGCTTACTGGCTCTGGGTGCGCGGCATCGGGCAGCTCACCGCAACCTCCGTCACCCTGCTCGGCATGCTCTCCCCGCTGACCGCCGCCGTCATCGGATGGGCGGCCCTCGGGCAGGCGCTGTCGCCCGTGCAGGTGGTGGGCATGGTGATCGCCCTCGGGGCGACCGTCGCGGGTCAGGTCGTGGCCGGGGCGCCGCGGGCCGGGACCGAGGCCCGATCGTTCGATTCTCCTGAAGGAACCGATCGCAATGTTTCGATGGACCTGACGGGTGGCCCGGTGCGACGGTAGGTCCTGCGACCCGCCCCAGACCCGAAGGAGAGACACACAGTGGCCGTCATGGACCGCGCCCGTACCGTTTCGCAGACAGAGCAGCCCGCCGGCGCGGACACCCGTGCCACCAAGGGAGCCACCGGCCTCGGCGTGCTCCTCGCCCTGCTCGCGACGGTCGTCTGGTCCGGCAGCTTCGTCGCCACCCGGGGCATGGCGGACAGCATCCCGCCCGTGCAGGCCGTGTTCTGGCGCTGGACCATCGCCGCGGTCGCCGTCGCCCCCTTCGCCGCCAGGCAGGCCTGGCGGCAGCGGGCCCTGATCCGCGGGCACTTCGGCTACATCGCGCTGGCCACGCTCTTCGGCGTCGCCCTCTACAACACCCTCGTGCACCAGGCCGGACTGACCACCTCGGCCTCCAACATGGGCATGATCATGGCCGCGGCACCGGTCGTCATGGCCCTCTACGCCCGCCTCGGCGGCGAACGGCTCGGTCCCCGGCGCACCTTCGGACTGGCCCTCGCGGCCCTCGGCGTGCTGCTCCTGGTCGGCAAGGGATCGATCCGCTTCGACTTCGCCGCGGGCGACCTGTGGATGTTCGGCGCCGCCCTGTCCTTCGCCACGTACAGCGCGCTCCTCAAGCGCAAGCCCGCCGAACTGGGCGGCCTCACCTTCCTGATCAGCACCTTCGTCCTCGGCGCGCTGATGCTCGCCCCCGCGTACGCGATCTCCCTCAGCGTCCAGGGCGGCTTCCACGCCACCCCCTCCGCCGCCGGAATGCTCCTCTACGTCGGCGTCCTCTCCTCCGCCGTCGCCTTCTTCGCCTGGAACAAGGCCGTCTCGATAATCGGCGCCGCCCGCGCGGGAGTCGTCTACTACCTCCAGCCGGTCTGCGTCGCGGGCCTCGGCTTCCTCCTCATCGGCGAGCGGACCGGCCCGGCGCAGCTGCTGTGCATGGCACTCATCCTGGGCGGCGTGGGCCTCGGGGCCCGGCGGTAGGTTCGGCCCCATGACCGAGTGGGACATCAAGAAGCTGCGGATCCTGCGGACCCTCGCCGACCAGGGGACCGTGACCGCGACGGCCGGGGCGCTGCACATGACGCCCTCGGCCGTCTCGCAGCAGCTGACCAACCTCGCCAGGCAGCTCGGGGTCCCCCTGCTGGAGGCCCAGGGCCGACGGGTCCGCCTCACCGACGCCGCGCACCTCGTACTGCGGCACGCGGAGGCGGTCTTCGCCCAACTGGAGCGGGCCGAGGCCGAACTGGCCGGGTACGTGGCCGGGGAGGCGGGAGAGGTCCGGATCGGGGCCTTCTCCACCGCCGTACCGGTCCTCGTCGTCCCGGCGGTCGCCGCGCTGCGGCTCTCGCACCCCGCGGTGGAGGTCCGCGTACGGGAGACCGAGGCTGCCGAGTCCTACGAGCTGCTGTCCGCCGGGGTCGTCGACCTGGCACTCTCCCTCGCGGCCCACGCCCCGACCGCCCGGGACCCCCGCTTCACCCGCACGACGCTGCTGGAGGACCCGCTCGACGTGGCCCTGCCCCCGGCGCACCCGCTGGCCGGCGCGCCGGAGCTGCGGCTCGCGGACCTGTCCGGCGACCCGTGGATCTACGGCGGCAGCGGCCCCTGGTCGCAGATCACCCGCAGCGCGTGCGAGGCGGCCGGCTTCGTCCCCGAACAGGCCCACTCGGCGTCCGGATGGACCGCGATCCTGGCGATGGTCGAGGCGGGGATGGGGGTGGCGCTGGTCCCGCGCATGGTGGCGAGCCGCGCTCCGGGCGTCGCCGTCCGCGTCCTGTCCCACGACCGGCCCACCCGGCACGTCATCGCGGCCCTGCGCCGGGGCTCCGAATCGGCCCCGGCGGTGTCCCACGCGCTCGCCGCTCTGCGGAACGTCGCCGTCGCACGGGGGTAGTGGCTGCCGTGGGGCGGGGGTAGCCGCTGCGCGGCGCTTTCCCCCATCCGGCCCCCGTCCCGGAACGGGCCCCCGTCCCGGAACCGGGCGCCGGCCCGGCCCGGGCCCTCGAACGCCGGCGGGCCGAAAGATGCCGCGCAGCGGCACCTCTCGACCCGCCGGCGTTCGAGGCGCCGCTGCTGCGGCAGAGCCCCGGCAGCGGCGCGAGCCGGTCGGACGGCCTAGGCCAGGGCGTCCGCTGCCTGGGCCTTCAGCGCGCGCTCGACGCCCGCGCGGGACTCCGAGACCAGGCGGCGCAGGGCCGCGTTCGGCTCGGCCGAGGCGAGCCAGGCGTCCGTCGCCGCGAGGGTCTCCGGGGAGACCTGGAGGGACGGGTAGAGCCCCACCGCGATCTGCTGGGCGATCTCGTGGCTGCGGGTGTCCCAGACCTCCTTGACCGCCGCGAAGTACCGCGCGGTGTACGGGGCGAGGAGCTCACGCTGGTCGGTCTGGACGAATCCGCCGATCACCGCCTCCTGCACCGCGTTCGGGAGCGAGTCGCCCTCGACGACCGAGGCCCAGGCCTCCGCCTTGGCCTCCGCCGTCGGACGCGCCGCCCGGGCGGTCGCCGCGTGGCGCTCGCCCGCAGCCGTCTTGTCCCGCTCCAGCTCGGCCGCGATCGCCGGCTCGCCGGCGACGCCCGTGGCGACCAGGCGCTCCAGGAACGCCCACCGCAGCTCGGTGTCGACGGCCAGGCCCTCGATCTCCGCCGCGCCGTCCAGCAGCGCCGACAGGTAGGTCAGCTGCCCCTCGGTGCGGGCCGTCGCCGCGAAGGCGCGGGCCCAGGCCAGCTGGTGGTCGCTGCCCGGCGCGGCAGCGCGCAGGTGCTCCAGGGTGGCCTCCGTCCAGACGGCCAGGCCCTGCTCGCGCCACGCCGGGTCGGCGTACAGGTCGACCGCCAGCTTCACCTGGCGGTGCAGCGACTGGACGACGCCGATGTCCGACTCCTTGCCGATGCCCGACAGGACGAGGGCGAGGTAGTCGCGGGTCGCCAGCTCGCCGTCGCGGGTCATGTCCCAGGCCGAGGCCCAGCACAGGGCGCGCGGCAGCGACTCGGTGAAGTCGCCCAGGTGCGCGGTGACGTTCTCCAGCGAGACCTCGTCCAGGCGGACCTTGGCGTACGACAGGTCGTCGTCGTTCAGCAGCACGACGGCCGGCCGGGTACGGCCCACGAGCTCCGGTACGGCGGTGAGGCCGCCGTCGATGTCCAGCTCGATCCGGTCGGTGCGCACCAGTTTGCCGTCGGCCAGGTCGTACAGGCCGACCGCGATGCGGTGCGGCCGCAGGACCGGCTCGCCCTTGGCGCCGACGGGCAGCGCCGGGGCCTCCTGGCGGACGGCGAAGGCGGTGATGACACCCTGCGCGTCCGTCTCGATCTCCGGGCGCAGGATGTTGATGCCGGCCGTCTCCAGCCACGCCTTCGACCAGGCGGTCAGATCGCGGCCGGAGGTCTCCTCCAGGGCGCCCAGCAGGTCGGACAGGCGCGTGTTCCCGTACGCGTGCGCCTTGAAGTACGCCTGCACGCCCTTGAAGAAGGCGTCCATGCCGACGTAGGCGACGAGCTGCTTGAGCACCGAGGCGCCCTTGGCGTACGTGATGCCGTCGAAGTTGACCAAGACGTCGTCCAGGTCACGGATGTCGGCCATGATCGGGTGCGTGGACGGCAGCTGGTCCTGCCGGTACGCCCAGGTCTTCATGGAGTTGGCGAAGCTCGTCCACGCGTGCGGCCACTTCGAGCCCTCGGCGTAGGCCTGGCAGGCGATCGACGTGTACGTCGCGAACGACTCGTTCAGCCACAGGTCGTTCCACCACTCCATGGTGACCAGGTCGCCGAACCACATGTGCGCGAGCTCGTGCAGGATCGTCTCGGCGCGGACCTCGTACGCCGCGTCCGTCACCTTCGAGCGGAAGACGTACTGGTCGCGGATGGTGACCGCGCCCGCGTTCTCCATCGCACCCGCGTTGAACTCCGGCACGAAGAGCTGGTCGTACTTCGCGAAGGGGTAGTCGTAGGCGAACTTCTCCTGGAACCAGGCGAAGCCCTGCCGGGTCACGTCGAAGATCGCGTCGGCGTCGAGGAACTCGGCGAGCGAGGGCCGGCAGTAGATGCCGAGCGGGACGGACTGCCCGCCCGGACCCTCGTAGGAGCTGTGCACCGCGTGGTACGGGCCGACGATCAGGGCCGTGATGTACGAGGAGATCCGCGGGGTCGGCTCGAAGACCCACACGTTGTCCTTGACGTCCGAGGCCTGCGGCGTCGGCGAGTTCGAGATGACCGTCCAGCCCTCGGGGGCCTTCACGGTGAACTGGAACGTGGCCTTCAGGTCCGGCTGCTCGAAGCTGGCGAAGACCCGCCGCGCGTCCGGAACCTCGAACTGGGTGTACAGGTAGGCCTGCTCGTCGACCGGGTCGACGAAACGGTGCAGGCCCTCACCGGTGTTGGTGTAGGCGCAGTCGGCGACGACGCGGAGCTCGTTGGCTCCGGCGGCGAGGTGGGCGAGCGCGATCCGGGAATCCCGGAAGACGGCGGCCACGTCCAGGGCCTTGCCGTTGAGGACGACCTCGTGCACGGCCGGCGCGACCAGGTCGATGAAGGTCTCGGCGCCGGCCTCGGCGGACTGGAAGCGCACGGTGGTCACGGAGGGGTACGAGCCGCCCTCCTGCGCTCCGCTGAGATCGAGCTCGATCTCGTACGAGTCGACACTGAGCAGCTTTGCGCGCTGCTGAGCCTCTTCACGGGTCAGATTCGTGCCAGGCACGCGTTCATCTCCTTCGATGGTGACGGTGCCCGCCATCCTTCCACGCGGTCCGGGCCAGCGCGCCGGAGTAATCCACCGGCGAACGCGATGTCCGATTTCCGCCAGCTTCGTCGGGCCCGGCCGCGCACAGTGGACCGCATGACCGCTCACACCGTGCTTCCCATCGCCCCTGACGTCCTCGCCTCCCTGCGCGCCATCGACGACGCCGGGCGGCCCTGCCTGCCCTACGAGGACTCCGAGGGCGGTGCCCCGCTCCGCTGCTGTCTGCGCCGCAGCGTCCCGGGCGAACGGATCGCCCTCGTCTCCTACGCCCCGCTGCGCCGCTGGGCCGCGGAGACGGGGGCCGACCCGGGCGCCTACGACGAGCAGGGCCCGGTGTTCGTCCACGCGGGCGACTGCGGCGGACCGGCCGCGGGGGCCGGCCTCCCCTTCGCCCAGCCCGGCGCCCTGCGCACGGCTCGCCGTTACGACGCGGCGGGCCACATCCTGGGCGGCAGCGTCCTGGCTCTCGCCGAGGACCCGGAGGCGGTGGTCGACCGGGCGCTGACGGAGGCCTTCGCGGACCCGCGGACCGCCCTCGTCCACGTCCGCGCGGCCGAATTCGGCTGCTACCTCTTCGAGGTCCGCAGGGCGTAGGGCCCGCCGGCCCGGTGATCCCGGCCCGAAGACGAAGGGGCGGCGCCGTGACGGCGCCGCCCCTTCGTCCCGTGCGCGTGCGCGGATCAGCCGCGCAGCTCCTCGGCGACGAGCTCCGCGATCTGGACCGCGTTCAGCGCGGCACCCTTGCGGAGGTTGTCGTTCGAGAGGAACAGCGCGAGGCCGTTCTCGGCGGTCTCGTCGGCGCGGATGCGGCCCACGTACGAGGCGTCCTTGCCGGCGGCCTGCAGGGGGGTCGGGATCTCCGAGAGCTCGACGCCCGGAGCGTCCTTCAGCAGCTCGTAGGCGCGCTCGACGCTCAACGGGCGGGCGAAGCGGGCGTTGACCTGCAGGGAGTGGCCGGAGAAGACCGGCACGCGCACGCAGGTGCCCGAGACCTTGAGCTCCGGGATCTCGAGGATCTTGCGGGACTCGTTGCGGAGCTTCTGCTCCTCGTCCGTCTCGAAGGAGCCGTCGTCGACGAGGTTGCCCGCGAGCGGGACCACGTTGTAGGCGATCGGCCGCTGGTAGACCTGCGGCTCGGGGAACTCCACCGCGCCGCCGTCGAAGGTCAGCTGGTCGGCGGCCTCGGAGACCGCGCAGGCCTGGCCCTTCAGCTCGGCGACGCCCGCCAGGCCCGAGCCGGACACGGCCTGGTAGGTGGTGGCGATCAGCGAGGTCAGGCCGGCCTCGTCGTGGAGCGGGCGCAGCACCGGCATCGCGGCCATCGTGGTGCAGTTCGGGTTGGCGATGATGCCCTTGGGACGGTTCTTGATCGCGTGCGGGTTGACCTCGGAGACGACGAGGGGGACGTCGGGGTCGCGGCGCCAGGCGGAGGAGTTGTCGATGACCACGGCGCCCTGCGAGGCGACCTTCTCGGCGAGGGCCTTCGAGGTGGAGCCGCCCGCGGAGAAGAGCACGATGTCCAGGCCGGAGTAGTCGGCCGTGGAGGCGTCCTCGATGGTGATCTCGCGGCCCTCCCACTCGAGGGTCGAGCCGGCCGAACGGGCCGAGGCGAAGAGGCGCAGCTCGTCCACCGGGAACTTGCGCTCGGCGAGGATGCCGCGCATGACTCCGCCGACCTGTCCGGTGGCTCCGACGATTCCGACCCTCACGGTGACTCCTTCTGGTACGTACAGCTGGTGCAAGCCTGCTCCATCATGCGTGCGACCCCGGGCCGCTTGTCCAATCCATTGTCCGTAGTACGGACGGGCCCCGGGCGTCGCGGGCCGGGGGCCGCTTCGACGACGGGCGCGAGGGGCAGCGGAAAGGGCGGGCACCCGATCGGGTACCCGCCCCTCCGCCGTGTGGTCACACGGTCATGCGGTCATGCGGTCCTGCCGTCACACGGTCGCTCCGTTACGGGAGGACCTTCTCGATCTGCACGCTGCCGGTGCCGGCGGCGGTGCCGCGGGCGTTGAGCAGCTTGACCTCGCCGAAGAACTGGCGGCCCTCCGGGGCGGCGCTGTTGACCAGCACGTTCGCGGAGACGGACGCCGAGGCGCCGTTGGCGAGGTTGACCGCGGCGGCCTCGTCGACCTGGACGGTGCCCAGGGCGGCCGAGTAGTAGACGTCGCGGTAGTCGTACGTGGTGGAGCCGGACGGGATCGCGTAGCCGAACACCTCGACGGTGTAGGTGCCCGCGGCCGGGTTGACGAGGCTCACGGCCTCCTCGGAGTCGCCGTCGGCGGAGGAGGCGACCTTGACGCCGTCCTTGTAGACGTCGAGGTCGAGGTCCGCGGCGGTGTCGGAGACCTTGCCGATCGCGATGTCGAGGCGGGAGACGCCCTCGCCGATCGTGACCTCGGTGGTGTGGGTCTCACCGGCGGCGATGGTCGGCTTGGCGACCTTCGCGGAGCCGAGCGGGCCGCCCTGGAGCTTGCCCCCGGAGATGGCCGCACCGTCGTTCTTCACGGTCCACTGGACCGGCGCCGGGGTGCCCTGCTTGACCTCGGGCAGGACCTTGACCGCGGGGTCGAAGGCCGCGCCGAGCACGGAGACGTCCAGCTTGAAGGGGTTGTCGAGCAGCGGCGACGTACGGCGCGACTCGACCTCGATCTCCCAGACGCCCGGCTGCGGGTTCGGGTAGGACCGCAGGTCGGGGCGGCACTGGTTCGCCGGGTTGTCGTAGTTCGGGTAGCACTGGGTCGTCGCGCTGTCCTCGACGCCCACACCGTACGGGTGGATCGAGATGAAGCGGGTCTGGCTGCCCGGCTTCAGACCGCCGAGGGCGACCTCGAGGGTCTTGGCGCCCGCGGGGACGGTCACGAAGTACGACTTGTGGCTGTTGCGCTGCACGGACGAGGTGTCCGAGTAGGAGAACGACGGCTTCGCCAGCGGGGTGGAGACCACGACCGTGGAGAGGATCTGCTTGTCGATGCCCTCGGTGGAGGGGTCGTCGAGCTGCAGGATGCCGCTGTGGACGCCGGCCGACTTGGCCTTCGCCTCGACCTTGATGGTGACCGGCTTGTTCAACGGCAGGGTGACGTAGTCGTAGTCCGTGAGGAGCTTGAACGTACCGTCGTTGTTGCGCCAGCTGAGCTTGTGCGGGGTGCCGTACTTGACGCCGGTGGTGCGCGTCACGACGACGTTGTAGACCTTCTTCTGGCCGACCTTCAGGCCGCCCTCACGGTCGTAGACGCCGGTGCCGAAGCCCGGGGTCTTCAGGAACTGGTCGATCGCGGTGTCGACCGGCGCCGAGACGGTGAACTCGTTGGCCTTCGCGCCGCGCTGGATGGACTCCCACGCGCCGGGGATGTTGATCATGCCCGCGCCCTGGGCGTGCGCCGGGACGTCGTCGATCTTCTTCGCGCTGCTGGTGAGCGCGATGCGCAGGGTCGCCGGGGTGAGGGCGATGTTCTGCTGCTTGGCGGCCGAGATCAGCAGGGCGCTGGCGCCCGCCGCCTGCGGCGAGGACATCGAGGTGCCCTGGAGCATGCCGTAACCGGCCGGCAGGGTGTAGCCCGCCTCGGCCACCGGCGCGCCGGGCAGCCAGGTCTGGATGGAGTTGATCGACGCGCCGGGGGCGGTGATCGTCGGCGTGAAGCCGCCGTCCTCACGCGGACCGCGCGAGGAGAAGGGGAACATGTTGTACTTCTTGCTCACGGCGGAGCCGTAGTTGGCCGCCCAGGTCTCCTTGGAGACCGCCGCGCCCACGGAGACGACCTTGTCCGCGAGACCGGGGTCGCCGATGGTGTTGATACCGGGGCCCTCGTTGCCCGCCGAGATGACGAGCTGGACACCGTAGGTGTCGATGAGGTTCTTGTAGAGCTCGGAGCGCGCGTTGTTGCCGTCGTTCAGCGCCGGCAGGCCGCCGATCGACATGTTGACGATGTCCACGCCGCGGTTGACGACGAGGTCGATCATGCCCTCGGTCAGCGCGATGTTGGTGCAGCCGCCGGACCAGGAGCAGGCGCGCGAGGAGACGATCTTCGCGCCGGGCGCCTCGCCGTTCATCGCGCCGCCGAAGAGGCCGTTGGCGGCGGTGATGCCCGCGACGTGCGTGCCGTGCTCGGACTCGATGATGCCGATGTTGACGAAGTCGGCCTTCTTGCCGACCCAGTCACCGCCCAGCGGGTCCATCGGGACGTCCTTGCGGATCTCGATCACGAACGGGATGCGCTCGGCGACGTCGGTCGCCGGGTTGTCCGTGCCGAAGTAGCCGATCTGGTAGCCGTCCTTGTACGGCTTCATCGGCTCGTTGTTCGTGAAGTCGCCGTCCTGGTCGGTGTCGACGCGGACGGTCCCGGCGACCGGGTCGTAGAGCATGCCGAACCGGTCGGTGGTGTCCCCGTCCCGGTTGACGTCGCCCTTCATGTCACCGGTGGCGGTGATCGACTCGGTGAAGCGGCTCCACTGGAACGAGCCCTCAGGGGCCTTCCAGCTCGCGCCGCCCGCGGTGAACGTGCCACCGGTCACCGGGGTGATCTGCGCCCGCCAGGTGGCGTCGGCGTCCGCGAGCGGGTCGGTCGCGGTGACCCAGTCGACGATCTTGCGCTCGCCGGTGGTGGTCTTCTGGAGCGCCGGGTGGCCGATGTCCACGCCCGAGTCCAGGACGCCGATGGTCACCCCGCGGCCGTCGGCCTTCGGGTTCTTCTTGAGGAAGTCCAGCGCACCGGTCTCGAAGGACGGGTTGTACGGGTTCTTCGCCGGGGTGCTCTTGTCCGGCCCGGGGTATGCCCCGGCGGCGGTCTTCTGGACCGCGGCGGTCGCGCGGTCCGCGTCCGGACGGGGGTCCGGCAGCTGGATCTCGTGCCGCAGGTCGATGCCGTGCACGGAGGACAGCTTGGCGGCCGCCTTCAGCGCGCCCTCGGCCTTGTCGGTCGGCAGGGTGGCGCGGACGTAGCCGAGCTTGTCGTACGTCTGGCCGACCGAGGCGCCCTGGACGTCGTCGAGCTGCTTCGCCACCTGCTGGGTCTCGCCGGGGGCGGTCGCGAGCATGACGGTGACGGTCTTCTCGCCCTTGGACTTGGCTTCCTGCAGCAGTTCGACGTCAGCCGAACCGAGCTTCTGGTCAGCCGTTTTGACCGCCGGGTTGGGCGTGGGGGCATCGGCGGCGGTGACCGCGAAGGCGGGCATGGCGCCGCCCGCCGCGAGGGCGGCCACCAGGCCGGCCGCGGCCGCGACGCGCACGGCGCGCCGGGTCGCGGATATGGAGCTGGGGGAGTCGAGGGTCATCAGCATCCCTGGCTAAGTGAAAGATACGGTCCGGATTTCGGTGCCGGATGACCGGTCAGCCTCGCGCAAGTGACAGCTCTTTGGGGAGGGTTGTCACTGACCGAGACCTGCCGTGGCGGATTCCCGCCAGAGTGCCGGATGCGCCAGAAGGCCCGTACCGGGATGATCCGGTGCGAACCTTCTGGGTGAAAGATTGATTTATAGACTTCCCGACCATCCGTCAGGGTCGGGGCCCGGCCCGGTCTCAGATCGGGTGTGACAACTTCGGGGCGTTCAGCGCTCGCGCGTGCGCGCGTAGTGGCGGGAGGCTTTCGCCCGGTTTCCGCAGGCCGACATCGAGCACCAGCGCCGGGTTCCGTTGCGCGAGGTGTCGTGGAAGTGCAGTACGCACGTCTCGGAGGCGCACTTGCGGATCCGGCCGGGGTCGGATCCGAGCAGTTCCAGGTAGTCGCGGGCGGCCGTCCAGGCCGGACCCCAGGACGGGTCGTCGAACTCGGCCCGCTCGCCGGGGCCTTCGGCGGTGAGGGTGGCGCGGATCCGCCCGTGTTCCAGGACGGCGTCGACCAGGGCGCGGGCGCTCTCGTCGGCCGGGTCGGCGATGGCGCGGGCCAGCGACTCGCGGGCGGTGAGCAGGTGGACCAGGGTCGCGGCGTCGGCGCGGAAGCGGCCGGCCAGCCCGGCGCTCTCCAGCCAGAGCGCGAGCCCCTCCACGCGGGTGAGGCCGAAGGCCCCGGCGAAGAGGTCGACCTGTTCGCCCTCGTGCATCCAGCGCGTGTTCACCAGGTCCAGGGCCACCGGTTCGCCGGTCAGGGGGCGGGGGTCCGCCGCCGGTGTCGCCATCTCGCGTTCCTCCGGGTCTGCCGAACTAACCCTCTAAGGGTACGTGACCGGTTGACTCCATCGAGACTAACCTTTAAATTAAAGATAGAGGGTTAGAACACGGAGAGATCGAAAAGCCCCATGAGGGGCTGCTGTCGAAAGGGGGCGGCCATGACGGCTGTCATCAGCAAGCTGCGCACCGGCCACATCGGGCTGAGCGTCACCGACCTCGCGCGGTCGCTCGCCTTCTACCGGGACGCCCTGGGGTTCGAGGTGCTCGGCGAGGGCGGGGAGGGCGGCGGCGCCCACGCCTTCCTCGGCCAGGGGGACGAGCTGGTCCTCACGCTGTGGCAGCAGGCCGAGGACGGCTACGCGCCGGGCACGGCCGGACTGCACCACCTCGCGCTCTCCACCGACGGCATCGAGGAGGTCCGGGCGTACGAGGAGCGGCTGCGGGGCCTGGGCGTCGACTTCAAGTACGAGGGGGTCGTCTCCCACGCGGAGGGCTCGGCCTCGGGCGGGATCTTCTTCCACGACCCGGACGGCACCCGCCTGGAGATCTTCGCGCCGACCGGCGCCGGAGGCTCCGACGCCCCCACCGCGGGGGCCCCGACCTGCGGGTTCTTCTAATGTCCGGGCACTCCGGACACTCCGGACATTCCGGGTACCACTGGGGTTCCCTCGCCGTCCAGGACCGGGTCGGCGTCCGCGAGCACGCCGTCCACGTCGGCCGTTCCATCACCCCGTACATCAAGGAAGTGGCCGGGGTCTTCCTGGAGCTGCAGCCGCACCTGGTCGTCGGCGCCTCCGACGCCGGCGGACGGCTGTGGGCCTCGATGCTGACCGGCGCCCCCGGCTTCGTGCGGGCCACCGGGCCGGACCGGATCGCGGTCGCCGGCGGGGTGCCCGAGGGGGATCCGCTGGCCGAGGCGCTGGCCACGGCGGGCACCCGGGTCGGGACCATCTCCCTCGACCCGCGCACCCGGCGCAGGATGAGGCTCAACGGAACCCTGGATCCGGCCCCCGGCGGGTTCGCGGTGGCGGCCGAGGAGGTCTTCGCCAACTGCCCCAAGTACCTCCAGAAGCGGCAGCCGGTATCGCTCGCCGCCGAAGGGGAGGGTGTCCTGTGGCGCGGAGACGCGCTCACCCCCGGCCGGATGCGGGCCGTGCGCGCCGCCGACACCTTCTTCGTCGCCACCACCGCCGGGGAGGACGGGGCGGACGCGAGCCACCGGGGCGGGATGCCGGGCTTCGTCGAGGTGCTCTCGCCGACCGAGCTCGTCTGGCCGGACTACGCCGGCAACGCGATGTTCCTGACGCTGGGGAACCTGATGGCGGACCCGCGGGCCGGGCTGCTGTTCCCGGACTGGGAGAGCGGCGAGCTGCTGCAGCTCAGCGGGCGGGCCGAGCCCGAGTTCGGGGCGGACGGGGAGCGGCGGGTCCGCTTCCGGGTCGACGCGGTGGTCCGCAGCGCGCACCCGGGACGGCTGCGGTGGAGCGCCCCGGAGTACTCGCCGGCCAATCCAATGGCCCCGGCGCCGTAGCCGCCGCCTTCGCCGCCGCAGCCTCACCTGGGCAGTACGACGAGGTAGGCGGCGGGCTCCCGGTCCCCGGACGCCGTCAGGGCGGTCCGCAGGACCGCCGCCTGCTGCTCGGGCCAGTCGCGGAGCTTCTGCGGGGTGACGTGCAGGACGGTCACACCGCACCGCTCCAGCGACTCGCGCTTGCGGACCGACTCCGACCATTCCTCGTCCTCGCCCTGGCGCGGGGCCCGCGTGTCGATCTCCACGGCGACCGCCTGCTCGGGCCAGTACGCGTCGACCCCGCCCAGGTGCGGGCCGCCGGGCAGCCGCAGGTCCACGTTCCAGACCGGCTCGGGCAGCTCGAAGCCCCGTACGAGCTGGTACAGCCGGTCCTCGGCGATGGCCCGGCCCTCCGCGAGCAGCGACTCGACGGCGTCCACGACGTGCGGCCGGTTCAACAGCCGGCCCACCGTCAGCTCCCGCACCACGGCGGCCGGTTCGCAGTGCCCGGCGCGCACGGCCTCGCTGAGCAGCCGGCGGACCGTGCCGGCGTCGGAGAGCTGGGCGACGGCGTCGGCGACGGCGCGGGCCACCGGCGCGACGGGGAGCCCGGTGACCTCCACCGGGCGGGGCGGGGTGTGCGCCCGCACGATGCGGACCTGCCCGGTGGACCGCAGGCGGCGGGTGTTCGGTACGAGGACGTCGATGTGGGGCAGGCCGAGCAGGGCGGGAGCCGAGGAGAACCGGTACAGCGCGAGGGCCGCCAGCCCGGTGATCATGACTTCGCCGCCGCGCCGCCCCGCGTAAAGGAGGGCCGCGTGCAGCCGCTCCTCGCTCGTCGCGGGGCCGGGGTGGAGCAGGAACACCCCGGGCAGGATCTGCTGCCAGGGCCGCCCGGCGGCGTCGGAGGCGGAGACGCCGTGCTCGCGGAGCTGGGCCAGCGTGAGCACGCGGGGGCGGCTGCCGGTGAGGTGGGCGAGGGGGAGGGGCGCGTTGTGGTTCATGACGCGGTGATTCCCTCAGGCCACGGCCTCGCTAACCCCTGTTACACATCCGTCGGCAAATCGGGACAAGACGGGGCTAAAGTACGGGCGTTCGACTGCCGATGGGATGCGCCGGTGCCGGCTTCCGGAGACCCGCCCCGGAAGCCGGCCGGGCCTACCTGCCTTCGCCCGCCGTCGCGTCGCAGATCTGCGCGCGCAGCGCCCTGGCCAGGTCGTCCCGGGACTCCAGGACCAGCCGCCGCAGAGCGGGTGCGGCATCCGCGTGTGCCGACAGCCAGGCGTCGGTGGCGTCCACCGTCGCCCCGGAGTCCTGGAGCGAGGGGTACAGGCCCTTCACGACGTCCATGGCGATCTGGATCGACCGGTCCGCCCACAGTCCTTCGACAGCGGCGAAGTAGCGCTCCGCGTACGGCGCCAGCAGCTCCCGCTGGGAGGGCTGCTGCATCCCCGCGATCGTGGCCTCGACCAGCGCGTTCGACAGCGCGTCCGACTCCACCACGGCCGCCCACGCCTGGTCCTTGACCGCGGCCGACGGCCGCGCCGCCAGGCAGCGCACCTGGTGCCGCTTGCCCGATGCCGTGTCGTCGCGCGCCAGTTCGGCGGCGAGGACGTCCTCGGCGATCGCGCCGTGCGCGGCCAGCGGCAGCAGGAAGTCCCAGCGCAGCTCCTGGTCCACCTCCAGCCCGTCGATCCGGGCCGAGCCGTCCAGGAGCCCCAGCAGCAGCTGGAAGTCGCCCTCGGTCGCGGCGCCCGCCGCGAAGAAGCGGGCCCAGGTGAGCTGGTGCTCCGACCCCGGCTCAGCGAACCGCAGTTCCTGCAGCGCGCACGCCGCCAGCACCCGGCCGCCCTGCTCCCGCCAGTCGTGCGCCGCATAGTGGTTGACGGCGGTCAGCGCCTGCGAGTGCAGCATCTGGAGCACGCCGACGTCCGTCTCCCGGCCCGCGTGGGCCAGTACGAGCGAGACGAAGTCCCGCGCCGGCATCAGCGCGTCGCGCGTCAGGTTCCACAGAGCCGACCAGCACAGCGCGCGGGTCAGCGGGTCCGACACCGAACCCAGGTGCGTGCGCAGCGTGTCCAGCGACACCGGATCGAACCGGATCTTGCAGTACGTCAGGTCCTCGTCGTTGACGAGCACGAGGGCGGGCTTCTCCTGCCCCGCCAGCTCGCCGACGACCGTCCGCGCCCCGGCCACGTCCGCCTCGGCCCGCGCGTAGCGGACCAGGGAGCCGTCCGGGTCCAGCCGGTACAGGCCCACCGCGACCCGGTGCGGGCGGAGCTCCTCGCCGTCCTGGAGCACCGCCAGCTCGGTCACCCGGCCCCCCGCGTCGCAGGTCACCGCCGGGGTCAGCGCGTTCACGCCCGCCGTCTGCAGCCAGGCCCGCGACCATTCGGCCATGTCGCGCCCGGAGACCTCCGCGAGCACCGACAGCAGGTCGTCCAGCGTGGTGTTCCCGTACGCGTTGGCCTTGAAGTAGCGCCGCGCCCCGTCCAGGAACGCCTCCCGGCCCACGTACGCCACGAGCTGCTTCAGCACCGCCGCGCCCTTGGCGTAGGTGATGCCGTCGAAGTTCAGCTTCGCGTCCTCCAGGTCACGGATGTCGGCCGTGATCGGATGGGTGGACGGCAGCTGGTCGGCCCGGTAGGCCCACGCCTTGCGGCTGTTGGCGAAGGTGACCCACGCCTGGTCGAAGCGGGTCGCCTCGACCAGCCCGAAGGAGCCCATGAAGTCCGCGAAGGACTCCTTCAGCCACAGGTCGTCCCACCACTTCATGGTGACCAGGTCGCCGAACCACATGTGCGCCATCTCGTGCAGGATGACGTTCGCGCGCCGCTCGTAGGAGGCCTGCGTGACCTTCCCGCGGAAGATGTACTCCTCGCGGAAGGTCACCATCCCCGGGTTCTCCATGGCGCCCAGGTTGTACTCCGGCACGAACGCCTGGTCGTACTTCCCGAAGGGGTACGGGTAGTCGAAGATCTCGTGGAAGAGGTCGAAGCCCTGCTTCGTCACGAGGAAGACGTCGTCCGCGTCGAAGTGCTTGGCCAGCCCCTTGCGGCACATCGCGCCGAGCGGGATCGTCAGGTCCCCGCGCGTGTAGGTGTCCGTCACGTAGTGGTACGGACCCGCGACCACGCACGTGATGTAGGTGGAGATCGGCGCGGTCTCGGCGAAGCGGCGGGTCAGGCCCTCGCGGGACTCCTCGGCGCCGTTGCTCCAGACCTGCCAGCCCTCGGGCGCGGTCACCTCGAAGCGGTACGGGGCCTTGAGGTCGGGCTGCTCGAAGTTCGCGTACACCCGCCGGGCGTCGGCCGGCTCGTACTGGGTGTAGAGGTAGACCTCGCCGTCCTCCGGGTCCACGAAGCGGTGCATGCCCTCGCCGGTCCGGCTGTACGCGCAGTTGGCGTCCACGACCAGGACGTTCTGCGGGGCCAGGCCTTCCAGGGCGATCCGCGAGCCGTCGAAGACGGCGGCCGGGTCCAGCTCGCGCCCGTTGAGGGTGACGGAGTTCACCGAGGGGGCGATGAGGTCCGCGAAGGTGGAGGCCCCCGCGTCGGCGGCCCGGAAACGGACGGTGGTCACCGAGCGGAAGGTCCGGGGACCGTCGGCCGGTTCGGCCTCGTCCACCGCGGACCTCAGATCGAGGACCACCTCGTACCCGTCGACGGACAGCAGCTCGGCCCGCTCGCGGGCCTCGTCACGGGACAGATTCTCTCCGGGCACGTGCACTCCTTCGTGCGTGATCGCGATACCTGACCGAATCCTCCCACGGGGAATGAGTGTGCGGTCAGGGCGGTTGGGCAGGGAGGAACGTTCCGATCTGAGGAGAGACATGGCTGATACGCAGGTGCGCGAGAAGACTCCTGTCGACTTCTGGTTCGACCCGCTCTGCCCCTGGGCCTGGATGACGTCCCGCTGGATGCTGGAGGTCGAGAAGGTCCGCGACGTCGAGGTCCGCTGGCACGTGATGAGCCTCGCCGTACTGAACGAGGACAAGCTCGACCAACTGCCCGAGCACTACCGCGAGCTGCTCGGCCCCAAGGGCTGGGCGCCGGTCCGCGTGGTCGTCGCCGCGCAGCAGAAGTTCGGCGACGAGATCACCGGCAAGCTCTACACCGCGCTCGGCACCCGCTTCCACAACGGCGGCACGGGTCCGACCCGCGAGGCGATCGCCGAGGCGCTGGCCGAGGTCGAACTGCCCGCCGAGCTGATCCACTACGCCGACTCCGACGAGTACGACGAGGTGCTGCGCGCCTCGCACAACGACGGCATCGACCGGGTCGGCCAGGAAGTCGGCACCCCGGTGATCTCGGTGCCCGGCGCCGACGGCGAGGAGGTCGCCTTCTTCGGCCCGGTCGTCACTCCCGCTCCGCGCGGCGAGGCCGCGGCCCGCCTCTGGGACGGCACGCTGATGGTCGCCTCCATCCCCGGCTTCTACGAGATCAAGCGCACCCGTACGCAGGGCCCGATCTTCGACTAGTCCACCTCTGGCGGAGCGTTGCCCGACGGCTCCGGGGAGGACTGGACACGGAAGACCCCCGCGAGTCATGTCCTCGCGAGGGTCTTCCGGTGGACACGCCCGCAAGTGAAGGTTGAGAAGACGATCACGAGGCGGACGGGCTGGGGTGGCGCCGGTCAGCCCTTGACGGGGATCAGCAGCGGGGTGTTCGCCTTGGCGTCGGCGTAGCGCTTGGCCACGTCCTGCCAGTTGACGACGTTCCACATCGCCTCGATGAAGTCCACCTTCTGGTTCTTGTACTGAAGGTAGAAGGCGTGCTCCCAGGCGTCGAACACGAGGACCGGTACGGAGGCCTGGCCGACGTTGCCCTGGTGGTCGTAGATCTGCTCGACGATCAGGCGGCCGCTGATGGGCTCGTACGCGAGCACGCCCCAGCCGGAGCCCTGCGTCGCGGAGGACGCGAAGGTCAGCTGCTTGCGGAACTTCGCGAAGGAGCCGAAGGACTCGGTGATGGCGTCCGCGAGGTCGCCCAGACCATCGGCCGCGGTGGGCTCGCCGCCGCCCTCGCCGGTCTTCGGGCTGGCCATGTTGTGCCAGTAGATGCTGTGCAGGATGTGGCCGGAGAGGTGGAAGGCGAGGTTCTTCTCCAGGCCGTTCAGCGCGGCCCAGTTCTCCTTCTCGCGCGCCTCCTCCAGCTGTTCCAGCGTGGTGTTGGCGCCGGCGACGTAAGCCGCGTGGTGCTTGTCGTGGTGCAGCTCGATGATCTGCGGGTTGATCACCGGCTCGAGAGCCGCGTAGTCGTAAGGAAGCTCGGGAAGCGTGTAGACGGCCATGCGTGTGATCCGGTCCCCTCGGCGTGACAACTGCTTATTGCAACCAATGCGCAATTGCACGCTAGCAGCATCTTTGCCGGGACTCACATAAGGGTCACCTCTCTGCCGCTTCGCGCGCCGCCGCCCGGCGCTGCACGACGTAGCCCGTGACCGCCAGCGCGAGCGTCAGGCCTCCGGTGAAGACCACCTGGAGCCGGGTGTCCTCGCTCATGGCCATCAGGACCAGGACGCCGGCCAGGCCGGCGACGGCGACCCACGTCAGGTACGGGAACCCCCACATCCTGACGACCAGCTTCCCGGGCGACTCCCGCTCCGTCCGGCGCCTCAGCAGGAACTGCGAGACGGCGATGAAGCCCCAGACGACGAGGATGACGCCGCCGACCATGTTCAGCAGCCAGGCGAAGAGGGTGTCCGGGTACCAGTACGACAGCAGGACGGTGACGAAGCCGAAGCCGCAGGAGGCGAGCACGGCGCGGCGCGGCACCCGGCCGGTCACCTTGCCCAGCGCCTTGGGGCCCTGGCCGCGGGCGACCAGGGAGTAGGCCATGCGCGAGGCGCCGTAGACGTTCGCGTTCATCGCGGACAGCAGGGCGATCAGGATGACCACGTTCATGACCTGGCCGGCGTGCGGGATGCCCAGGTGGTCCAGGGTGGCCGCGTACGGGCCGTCGGCCGTGACGGCCGGGTCGTTCCACGGCAGCAGCGTGACGATGACCAGCATCGAGCCGACGTAGACGACCGCGATCCGCCACATGGTGGTCTTCACCGCCCCGGCGACGCCCTTGACCGGATCGTCGGACTCGGCGGCGGCGATGGTGACCGTCTCCAGGCCGCCGTAGGCGACGACGGAGGCGAGCAGGCCGACCAGCAGCCCGTCCACACCGTTGGGCAGGAAACCGCCGTCGTGGAACAGGTTGGCGGAGCCGGGGGAGTCGGCGCCGGGCAGCACGCCCATGACGGCCAGTACGCCCAGGCCCAGGAAGAGCCCGATCGCGCCGATCTTGAGGGCGGCGAACCAGAACTCGAACTCGCCGAAGTGGGAGACGGCGGCCAGGTTGGTCCCGCAGAACACCGCCATGAAGACCAGCACCCACATCCACGAGGGAGTGCCCGGGAACCAGCCCGTCATGATGTGCGCCGCACCGATGGCCTCGATGGCCACGCCCACGCACAGCAGCGTCCAGAACATCCATCCCGCGGTGAAGCCGGCCCACGGGCCGATGGCGCGGTCCGCGTGCACCGAGAAGGAGCCGGAAGCGGGATTCGCCGCGGACATCTCGCCGAGCATCCGCATCACGAACATCACGAGCAGTCCGGACGCGGCGTACGCGAGCACGATCGAGGGCCCGGCGGCCGCGATGCCGGCGCCGGAGCCCACGAAGAGGCCCGCGCCGATGACGCCGCCGAGGGCGATCATCGAGAGGTGACGCTGCTTGAGTCCGTTGCCGAGGGGGGAGGATCCGTCGGATCCGTCGGATCCGGGGGTGCTCTGCCGCTCGGGAGGGGTCAGGGTGCTCTGGCTCATGGAGGAGGTGCCTGTCCGATGTGCGGGGGGACGGGAGGGAGTGCCCCAGTCTCACCCGTGTCCGATCATCGGACAGACTGCGTCCGTTATTCGGACAGCCGGATGACCGGCCGTGATCATCCCCGTACGCTGGTGAACCGCACCGGAGTGTCGACGGAGGCTCGAATGGACCACGGAATACGGGAATTGGCCGCGACGGGACGGGGGGTACTGGTCACCGGAGCCTCCCGGGGCATCGGACGGGCGATCGCCACCGCGTTCGCCGAGCAGGGCGACCGCGTCGCGGTGCACTGCACGGCCCGCGGGCCGGACGCCGAGCGGACGCTCGCGGACCTGCCGGGCGGGGGACACGTCCTGGTCGCCGGCGACCTCACCGACCCGGCGCGCGTGGAAGCCCTCGCCGCCGAGGCGGACCGGGCGCTCGGCGGGATCGACGTGCTCGTGAACAACGCGGCCGTCATGGTCGCGCACCCGCTGCCCACGACCTCCTACGCCGACTGGCAGGCCGCCTGGCGGCAAACGGCCGCGGTCAACCTGTTCGGCACGGCCAACCTGTCCTACTGCGCGGCCCGCCACATGATCGACGGCGGCCGCGAGGGACGCGTCGTCAACATCGGCTCGCGCGGCGCCTTCCGGGGCGAACCCGACCACCCCGCCTACGGCGCCACCAAGGCCGCCCTGCACGCGCTCGGGCAGTCGCTCGCCGTCTCCCTGGCCCCGCACGGCATCGCGGTCGCCTCCGTCGCACCCGGCTTCGTGGCCACCGAACGGGTCGCCGGCCGGCTCGACGGAGAGGAAGGCGAGCGGATCCGGGCGCAGAGCCCCTTCGGCCGCGTGGGCACCCCGGGGGAGATCGCCGCTGCCGTGCTCCACCTGGCCTCCCCCGCGGCGCGCTGGAGCTCGGGCGCGGTCCTCGACGTCAACGGGGCCTCGTACCTGCGCACCTGACGCACGAAGGCCCCCGCGCGGTCTGCGCGGGGGCCTTCGCGGGGGCCTTCGCGGGGCGGGAGGTCAGGACTTCGGGGCGCGCAGCTCCCGGATCCACGCCACGAGCAGTACGGCCGCGGCCGCGCCCGAGGACCACAGGAGCTGCGGGCGCGCCGAATCGTCGAGCAGCATCAGGACCAGCACCGCGGCCATCCCGACCAGCGCCGCCCACGTCGCGTACGGGAACAGCCACATCGGAAGCGTCAGCCGCTCCGGCATGTCCCGCTCGATCCTCGCCCGCAGCTTCAGCTGCGAGACCGCGATCAGCGCCCACACGAAGAGCAGCACCGCGCCCACCGCGTTGAGCATGTAGAGGAAGATCGTGTCCGGCCACAGCAGGTTCAGCACGACCGAGACGAACCCGAACGCCACCGAGGCGAAGACGGCCCTGCGGGGCACCCCGCCGGGCGACACCTTTAGCAGGGCCTTCGGGGCCTCGCCCCGCTCCGCCAGCGAGAACACCATGCGCGAGGACCCGTACAGGTTCGCGTTCAGAGCCGACAGCAGCGCCACGAAGATCACGATGTCCATGATCTGGCCGGCGGCCGGGATGCCGATGGTGTCGAGCACCGCCACGTACGGGCTCTGACCCGGCTTCAGCGAGTCCCACGGCAGCAGGGTCACGATGACCAGCATCGAGCCGACGTAGAAGAAGAGGATGCGCCACACGGCGCTGCGCACCGCGCGGGCCACGGACTTGGCCGGGTCGTCCGACTCGGCGGCCGCGATGGTGACGACCTCCAGGCCGCCGAAGGCGAAGACGACGGCCAGCATGCCCGCGACCACGCCGCTCGCGCCGTTCGGGAAGAAGCCGCCCCGGCCGGTCAGGTTGGCCGTGCCGACCGCGCTCGTGTCGGGGAGGAATCCGAAGACGGCGAGGGTGCCGAGGATCAGGAACAGCACGATGGCGGCGATCTTGAGGGCGGCGAACCAGAACTCGAACTCGCCGAAGTTCCGCACCGCTGCCAGGTTGCTCACGGTGAAGACCACCATGAAGAGGAGCACCCAGACCCACTGGTCCACCGAGGGCAGCCAGCCGTTCGCGATCTTCGCCGCGCCGGTCGCCTCCACGGCCAGCACCACGACCAGCAGGAACCAGTACAGCCAGCCCGCCGAGAAGCCGGCCCAGCGGCCGAGCGCCTTCTGCGCGTACACGGAGAAGGAGCCGGAGGCGGGCATCGCCGCCGACATCTCGCCGAGGGCGCGCATGACGAGCATCGCGAGGACGCCCGCGAGCAGGTACGAGCAGATGATCGCGGGACCGGCGATGCCGATGCCGGCTCCGGAGCCGACGAAGAGTCCGGCGCCGATCACGCCGCCGAGTCCCAGCATGGTCAGATGGCGCTGCTTGAGGCTGTGGCTCAGGGGTTCCGGAGGGAGCTCGCCCGTGCTGTCGGGCGGGTCGGGCAGGGGGTCGCGCATGAGGGGTGCTCGTACTCTCTGTGGCCTGGCGGCGGTGGGGGATCCGCGACAGTTGGAGGGACCCTACAGTCTCACTGGAGAGCGCCCGCCAGAGCAAAACGGACGTGTCATCGGTTGTGGCTCGTGATGCGGATCACTTCAACTCGGGTGTGAAGCGTGATCTTTGTCTGTTCTCCACCAAATCGGGGAGTGCGGCTTTGTTCCGGGCGACGCTGATGGCGCCCCGGGCCCGGGACTAACGTCGGTGATCGTCCTGTCGACACCACCTCCCGCGGAGTCCCGATGAGCACTGCTTCCGTCTCCTTCCGGCCCGGCGCCGTCCTCGCCGACCTGCTGCCCGCGAGCCGCGTCCGCGACATCACGCTGGTCACCGGCGGAGCCGCGCTCACCGGCCTGGCCGCGCAGATCGCCGTACACGTCGACGGCCTGGCCGCCCCGATCACGGGGCAGACCTTCGCCGCGCTGCTCGTGGGCACCGCGCTGGGCGCCGGCCGCGGCTTCCTCTCCCTGGCCCTCTACACCCTGGTCGGCATGGCCGGCGTGCCGTGGTTCGCGGGCGGCTCCTCCGGCGCGGGCGGCGCGACCTTCGGGTACGTCCTCGGCATGCTCCTGGCCTCGACCGTCGTCGGCGCCCTCGCGCGGCGCGGCGCCGACCGCTCCGTCCCGCTCACGGCGGGCGCGATGGTGCTGGGCTCCGCGATCGTCTACGCCGTCGGCGTCCCCTACCTCGCGCTGGCCACCGGGATGTCCTTCGGCGCGGCCGTCGCGGGCGGCCTGACCCCGTTCCTGATCGGCGACGCGCTCAAGGCCGCGCTGGCCATGGGCCTGCTGCCGGCCGCCTGGAAGCTGGTGGGCCGCCGCGGCTGACCGCGCGAGGCAGGCCGCACGCACGGCAGCCCCGGACCGCTTGCGGCGGTCCGGGGCTGCTGTCGTCGTGCTCGGCGCGCCGCGTTCAGGGCGTCGCGCCCGGGGGCGCCGTGCTTACGCGGAGAGGCGCGCGGCGGCCTTGCGGCGTACGTCGCGGACCACACCGATGGCCAGCACCACGGCAGCGACCAGCAGGGACAGCAGGACGGTCTCGCGGTTGTCCTTGTCGTAGACCATGTAGCCCAGGACGAAAGTGATCATCGCGGCGGTGGCCCAGGTCAGGTACGGGAAGAACCACATCTTCACCGTCAGCTTCTCCGGAGCCTCGGCGACCAGGATCTTGCGCATCCGCAGCTGGGTGAGGCAGATGACCAGCCACACGAACAGCGCGATCGCGCCCGAGGCGTTCAGCAGGAAGCTGAAGACCGTGTCCTTGAAGGCGTAGTTGAAGTAGACGGCGACGAAGCCGAAGACCACGGAGCCCAGGATCGCGGCCTTCGGAACGCCCCGCTTGGTCACCTTGGCGAAGGCCTTCGGGGCGTCGCCCCGCTCGCCCAGCGAGAACGCCATGCGGGAAGCGGTGTAGAGCCCCGAGTTCAGGCAGGACAGCACGGCCGTCAGCACGATCACGTTCATGATCTGGCCGGCGTGCGCGATGCCGATCGAGTCCAGGGCGGCGACGTACGAGCCCTTCTCGGTGATCGACTTGTCGTTCCACGGCAGCAGCGTGAGCACGATGAAGATCGAGCCCAAGTAGAAGACGCCGATGCGCCAGATCACCGAGTTGGTGGCCTTGGTGACCGCACGGCGCGGGTCCTCGGACTCGCCGGCGGCCAGCGTGACGATCTCACTGCCCATGAAGGAGAAGACGACCATCAGCACACCGGTGAGGACCGAGCCCCAGCCGTTCGGCACGAAGCCGCCCGTGTCGGTGAGGTGCGCGAAGCCGGCGCCCGGGTTGTCCGATCCCGGCAGCACGCCGAAGACGGCCAGCATGCCGATGATCACGAAGCCGCCGATGGCGACCACCTTTATGCCGGCGAACCAGAACTCGAACTCGCCGTACGAGGCGACCGAGCCGAGGTTGGTGACCGTCAGCACGGCCATCACGATCAGCGCCCAGGCCCACTGCGGGACGGCAGGGACCCAGCCTTCGAGGATGACGGCGCCGGCGGTGGCCTCCACGGCCAGGACGACGACCCAGAAGAACCAGTAGAGCCAGCCGATGGAGAAGCCGGCCCAGCGGCCGAGCGCCCGGTCGGCGTAAGCGGAGAAGGAGCCGGAGTTGGGGCTCGCGGCGGCCATCTCGCCCAGCATCCGCATGACGAAGACGACCATCGCGCCGACCAGCGCGTAGGAGAGCAGGATGGCGGGGCCGGTCTTGGCGATGCCTCCGCCGGAGCCGACGAAGAGGCCGGCGCCGATGACACCGCCGATGGCGATCATGGACAGATGGCGGTTCTTGAGACCGGCCTTCAGACCGTCGGAGGGCTGGCCGTCGCCGGGGTTGCCGGTGGGGTCGCCTGCCTTCTGAAGGGTCGTCGTGGAACTCATGAACGAATCCTTAGGTTCTCGGGGCGCTCGGGTTACGAGCCCCGGCATTCAAACCCGACACCCGGACAAGACGGAAGACCCTGTTCCGGATAGTTGCCCAGGGCTCAGAGTCGATGACCTTGGTCCTGGCATGTCTCATCTGGGTTGTTTGGGTTTACTTGAGCTTGAGAAGTGACTTACGCGACACCCGCTGCGGGGCGGCGGGCGTCCTCGTGCCACACTCGAGGCATGCGCGTGTACCTCGGATCCGACCATGCCGGCTTTGAGCTCAAGAACCACCTGGTGGACTGGCTCAAGAACAACGGCCACGAGCCCGTCGACTGCGGGCCCCACATCTACGACGCGGTGGACGACTACCCGCCGTTCTGCCTGCGCGCCGCGGAGCGGACCGCCGCGGACGCCGACGGCCTCGGCATCGTGATCGGCGGCTCCGGCAACGGCGAGCAGATCGCCGCGAACAAGGTCAAGGGCGTCCGCGCCATCCTGGCCTGGAGCGTGGAGACCGCGAAGCTCGGCCGGGAGCACAACAACGCCAACGTCATCTCCGTCGGCGGCCGGATGCACACGCAGGACGAGGCCGTCGCCTTCATCGAGGCCTTCCTGGCGACGCCGTACTCCGGCGAGGAGCGCCACACCCGCCGCATCGACATGCTCTCGGACTACGAGACCACCGGCGAGCTCCCCCCGATCCCGGCGCACCACCCGCAGGGCTGATCTTCCTTCCGGCCGTGCCGCCCCCCGGGGGGTGGCACGGCCGTTCCATTTCCACGAGGAGTTCCACCGTGCCCGAGGGGCATACGATCCACCGCCTCGCCGAGGACCACCTCCAGCGGTTCGCCGGGTGGAAGGTCGCCGTCAGCAGCCCCCAGGGGCGGTTCGCCGACAGCGCGGCCCTGCTCGACGGGCGGGTCCTGAACGGCGTCGACGCCCACGGCAAGCACCTCTTCCTGGGATTCGAGGAGAGCGGCTGGATCCACGTCCACCTCGGGCTGTTCGGCAAGTACGCGCTCGGCCCCGCACCGGCCCCGCCGGCCACCGGCACGGTCAGGCTGCGCCTCGCCAACGACGACTACTTCTCCGACCTGCGCGGCCCCACCACCTGCGCGTGGATCACGGACGAGGAGAAGCGGGCGGTAAGCGACCGGCTCGGCCCGGACCCCCTGCGCGGGAGCGACGACCCGGAACGCGCCTGGGCCCGGATCTCCCGCTCCCGCACCACCGTCGCCGCGCTGCTCATGGACCAGAAGGTCGTCGCGGGCGTCGGCAACGTCTACCGCGCCGAGGTGCTCTTCCGGCACGGTATCGACCCGTACCGGCCCGGCAAGGACCTCGCGCGGGCCGAGTGGGACGCGATCTGGGCCGATCTGGCGCTGCTCATGCGCGACGGCGTGCGCAAGAACCGCATCGACACCGTCCGCGACGAGCACCTGCCCGAGACCATGGGCCGCCCGCCGAGGGTGGACGACCACGGCGGAGAGGTGTACGTCTACCGGAGGGCGAACATGCCCTGCCACATCTGCGGGCGCGAGATCCGCACCGCCGCTCTCGCCGCCCGCAACCTCTTCTGGTGCCCGGGCTGCCAGGTCCGCTAGGACCCAACGGCGAGGCGGCGGCTCAGAACCCGTGGGACAGCCACGGGGCCACGTCGCCGGTGAAGGCCCGCGAGGCCTCCGCCAGGGCCCCCGGGTGCAGCTCGCGCACCCGGCCGGCTCCGGCGAGCGAGGTCAGGGTGACCCCGCCCAGGTACGCCGAGCCGAGCTCGCCGACCGACAGCTCCAGGTCCGCCGCCGCACCGGTGCGCGTGCAGGAGGCCGGCCCCCCGGCCGCGGCCGTCAGTCGCCACCGGCCCGTGTTCCACGGGCAGAACCGGTCCTCGACGTCGAGGACCACGTCCAGCGGGGCCCCGTAGCCACGGGCCTCCAGCGCCGCCGGCAGGTCCACCAGCCGCACGTGCAGCGCGTCGCGCCGGCGCACCTGGCTCCGCCTTACGTCGCTCACCAGGTGCAGGAGGGGATCGTCCACCGGGCGCCCGTACGCCCGCACCCGCCAGGCCAGGTCGATGCCGAAGACGTAGCGCCACAGCGCCGCGTACGCGGCCGGATCCAGCGCGTCCAGATCGCGCACCTGGACCTTGCCGTCCGAACCGGTCTGCTCCCAGTCGGGCTTGACCTGATAGCGGGCGTACCCGACGACCTCGCCGTCCGGCCCCTCGGCCACCACGCACTTCAGCGCGGAGGCTCCCTCCCGGCGCGACGGCGGGTCCACCAGCGCCTGTCGCTCCCAGCCGGGCTGCCGGGCCGGCATCCCGGGCCGGCCCGCGACCAGCGCCGCGTAGACCCGCTCGCAGTCGGGCAGCGCCTTCCGCGGGTCGACGAGCCGCAGTCGTATGTTCTCGGTCCCCGGCGGCACGGAGAGGCGTACCCGCGTGGTGTCGATGTCGACGGACACCGAGTAGGTGGCCGTGCCGTAGCCGAAGCGGCCGTAGATCGCCGGATCCGATGCCGTCAGCACGGCGAGCGGTTCACCACCCGCCCGGATGTCGTCCAATTGGCGGCGCATCAGCGAGGTGAGCACGCCCTGCCTGCGGTGGGTCGGGGAGACGCCCACCATCGTGACGCCGCCCGCGGGGACGAGCGCCCCGCCCGGCACGGAAAGCCGGAAGGAGAAGGCCCCGGCCGAGCCCACGCACGTCTCACCGTCCCAGACAGCGAGGGAACGGTCCGTCTCGGTCAGGGACTTGTACAGTTCCCGCTCCTCCGGAGACTCGGGCACCCCGCCGAACGCCAGTTCCAGGTGGTCATACCAGACATCCCACTCATCAGCCTGCAATACGCGCGTCTCAAGAGCCATGCGGCCATCCTTACCAGGGCAATCCGTGCTGGTCGATCTCTTTTCGGTCGCCGAGGGGCCCATCTCCGGGGGTACCCCTGCGCGCGCACAGCCAGGATGGATAGGGTCCCGAAGCAATGGCCGGAGCACATGTGGAGACCCTCCTGGCCCGGACGCGCATGCTGTCGCACCGGGCGCGCACCGCCCTGCGCAAATCCGCCGTCGACTACTTCCGCGGCGACGCCTCCGACTGGCTCGCATTCGGCGGCCTGCTGCTCACCGTCCCGGCCATCGCCTGCGGCACGCTGATGCTGCCGGTGTGGTTCTCCCCGTCCGCGCTCGTCCTGCCCATCGTGGCCGGCGGCCTGCTGCTGCGCCCCGCCAGCCTGCTCGCGCTGTACGCGGCCTCCGCCGCCGCGCTCATCGTCGAGGCCCTCGTCCTCGGCCCGTACAACCAGGGCCCCGCCCGGGTCACGCCCGGCACCGTGCTGGTCGTCGCCGCCTGCGGATTCTTCGGACTGGTCATCGCCCAGTTCCGCAGCCGCGTCGGCGTGCCCTGGCGACGCGGCGGCACCATGCTCTTCGACCTGCGCGAACGCATCAGGGTCCAGAGCAAGCTGCCCCCGCTGCCGCGCGGCTGGCACCGCGAGATGGCCCTGCGCCCGGCGGGCGGCCAGTCCTTCTCCGGCGACTTCGTCGTCGCCGCCCGCACCAACGGCGGCCGCACCCTGGAGATCGTCCTCACCGACGTCTCCGGCAAGGGCATGGAAGCCGGCTCCCGCGCCCTGCTGCTCTCCGGCGCCTTCGGCGGACTCCTCGGCGCCCTGCCCCCGCACGGCTTCCTGCCCGCCGCCAACGGCTACCTCCTGCGCCAGGACTGGGACGAGGGCTTCGCCACCTCCATCCACCTCGTCCTGGACCTGGAGACCGGCGACTACGAGCTGCTGTCCGCAGGCCACCTGCCCGCCCTCCAGCGCTGCGCCGGCACCGGACGCTGGCGGGAGGTCTCCGGCGAGGGCCCGCTGCTGGGCGTCTACGACGGCGCCGAGTTCGAACCGGCCCGCGGCAACCTGCGCTCCGGCGACGTCCTGATGCTCTTCACCGACGGCCTCGTCGAGACCGCCGAACGCGACATCAGCGAAGGCATGGACCGCCTCACCGGCGAAGCCGACCGCTACGTCGCCGCCGGCTGGGACGGCGCGGCCTGGCACCTGATCGAGAAGGTCGCCAAGGACGTCAACGACGACCGCGCCCTGCTGCTCATCCGCCGGTCGGGCTGACCCACCGGACAGCCCCACCGGCCGGAGCCGCAGGTCCGGCGGGGTAGGGGAAACCCCACCAACCATCCGCCGGGTCACGTCATGGTCCCGGCCGCCCCGCCCTCCGTAGCGTCGGGACCGTCACCACACAGTCAACGGCGCACAACAGAAGGCGGCACACCATGGGGTTCCGGCGGACCAGACGACAGGCCGAGCAGCAGCCCGAGCAGCAGAGCGGGCAGTGGGCGGGGCAGGCCGCGCGGTCCTACGGGTCCACCCCCGCCCCCGCCGTCGAACTGCGCGGGGTCCGCCGGCAGTACGGGCGCGGCTCCGCGGCCGTCCACGCCCTGCGCGGCATCGACCTCAGCCTCCCCCGCGGCACCTTCACGGCCGTGATGGGCCCCTCCGGCTCCGGCAAGTCCACCTTCCTCCAGTGCGCCGCCGGACTCGACCGCCCCACCGAGGGCTCCGTCCGCCTCGGCGGCACCGAGATCACCGGCATGAACGAGAACCAGCTCACCGAGCTCCGCCGCAGCCGCCTGGGCTTCGTCTTCCAGGCCTTCAACCTGCTGCCCTCCCTCACCGTCGAGCAGAACGTCCTGCTCCCCATGCGCCTCGCCGGCGGCCGGGCATCCGCCCGGGGCCAGGGACGCGCCGCCGACCTGCTCGCCCGCGTCGGTCTGGAGGGCAAGGGCAAGCGGCGCCCCGCCGAGCTCTCCGGCGGCCAGCAGCAGCGCGTCGCCATCGCCCGGGCGCTGGTCACCCGGCCCGACGTGGTCTTCGCCGACGAGCCCACCGGCGCCCTCGACACCACCACCGCGGCCGAGGTCCTCGACCTGCTGCGCAGCGCCGTCGACTCCCTCGGAGCCACGGTCGTCATGGTCACCCACGACCCGGGCGCCGCCGCCCACGCCGACCAGGTGCTCTTCCTCGCCGACGGCCTCATCGCCGACCGGCTCCCGCGCAGCTCCACCGAGACCATCGCCGCCCGGATGACCACCCTCACCGCCCCCGCCCCGGCCTACGCGGGAGCGGCCGCCTGATGCGCGCCCGCACCAACGGCCTGGCCCGCGCCGCGCTGCGCTTCCGCCCGGCCGCCTTCGCCGGCACCTTCATCGCCGTCCTGATGACCGTCGCCATCGTCTCCGCCTGCGGGATCCTGCTGGAGACCGGACTGCGGGCGAGCGCCCCGCCGACCCGGTACGCCGAAGTCCCCGTCGTCGTCGCCGCGGACCAGAAGGTCCGCCTCCAGGTCGGCAGCGGGGAAGGCGCCTACGAAGCCTCCGCGCAGGTCCCGGAACACGCCCGGGTGGACGCCGAGCTGCTGGCCCGGCTGGCGCCGGTGGGCCGGGCCGTGCCCGACGTGGTGTTCCCCGTACGGGACGACGCGGGCCGCACGGTCGAGGCCTCCGGCTGGGGCGCCACCGCCTTCAGCCCCGCGAAGCTGAGCTCCGGCCGCGCCCCCGCCGGCCCGGGCGAAGTCGTGCTCGGGAGCGCCGGCCCCGACCGGGTCGCGCTCGACACCCCCGCCGGCGAGCGGCAGTTCCGGGTCGTCGGGCGCACCGACCGGCCCGGAGCCTGGTTCGCCGACGCCGAGGCGCGCACCCTGTCCGGACACCCCGACGCGCTCGACGCCATCGCCGTCTTCGGGGCCGACGCCGAACGGGTCCGCGCCGCCGTGGACGGCCGCGCCCAGGTCCTGACCGGCGAGGACCGGGCCCTGGACCCGCGCCTGGCGAGCGCCAAGGAACTCCTCACCGGCATCGGCGGCTCCTTCGGCGGAACCGCCACCCTCGTCGCGATCTTCACCGCCGCCGCCACCGTCGCGCTCTCCGTCGGCCAGCGCTCCCGCCAGTTCGCCCTGCTGCGCGCCGTCGGAGCCACCCCGCGCCAGATCCGCCGCACGGTCGCCGCCGAAGCCGTCCTCATCGCGCCCGCCGCGGGCACGCTGGGCCTCGTACCCGGCATCGCGCTCGCCTCCTGGTGGATCGGCCAGCTCAAGGACAAGGGCGCCGTCCCGGCCGCCGTCGAGCTGACCATCGGCTGGATCCCCCTGCTCGGCGCCGTCGTCGCCGGCCTCGCCACCGCCCTGCTCGCCGGCTGGGCCGCGTCCCGCCGCCCCGCCCGGATCCGCCCCGGCCAGGCCCTCGCGGCCGCCGCCGTGGAACGCCTGCGCCCCGGGTGGATCCGCACCCCGCTGGGGATCGCCGCACTCGCCGGCGGCACCGCCTGCGCGTCCCTGGCCGCCACCAGCAGCGGCCCGGACGCCGCCAACGCCGCGCTCGGCGTCGTCATGCTCTTCATGGTCGCCGTCGCCCTGCTCGGCCCTCTGATCGCCCGCGCCTGCGCCGCCCTCTTCGGACTCCCGCTGCGCGCCGCCGGCGCACCCGGCTCCCTTGCCGCCGCCAACTCCCGTACCAACGCACGCCGCCTCGCCTCCGCGATCACCCCGATCGTGCTCGCCATGGCCTTCTCCTCCACCCTGGTCTTCCTCCACACCAGTTCGGAGCGTGCCGTGGTCCAGCAGCAGAAGGCCGGGATGCTCGCCGACCACGTCGTCACCGACCCGCACGACCCGGACCGGGCGGTCGCCGCCGGGGCGGTCGCGCTCACCCGCACCTCCGTCCTCGCCGTCGTCGGCTCCGGCCCGGAGCGCCTGATCCACAGCGCCTCCGCCCAGGGGGTGACGGGCGACATCACCACCGTCGAGGACCTGGGCGTGCTCTCGGGTGACCTCGCCCGGCTGGCCCCCGGCAAGATCGCCGTCGACCGGACCCTGGCCGACGCCGACCACGCCGCCGTCGGCGACCGCCTCGAGCTGCGCCTCCCCGACGGCACCCGGACCGACCCCGAGATCGTCGCCGTCTACTCCCGCGGCCTCGGCCTCGGCGAAGTCACCCTGCCCGCCACCGACCTGGCCGGCCACACCACCGCCGGCCGCCCCACGGAACTCCTGATCCGCGGTCCGCTCCCCGCCGGCCTCGGCCCGGCGCAGTCCGCCTCCGCCTGGACCAGCGCCCAGAGCCTGGACCGCGAGGTCAACGCCTGGGCCAACACCACCATGGCGGCCGTCCTCGGCGGCTTCGCGGCCGTCACCGCCGCCAACACCCTGGTCATGACCGTCCTCGACCGCCGCCGCGAGCTGGGGATGCTGCGCCTGGTCGGCTCCACCCGCCGCCAGGTGCTGCGGATGCTCCGCTGGGAAGCCCTCCTCGTCAGCGGCACCGGCATCACCCTCGGCTCGGCGATCGCCCTGGCCACGCTGATCCCGCTGACCAAGACCGTGACGGGCACCGGCCCCTACGTCCCGCCCCTCGTCTACGGCTCCTTCGTGGCCGCCGCCGTGGTCCTGACCCTCGCGGCCACCGCGCTCCCCGCCCGCGGCGCACTCCGGCTCAGTCGAGCCTGATGTGCCGTACGCCGACCAGCGCGCGCCGGGCCCACCCCCGGAGCGCGCTGTCGGTGTCCGCAGTCAGTTCCAGCCCGGACCGGGCGGCGACCCGCTCGGCGACCCGGGCGACGGAGATCCGGTCCGTGCGCAGGTGCTCCGCGAACTCCGGCGCGCGCAGGGCCTCCAGGCACCCGTCCAGCCGGGCCACCGCGAAGCTCTCCCGGTTCAGCCCCCGCCCCCAGCCCCGCTCGCGCAGCCGCCGCAGTACGGTCTCGCGCTCGGCCAGCAGCGCGAAGTGGCGTACGTCGTGCCCGCGTTCGCGCAACCGCCCCACCGTTTCGGCGAAGTAGTCGGCGTCGGTGACGGTCATGGGCACGATCACCGCCCCGGGGTGCTCCCGAGCTGCCAGGTCCAGCACGTCGAACACGCCCTGCCGCCACGCCGGAAGGTCCTGGAAGTCCCCGCGCAGCGCCGGCGGCAGCATCCGGTGCAAGCCGAAGCCGACGTGCTCCGGATCGCACACCACGCTGCCGGGCAGCCGCCGGTGGAGGGCGTACGCCGTCTGGGTCTTGCCGCCCCCGAAGGGCCCGTTGAGCCACACGATCACCGCGGCACCTCCTGCCACGGACCGGTCCCGAGCAGCCCGGTGTTGCCCAGGTCGACCGGCCGGGTCAGCCGCAGCCGCTGCTTGGGAGCGCCGGGCCGGGGCGTGATCTCGAGCACCCAGGCGTCCGTCGCGACCACCGTCGGGTCCGTGACGAGGTTGCGCCACACC
This sequence comes from Streptomyces sp. NPDC060049, assembly GCF_042736715.1. Taxonomy (NCBI): domain Bacteria; kingdom Bacillati; phylum Actinomycetota; class Actinomycetes; order Kitasatosporales; family Streptomycetaceae; genus Streptomyces; species Streptomyces sp. NPDC060049. The sequence continues at coordinate 354,780 of NZ_JBHWVV010000003.1, forward strand.
ATCGGCATGTACGCGGCCTGCCCAGGCCCCACCACCACCGGCCGCGGGGTCGCCTCCACGTTCGGAACCCCGGTGGTGATGCCCGCGGCCCCGTGCGCGACGGTCACCTCCACGGGCGCCCCGGCCTTGTCGAGCAGCCTCAGGACCGGATACCCCTCCAGCGCGTAGGGCTCCGTCCCGCAGTTGACCAGCTGCACGGACTCCGCCCGGAGCCCCATCGCGGCGCTCCCGTCCCCTTCGAGCAGCCGCACCCCGCCTTCGGGACACTCCGCCCCGGCTTCCGCCCCGGCCGAGGACCCGGAGCCGGCCGTGGACCCAGGCCCCGCCGCGGATCCCGCCGTCGCCCCCGGGCGTGAGCTCCCCGAAGGCCTTCCCGCTGCCGGCCCCGTGGGCCCCGGCGCGGCCGGCGGCGCGGGCGGAGTCCCGCACGCCGCCAACACCCCCGCCAGCGCGCCGGCACCGACCACACCCCGCACCCACCGCTTCGCGATCATCCCCCGACCCTACGGCCGGCCCATGGTGACCGCCCCGGGCGTCCGCGGGCCAATCGCCCCCGATTGGCCGGTCCACCGCCGCCCGGCGTCGCCTAGCGTGCCCCCATGGACCGCACCCTCGCCGCCGACCTCGCACGCCTCCCCGCACTCCTCGACGCCACCCGCGACGCCGCCGCCGCGACCCTCGCGGCCCTGGACGCACGTCCCGTCGTACCTCCCCGCCCGGAAGGCGCCTCGGTTCCGGAGCCGCTCCCCGCGCACGGCACCGGCACCGAAGCGGCGCTGGCCGCCTTCGCCGACCGCTGGGCCCCGCGCCTGTCCGCCTCCGCCGGCCCCCGCTACCTCGGCTTCGTCACCGGCGGCGCCACCCCCGCCGCCCTGGCGGGCGACTGGCTCACCGCGGCGCACGACCAGAACTCCAACTCCGCCCTGGACGGCGGCGGCCAGGACCTCGAGCGCGAGACCGTCGACTGGCTCCGTGACCTCTTCCACCTCTCCGACGCCCACACCGGCACCTTCGTCAGCGGCGCCACCATGTCCAACACCACGGGCCTCGCCATCGCACGCGAATGGCTCGGCGAGCGCCTCGGCGTCTCCCCGTCCGAGGACGGCGCGGCCGCGCTCGGCCCCGTCCGGGTCCTCTCCGGCGCCCCGCACTCCTCCATCGCCAAGGCCCTCTCCGTCCTCGGCCTCGGGCGCAGCGCCCTGGTCCCCGTACCGACCCTTCCGGGCCGCGAGGCCGTCGACCCCGCCGCCCTGGAACGCGCCCTCGCCGACGCGCCCGGCCGCCCCGCCGTCGTCGTCGCCAACGCGGGCACCGTCAACACGGTCGACTTCGACGACCTGCGGGCCGTCGCGGCCCTGCGCGAACGCCACGACTTCTGGCTGCACACGGACGCCGCTTTCGGCGCGTTCGCCGCGCTCTCCCCGGAACACGCCCACCTCACCGCGGGCCTCGACGCCTCCGACTCCGTCTGCGTCGACCTGCACAAGTGGCTCAACGTCCCCTACGACAGCGCCGTCCAGTTCACCCGCCGCCGCGACCTGCAGGCCCGCGTCTTCCAGAACGCCGCCGCCTACCTCGGTCCCCTCGGGGACCAGCCCGACCTCGTCCACCTCACCCCGGAGAACTCCCACCGGCTGCGCGCCCTGGCCGCCTGGTTCACGCTCCGCGCCTACGGCCGCGAGGGCCACCGGGAGATCGTCGAACGCGACATCGCCTGCGCCCGCGCGCTGGGCGCGGCGCTCGCCGAGGACCCGTACTTCATCGTCCTCGCACCGGTCCGCCTGAACGTCGTCTGCTTCACCCTCGCCGCGGAGCCCACCCCCGCCCGCCTCACGGCCCTGCGCGAGGCGGCCGCGTCCGAAGCCTTCGTCACCCCCACGACGTACGCGGGAACCCCCGCCCTGCGCGCCGCGTTCTCCAACTGGCGTACCACGCAGGCGGATGTGCGCCGGATCGCGCAGGCCCTCCACACGGCGGCAAGGGAGCTCGGATGACCGACCACCACCCCCTCACCCTCATCGAGGTCGAGGCCCTGGCCCGCGCCGCGCACGAGGGCCAGACCGACAAGGCGGGCCGGCCGTACGCGGAGCACCTCGCGGCCGTGGCCGAGGGCGTCCGCGTCCGCGGCGGCACCGCCGAACAACAGGCGGCCGCCTGGCTGCACGACGCGATCGAGGACGACGCCCTCAGCCCCGCCTGGCTGGAGTCCGCCGCCCTTCCGCCGCCCGTCAAGGCCATGGTCCTGGCGCTCACCAAACGCCCCGGCGAGCCGGTCGAGGAGTACGCGGCCCGCATCCTCGCCACGCCGGGCGCCCGCCTGGTCAAGGAAGCGGACCTCGCGCACAACGCGGATCCGGCCCGCCTCGCGGTCCTCGACGCGCCCACGCGCGACCGGCTGTCCGCGAAGTACGCGTATGTCCGTTCGCTGCTCGGTCTCGCCGCGCCCTGACACGAACGCGCCACTGCCGATTCGTCACGGGGCGGATAGCCGGGGCCCGTTGGTGGGAGGATGGTCCATGTGGGGGTGGGCGCGGCCGACCCCCGGGCCGACCAGGGGACGACCGAAGGTGTGATCAGAAGTGGCCATTTCGCTGTCAGTAGTGGTTCTGTTGGCGATCATCCTCGTGGTACTCGTTCGCGGGAACCACCTCAAGGCCGGCCCCGCGGTCGTCGCGGTCCTCTTCGGCTTCTTCCTCGCGTCCAGCTCCATCGCCCCGGACGTCAACCGCTTCCTGAACTCCCTCGCGGACACGATCGCCGGCATCAAACTCTGAGACACCGAAGCCGGAGCGAACACCGGCGGGGCCGCGCCGACCCGATCCCACCGATCGGCGCACGCCGGCCCCGCAGCCCGGGAAACGCAACAGGGCCAGGCAGAGAAAACATCCTCTGACCTGGCCCTGAGCCGTCTGGAGCGGGTGACGGGAATCGAACCCGCGTAGCTAGTTTGGAAGATCGCGTACCGGCCCCTGGCTCGACCAGCCAAGACGCTGACCAGCAACTTCCCAGCCCCCACACCGTCGTTCCCCGCGACTCCCCGCGCATCACTCCGTCATCAGACACGCAGGAGACACGGCTCCGAAGCCCGAAGGGGCCGCTTCGCTACAGAGAACCCTCGGACCGCTGTGGCCGTGGTGGTGACTGTGCCTGGCCGCTCTTTGCCTGCCACTTCACCGACTCGCGCCCGTAGCGAACCGCCCCCACCAGGATTGCGGTGGCCAGCAAGGCGCGCATGATCGGATCTTCCTCTGTGATCACGTAGATCAGCAGAGGGGCCAAGAACACCAGGTGCCAACGCGGGTGGTTCCGCCAGTCGCTCTTGCCTGCCATTCGACCTCCCAACGGGACCCTAAGGCGCGAGTAGCCCGGAGATCTAAGGTTTGCCACTCTCCGCCGGGTCGGCGAGACGCTGTCCCTCACGGAAGCCAGCAGCGTGGCTGGCGGCCTGAATGGGCGTCTGGCGGCCCGACGGGCGCCTACCCCCAGTGGGACGTCGACCGGCGGGGCTAGACGTCGCTCTGAGACCGCTCAAGGCCTTCCATGAACGCGTTATGGAAGGCGAGCTCGGCGGCCCGGCAGGGCGCGGTGATGAGCATCTGCTGAGCCTCGCCGAGGCTGCACCCGACCACCTGCCTGGTCACCATGACCGCGTCCACGCCGTCACAGCCGATCTCCTTCAGGAACTCCTGTAGAGCCCCACCGTCGTGGCTCTCGTCCCAGACAGACTGCGCCACCACGGCCAGGGCGGCTATCCGGGCCTTCCGCTCCGCGTCCACAGTGGGTTGCCCTCTCTTGCGCTCGCCAGGTACTCGGGGTGGTGCTGGGGCGGGCTAGCGACCGACAGGGATCTCGTAGACGATCTCGCACGACGCAGCAGGGATGACGATGTCCGCGGTCTCCACGGGCTGCCCCTGGTCGCTGTAGTACGTCCGCCGGATGTGCGTGACCAGAGCGGCCTTCTGAATCCCGAGGAACGATGCTTCCTCGGCGGTCGCCTGCCGCGGCTCCGGCTGCTCTACGGCGTGGCTGACCGTGATCCCAATGACGGCCATCCGGTTCACAACACCAACGCCGGCGTGCGGCCCACCCTCCGGCAGGACAACGAGCGTGCCGGCGGTGAGCTCGTACGGCTCCCAACTCGTCGACAACTGCACCGGCCTGCCATCGGCAAGGAACTCGTACACCGTGCGCACGCACAGCTCCCCAACCGGGATCCCGAGACGCGAGGCGATCTCGACCGGCGCGGGAACCTTCGCCTCGGTCCGACTCTCCCAGTTCCCCTGCCTGCCCAAGGCCTGCATGTCCGCACGGAAGGGAGAACCGCCGGGCTGCTCACGAGCCGACGAGCGGACAACCCGCACGCGCTGCCGTGGCTCCGCGACGTAGGTACCCGAGCCCGCTCGCCCCTCCAGCACACCCTGGGAGATCAAGAGCTCCTGCGCGCGACGGACGACGTTCTCGCCAACCCCGCACTCCTCGGCAATCTGTGCTCGCGAGGGGAGCCGGTCACCAACGTTCCAGTCATGCTCCGCGATCCGCTGCCGCAGTACGTCGGCGATACGGAGATAAGGCGGCTGCTCAGGCATGTAGAAAATCTAGTCCACTAGCTCTAATCTAGTTAACTAGCTTCACTCAACGTGTTCACTCGGCGACGGAGGCCCTCGGTGCCAGCTTCGGAATCAAGAGCCGAGAGCATCGCCGCCCAACTGTCCGCCCTGGGTCTGACCACGCGAGTGGAGGAGCACGCCCGATACACGTCGATCGAAGCGGAGGTACCGGAAGCGCTGCCCGCCCCCACATGGCGGGAGGTCCTGGAAGTGGTGGCGGAGGCCGACAGATTCGGGCTCCTAGCCAGCAGCTTGACCGGCCGCACCCTCTGGGCCGCCGTACGCAAAGCGGTCCCCGCGACGGGCGACGTCCGGGGACCTGGCCGTCAGCAGTAGGAGCTGATCAGCATGTCGAACCGTATGGTCCCCACAACCGCCCACACCAGGGGGCGCCCCCTCCGGCCGGCATTACCGCCCGCCGCGGACCCCACCCCCTACCGGTCGAGCTCGTGCACGATCGGCACCCACCACGAGTGCGCGCAGTCGTCCCCCACCACGGCGCCGGTAGGCGTCCCCGTGATCTACGAGGCCTGCGACTGCCCCTGCCACACCCCCAGTGACCGGCCCGAACCGCGGCAGGTGGCCCAGTGAACGGATGGACACCAAGCGGCGCCATCGCCACAAACGTCGAGATCACCTCGACCACCGTCCAACGCGGCGACGTAATCCAGATCGGCGGCCAACCATGCCGCGTGATCGACCTGATCCAACTCCCCGCCAGCGCGAAGCGACTCTGCTTCGAGTCGGGCGAACTCCTGACCATGCACGCCCGAACCCGCTTCATCGCCCTCCGGATGCGGAGGAACTGGTGACCCCACCCGCCCCGTCCCGCCGCTACGCCATCGCGGACGACCTCCGGAACCAGATCTCGAAGGGCCACCTGAAGGCCGGCGAACGCCTCCCTTCCGAAGCCCGCCTGGCCGCCCACTACGCAGTCAGCACACCCACGCTCCGGAACGCCCTCGCGCTCCTCCAGGCCGAAGGCCTAGTGGAGAAGATCCACGGCAGCGGCAACTTCGTCCGCCACCCACTCCGCAGGACCACGTACTTCGGCGGCGGGCACACACCGACCCCGGCCGATGGGGCCCTCCACACGACCATCCGCGCCACCAACCTCGGAGCGCACGGCCATCTGACCGCCCTCCTCAAGGTCTCGCCCCGCAGCCCCCTAACGGAGTTCCTCTGCGTCAGCCACGAGGGGAAGACACCGCACAGCCTGGCCCGCATCTACGTCCCCCGAGACCTGGCGCCGGCCAACGTCCCAGAAGGACTGCTAGCCGCACGAGTGTCAGACCAGCGCCCCCCACTGTCCGTGGTTCAGGAAACGGTCAGCACCCGCCTCCCGACTCCAGACGAAGCAACGACCCTGCGTATCAGCTCGACCTTGGCCCTTCTCTCCATAACACGCGTGGCGACTGATGCCACGGGCCGTGTGGTTGAAGCGGCTCTCTTGGTGCTTCCCGGCGATCGCGCCGATGCCGTCTTCACGACCCTCCACGCGACAGAAGCCAGGAGGGCGGAAGCGTGACATCCCCCAACGAACTACGACTCCTGCCATGGTCGGGCCCAGACGGCAAGCCCTGTTTCCTGAGCTCGGATGGCAATGCCAGCTACCTCTCCCGCCTCGCCGACAGCGCTGAGGCGATACAGATCGGCTTGGGGGTCGAACTCCTAAACCACGCCGTTGACGTCCTCGCCGACCAAGAAGTGGATCCGGATGAACTCCGCCTCCTGGCAACGGACCTGGCCGGATCCTTGACGGACTTGGTCCGAGTAGCAACGAGCCGCGGCCACCGCCTAGCCATACCAACACCCTCCACTCGCGAAGAGCGCACCGAAGCTCCTTGCCGGTCAGCGGCCACCGACTAGCAGTGGCATCCACATCAACGACAGTGAAGCCTCCCAGCCGATTGCTGGGGGGCTTCACCGCAGATGTCAGCGGTGGATGACATCCTGCCCGGTGAGAAGTGTATGAGCCGACTTCTGGGCACTGGTCTGCTTTCCTGACCATCTGTCGGACAGCCGCTTCATGAAATCGCAAGGCCAGGTCTCACCCGGAGCGGGGGAGACTGGCCCGGAAGAACGACAGCAGCGGGGGCGGCATCACGGCGGGGGATTCGAGAAGCTCCCATTGGCAGCCGGGCACCTTCTCGTCGAGATCGCGGAGTGCCTGCCGCACCATCAACAGGCCTACGGAAGCCGACGCTTGGTCCACCGGGGACCAGTACCGATTACTCACGTTGGCCATCAGCAGCATTCCCGGCGCGAGGGTTCTGCCCATCACCCATGCGTAGGCCGCGTCATCCAACACGTTGGCCTCGATCTCCGCCTCGACCCGTACGCACAGGTCCAGAGCCCATTCCTGAGTCGCTCCGCTCGCTTCCCAGGCGTCCCGCAGATCGCGCAGGTCCGCTGTCTCCACCAGACGTAGCAGGGTGTCGAGAACGGGGCGGTCGGGGAGAGTGCTCATACCGCCATCGGGGAGAAAAACCTCCTGAGCAAGATCCGGGACGTCCTCGACCGTGTATTCAGCCATGGACGCCCATGGGTTGTACCACCCCTCAGGCTGCATGGCCCGGAGCACATCACCGATTCCCTGCGGCGTGATGGCGGCGCCCCCACGCAACACCGTGGTCACTGCCGCAGCCGTGACCTCCCCGTCGGACAGATTCGGAGGCTCTGGATTCCGGTCCAGCTCAGCGAGCTCCGGCGGAGGCCACACCACACCCCGGCTATGCATGCACCGGGTGATCCCCTCATCGATCCGGCGGGCCCGAGCGGGAACGAGCCTGACCCGCTGCCCGGAGGCGACCACCTCGTCGGCGACACGCTCCGCCCATTCCTCCTCGTCCTCCAGGGCTCTCGGACCCTCCTCACCGAGACCGGTCCCCAGACCCCGGACGGCTTGCCCGAAGGCTCCCCGCACGGCATCCTCCGGCACCGGATGTCCCTCGCCGAACAAGGCCAGTGCCAGATGAAACGGTCGAGCACCACGCCGGGCCAACCGGGCGAGCGCCACGACCAAGCCGAATGCCTCGGCAACCGGAACCGACGCACTTCCGCGCCCCCGGCCCAGCGCCCGCGCTGTGTGCCCGGGCAACAAACCCGCCCGCCGCCAGGACGCGAGCTGCTTCACCGACACCGCATAGCCGTGCCGGTGCGCATGGTCAATGAGCTGCTGATCAGCGGATACCGGACCGTCCGTAGAAGACATGGCGCGAACCTACCGACTCCCATCTCAAGAGGGCGTGGCTTTGGAACATATAGAGCCCCCCCACCTTCACCAAGGGAGGATGCGCAGCACCTGGTGTTCTTGGGGAACCGCCGGACCACACGGCCGGCAACGAACCAGGAGAACCTATGCTGATCACCTCTATCCACCTCCTCCCGACGACCGGCCCCCTGCCCTGGGCACTGATCACGGTCCTGTACATCTGGATCACCGTGTACGTCGTCATCGTCGGCGTCGCCCTGATCCACCCCCGCCGCTTTCGCCGGAAGGAAGCTCGCGAGATCCTGGGTTGCCATCTTCTCGCCCCCTGGACCCTGTGACCTTCCCGTAGGAGTGACTAGCCTCGATCCTTCATGAGGTCCGCCGACGATGTCGGTGCACCCTTTGCCTTCCGGAGCTGATGGTGGGCGGGCCGTCGTGTCGGGTGGGGCAGGTTCCACTGTCCGGGGTAGGCGATGTTGCCGTCGGGGCGATGGACAGTCCCTGGTCAGCCAGGATTGGGCAGGAGCGCGAGCCGTTCGAGGAAGGTAGTGAGCTCGCCGGTCCAAGGCCAGTGGAGGGCGAGGTGAAGAATCCTGCGCCGCCCGATGGTGATGAGCGGGGCGGCTACGGAGAACCAGTCGGCCCTTGGCGGCGAGGTTCCCAGGAAGCCCCGACAGCTGTCGAGGGCTTCCTCTCACACGGCTCCGGAGGCCTCCTGCGTCCTACGTGTTGCTGCAGGTCCTGAGGCGGCCCGATCGCACATCGCTTAGCCCCGTCCACGAGTAGTCCACGAGAAGCGCGCCTTAGACACCATCTAGAGGCGCGTCTGTTTAGTCCTATTGATCCGCGTCTATGGCGACTTTTTGCGCGCATTCGGGTGCCTGCAAGGCCATGCGGCGGGATGGTGCGCCCCGTAAGGACGAGTCGGCCTCCCCAGGCAGTGAGCTGGAGACTACGCTGTGTTGAGCGATCGTGGAGTTGTCGGGGAGGAAAAACGTGGCACAGGGTGAGTCTCAACTGCAGGCAGCGATTGATCAGTATGGAGTATCGCTTCATGCGAAGCTCAATTCTGTAGCCGTCCAGGGGCAACCTGAAGATCAACTCCGTGCTCCGGTTGAGTCTTTGGCGACTTCCCTGGCGGCGATTTGCGGGCTAGCCCCTTCACGATTTGCTCTCATCGGCGAGTCATCTCTAAAAGACCTAAAGACGAGGCCGGACTACGCCGTCACGTATGAAAACCTCCTCTTGGGCTTTATCGAAATTAAGGCGCCGGGTAAGGGGTCCGATCCCCGCAAATTCAAGGATGCTCACGACAAGGATCAATGGAAGAAGCTCAAGGCGCTTCCGAACTTGATCTACACCGATGGCGCATCTTTCAGCTTGTGGCGTGACGGTAACCTGGTCGGTAAACTTGTGAAGTTCAGTGAGGGGATTGGTCCAGGCGCGCCAGCATCTCAAATCGACATTCCCGCTGGATTGCTTTCCCTTTTTGAGTCCTTCTTCTCTTGGGAGCCAATTGCACCCACCAGCCCGCAGGGGCTGGCTGATGTGTCAGCCCGACTGTGTCGCATTCTGCGCGATGAGGTAAGGGAGCAGGTGGAGTCTGGGGATCCCACATTGGTGGGACTCCTCAGAGACTGGCGACAGCTTCTCTTCCCGGAAGCCACACCTGCGCAGTTCGCGGATAGCTATGCGCAGGCCGTCACTTTCGGCCTCCTTCTGGCTCGCTCGCAGAATATCGGGCTTGAGCAGGGAGTTGGTTTCGCGGCTAAGAAGCTTGCTGCGAGCACTCACTCGCTGATCGGGGCGGCTTTGAGGGTTCTCACTGATGCCGTGGTAGAGACAGACGTATTGGCTACTTCCGTTTCCACCATAAGCAGGGTGTTCGCGGTTGTTGACTGGCAATTGATCGCCAAAGAGAATCCGGACGCCTGGCTCTATTTCTATGAGCACTTCCTTGAGGAATATGATAATGACTTGAGGAAGCGTACAGGTTCGTATTACACGCCAGTAGAAGTCGTAACCGCAATGACTCGAATTGTGCATGAGGCACTCCAGGGCCGGCTTGCAATGGAGAGCGGCCTCGCGGATCCCAGGGTGACGGTGGTCGATCCGGCAATGGGAACGGGCACGTTCCTGCTGGAAGTGATTCGGCGGATCTCCGCTCAGGTAACTGAGGAACAAGGAGAGGGCGCCGTTCCGGCAGCCATAGCTGACGCGATGGATCGGCTAATAGGGTTTGAATTGCAGCTAGGCCCATTTGCTGTGGCGCAACTCCGGGTTTTGGCTGAGCTCCGTGAGGCCGGTGCCCAAGTGGAGAACCCGAAGAATATTAGAATGTATGTAACCAACACGATTGACAATCCATACGTAGAGGAGCAGACACTCGGAACGTGGTACGAACCTATCGCTGAAAGCCGACGCGAGGCTAACAAGATTAAACGGGATGTTCCTGTACTAGTCGTTCTGGGAAATCCTCCCTATAAGGATAAGTCTCGCGGTAAGGGTGGGTGGATTGAGAAGGGGAGTCCCGGTGCCCTTGATGCCGCGCCCTTGAATGACTTCATTCCGCCGCGACTGTGGGGTGTGGGGGCGCACAGTAAGCACTTGTACAATCCCTACGTCTACTTCTGGCGCTGGGCCACTTGGAAGGTTTTTGATGCCCACGCGGAAGCGGATCAAGGTGTCGTGTGCTTCATTACTCCAGCGGGCTTTGTTGATGGTCTCGGATTCCAGCGAATGCGCGAATATCTGAGACAAAAAGCTGACGCCATCTGGGTGGTTGACTGTTCTCCTGAAGGCTTCCTGCCTCCTACGAGCACTCGTATCTTTGAAGACGTCAAGCATCAGGTCTGTATTACTATTGCAGTCCGTGATGGTAGTACTGGAGATGCCGTGGCCGCCCCAGTGCGCTATCGGTCTTTGGCGGCCGGAGCGCGCCAATCTAAGTTCGCGGAGCTTGCAACAATCGGACTGGCTGATGATGGCTGGAAGCTCTGCCGTCAAGGTTGGCGTGATCCTTTTATTCCGCCGAGTGATGAGAAATGGGTGGAATTTCCTCACCTTGACGATCTTCTCCGGAGATCTCGTGCGGGTACGCTAACTGGTCGTACGTGGGTCATTGATCCCGATCCTGAGACGCTACGTGATCGATGGGGTGTGCTCGTGAGCGCAAGTAGCGACGCGAAGCCGCTGCTTCTCTCCGAGCATAAAAGCGACCGCCTCGTTGACACGGTACTCACCACAGGTCTTGATGGCGCGAAGGAGAGTGCGCCGAGAGGGAGCATTGGGGAAGAGTCCGGCCCATGCCCGGAACCGATCAGAATCGGGTATAGGACGCTTGATCAACAGTGGATCATCCCTGATAAGCGTCTGATCAATCGGCCGAGTCCGGAACTTTGGGCCGCCCACTCCGAGAAGCAGGTCTATCTCACTGCCCTAGACACTGAGTCGCCGACGGCTGGACCTGCGGTGAGCTTCACCGATGGTATTCCAGACCACCATCACTACAAGGGCAGCTTTGCGGGTCGTGCTTATCCCTTGTGGCAGGATTCTGAAGCGTTGCATTCAAACACCGTGCCGAGCCTGCTCGCAAAACTAAGCGCTCTGTATGATTTCAGTGTCTCAGCGGCAGACTTGTACGCCTACATTGCCTGCGTGGCAGCTCACCCCGACTACACGGATCGCTTCCGGGAGCAATTGAAGAACCCGGGCGTACGTATTCCGCTGACAGTGAATGGTGACGTTTTCAGTCGAGCCAAGAATGTCGGAGGAAGGGTAATCTGGCTCCACACCTATGGCCGTCGGTTTATCGACCCATCTGCCAGCATGTCGGGGAAGAAGCCGAGATTGCCGGCCGAAGAGGCTCCGAAGGTGCTTGCAGGTTACCCAATTCCTGCAAGCAGTGAAGAAATGCCCGACGCCTTGAATTACAGCGCAAGTGAGCGAGTGCTAAGCGTTGGAGCAGGGAAAATCGGTAACGTTCCACCTGAGGTTGTCAGCTATGAAGCTTCGGGGATGAACGTACTATCACGCTGGTTCAGTTACCGCAAGAAATCTCGAGAACACCCAGTCATGGGGGATCGCCGCACCTCGGAGCTGCTTCGTATTCATTCAAGGAGCTGGACGGCGCGATACACGGCGGAGTTGCTTGATCTGCTGCACATTATTGGGCTGCTAGTGAAGATTGAGCCGGAGCAGCAAATGTTGCTGGATGAGATCCTGTCGGGTGAGCTCCTCAATGTTTCACAGTTGACCGATATGGGCATTCTCCCGGTTCCTGAAAACGCTCGTAAAGCGGTTAAATTTGAAACCGAGCCCAGCGAAGGTCAGCTGCCGTTCTCGTTGTGAAAAGCGTGATTGTGGCCATTCGGCTGTAAGGGGCGCGCTCAACCCTTTTGGTTCTTCTGATCCTGGGAATCGTCGCGTTGTCTCGCTTCTGCAAGAAGACATTCCTGTCATCTTGCGGGAGCGTCTGCGGCACAAGAGGTAGGGACTTAAGAGGTCGGCGGAAGCTGCTCGGCCAGCGTCTTGCCCGGGGCAGGCTGCGGCTACCTTAGCCACAGCCTGCCCCGGCTCCCATCCCGTCTGCCGTCGACCCACACGTATGTGGAGCGGGCGCGGGTCCTGGCGTCCAGGTGGAGCGCGCCACTGTACGAACGACCTGGACGCCAGGACCCGCGCCCGCTCGGCTTGCCGGGGTTGACGGCAGACGGGATGGGAGCATCCCCACGCTCACTACGACGTACCGGAACCCGCGCACGGCTCCGCCGCCATCCCGGAGTCAGAGCGCCCCTGCCGGAGGCATGAGTCCTGACAGTCAGCCGACCGAATAGGCCCGGTTCACCCCATCAAGCCCTTAGCCAATTGGCGCGTGGCCGGCGTCCCGGGCTGGAGCGGGGCGCAGACAGGAGCGCAGGCCCGGGCGACGGGCGCGCGACGCCGCCTTGGCGGCGGAAGCGCCCTTGATGAAGTAGGGAAACTCTTACCGCATGGCCTCGGGATCAGAGAGCGATCGGGCGGTAGGCCAAGGCTCGTTCGACGACCTGCTCGGCGGAAGGGTGCTGTCCGCGGCCGGGGTAGAAGATGTAGTCGCTGACGTGCGGGCACCGTAGGCCCAGTTCCAGGGCTTCGACGATCGTGCTGCCCTCGTCCTCGGTGGCTATGTCGCCATCCATGAGTTGCTGGACCAGTCGCACGGCCTCCTCGTGGGTCATGAGGTGACGAGCTGGCGGCCGTCGTGGCTGCGGACGTGGGGGCCTGCAGCGTCTAGGGCGTCCAGGAGGCGGATCGCGTAGACCTCGGACATCTGAGCAGTGACCTCTTCTGGGGTGAGCCATGCGACCGCGGTCGATTCCTCCGAGGTGCGCTCGGTGCCGCCAGATGGCTTGCAGCGGAAGACCAGGGCGACGATGCCTCGGGTGGTGTTCTTGTAGACCCCGGTGAGCTCGTCCACCTCGACCTTGATGCCCGTCTCCTCCAGGACCTCGCGGCGGACGCCGGCCTCTGGGGATTCGGTGAGTTCGAGGACTCCGCCCGGCAGTTCCCAATTCCCGTTGTCCGCTCGACGGATCGCCAAGAGTCGGCCGTCCTCGCGCAGCACTGCCCCGGCTACGGACACGGAGTGCAGTGGCGTTGACTTGGCCTGAGGGGAACCCGTACTCATGTACAGGAGCATAGGAGGAAGAGAAGGACTATGGGAACCGCAGCAGGAGGTGGCAGGGCTGCCGTGCCTCGGTACGTGCAGATCGCCGAGGACATCGTTCAGCAGATCCGGGCCGGGGTGCTGAGTGCCGGCGACATGGTGCCGAGTGAGTCGGAGCTCGTGGAGCGCTATGGCGTCGCGGGCGGGACCATTCGCAAGGCCATGGTGGAGGTTCGGGCGAGCGGGCTCGTGGAGACTCGACACGGCAAGGGCTCGCTCGTGAAGGCCCGTCCACCCGTGCGGCACCGGTCCTCCGATCGCTTCCGGCGTACGCACCGGCAGGAGGGTCGGGCGGCGTATCTCGCCGAGTCCGCGCAGTCCGGGGCTGAAGCCAAGGTGAGCGTGCTGTTCATCGGGCCCATGGAGGCGCCGGAGGAGATCGCGACGCGGCTCGGGGTCACCGCGGGGACACAGGTGCTGGCCCGGCGTCGGCTCTACTTCCGGAACGGGACGCCCGTGGAGACGGCCACCTCGTACCTGCCCTGGGACGTCGTGAAGGACATCCCCGAGCTCTTCGCCGAGAATCCGGGGCCCGGCGGCATCTACGCGCGGCTGGAGGATCACGGCCACGTCTTCGCCGAGTACGTGGAGACGCTCCAGGCCCGGCCGGCGGCCAAGGCTGAGGCGACCGAGCTGTCGCTGACTCCCGGCGCACCCGTGGTGCATCTGCTCCGCGATGCGGTCACGGAGGAAGGCCGTGTGGTCGAGGTCTGCGACACCCTCATGGCCGCTGACCAGTTCGTCTTTGAGTACCGGATCCCCGCGCGCGACTGACGCTCGCTCAACTCCCCACAGCCCGCTACGAGTTTCTCTTCGTAGCGGGTTGACTCATGTATAGGAGTCGGGCACTCTTCTTCATGTCACTCCTATACATGAGTGACGGAGTTCGGCATCTATAGAGGAGTGATCCACTGTGCGTCAGATTCCCGTCGACACCTCGGCCGCTATGGTGATGGTCGCCCAGCCCCCGGCCGTGAAGATCAAGGACCGTCGGACCGGCGAGATCGCAACCGACCCCGAGACCGGGTCCCAGATGATGACCGTGGACGTGCTGTTCGCCTCGTACGGCGAGGCGGAGGTCCTCTCGGTCGTCGTACCGGCGCCCGGCATCTCGGGCGATCTGGTCATGGGTACCCCCGTCGCACTGACCGGCCTCGTCGCCCGCCCGTGGGAGAACGAGTTCAACGGCCAGAAGCGCCACGGCATCAGCTTCCGCGCCGTCGCCGTCACCTCGCTTACGGCCAAGGCGGGCTGAGTATGAACGCCTTATGGATCACGCTGCTAGTGGCATTCGTCCTGGCGCTCGTACTGCGCTGGCAGCGGCCCACCTGGTACTGGATGACTCTCGGGGTCACCTTCGCGACGATCCGCGTCCTGATCCGCTACCGCTCGGTGATGGACGCCTGCGGGCTTACCGTCCCGCCCTCCCGCTGGCGACTAGCACTCGCTCGGGTTGCTAACAGGCCTGCTCCTGAGGCTCGTTCGCCGCGCATCCTGCGGCTGCGGCCCACCTCGACCGGCCTGGTCTTACGGCTGAAACTCCGGCCCGGACAAGACGCGTTCGACTTCTCCGCCTCGTCGGACCGGCTCCGACACTCCTTCGCCCTCCACAACGTCGTGTCGCGCGAGATCCGCTCCAGCGTCGTCGAGCTGAGGATGACGGGGTACGACGTACTCAAGCGGGTACGCATGCCGGCGGTGGTCGCGCCCGATGAACCGCTCCGCGTGCCGGTGGCCCTACGGGAGGACGGGCAGGTTCATCACCGGGACTACCGGCAGGTCCCGCACGCCCTGAACGTCGGCGCGACCAAGTCCGGGAAGTCCGTCTACCAACGCACGCTCGTCTCCGGCCTGGCCTCGCAGAACGTCGCCCTCGTCGGCATCGACTGCAAGAACGGCGTGGAACTCTCCCCGATGGCCCGGCGGTTCACCGCCCTCGCCGACAACCCGGACGATGCAGCGGAGCTGCTCGCCGCGCTCGTCCAATACATGGGCCGCGTCTACCAGGTCATCCGGGCCGAGCAGCGGATCAGCATCGACCTGCCGGATGCGGAGATCACCGCCGACATCTGGGATCTGCCCGCGCACCTTCGCCCCGTACCCGTCGTGCTGCTGGTGGATGAGGTTGCGGAGCTCGCCCTCGCCGCGGGTAAGGCAGAGGAGGCTCGACGGGACCAGATCGTCACCGACCTGGTCCGCCTCGCCCAGCTCGGCCGCGCCGCCGGCATCCACCTGGAGATCTGCGGCCAGCGCTTCGGCTCCGAACTCGGCAAGGGCATCACCATGCTCCGTGCCCAGCTCACCGGCCGTACCGCCCACCGCGTCAACGACGAGACCTCGGCGAACATGGCCTTCGGAGACATCTCCCCGGACGCCGTCCTCGCCGCCGTACAGATCGACAAGGACCGCCCCGGCACAGCCGTAGCCGGCGACTCCTCCGGCGGCTGGTGCCGCATCCGGGCCCCGCACACCACACTCCGCCAGGCCGTGAACACCTGCAACGCCCAGGCCCACCGCACTCCGAACATCCCGGAGCTGGAGCCCTTCCGGCCCGCGCTGCCGGTACGCGTCCTCGTCGGCAAGGTCCAGCCGAAGGCCGCCTCGGCACCTGCGTTCTGATCACTCGCCTCACCCGGTCGGCGCGGCCTCATCGCGCCAAGTCCCTACTCCACCCATGCCTGAAACGAGGTGGACACCATGACCCGCCTGGTCCGCCCGGATGCCGTCCTCGTCCAGGCCGTCATCGCCGGAGCCCTCTCCTTCGCCCACCTCCACGACCTCGCCGAAGCCGCCGGACAGGACGGCTGGAAGGCCTGGGCCTACCCGGTCAGCGTGGACCTGCTCCTCGTCGCCGCCTGGCACCGCCTCCGGTCCCTCCGGGATGCGGGGGAGCCCTCGCGGTCGGCCTGGTCCTGGTTCGCCGTAGCCCTCGCGGCCTCGCTCGGCGCGAACGTCGCGACAGCAGGTCTCCTCGACCTACGCGACGTCCCGGACTGGCTCCGCATTCTCGTCGCCGGATGGCCGGCACTCGCCTTCCTCGGCGGCACGCTCCTGGTCCACCGGCCTACGACGCCCAGCGCACCGGAACCCGACCCTGAGCCGACGCCCCTGCCCGTGGTCGGGCGGGAGACAGAACTCGGCGCACCGGCCGACGAGCTCCCCGCCTTGCCCGCCCCCCTCCCGGCGCCCACGACGGTCACCGCTCCGCCCGCACTCGTCGCGCACGCCCAGAAGATCGCCGCCGACCACCGCACCCGTACCGGCTCGGACATCGACACCGAGACCCTGCGCGCCCGGCTCGGCGTCCCGCCCGCGATGGCCGAAGCCATCGCCGCCCAGCTCGCCTGAGGAGATCCTATGCCCGCCCGGATCAACTTCCGATCGCTCATGAAGATCGGCCCCGTCCAGATAGGCACCTACCGCGACAACCGCGGCCGCAACAAGGACACCGCCGTCTGCACCACCGACGGCTGCGGCTGGTCCTCGGACTACAACTCCTCGACCGCCGCCCAGCTCGCCGCCCGCTCCCACCGCTGCCGCGTCGCCTGACCCGAAAGGCCAACGCCATGGACGTCCCGCTCTGGTTCGCCCTGCTGGTCGTCGGTGTCCTCGGCTACAAGCTCGTCCGCCCGCCGCTCTGGCTCGTCGCCGTGATCCTCATCGGCGGCTTCCTCCTCGCGGACAGCTTCCTCGCCCCGGCCATCGACACCGCAATCAACAAGTAACCCGCCCTGGAAGGACATCGGCCATGTTCAAGCCCAAGTACCCCAGCCCCGACACCTACACCCCGGCAACCATCCGCCCGACCCCTGCACCCGTCGAGCACTCGGAGCCCGGTCCGGCCCCCGTTCCCGTGAGGTCCCCGAGCGCCTTCGGCGGCGTGGTCCAGAGCTCGCCCGGTACCGCACTCGCCCTCGCCGCTGGCGGAGTCGCCGGAGTCCTCGCGCTGGCCTCCGTCGCCGTCTCGCTGCTCCTGGCCGTCGCGGTCACCGCCGTCGCCCTGTCCGTCAGCGCCGTCGTCATGCTCTTCCTCGTCCGCGCCCTGCGCCAGGAGTTCAAGAGCCGTTGACCGGCCCCGGTACGGCTCAACCGCCAAGTCTCCGCCGTCCCGGCGCCGCATTCCTGCCCGATCCAACGAACCGGACGGAACCACCATCATGAACCAGAACGCCCCGGGAGAGCTCTGCCCGAACTGCGACGGCCACGCCTCCGTCGCCGTCACCCTCTGCGGCCGAGACCACAACGGCCACCTCCGCACGATCACCGCCCACTGCTTCACCTGCCACGGCACCGGGACCCGCCGCTCCACCTGCCGTCCCCACCGGACGGTGACCGCGTGACCAACACCGCGACCCTCGCGGGCCTGGACCGGGCCACCCTCGGCGACATGCTGAAGGTGGCTGGGGCTCCCGGGTACGCACGCTGGGAGGACCAAGTCCGCCGTACGGGCGGCTGCTCCGACCCGATCCACATCACCGGTTGGACCGTCGCCAAGGACAAGACCTCGGGCGAGATCCTGCACCGCTACTCCACGGAGAACGAGCCCGGCGCCCGCCTCCGCATCGCGTGCGGCAACCGCCGCGCCTCCCGCTGCCCGGCCTGCGCCTGGACCTACGCCGGAGACACCTACCACCTGATCCGGGCAGGCCTGGCGGGCGACGACCGCCGCGACATCCCCGCGACGGTCCGCGAACACCCCCGTGTCTTCGCCACGCTCACTGCCCCGTCCTTCGGCCCGGTTCACAACCGCCCCACCGGCCGCCCGTGCCGCTGCGGCACGCACCACCAGGAGGACGCGCCCGAACTCGGCACCGCCCTCGACCCGACCACCTACGACTACGCCGCCGCCGTCCTCTTCAACAACCACGCGGGACAGCTCTGGCAGCGCTTCACCACTCGCCTGCGCCGTGAGATCGCCGCGTCCGCCGGCCTCACCCAACGCGAGCTAAAGGAGGAAGCCCGGATCTCCTACGGGAAGGTCGCCGAGTTCCAGAAGCGCGGCGCCATCCACTTCCACGCCGTGATCCGGATCGACGGACCCACAGGCCCGCTCAGCCCTCCGCCGTCCTGGGCCACCACGGAGCTCCTCGACCGCTCGATCCGGGCCGCCGTCGCCCACGCGTACACCTCGATCACCGTCTCGGCCGCTGCTGACCAACCCGCCCGCACCTTCCGGTGGGGAACCCAGCTCGACGTACGCCCGATCAAGGCCTTCGGGGACGGCTCCGACATCACCGAACAGGCGGTCGCCTCCTACGTCGCCAAGTACGCAACCAAGGCTGCCGAGAACACCGGCACCCTCGACCGTCGCATCGGCAACCGCGAGGCCTTGGTCCTCCTGGACGTCCCCGACCACACCGCACGCCTGGTCGAGGCCTGCCTCGACCTCGACCCGCTCTACCCGGACCGCCGCCTCGCCGCCTGGTCCCACATGCTCGGCTTCCGGGGCCACTTCTCCACCAAGTCCCGCCAGTACTCAACCACCCTCGGCGCCCTCCGCCAGACCCGCGCCGACTACCGCGCCACGCAAGAACGCGAAGCCCGCGGCCTGGACAACATCGAGCCGGACACGGTGCTCGTCCTCGCCTCCTGGCAGTACGCCGGCCACGGCCACAGCCCAGGGGAGTCGGTGCTCGCCGCCACCATCGCCCGTGACATTCAGCTCAACCGTCAGACCGCCCGCGAAGCCCTGCAAGGAGAGCAGCATGAATGAGCGTTTCCTCAGCGTCGTCCAGGTCGCCGAACTGCTCGGCACCACCGTGCGGTTCCCCCGGCGGCTCGTCGAGGAACGACGGATCACCTACGTGAAGGTGGGCCGACACGTCCGTATCCCTGAGAGCGCAGTGCGGGCCTACATCGACGCCCACACCGTCGAGCCGCGCCGGAGCCGTCTGGGGGTGGCTGCCTGATGGCTGGGAAGCGCCGCCCGTTCGGCCGGGTCCGCAAGCTGCCCTCCGGTCGGTACCAGGCTCGTTACCTCGGCCCGGACGGACAGCTCCGCCCCGCGCCCGAGACCTTCCGTACCAAGAAGGACGCGGACGACTGGCTCGCCGACACGCAGACCGAGATGCGGCGGGGTGACTGGCGCGATCCCGACGCCGGGAAGGTCGCCTTCGGGCCGTATGCCGTTGCCTGGATCAAAGAGCGCGAGCTGAGCAGCACCACGCGGCAGCTCTACGGCTCGCTCCTCAAGCACCACCTGGACCCGGTCCTAGGCGGGGTCAACCTGGGGGAGATCTCGCCACCCCTCGTACGGCGTTGGCGTGCCGACAAGTTGGCTGCCGGCACCGGGCCCACCACCGTGGCCAAGGCCTACGCGCTGCTCCGAGCCATCCTGGGGACGGCCGTGTCCGACGAGCTGATCCGGCGGAACCCCTGCCAGGTCAAGGGCGCCAGCACTGTGCACACCCCGGAGCGGCCGACGGCCACGGTCAAGGAGGTCTACGCGCTGGCTGAGGCCGTCCAGCCGCGCTTCCGAGCCCTCGTGCTCATGGCCGGATTCCTCGGGTTGCGCTGGGGTGAGCTGATCGGGCTCCACCGGCGGGACGTGGACCTGGAGCACCGCACCGTGCGCGTACGGCGGGCCGTCGCTGAGCTGAGCAACGGGCAGCGGGAGATCAAGGCGCCGAAGAGTGCTGCGGGCAAGAGGACGGTCTCCATCCCCGGCGTGATCCTCGCGGATCTCCACGAGCACTTGAAGCGGTACGCGGAGGCCGGTGCAGATGGGCGTGTCTTCATCGGGGCCAAGGGAGCCACCCCGCGCCGGAATCACTTCAACCGGCTCTGGCACAAGGCGTGTCGGGAAGCTGGGATCAAGGGGCTGCACTTCCACGATCTCCGGCACACGGGCAACACACTGGCCGCCTCAACGGGTGCCAGCACGCGGGAGTTGATGACGCGCATGGGCCACAGCACCGCCCGCGCCGCGCTCATTTATCAGCACGCCAGCGCCGACCGAGATCGATTGATCGCCGACGCGCTGAGCGGGCTCGTCAAGAAGGGCAGGAAGGCAGCCAAGGGCACGAAGGAAGATCCAAAGCGCAAGGGGCACGCAGGGGGCACGAAGACCTGATCGCAGCCCCTGGGAACGACGAAGGGCCAGGTCGAGAAAATGTCCTCTGACCTGGCCCTTTCGGTCTCTGAGCGGGTGACGGGAATCGAACCCGCGTAGCTAGTTTGGAAGACTAGTGCTCTACCATTGAGCTACACCCGCACTACGTGCTCCGCAGGTCCGGGGACCGCGGCACGGACAGCATCCTAGCGGGTCGGGGCGGCGGATCGCACACCGCATTTCGGACCCGGGTGCGCGAGTGCCGGCGCTTTCGTGAAAACTCCGCACGGCGGAGGGTCTTCGGGCATGTACCCTACGTGTCGCACCGACGGGGTGTGGCGCAGCTTGGTAGCGCGTCCGCTTTGGGAGCGGAAGGTCGTCGGTTCGAATCCGGCCACCCCGACCAGCAGGAAAGCGCCCAGAGGGAGATCCGTCTCCCGCCGGCGTCTCCATGTCTGCACCCTCTCCGCCCTCTCCGCGCGTCTGCCCGCGAACCTTCGCGGAGACCGCGTCGATGATCGCGTTGTGGGCTGATTGCCGCTTGCGGCTACTATGCAAGCTGCGTGCCCGTGTGTCTGATGTACCGGGCCCGATCCGCTGAGAACCGCTGAGTCGCGGCGACAGCAGAGCCCCCCAGCAGTCAGCCACAAGGAGACCGAACCGTGAAGAGCGCCGTGGAGACCCTGAACCCGACTCGGGTTCGGCTCACTGTTGAGGTGCCCTTCGAGGAGCTCAAGGACAGCCTCGACGCGGCCTACAAGAAGATCAACCAGCAGGTCACGGTGAAGGGCTTCCGCAAGGGCAAGATCCCGGCCCGCGTCATCGACCAGCGCTTCGGCCGCGGTGCGGTGCTGGAGGAGGCCGTCAACGACGCCCTCCCGAAGTTCTACACCGAGGCGGTCAACGAGGCCGACCTGAACCCGCTGGGCCAGCCCGAGGTCGACATCACGGAGCTGAAGGACGGCGAGCTGCTGGCCTTCACCGCCGAGGTCGACATCCGTCCCGCGATCGAGATCCCGGACTACTCCGGCATCGAGGTCACCGTGGACGCCATCGAGGTCTCCGACGAGGAGGTCGAGAAGTCGGTCGAGCAGCTGCGCGGCCGTTTCGCGTCCACCAAGGACGTCGAGCGCGCCGCCCAGGACGGCGACGTCGTCACGATCGACCTCGAGGCCAAGGTCGACGGGGAGGTGCTGGAGGACGGTGTCGCCCAGGACGTCTCCTACACCATCGGCTCGGGCGAGCTGCTCGAAGGCATCGACGAGGCCGTCAAGGGCCTGGAGGCCGGTGGCGAGGCCACCTTCACCTCCCAGCTGAAGGGCGGCTCCGCCGAGGGCAAGGACGCCGAGGTCACCGTCAAGGTCTCCAAGGTCTCCGCCCGCGAGCTCCCGGAGCTGGACGACGAGTTCGCCGGCATGGCGAGCGAGTTCGACACCCTGGAGGAGCTGAAGGCGGACAGCCGCAAGCGCCTCGAGAACATGAAGCAGTACGACCAGGCCACGCAGGCCCAGGAGCGCGTGCTGGAGAAGCTCCTCGAGCTCGTCGAGGTCCCGATCCCCGAGAAGCTCCTCGCGGACGAGGTCCAGACCCGCAAGCACAACCTCGAGCACCACCAGCTCGGCCAGATGGGTCTTTCCATCGAGAAGTACCTCGAGATCCAGGGCAAGACGGTCGAGGAGTTCGACGCCGAGACCGCCGAGCAGGCGATCAAGGGCATCAAGACCCAGTTCGTCCTCGACGAGCTGGTCAACAAGGAGAAGCTGAACGTCAACCAGGAGGAGCTCACCGAGCACCTCATGCGGCGCGCTGCCTCCTCCGGCATGTCCCCCGACCAGTTCGCCCAGGCCGTCGTCGAGGGCGGTCAGGTTCCGATGCTCGTCGGCGAGGTCGCCCGCGGCAAGGCCCTCGCGGCCGTCGTCGAGGTCGCCAAGGTGACCGACACCAACGGTGAGGTCGTCGACCTCTCCGACGACGAGGACGAGGTCGAGGCGTCCGCCGAGACCGTCGAGGCCGACGGCGAGACCGCGGCCGACGAAGCCAAGTAACACCCGGGGTCACCCCCACTGAGCAGTACCCGAGCATGGTCCGGAGGGCCCGTACGCAGTCGCGTCCGGGCCCTTCGGCTTGCCCGTCGCAGGCCCTCCGGGACCGGCTCCGGACCTTGCGCTCCGAGCGAACAGTTCGGGAAGCGGGATGGCGTTGTCCTACCTGCGCGTTAGGGTCCATGAATACGAGGGCACGGGAGTACCCGACACCGGCGGACATCGTCCGCACCGGTTGGTCCGAGCCCCAGAACGAGACGCTGAGACGGCACATGGCCGTCGGAGACGAGCAGGTGGATACGTGACGAATCTGAAGCCTTACGCCGCGGGTGAGCCGTCCATCGGTGGCGGCCTCGGCGACCATGTCTACAACCGGCTGCTCGGCGAGCGCATCATCTTCCTCGGCCAGCAGGTCGACGACGACATCGCCAACAAGATCACGGCGCAGCTCCTCCTCCTGGCCGCCGAGCCGGAGAAGGACATCTACCTGTACATCAACAGCCCCGGTGGCTCGGTGACGGCGGGCATGGCGGTCTACGACACCATGCAGTACATCCCGAACGACGTCGTCACCATCGGTATGGGCATGGCGGCCTCCATGGGCCAGTTCCTGCTCACCGGCGGCACCGCGGGCAAGCGCTTTTCGCTCCCGAACACCGACATCCTGATGCACCAGGGCTCCGCCGGCATCGGCGGCACCGCCTCGGACATCAAGATCCAGGCCCAGTACCTGCTGCGCACGAAGCAGCGCATGGCTGAGATCACCGCCCACCACTCCGGCCAGACCGTGGAGACGATCATCCGCGACGGCGACCGCGACCGCTGGTACACGGCGGAAGAGGCCAAGGCTTACGGCCTCATCGACGAGATCATCTCCGCCGCGTCGCTGGTCCCGGGTGGCGGCGGCACCGGGGCCTGATCCCGGCCCCGGCGCGCGGGCTCCCGTACGGGAGCCCCCGCGCCCGCCCGCACCAGGCAAGCCTCAGCCCGCAGAACGCCACCAGGATGGTGAACACCCAGATGCACATGAACAACCTTTCTCCCGCGAGCGGCCTCTACACCGGCGCGCCGGTGGACAACCGTTACGTCGTGCCGCGCTTCGTGGAGCGCACCTCGCAGGGCGTGCGCGAGTACGACCCGTACGCGAAGCTCTTCGAGGAGCGCATCATCTTCCTCGGCGTGCAGATCGACGACGCCTCCGCCAACGACGTCATGGCGCAGCTGCTGTGCCTGGAGTCGATGGACCCGGACCGCGACATCTACCTGTACATCAACAGCCCCGGCGGCTCCTTCACCGCGCTGACGGCCATCTACGACACGATGCAGTTCGTGAAGCCGGACATCTCGACGGTCTGCATGGGCCAGGCGGCCTCCGCCGCTGCCGTCCTGCTCGCCGCGGGCGCCCCCGGCAAGCGCATGGCGCTGCCGAACGCCCGTGTGCTCATCCACCAGCCCTCCGGTGGCACCGGCCGCGAGCAGCTCTCCGACCTGGAGATCGCGGCCAACGAGATCCTGCGCATGCGCGACCAGCTGGAGAACATGCTGGCCAAGCACTCCTCGACGCCGCTCGAGAAGATCCGCGACGACATCGAGCGCGACAAGATCCTCACTGCCGAGGACGCGCTGGCCTACGGCCTGATCGACCAGGTCGTCGCCACGCGCAAGACCTCGCACTGATCCTTGCCTCCAGTTGGCGTGGGCACGTCGCCGGATTGGGCGATGTGAACCACGTCAAGGGGGCCCCGCACGGGGCCCCCGGCAAGGTACCGTCGGATATGAGGCACCAGGAGCGCTGAACCAGGCGTCTCCCAGGCGAAGGGGAAGTACCTCGTGGCACGCATCGGTGACGGCGGCGACCTGCTCAAGTGCTCGTTCTGCGGAAAGAGCCAGAAGCAGGTGAAGAAGCTCATCGCGGGACCCGGTGTGTACATCTGCGACGAGTGCATCGACCTCTGCAACGAGATCATCGAAGAGGAACTCGCGGAGACCTCCGAGGTCCGGTGGGAGGAACTCCCCAAGCCCCGTGAGATCTACGAGTTCCTCGAGAGCTACGTCGTCGGCCAGGAGCCGGCGAAGAAGGCGCTCTCGGTCGCGGTGTACAACCACTACAAGCGCGTCCAGGCCGGTGAGAACGGCGGCGCGCAGGGCAAGGACGACGCGATCGAGCTCGCGAAGTCCAACATCCTGCTGCTGGGCCCCACGGGCTCCGGCAAGACGCTGTTGGCGCAGACGCTCGCCCGCATGCTCAACGTCCCGTTCGCCATCGCGGACGCGACGGCGCTGACGGAGGCCGGGTACGTCGGCGAGGACGTCGAGAACATCCTGCTCAAGCTGATCCAGGCGGCCGACTACGACGTCAAGAAGGCCGAGACCGGGATCATCTACATCGACGAGATCGACAAGGTCGCCCGCAAGAGCGAGAACCCGTCGATCACGCGCGACGTGAGCGGCGAGGGCGTGCAGCAGGCCCTCCTGAAGATCCTGGAAGGCACGACCGCTTCCGTACCGCCGCAGGGCGGACGCAAGCACCCGCACCAGGAGTTCATCCAGATCGACACGACGAACGTCCTGTTCATCGTGGGCGGCGCCTTCTCGGGCCTGGAGCGGATCATCGAATCGCGCGCCGGCGCGAAGGGGATCGGCTTCGGGGCGACGATCCGGTCGAAGCGCGAGATCGAGGCGAGCAACCAGTTCCAGGAGGTCATGCCGGAGGACCTGGTGAAGTTCGGGATGATTCCCGAGTTCATCGGCCGCCTGCCCGTCATCACCTCCGTGCACAACCTGGACCGGGAGGCCCTGCTCCAGATCCTCATCGAGCCGCGCAACGCCCTGGTGAAGCAGTACCAGCGGCTGTTCGAACTCGACGGTGTGGAGCTTGACTTCGAGCGCGAGGCGCTGGAAGCCATCGCGGACCAGGCGATCCTGCGCCAGACCGGCGCGCGCGGCCTGCGCGCCATCATGGAAGAGGTCCTGATGTCGGTGATGTACGAGGTCCCGTCCCGCAAGGACGTGGCCCGCGTGGTCATCACCTCGGACGTGGTCCGCTCCAACGTCAACCCGACGCTGGTCCCGCGCATCGTCCCGAAGGACCAGGGCCCGCACGAGAAGTCGGCGTAGCCGGCACGCACACATGAGGAAGGGCGCCCCCGGACCGGGGGCGCCCTTCCTCATGTCGCACGGGCGGGCGCGGTTACTTCTTCGCGCGGCCGGTGTTGTAGAGCGTCGCGCTCAGCTCGGCGTTCTGGGCCAGGGTGTAGCCCTTGGCCCCGGTCGCCATCTTGCCGATGTCGATGCTGATCGTCATGCCCATGGTGCTGTAGTCGGTCCAGATGCACATCGGCATCGTGATCTCCTTGGGCTGCAGCGGGTTGGTGGAGGGCTTCTTGGAGACGAGCTTCACCTCCTGGCACTTCATCAGGGCCCCGCTGAACCCGGCCGGCTTGAAGGTCTCGGGGGAGCCGATGAACTGGATGTCGGCGTCCTTGTCCTGCTTGCTCAGGCTGGAGGTCTTCATCAGTTGGAAGGAGGCGTCGAGGGTCTTCGCGGGGTCCGCGATCTCGCCGTAGAAGCCGGAGAAGTTGAGGGACTTGCCCTCGAGGGGCTTGGCCGCGTTCTTGATCTCGTAGCCCGCCCCGACCTTGGTCGGATTCTTGATCCCGATCGCCTCGGTCTCCTTCTTCTCCTGGGCGTCCATGGTGCTGTCGCCGTCCTTGGCGCTCTTCTTGAAGTCGTTCACCGTCGCCGGCGGCACGATCTTGTAGCCCTTGGTGGAGGCGGAGACGTCGCCGTTGCCCGCGCCCTTGGTCATGAACCAGTACCCGCCGCCCGCGATCACGGCGACCGCCAGGACCACGGCGACGATCACGCCGGCCTTCGACTTCTTCGGGGGCGTCGCGCCGTACGGAGGCTGCTGGTAGCCGCCGCCGTACGGGGGCTGCTGCGGCTGCTGCTGCGGGTAGCCGGGCTGCTGGGGGTAGCCCTGCTGCGGTACTCCCTGAGGGGCCTGCTGCGGGTACCCGTATCCGGGCTGCGCGCCGGGCTGCTGCCCGTAGGGCCCGGGCTGTCCGTAGGGCCCCGGCTGCTGCGGCTGTTGCCCGTAAGGCCCGGGCTGCTGCGGCTGCTGGCCCCCGTACGGTCCCGGCTGGTTGTAGCTCATCCCGCGTCCCCCCATGAGGTTGCTTATGCGTCCCACACATCCTGGCGGAAGCCCGGGCGGTGCTGGGCGCCGGGCCCCGCTAAAGCCGGTTTCATGACTGGACTGTTACGGCTCTAAACTGTGCCCCGTGACCGAGAACACGCAGACACCCAGCAGCCCCGACTCCGAACTGCCGACCCAGTACGCGCCGGCCGATGTAGAGGGGAAGCTCTACGAGCGCTGGGTAGAGCGTGGGTACTTCGAGGCGGACGAGAAGAGCGAGAAGCCTCCGTACGCCATCGTCATTCCGCCGCCGAACGTCACCGGAAGCCTCCACCTCGGGCACGCGTTCGAGCACACGCTCATCGACGCGCTGACCCGCCGCAAGCGCATGCAGGGCTACGAGACCCTGTGGCAGCCCGGCATGGACCACGCCGGCATCGCGACCCAGAACGTCGTCGAGCGCGAGCTCGCCAAGGAGGGCAAGTCCCGCCACGACCTGGGCCGTGAGGCGTTCGTCGAGCGCGTCTGGCAGTGGAAGGGCGAGTCCGGCGGTCAGATCTCCGGTCAGATGCGCCGTCTCGGCGACGGCGTCGACTGGTCGCGCGAGCGCTTCACCATGGACGAGGGCCTCTCCGAGGCCGTCCAGACCATCTTCAAGAAGCTGTACGACGACGAACTGATCTACCGCGCCGAGCGCATCATCAACTGGTGCCCGCGGTGCCTCACCGCGATCTCCGACATCGAGGTCGAGTACCAGGACGACGACGGTGAGCTCGTCTCCATCCGGTACGGCGACGGGGAGAACTCCATCGTCGTCGCGACCACCCGCGCCGAGACGATGCTGGGCGACACCGCCGTTGCCGTCCACCCCGAGGACGAGCGCTACAAGCACATGGTCGGCACCGAGATCGAGCTGCCGCTGACCGGCCGCCGCATCCCGATCGTCGCCGACGAGCACGTCGACCCCGAGTTCGGTACCGGCGCCGTCAAGGTGACCCCGGCGCACGACCCCAACGACTTCGAGATCGGTCAGCGCCACGGCCTGCCCAACCTCGCCGTCATGGACGAGCACGCCATCATCACCGCCCACGGCCCCTTCCAGGGCCTGGACCGGCTCGAGGCCCGCTCCGCCATCGTCGCCGCGCTGCGCGCCGACGGCCGGATCGTCGCCGAGAAGCGCCCGTACACCCACTCCGTCGGCCACTGCTCGCGCTGCAAGACCACCATCGAGCCCCGTCTGTCGCTCCAGTGGTGGGTCAAGGTCGGCCCGCTCGCCAAGGCCGCCGGTGACGCGGTCCGCGACGGCAAGGTCAAGATCCACCCGCAGGAGATGGAGAAGCGCTACTTCGACTGGGTCGACAACCTCCACGACTGGTGCATCTCGCGCCAGCTGTGGTGGGGCCACCGGATCCCCGTCTGGTACGGCCCGAACGGCGAGATCGTCTGCGTCGGCCCCGACGAGCAGCCGCCGGCCGGCGAGGGCTGGACCCAGGACACGGACGTCCTGGACACCTGGTTCTCCTCCGGCCTGTGGCCGTTCTCCACGCTCGGCTGGCCGCGGCAGACCGACAGCCTGGCGAAGTTCTACCCGAACGCCGTGCTGGTCACGGGCTACGACATCCTCTTCTTCTGGGTCGCCCGGATGATGATGTTCGGCCTGTACGCGATGGACGGCACCCCGCCGTTCCACACCATCGCCCTGCACGGCATGGTCCGCGACGAGCGCGGCAAGAAGATGTCGAAGTCCTTCGGCAACGCGGTCAACCCGCTGGACTGGATGGACAAGTACGGTTCCGACGCCGTCCGCTTCACGCTGGCCCGCGGCGCCAACCCGGGTGTCGACGTCCCGATCGGCGAGGACTGGGTCCAGGCCTCCAGCAAGTTCGCCAACAAGATCTGGAACGCCACGCGCTTCGCGCTGATGAACGGCGCCACGATCGAGGGCGAGCTGCCGACCGCCGAGCAGATGTCGGCGACCGACCGCTGGATCCTGTCGCGGCTGGGCAAGACCGTGGCCGAGGTCGACGCGTACTACGAGGACTACCAGTTCTCGAAGCTGTCGGACGCCCTCTACCACTTCGCGTGGGACGAGGTCTTCGACTGGTACGTCGAGCTGTCGAAGACGACGTTCTTCGCGGGCGGCGAGCAGGCCAAGGTCTCCGGGCGGGTCCTGGGCGAGGTCATCGACGTCATGCTGCGGCTGCTGCACCCGGTGGTCCCCTTCGTCACCGAGACGCTGTGGACCACGCTGACCGGGCGCGAGTCGCTGGTGATCGCCGACTGGCCGAAGGACAGCGGTTTCCGCGACGAGGCCGCCGAAGCCGAGATCGGGAGCGTCCGGTCGGTCGTCACCGAGGTCCGCCGGTTCCGCAAGGAGCAGGGGCTGCAGGACGGCCAGAAGGTCCCGGCCCGCCTGGACCTGGCGGGTACGCAGCTCGCCGCGCACGAGGGTGCCATCCGCCAGCTCCTGCGCCTCCAGCCGGAGGGCGAGGAGTTCCACGCCACCGCGACCCTGCCAGTGGCCGGCGCCACCGTCGCCCTCGACCTGTCGGGCACCATCGACGTCCCGGCGGAGCGCAAGCGGCTGAGCAAGGACCTGGCCGCCGCCGAGAAGGAGAAGCAGCAGGCGGAGGGCAAGCTCGGCAACGAGGCGTTCATCGCCAAGGCGCCCGACAACGTCGTGGACAAGATCAAGGGCCGCCTCGCCAAGGCCGACGCGGACATCGCGCGGCTCCAGGCCCAGCTGGCCGCCCTGCCCGACGCGTAGGGTCCGTCAGGCTCGCGGAGCCCGGGCACAGGCACAGGCGAAGGCCCCCACGCCGTCGGTCGGCGGCGTGGGGGCCTTCGCGTCATCCGTACCTGCTATGTCATGAAACATCCGACGTGCCGCATGTCACGCCCCGGGGGACGGCAGCGGACCGGATCCGCGCCGGCGACCACGGATGATGGAGGGCATGCCCCCCAAGCCCGTTGCCTCGGCGCTCCACTGGGCCGCGGCCTCCGGCCGCCGGCTCAGCGAGGGCTGGGCAGGGTCACCGCGGGCGATAGACGTGCTCACGGCCGCCGGCTGCTTCGCCCTGATGGCGCTGGACCTGCCGGGCCTGGCCGCCGCCGACAACTCCCTGAGCGGACCGCTCGCCGCCGTCGTGCTCGCCCTGGGCTGCCTCGGCCTGCTGGTGCGGCGGCGCGCGCCCTGGGTCGCGTACCTGACCGCGCTGCTCTTCATCGGCTGGCTCCACGAGCTCACGCTGATCCAGTTCGCCCTGTACTCCGTCGGCCGCTACCGGGGGCGCCGCGCCGGAATCCTCGCCACCGTCGGGTACCTGGTCTTCGCGCTGATCCTTTTCTGGGTGCCCGGGTGGCCCGAGCCGCGGGTCGAGACCCTCAGCGCCTTCCTGAGCCTCGTCGTGCCCATCGGTGTCCTCGCCTCGGCCGTCGGCATCGCCGCCTACCGCCAGGACCTCGTGCACGAGCTCGACGCCCGGCGCGCCGAGTCCGCAGTCCTGCAGGCCGTCCAGCAGGAGCGGACCTCCGTCGCCCGCGACGTCCACGATTTCGTCGGGCGCGAGCTGACCCTGCTCACGGTCCGCTCCGAGGTGCTGTCGATGCGGGCGCGCGAGACGGCGTACGCCAAGGACTTCGAAGAGCTCGCGGACACCGCCCGCCGGGCCCACCTGGTGCTCAACGAGATCATCGTGCAGCGCGGGGAGCGGGCGGCGACCCCGGGCGTGGAGGGGCTGGCGGCCCTGGCCCAGGAGAGCGGGCGCGCGGGTTCCCCCGTACGGCTCGCCCTGGATCCGGAGGTGCACGGGCTGTCGCCGCTGCGGCAGGCGGCGGTCTACCGGGTGGTCCAGGAGTGCCTGACCAATGCCGCCAAGCACGCCCGCGGCCAGACCATCGACGTGTCCATCGCGGCGGACGGCCCACAGCTGCGGATCGCCGTCAGCAACGGGCTCGCGGAGCGCGGTCCGACCCGGGCCCCGGTGTCGGCGGGGTCGGGCACCGCGAGCATGTCCGAGCGCGTGCGCAGCCTGGGCGGCACCCTGACGGCGAGGCGCACGGAGGGCTCGTACCAGGTAGTGGCCACCCTCCCGAAGGGATAGGGGGACGGCCCTGCGGGCGGCCGTACAGGTAGGCCGTCTAGGCCTTCGCCGGGGCGAGCAGGCCGCTGAGCGCGTCCATGTCCTCCACGCACCGACCCGATCCCAGGGCCACGCAGTCCAGGGGCGCGTCCGCCACGAAGACCGGGATCCCGGTCGAGGAGGCCATCCGCAGGTCGAGGCCGGGCAGCAGCGCGCCGCCGCCGGTCAGGACGATGCCGTGCTCCATGACGTCGCCGGACAGTTCGGGCGGGCATTCCTCCAGGGTGCTGCGCACCGCGGCGATGATCGCCTCGAGGGGCTCGCCGAGGGCCGTCCGCACGTCGCCGGCGCCGAGCTGGAGCGTCAGGGGCATGCCGCCGACCTTCTCCCGGCCCCGC
Source organism: Streptomyces sp. NPDC060049 (assembly GCF_042736715.1). NCBI lineage: Bacteria > Bacillati > Actinomycetota > Actinomycetes > Kitasatosporales > Streptomycetaceae > Streptomyces > Streptomyces sp. NPDC060049. Next base: position 386,016 of record NZ_JBHWVV010000003.1, read on the forward strand.
ACGGTGAACGTGCGCGTCTCCAGCTCCGGCAGGCCGGGCACCGGCCACGCGGAGCCGATGGCGATCTTGACGTTCTCGGCGGTGCGCTCGCCGATGAGCAGGCCGTGCTCCTTGCGGACGTAGTCCATGATCGCGGCGTCCAGCCGGTCACCGCCGACCCGCAGCGACCGGGAGGTGACGATGCCGCCCAGCGAGATGACGGCGACCTCCGAGGTGCCGCCGCCGATGTCGACGACCATCGAGCCGCGCGGCTCGGACACGGGCAGCCCTGCCCCGATCGCGGCGGCCATCGGTTCCTCGATGAGGTGCACGGTCTTGGCTCCGGCCCGGGTGGAGGCGTGGATGATGGCCCGCCGCTCCACCTGGGTGACTCCGGACGGTACGCAGATCACCATGCGGGTGCGCACCCGGCGTCCGGGGACGGCCTTGCGGACGAAGTGCCGGATCATCTCCTCGGCGGCCTCGTAGTCGCAGATCACGCCGTCCTTGAGCGGGCGGACGGCGGTGATGGAGCCGGGGGTGCGGCCGATGGTCTCCTTGGCCTCGATGCCGACGGCCAGGGCGGTGGTCGTGCCGGCCCTGACCGCCACCACGGACGGCTCATTGAGGACGATGCCGTGTCCGCGTGCGTAGACGAGGGTGTTGGCGGTTCCCAGGTCTATCCCTATGTCGCGGCTGGAAGCTGTCTTGTTGGTGCTGGCCTGCGGCATTTATTCCCCTATCTCCTGCTCGCAAGGCTTGCACGGGGATCCGGTCGCCTCCGCCGCCGAAGGTCTCGAAGGGACCAGGCCGAAAGTCCCCCCGGCCCTCGTCCGTAGACTGGTCCCGTGAGTGAGCAGCAGCCCGAGAGCCACGATGACAGCTTCGACGAGTTCGACCAGATCGTGGCGGAAGAGTCCGACCGCGATCCCGACCTGGCGGTGATCGCTGCGGGCAGCCGCACCCTGCGCGCGCAGGCCGGTCCACCTCAGGGCGAACCGGTACCCGACGTGCCCGCCGATCCCGAGGTGGCCGATGCGCTGCGGGAGGTGGAGCAGGAGCTGGCGGGCCGCTGGGGCGAGACCAAGCTGGAGCCGTCCGTCACGCGGATCGCCGCGCTGATGGACGTCCTGGGCGAGCCGCAGCGCGCGTACCCCACCATCCACGTCACCGGCACCAACGGCAAGACGAGCACCGCCCGCATGATCGAGGCGCTGCTGAACGCCTTCGAGCTGCGCACCGGGCGCTACACCAGCCCGCACGTGCAGTCGGTCACCGAGCGGATCAGCCTGGACGGGGCGCCGATCACGGCCGAGCGGTTCGTCGAGACGTACCACGACATCAAGCCGTACGTGGAGATGGTGGACGCGGCCGAGGAGTTCCGGCTGTCGTTCTTCGAGGTCCTCACCGGCATGGCCTACGCGGCGTTCGCGGACGCTCCGGTCGACGCGGCCGTGATCGAGGTCGGCATGGGCGGCACCTGGGACGCGACCAACGTGATCGACGCGGCGGTCGCCGTGGTCACCCCGATCAGCCTGGACCACACGGACCGGCTCGGCTCCACGCCCGGTGAGATCGCCGTGGAGAAGGGCGGGGTCATCAAGCAGGGCGCCACCGTGATCCTGGCGCAGCAGCCGGTGGACGCGGCGCAGGTGCTGCTCAAGAAGGCCGTCGAGGTCGACGCGACGGTGGCCCGAGAAGGCATGGAGTTCGGTGTCGTCACGCGCGAGGTCGCGGTGGGCGGACAGCAGCTGACGCTGCGCGGCCTGGGCGGCGAGTACGACGGGATCTTCCTGCCGCTGTACGGCGCCCACATGGCGCACAACGCGGCGGTGGCCCTGGCGGCGGTCGAAGCCTTCTTCGGGATCGGCGCGGACCACGCGCGGGTGCTGGACGCGGACACGGTGCGCAAGGCCTTCGCCTCGGTGACCTCGCCCGGCCGCATGGAGGTCGTGCGGCGCAGCCCGACGGTGGTCCTGGACGCCGCGCACAACCCGGCCGGGGCGCTGGTCACGGCCGAGGCGGTGACCGAGGCCTTCGGCTTCAGCCGGCTCATCGGCGTCGTGGGCGCGAGCGAGGGCAAGGATGTGCGGGGGCTCTTCGAGGCCTTCGAGCCGATCTTCGCCGAGGTCGTGATCACGGAGAACACCAGCCACCGGGCGATGTCCGCCGACGCCCTGGCGGCGGTGGCGGTCGAGGTCTTCGGGCCGGACCGGGTCCAGGTGGAGCCGCGGCTGGACGACGCCCTGGAGGCGGCGATCACGCTGGCGGAGGAAGAGGCGGAGTACGGAGGGGCCGGGGTCCTGGTGACCGGGTCCGTGATCACGGTGGGCGAGGCCCGCCTGCTGCTGAAGAGGGGCTGAGGGAATGCGCACGCTGTGTGCTTCGACGCTGATCGGCGAATTCTTCGTGGTCGGGTTCGCGGGCCTCGTGGCCATGAAGGACCCGGACCTGACCCAGGCCGCGGTCTGGTCGGTGTGCGGGGTCGTGATGCTGCTGTCGGTCCTGCTCTGCGGGATGCTGTCGCGGCCCGGCGCCGTGCAGATCGGCTGGGCCCTGCAGATCGGCCTGATCCTGAGCGGCTTCGTGGTCCCGACGATGTTCTTCCTGGGCGCGGTGTTCGCGGGCCTGTGGTGGTGCTCGGTCCACTACGGCCGCAAGATCGACACGATCAAGGCGGGCTGGGCGGCCCAGGCGGAGGCCCAGCCCGAGGCGTAGGCGCGGGCCGCGGGCGGGGGAGCGGCCCGGGAAGGCCCCGCACGCCGGGGTCCCGGCCCCCTGTAGCCTCGTCGGACCGCACCCGTTTGCCGCAAGGAGTTACCCACATGACCCAGCGCACGCTCGTCCTCCTCAAGCCCGACGCCGTCCGTCGCGGCCTGATCGGCGAGATCGTCGGCCGCATCGAGCGGAAGGCCGGCTGGACCATTGCCGCGCTGGAGCTGCGCACGCTGGACCAGGACACCCTGGAGGCGCACTACGGCGAGCACAAGGGCAAGGTGTTCTACGAACCGCTCATGGGCTTCATGGCGAGCGGTCCGGTCGTCGCCCTGGTCGTCGAAGGGGAACGCGTGATCGAGGGTGTCCGCCAGCTGGCCGGACCCACCGACCCGATCGCCGCGGCACCCGGTTCCATTCGCGGCGATTTCGGCACCGTCACCCGGGAGAACCTGATCCACGCCTCGGATTCCGAGGAGTCCGCCGAACGCGAGCTGAAGCTGTTCTTCCCCGCGCTCTGATCACTCCTCACTGACGCAACATCAGCCATATAGCGCTCATGACCTGGGGCGACCGAAGTAATTTCGGTCGCCCTTTGGTATTACCGGGCACTTCCGGGAACGCATGGACAGGACACGACGTCACCACTATGGGGGCGGGTATCCATTCCGGCGGGATTACCGGAGTCCCGTCGCGCGGTGTCCGTACCTGCGGCACTACGATGGGGCCTCCACCCACACACCCACCTCGCCGACCTGACAGCAGCCGCTATCAACTGGAAGGCCAGACGCTCCTCATGGGGAACAAGGGGAACAACATGTCGTTCATCGGCCGTGACATGGCGATCGACCTCGGGACCGCCAACACGCTGGTGTACGTGAGGGGCCGGGGAATCGTCCTGAACGAGCCGTCCGTGGTCGCCATCAACACGAACACCGGCGGCATCCTGGCGGTCGGCACCGAGGCGAAGAAGATGATCGGGCGCACGCCCGGCAACATCGTCGCGGTTCGGCCCCTCAAAGACGGCGTGATCGCCGACTTCGAGATCACCGAGCGAATGCTCCGGTACTTCATCCTCAAGATCCACAAGCGCCGCTACCTGGCCCGGCCGCGCGTCGTGGTCTGCGTACCCTCCGGCATCACGGGAGTGGAGCGCCGCGCCGTCATCGAGGCGTCCACGCAGGCAGGTGCTCGCCAGGTGCACATCATCGAAGAGCCCATGGCCGCCGCCATCGGCGCCGGCCTGCCCGTCCACGAGGCCACCGGCAACATGGTCGTGGACATCGGCGGCGGCACCACCGAGGTCGCCGTCATCAGCCTCGGCGGAATCGTCACGGCACAGTCCATCCGGGTGGCCGGCGACGAGCTGGACAACGCGATCATCCAGCACATCAAGAAGGAGTACTCGCTCCTCCTCGGTGAGCGCACCGCCGAACAGATCAAGATCACCATCGGGTCGGCGTACGACCTCGACAAGGACGAGCACACCGAGATCCGCGGCCGCGACCTGGTCTCCGGCCTGCCCAAGACCGTGGTCATCTCGGCCGCCGAGGTCCGCAAGGCGATCGAGGAGCCGGTCAACGCGATCGTCGACGCGGTCAAGACCACCCTCGACAAGTGCCCGCCGGAGCTCTCCGGCGACATCATGGACCGCGGCATCGTCCTCACCGGAGGCGGAGCCCTGCTGCGCGGCCTCGACGAGCGGCTGCGCCGCGAGACGGGCATGCCCATCCACATCGCCGAGGACCCGCTCGACTCCGTCGCGCTGGGATCCGGCAAGTGCGTCGAGGAGTTCGAGGCGCTCCAGCAGGTCCTGGACGCCCAGCCCCGCCGCTAGTCGGGCCGCCGCCGGCCGGTGGAACACAAATGATCCGCCGTACGGGTGCTACCGGGCCCGTGCGGCGGATCGTTGATATACAGGCAAGGTCCGGTGCGAGCCCCGGCTCCACCGGAGCGGCTTCGCCGCACGAGTATCTATGAGGAAGGCACGGCCGCCGCACGTGAGGGACACACGAGAAAGCCGGCTGCTCCTGGTGCTTCTGATCGCCATCGCGTTCGCGTTGATCACGGTGGACATCAGGACGGGCGAGGACTCGCCGGTCGACGGTGCCCGACAGGCCGCCGCAGCGGTCTTCGGGCCGGTCGAGAAGGGCGTGGCGAAGGGGGTCGACCCGGTCGCCAACGCCATAGGGGCGGTACGGGACTCCGGCGAGCGGCACAACCGGATCGCCACGCTGGAGCGCGAGAACGCGGCGCTTAAGGCAAAGCTGGGCAGCGACGACCAGACCCGCAGCCGGATCCGCGAGCTCGACGAGATGCTCAAGCGGGCCGGCGCCGGGCAGTACGGAATCAAGGGCGCCGAGGTCATCGCCATAGGAGCGGCCCAGGGCTTCTCCTGGACCGTCACCATCGACGCCGGCAGCAAGGACGGCATCGAGCGCGACATGACCGTCCTCAACGGGGACGGACTCGTCGGCCGGGTCGCGACCGTCGGCCCCGACACCGCCACCGTGGTCCTCGCCAACGACCCCGACTTCACCGTCGGCACCCGGCTGGAGAAGACCGGCGAACTCGGCTTCGCCACCGGCCAGGGAGACCGCGCGCTGTCGGTGCAGATGCTCAACGGCAAGGCCAAGATCAACCCGGGCGACCGCCTCGTCACCTTCGGCTCGCGCGGCAACAAGCCGTTCGTCCCCGGCGTCCCGATCGGCGAGGTGGTCAAGGTGGACCCCTCGCGCGGCGATCTGACCCGTACCGTCTGGATCCGGCCCTTCGTCGGCTTCTCGCGCCTGGACATCGTCGGCGTCGTCGTGATGCCCCCGCGCGAGGACCCGCGCGACGCCGTACTGCCGCCCAAGCCCGAGGCGCCCCAACCCACCCCGACGGTCACCGTCACGGTCACGCCGTCGGCCAGCGCGCCCGGCAAGCCGGCCGACGAGTAGGAGCCGACCACCATGCGCTTCAACCGGATCCTGCTCGCGGGCACGCTCGTCGTGGTCGCCCTCGTCATCCAGGTCTCCATCCTCGGCCGGCTCCAACTCCCCGGAGCCGTCCCCGACCTGGTTCTCCTCACCGTCGTCGCCCTCGCACTCGTGTACGGGTGCGTCAGCGGCGCCCTCATCGGCTTCTCCGCCGGCCTGCTCGCCGACCTGGCCCCGCCCGCCGACCACGCGGCCGGACGCTACGCGCTCGTGCTGTGCGTCATCGGCTACGTCGCCGGCCTGGTCCGCCCCGACACCGGACGCTTCCGCTCCGCCTGGGGCCCGATGCTCACCGTCGTCGGCGCGGCCTTCGCCTCCACCCTGCTCTCCGCGGGAGTCGGCGCCCTGGTCGGCGACACCGCCGCCCGCCACGTGGGCCTGACCGGACTGCTCTTCACCGCGGTCCTCTACGACCTGCTGCTCGCGCCCTTCACCGTGCCGTTCATCATGGCCCTGGCCCGCCGCGCGGAGAACGACCCGATGGCCGTCGACGCCAACGGCGGCCCCCCGGTGGGCAAGGACATCGCCTCCGGCTGGCTGGCCGGCGGCACCGGCCTGCGGATCGGCAGCCAGCGCGGCGGCCTGCGGATGAAGACCGCCCGCAGCCGCGCCAACCGGGCCGGCCGGATAAAGGGCGTCAAGGGAATCAAGGGTGTGAAGAGCGTCAAGAAGCTGTGAGGGAGGAGCAGGCGTGACCAACGTTCCGGAGACCGGCCGCACTTCCCGGGTGCAGATCAGGCTCATCATCATCCAGGTGCTCGTCTTCTCGATGTTCCTCACCCTCGGCGGGCGCCTCTGGTACCTCCAGATCCGCAACGGCGAGGAATACCACCTCGAAGCGAAGAGCAACCACGTCCAGCGCGTCGTCCGGCCCGCCGTGCGCGGCCCGGTCCTCGACGCCCGGGGCGTCCCGCTCGCCGACAACGAGACGCGCCTGGTCGTCTCCGCCAGCCGCACGGCCCTGATGAAGATGAAGGACCGGGGCAAGGCCGTCATGACCCGTCTCGCCGACGTGCTGGACATGACCCCCAAGGAGGTCATGGAGAAGGTCCGCCTCTGTGACTCCCAAACCCCCGCGCCCTGCTGGAACGGCTCCCCGTACCAGCCGATCCCGATCACCCTCGGAGCCAGCACGCAGCAGGCGCTCCAGCTCCGCGAACGCCCGGAGGACTTCCCCGGCATCACCGCGGAGCCCACCGCCGTCCGCCGCTACCCGGCGCCCGGCGGCGCCCGTACCGCCCAGGTGCTCGGCTACCTCTCGCCGGTCACCGACGAGGAGATCCAGAAGGCCAAGGACACCGACTCGCCGCACCTGCGGTCCGATCAGGTCGGGCGCTCCGGGATCGAGCGCACCTTCGACAAGCAGTTGCGCGGCAAGGCGATGGTCACCTCCTACGAGGTCGACAACCTCGGCCGGGTCATGCACCAGACCGAGTCCGACCCGGGCGTACCCGGTTCCACCCTCATCACCAGCATCGACGCCCGGGTCCAGTCGGTCGCCGAGTTCGAGCTCCAGCAGGCGATGAAGACCGTCCGTCAGGAGACCGACAAGATCACCGGCCGCAAGTACGAGGCCGACTCGGGCGCCGTCGTCGTCATGGAGGCCAAGACCGGCCGCGTCGTCGCGATGGCCTCCCAGCCCGACTACGACCCCAACGCCTGGGTCGGCGGCATCTCCGCCAAGGACTACGCCAACCTCACGAGCAAGAACTCCAACTACCCGCTGCTCAACCGGGCCATCCAGGGCCAGGCCCCCGCCGGCTCCATCTTCAAGGTGGTCTCGGCGAGCGCGGCCGTGCGGGCCGGATACGGCTTCGACGACAAGTACAACTGCAGCGCTTCCTACAGCATGGGCAACCGGAGCTTCGCGAACTTCGAGTCCAAGGGGCACGGCCCCATCACCCTCGGCGAAGCCCTCAAGTTCTCCTGCAACACCGTCTTCTACGCCCTCGGGCACAAGGAATGGCAGCGCGACGGCGGCCTCAAGCCCAAGAAGGACGCCCACGACTGGTTCTACCGGACCGCCCGCGAGTTCGGCCTCGGCTCCGAGACCGGGATCGACCTGCCGAACGAGGTCACCGGCCGCATCCCCGACCGCCGGTGGAAGAAGAGCTTCTGGGCCGCCAACAAGGACTCCTGGTGCAAGCAGGGCAAGAAGGGCGGCACCTACGTCGAGCAGATCGCCTACGAGAGCTGCCTCGAAGGCAACCAGCTGAAGGCGTTCGACAGCATCAACTTCGCCATCGGGCAGGGCGACGTCCTCGTCACGCCCATCCAGATGGCCACCGCCTACGCCGCCATCAGCAACGGGGGCACCCTCTACGACCCCACCGTCGGCAAAGCCGTGATCAGCCCCGACGGCAAGCGCGTCGAAATGATCAAGCCCAGGCCCCACGGCAGGCTGCCCATCGACGCCAAGACCGTCAGCGACCTCGACAGGGGCCTGCGCATGGTCGTCGAGCCCGGCGGCACCGCCGCGTGGCGGTTCGGCGGCTGGCCGCTCGACAAGATCCCGATGCGGGCCAAGACCGGCACCGCCCAGGTCTACGGCAAGCAGACCACCTCGTGGCTGGCGACCTACACCGACGACTTCACGATCGTCATGACGATCTCCCAGGGAGGCACCGGCTCCGGGGCCGCCGGCCCCGCCGTCCGCAACATCTACAACGCCATCTACGGCCTCGACATGGCCGGCAAGCAGGACGTGAAGAAGGCCCTGCTGCTGGAGCCCGAGACCAAACTGCCCAGGATCCGCCCCGACGGCTCCATCGACTCCCCCGAGATCCGGCCGTACGTGCCGCCGTCCCCGGAAGAGCTGGCGCCGCCCGCGCTCGCCGGCCCGCCCGCCCAGCGCCCCGCGCAGCACGACTGAGGACCGAAACCGATATGCACACCGCCAACAAGTTCTCCGTCTCCCGGTACGCACCCGAGCGCGGGGCGATGGCCAAGCTGACCGCCCGCGACTCCGTCGTGCGGCGGCTCGACTGGCCGATACTCCTCTCCTCGCTCGCCCTCTCCCTCCTCGGCTCCCTGCTGGTGTGGTCGGCGACCCGCAACCGGACCTCGCTCAACAACGGGGACCCGTACTACTTCCTCTTCCGGCACGCCATGAACACCGGCATCGGCCTCGTGCTGATGATCGGCACCATCTGGCTCGGGCACCGCACCCTGCGCGGCGCGGTCCCGGTCCTGTACGGGCTCTCCCTGGTGCTGATCCTCGCCGTGCTCACCCCGCTCGGCGCCACCATCAACGGCGCCCACGCCTGGATCGTGATCGGCGGCGGCTTCTCGCTGCAGCCCTCGGAATTCGTGAAGGTCACGATCATCCTCGGCATGGCGATGCTCCTCGCGACCCGCGTGGACGCGGGCGACCTCGCCCACCCCGACCACCGCACCGTCGTCAAGGCGCTGTGCCTGGCGGCAGCCCCGATGGGCATCGTCATGCTGATGCCCGACCTCGGCTCCGTCATGGTCATGGTCGTCATCGTGCTCGGCGTCCTCCTGGCCTCCGGCGCCTCCAACCGCTGGGTGGTGGGCCTGCTCGGCTCGGGCGCCGCCGGCGCCATCCTGATCTGGCAGCTCGGCATCCTCGACGAGTACCAGATCAACCGCTTCGCGGCCTTCGCCAACCCGGAGCTCGACCCCGCCGGCGTCGGCTACAACACCAACCAGGCGCGGATCGCGATCGGCTCCGGCGGACTGACCGGATCCGGGCTCTTCCGCGGATCGCAGACCACCGGCCAGTTCGTGCCGGAACAGCAGACCGACTTCGTCTTCACCGTGGCGGGGGAGGAGCTGGGCTTCCTCGGAGCCGGGCTCATCCTGGTACTGCTGGGCGTCATCCTGTGGCGGGCCTGCGTCATCGCCCGGGAGACCACCGAGCTGTACGGGACGATCGTGTGCGCCGGGATCATCGCCTGGTTCGCCTTCCAGTCCTTCGAGAACATCGGAATGACCCTGGGGATCATGCCGGTGGCCGGGCTCCCACTGCCGTTCGTCTCGTACGGAGGATCGTCGATGTTCGCCGTATGGGTGGCCGTCGGGCTGCTCCAGTCGATCAAGGTGCAACGGCCCCTGTCGGCCTAGGCCGCAGTCGCCCCGCCCGCCCGTCTTGTCTTCGCCTTCACACAGCACTTCGTTCAGGACTAGGTTCGGTTCATGGCGGACACGAAGCGCGAGATCGAGCGCAAATTCGAGTTCAAGAACGACAAGGCCGGACGGCGCGGGGTCCCGGACCTGACCGGCACGGCGGCCATCGCGGCCGTCACCGACCAGGGCACCGTAGACCTCGACGCCGTCTACTACGACACCGCCGACCAGCGGCTCGCCTCAGACGGCCTCACCCTGCGCCGCCGCACCGGCGGCAAGGACGCGGGATGGCACCTCAAACTGCCCGTCGCCCCCGGAGTCCGCGACGAGATCACCACCCCGCTCAGCGACACCGTGCCGCCCTCACTGACCGGGCTGCTGCGCTCCCGCCTGCGCGACGCCCCGCTGGAACCCCAGGTCAGGCTCCTGTCCTCGCGCAAGGTCAGCCACCTCCTCGACGCCGACGGCGCCCTCCTCGCGGAGCTCTCCACCGACGCCGTGCGCGCCGAGCGCCTCGGCGCCACCGCCGCCTGGACCGAGGTCGAGGTGGAACTCGCCGACGGCATCGACCCGGAGCTGCTCGACGCCGTCGAGAAGGCGTTCCACGCATCCGGACTGCGCGTCTCGGACTCGCCCTCGAAGCTCGCCCGCGCGCTGACCGAGACCGGCGCCCAGCCGCCCGCACGGCCCGCGCCCGGCCCCGACGACGGCACCACGGGCGCGCACGTCCTGTCCTACCTGCGCGAACAGCGCGACACCCTGATCGCCCAGGACCCCGCCGTACGCCGGGACCTGCCCGACTCCGTCCACCGGATGCGGGTCGCCACCCGGCGGCTGCGCAGCGCCTTCAAGACCTACCGCCGGATCCTGGACCCCGAGGAGACCGGCCCCCTCGGCGAGGAACTGCGCTGGCTCGCCGCGGAGCTCGGCGTCGACCGCGACCAGGAAGTCCTGATGGAACGGATCCGGACCCGCCTGGGGGACGTCCCGCGCACCCTGCGGCTCGGCCCGCTCGGAGCCCGCCTGAAGATCTGGAACACCACCCGCCGCACCGCGACCCGGCGGGCGGCCCTGGCCGCCCTCGACAGCCGGCGCTACGTAGCCCTGCTGAACGGCCTCGACGCCCTGCTGGCCGACCCGCCCCTGCTCGAAGCCGCCGGCCGGCCCGCCGAAACCGCCCTGCCCAAGGCGGTCCTCGCCGACTACGGACGCCTCGCCGACCGTGTGGAAACCGCGCTGGCCATGGAACCCGGACCGGACCGGGACGTGGCCCTGCACGAAGCCCGCAAGAAGGCCAAGCGCGCCCGCTACGCGGCCGAGGCGGCGGCTCCGGCCCTCGGCAAGCCCGCGCGGCGCCTGGCCAAGTCCGTGAAGGCGGTCCAGAGCCTGCTCGGCGACCACCAGGACAGCGTGGTCGCGCGCCAGGCCCTGCGCGGCCTCGCCGTCCAGGCGGCGGGCGCCGGCGAGTCGGCCTTCACGTGGGGGGTGCTCTACGCCCGCGAGGAGGAGACCGCGGCCCGCCGGGAGCGGGAGCTGCCGCAGGCGTGGGAGGCCACAGCGGCCCGGGCGGCGGCGCTGCGGGGATGACCGGCCGGACGCCCGGCCGGGAGGTCGAGCGGGCGGGAGGCCGGCGGGCACCGGGGTACGCTTGAGAGTCGCCCCCTGCCCGCTTCACGAAAGTCGCGTGATGTCCGAGTCGGTCTTCCCACAGCTCGAAGCTCTGCTCCCGCATGTGCAGAAGCCCATCCAGTACGTCGGTGGTGAGCTGAACTCCACCGTCAAGGAGTGGGACTCCGCCGATGTCCGCTGGGCGCTGATGTACCCGGACGCGTACGAGGTCGGGCTGCCCAACCAGGGCGTCATGATCCTTTACGAGGTGCTGAACGAACGCGAGGGCGTGCTCGCGGAGCGCACGTACAGCGTGTGGCCGGACCTCGAAGAGCTGATGCGCGAGCACGGCGTGCCGCAGTTCACCGTCGACTCGCACCGCCCGGTCGGGGACTTCGACGTCTTCGGGCTCTCCTTCTCCACCGAGCTCGGCTACACCAACATGCTGACGGCGCTGGACCTTGCGGGCATCCCCCTCGAGGCCAGGAACCGTACGGTCGACCACCCCATCGTCCTCGCGGGCGGCCACGCGGCCTTCAACCCCGAGCCGATCGCGGAGTTCATCGACTGCGCGATCATCGGCGACGGCGAGCAGGCCGTCCTCGACATGACCGAGATCATCCGCGCGTGGAAGGCAGAGGGCCGTCCGGGCGGGCGCGAAGAGGTCCTGCTGCGCCTCGCGAAGACCGGCGGGGTCTACGTGCCGGGCTTCTACGACGTGGAGTACCTGCCGGACGGCCGCATCGCCCGCGTGGTCCCGAACCGCTCCGGCGTGCCGTGGCGCGTGTCCAAGCACACGGTCATGGACCTCGACGAGTGGCCCTACCCCAAGCAGCCCCTGGTCCCGCTCGCCGAGACCGTCCACGAGCGCATGTCCGTGGAGATCTTCCGCGGCTGCACCCGCGGCTGCCGTTTCTGCCAGGCCGGCATGATCACGCGCCCCGTGCGGGAGCGAAGCATCACCGGCATCGGCGAGATGGTGGAGCGCGGCCTCAAGGCGACGGGCTTCGAAGAGGTCGGGCTGCTGTCCCTGTCGTCGGCGGACCACACCGAGATCGCGGACATCGCCAAGGGCCTGGCCGACCGCTACAGCGACGACAAGGTGGGCCTGTCCCTCCCGTCGACCCGCGTGGACGCCTTCAACGTCGACCTGGCCAACGAGCTGACCCGCAACGGCCGCCGCTCCGGTCTGACCTTCGCCCCCGAGGGCGGCTCGGAGCGCATGCGCAAGGTCATCAACAAGATGGTCTCGGAAGAGGACCTGATCCGGACGGTCTCCACGGCGTACGGCAACGGCTGGCGCCAGGTGAAGCTGTACTTCATGTGCGGCCTGCCGACCGAGACCGACGACGACGTCCTGCAGATCGGCGACATGGCGGTCAACGTCATCGCCAAGGGCCGCGAGGTCTCCGGCCAGAACGACATCCGCTGCACCGTGTCGATCGGCGGGTTCGTGCCGAAGCCGCACACCCCCTTCCAGTGGGCGCCGCAGCTGTCGGCCGAGGAGACGGACGCCCGTCTCGGCAAGCTCCGCGACAAGATCCGCGCCGACAAGAAGTACGGCCGCTCCATCGGTTTCCGCTACCACGACGGCAAGCCCGGCATCGTCGAGGGCCTGCTGTCGCGCGGCGACCGCCGCATCGGCGACGTCATCCGCGCCGTGTACGAGTCGGGCGGCCGCTTCGACGGCTGGCGCGAGCACTTCTCGTACGACCGCTGGATGCAGGCGGCGGAGAAGACGCTGCCGGCCTACGGCGTGGACGTGGCCTGGTACACGACGCGCGAGCGCACCTACGAGGAGGTCCTGCCCTGGGACCACCTGGACTCCGGTCTGGACAAGGACTGGCTCTGGGAGGACTGGCAGGACGCCCTCGACGAGACCGAGGTCGAAGACTGCCGCTGGACCCCGTGCTTCGATTGCGGCGTGTGTCCTCAGCTCCAGACCAGTATTCAAATCGGACCGACAGGGAAGAAGCTGCTTCCGCTGAGCGTGGTGGGTGAATCCCCGAAGTCCTGAGATTGTGTGAGTGCCCCCTTGTCGAGAGACAAGGGGGCATTCGCATTTCTAGAGGGTGGACGCGAATTCATCTCTGGTGATCACGAGCCGCCGACGTGCGTCCTCGGGTATGACGAGCTGCGTGCGAACCTGAGGGGCGCGGACCTTCCGAACCTTGGTCCTTGTGACCTTGCATGTGATGCCCGCGCGGAGAAGGTCCTTGGTCATCTCCTCGATTCCGCCGTCCGTCCAGGACTGGCGGAAGGTCTTGCCCGTCTGAGTCAGAACCCACCGGTCCCTCGCATGCTCTCGGATGCACACGGGTTCGTCTCCGAGTGCGGACAGGGCGTCATCCATGAGTCCGGCGTAAATCGTATGCGGGTTGGGGGCCCCCTGCCCACCTCCCGGGCAAGCGCGGCATCGGAGGTACTCGTAGCTCCTGGAGTTTGTCGTCGTCTTGTGCGCGAGCATGTTGGTGCCGCACTCGGCACAGACGAGGATTCCGAGGAATTTGGTCGCCCCGCCCGATTGGCGTGTGGGCTGACGTTTGGCGCGCCGATCGAGGGCTGTCTGAAGTTCTTGGAACTGCTCTGCCGTGAAGATCTCTTCAGCGACGCGGATCGGATTTCCATCCTTTCCGAGTACCGGCTTCGAACGACGAACGCCGCCCTGCTTGTCTTCTTCTACGCGGAATCCTACGAGGGCCGGATTCCGGAGCCTGCGCAGCAGCGTGGCGGTGGTGAGCCCCCGGCCGCAGACGCCGGCGCGTACCAGCACGCCGGCCAGGCGCTTGGCTGACGCGCCCTGCAGGATTCTGTCCCGACACCAGTGCAGGACGCGCCGCGCTTCCTCGTCGATGGTGAGGACGCTCCTGCCCTTTGCGTCTCGGGTCGTGGTGTAGCCGTACGCGGGCTTGCCGACCAACCACGCACTTTGTGTCTTCGTGTAGTTCCAGAGGCTCGCCACTCGAGTGCCGGTGTTGGCCGCTTCGATCTCGGCGACGCTGCTGACGAGCGCAGCAAGTGCCTTCCCGGCTTCTGTGGTCAGGTCTACGGGGTCGTGTTTGGAGATCAGGTTCTTTCCATGCTTCAAGCACCAGGTGACCATGGTGGTCAAGTCGGCCACTCGTCGTACCAGGCGGTCCATCTTCCAGAAGAGAAGTACGTCGAATTCCGGAGCCCTGTCCCTGAGCCAGGGGCCGAGTTGCGGCCGCCGCCACGGCGGCACCTTTGTCGCGGAGACGTTCAGGTCGCGTGCTACGCCGACGGCCCGGTATCCGTGCTCCCTGGCGAGCATGCGAAGGTCGAGTTCCTGGCGTACGGGCGAGGTGGTGCTTTCTGTGAGCACTGACAGCCGTACGGACAGGAGTGCCCGCGGAGCATCAGCCCGCAACGAGCTCTCGGATCTCTCCAGCTCGGCAAGGAGTTCCCTATCGGCTGCGGTCCATGAGTCGTCCGTGAGATTACTTTGGCGTGTTTTCATATCGAGAGGCTAATGGGGCGGGTGGGGTATTTTAGGCAGTTGAAAACAGTTGGTCGAATCTGGCGATCTCTGGCGGGTTTATTTGGGTGTCTTATGGCCGCCCAGTGAAATGTCAAATATAGACTCCGCACCCACGCGGTCGAGGAGACCGTGAATGCCACACCGATGGCGATCGCGGTGGTGTGGCGGCTCAAGGGGTCTGTCGACTGAAGGCAGCCCCTGTGCAACGGAGCGGGCCCGCAGTGTGTCCTTAGCCGCATGGAACTCGAGAAGGCGCGGCCACCGCGGGGCGAAGGCTGTCTGGTGGGTGTCGTCCGGCTGCCCGTGAAGATCGTCGCGATGCTGGTCGTGCTGCCCGTGCGGGTGCTGTGGGACTTGGCCGCCGCCTTCGCGCGGACGCTGCACCGGACCGTCCTCGGACCGCTGGGACAGGCGCTGGCCCGGTGCTACGAGCGGGCCGTGCTGCCGGTGCTGCGCGGGCTCGGGTGGCTGGTCGTGGCCCTGTTGAAGCTTGTCTTCTACTGGCCCTGGGCCGGTCTCCGGCGGTACGTCGTGGTCCCGGCGGGGCAGGTGATCGGCCTGCTGGGGCGGGCCGTGTTCACCTACCTGCTGAGCCCGGTGGCCCAGGGGCTGCGGTGGGCGGCCCGGGCACTGGGGACGGTCCTCGTCGTCCGGCCGGCGGCCGGACTGTGGCGGTTCCTGCTGGTCCCCGCCTGGGAGTACGTCGTGGCGCCGCTCGGGCGGGGCTTCGGGTGGCTGGTCGCGGGCGGGGCGCGGTACCTGCTGGTCCTGCCGGCGCGGGCGCTGTACCGCTACGTCCTCGTCCCCGTCGGCCACGGACTGCTCCGGCTGGCCCGGGGGTTCGGTCTCTGCGCGACCTGGCTGGCCATGGCGCTGTTCGTCTGGCCCTGGGTCGGGTTGTGGCGGTACGTGCTCGCGCCCGTCGGCCGTGGGCTGTACGCGTATCTGCTCGCCCCCTTCGGCCGGCTGCTGGCCGGGACCTGGCACCTCGCCGGGCGGGTGAGCCGCTCGCTGTGGCGGGGGTTCGTGCGGCTGTGGCGGCTGCTCGTCGTGCGGCCCGTCGCCTGGGCGTACCGGCGGATCGCCACGCCCGTCGGGCACGCCGTGCGCGCGGGGTGGACCGCCGCCCGCCGCGCCGCCCGCTCGGTACACCGCCGGGCGGTCGCTCCCGTCGGCCGTGCCGTCCGCGAGGTGTGGAACACCTCCCGCCTCGCGGTGCGCGAGGCGCGGGCCGAGGTGCGGCGGTCACTGTTCGGGGGGCCGGCCCGGGAACCGGCGAGGTCACAGGCGCGTACTCTGGGTAGTAACAGAGCCGCAGACGACGCGCCCGCCACGCCGATCCCGACGAGCCCCCTGCACAAGCCGCAGGGGTGAGCCGGGCGGGCAGACGGCGTGGCCCGCAGGCTCCATGGACCTCAGGGCGACGCGCGAGCCGCGGAGCCCCGCACAAGGAGAAGAACCACTGGGCAAGCGACAGCCCGAAGGCCCGCCTCCCGCACCGGTGGTGCAGCGCATTCGACTGCGCTACACCAAGCGCGGCCGCCTCCGGTTCACCAGCCACCGGGACTTCCAGCGCGCCTTCGAGCGGGCCCTGCGCCGCTCCGAGGTGCCCATGGCGTACTCGGCGGGCTTCACCCCGCACCCGCGCGTCTCGTACGCGAACGCCGCCCCGACCGGGACCGGCAGCGAGGCCGAGTACCTGGAGATCGCCCTCGCGGAGCGCCGCGACCCCGCGAAGCTCCGCGAACTGCTCGACGAGTCGATGCCGCTGGGCCTCGACATCATCGACGCCGTGGAGGCCCACACCTCCGGTCTCGCCGACCGGTTGACGGCCTCCGTGTGGGAGCTGCGCCTCGACGGCGTGGAGCCCTCGGACACCGAGCGGGCCGTCGGGGCCTTCCTCGCGGCCGAGACCGTGGAGGTCCAGCGCCGCACCAAGAACGGAATGCGGACATTCGACACGCGCGGCGCGGTGGTCAGTCTGGAAGTGGTTCCCGTTTCGGTTGCCGCGGCGGCTGATAGGCCCCTGGACAATGCTTGTGCGATACTGCGGCTGGTTGTTCGGCATTTGACACCTGCCGTGCGACCCGACGACGTCCTGTCCGGTCTCCGAACCGTGGCCGACCTAACGCCGCCGGTCCCCGCAGCGGTGACCAGGCTGGCGCAGGGGCTCTTCGACGAGGAGTCCGGCACGGTGACCGACCCGCTCGCGCCCGACCGCGAGGCTGCGACGACGGCCCCACCCACGGCCGCCGTAGCCGCCGACGCGAAGGCGCCGGAAGGTCCCGCCGCGTAGGGATCGTCGTCGTCGCGCAGCCCTGGCACTCGGGAGCCACCTGGGTCGGGCCGCGCAAAGACCTGAAGACTTCCGCCAGGCCGTACGGACAAACACGTACGGAACCGGCGGCCATGAACTGAGCTCCCGTGTGGCGAACGCGCCCCGGAGGCCGGCTCCCCGCTCATCGCGCGGAGCCGTGCCGGACCGGAAGTCAGCCGCGGCGCCCGGGAGCGTGACGGGAGAAACCCCGCATGCTCAACAACGAAAACGACAACAACACCGCCGGCGACACTGGTAGCCCCAGTGACAACCTGCCTCCGCGCAGGCGTCGGCGCGCCGCGTCCCGGCCCGCCGGTCCGCCCGGCGGGGCCGTGACGCCCGCCGCCGAGGCCGCTGCCCCGGTGGCTGCGGCCGTTCCCGCCGAGGAGGCCGCTCCGGCCGCCGCCCCGGCTCGTGCCCGTCGTCGTGCCACTCGCGCCGTCGCGGCTCCTGAGGCGCCCGCCGCCGAGGCCGCGCCGGTCGTGGCCGAGGCTCCGGTCGTGGAGGCGGCTCCGGTCGTCGAGGAGTCCGCCGCCCCCGCGCCGCGTGCCCGTCGCCGTGCGACCCGCGCCGTCACCGCCTCCGAGGCGCCCGCCGCCGAAGCGGTCGTGGAGGAGGCCGCCGCTCCGGCGCCCGCCGCCGCGAGCAAGGCCACCGTCACCGTCGCCGACGCCGTGGACTCCCCGAAGCGCGGCGGCCGCCGCCGCGCCACCCGTACCTCCACGGCTCCGGCCGCCGCCGCGCCGCAGCCCGCGCCCGCCGCCGAGGCCGAGGCGCCCGCACGTGGCCGTCGCGCCGCGCGTCCCGCCGTCGCCGTGTTCCAGGCCCCGGTCTTCGCCGAGCCGATGTTCCAGACCCCGGAGACCGCTGCCATGGCCGCGGCCGCCGCCGCGGCCGCCACCCCGGCCGAGGAGGTCGAGGAGGAGGAGCTCGAGTTCGAGGCGGAGGTCGAGGCGCCCGCTGCCTCCGTCGCGCAGCCCGCCGGCCGTCGCCGCCGCCGTGGCCGCGGCGCCGCCGCCGAGGCCGCACCGGAGGCTCCGGCCGCGGCTCAGGCCCCGGCCGCGCCGTCCGGCCCGGTCACGCTGGCCGACGTAGAGCTGGTGGAGGAAGAGGCCGAGGCCGCCGAGCTGGACGAGGACGACGAGTCGGGCGACCGCCCGTCGCGCCGCCGCCGTCGCGGTGGCCGTCGCCGCCGTCGCGGTGAGGCCGCCGACCTCGACGAGTCCGCCGAGGAAGAGCCCGAGTCCGCCGAGGCCGGCGAGGAAGAGGACGCCGCCGAGGAGGACGACGAGGAGGGCGGGGCCCTCGGCTCCAGCTCCAGCCGTCGTCGCCGTCGTCGTCGCCGCCGTAGCGGTGACGGTACGGACGCCGAGGCGGGCGAGGACGACGGTGTCCGCACGGTCGTCAAGGTCCGTGAGCCGCGTCCCGCGCGCGAGCGCTCCGAGGCCCTGTCCACCTCCTCCGACGAGGTCCAGTCCATCAAGGGCTCGACCCGCCTGGAGGCGAAGAAGCAGCGCCGCCGCGAGGGCCGCGAGCAGGGCCGCCGCCGCGTCCCGATCATCACGGAGGCCGAGTTCCTGGCCCGCCGCGAGGCCGTCGAGCGCGTCATGGTCGTCCGCCAGTCCGGTGAGCGCACCCAGATCGGCGTCCTCGAGGACAACGTGCTCGTCGAGCACTACGTCAACAAGGAAGAAGCCACCTCGTACGTCGGCAACGTCTACCTGGGCAAGGTCCAGAACGTGCTGCCGTCGATGGAGGCCGCCTTCATCGACATCGGCAAGGGCCGCAACGCCGTCCTGTACGCCGGTGAGGTCAACTTCGAGGCGCTCGGCATGGCCAACGGGCCGCGCCGCATCGAGTCCGCCCTCAAGTCGGGCCAGTCGGTCCTGGTGCAGGTCACCAAGGACCCGATCGGCCACAAGGGTGCCCGCCTGACCAGCCAGGTCTCGCTGCCCGGCCGCTACCTGGTCTACGTGCCCGAGGGCTCGATGACCGGCATCAGCCGCAAGCTGCCCGACACCGAGCGCGCGCGCCTGAAGACCATCCTCAAGAAGATCGTCCCCGAGGACGCGGGCGTCATCGTCCGCACCGCCGCCGAAGGCGCGAGCGAGGACGAGCTGCGCCGCGACGTCGAGCGCCTGCAGGCCCAGTGGGAGGACATCCAGAAGAAGTCGAAGCAGATCTCGACCTCTTCGCCGAGCCTGCTGTACGGCGAGCCGGACATGACCGTCCGCGTCGTGCGCGACATCTTCAACGAGGACTTCTCGAAGGTCATCGTCAGCGGCGACAGCGCCTGGGAGACGATCCACGGCTACGTGAACCACGTGGCCCCGGACCTGGCCGACCGGCTGTCCCGCTGGACCTCCGAGGTCGACGTCTTCGCGACCTACCGGATCGACGAGCAGCTCGCCAAGGCGCTCGACCGCAAGGTGTGGCTGCCCTCGGGCGGCTCGCTTGTGATCGACAAGACCGAGGCGATGATCGTCATCGACGTCAACACCGGCAAGTTCACCGGTCAGGGCGGCAACCTCGAGGAGACCGTCACCAGGAACAACCTGGAGGCGGCCGAGGAGATCGTGCGCCAGCTGCGGCTGCGCGACCTCGGCGGCATCGTCGTCATCGACTTCATCGACATGGTCCTGGAGTCCAACCGCGACCTGGTCCTGCGGCGCATGCTGGAGTGCCTGGGCCGCGACCGCACCAAGCACCAGGTCGCCGAGGTCACCTCGCTGGGCCTCGTGCAGATGACCCGCAAGCGGGTGGGCCAGGGTCTGCTGGAGTCCTTCTCCGAGACCTGCGTCCACTGCAACGGCCGCGGTGTGATCGTGCACATGGAGACCCCGACCGTGGTCGGCGGCGGTGGCGGCGGCAAGCGCTCCAAGCGCCGCGGCGGCCGCGCCGACGAGCACGACCACGAGATCGAGGCCGTCGAGAGCGTCGAGGGCGACGTCTACGAGGTCGAGACCGAGGAGGAGGTGGCTGCCGAGGCCGCCGCTCCCGTGGCCCTGCCCGAGCCGTCCTTCATCGCCGACGAGGAGCTCTACAGCAGCCCCGCCGAGGCCGAGGCCGCGGCGGGCCTGAGCGGCCGTCGCAACCGCCGCCGTGCCACCCGCAAGGCGACCGCACCGGCGGGCGCCCCGCGCGGTGCGGCCGTCCCGGCGCCCGCCCCCGTGGCCGGGCCCGAGCCGGAGACCGAGGTCGCCGAGGTACTCGACGTCGTCGAGGCCGAGGTCGAGGCCGTCGTGGTGGAGCCGGTCGTGGAGGAGGCCCCCAAGGGCCGCACCCGCCGCCGTGCCACCCGCAAGGCGACCGCTTCGGCGGGCGCCCCGGCCGAGGCGGTCCAGGCCGCGGAGCCGGCCGCCCCGGCGGCCGAGCCCGAGGTCGTCGCGCCCGAGGCCGAGGCCGAGCCCGAGGTCGCGCAGGTCGCCGTGGAGGCGCCCGCCGAGCCCGTGGCCGAGGCCGCGCCGGTCCGTACGCGCCGCCGTGCCACCCGTAAGGCCACCGCACCCGCCGGTTCCCCGGTGGGCGCGGAGGCGGCCGTGGTGGTCGTCGAGACGCCCGTCGAGGCGCCGGTGGAGACCCTGGCCGAGGACGTCGTGGAGGAGGCCGCCCCGGCGGCCCCCGCCAAGAAGGCGGTCCGCAAGACGGCTGCCAAGAAGGCAACGACGACCGCGGCGAAGAAGGCCCCGGCCAAGAAGGCGGCGACCGCCAAGAAGACCGTCGCCAAGAAGGCGGCGACGGCCAAGACGGCCGCGAAGAAGACCGTGGCGAAGCGGGCGACGAAGAAGACCGCGGCGGCCGAGCAGCAGTCGCTGCCCTCCGTCTCGGCTCCGACCGAAGCCTGATCCGCCTGGACCGTGGGCCCCGCCGAGTGGCGGGGCCCACGGCCGTGCGGGACCCGGTTTGACCCCCTGGAACCGGCCCCGTAACCTAGACCGTCGGCATGTCTTAGACGATTACGTTTAAAACGTGCCGCGCTCCTGAGCACCTTCCTCCCGCTGAGCACCATGCGCGGGAGAGGCCGCTCGTCCAATCCGGATCGTTCTGGCCCCGTCCTCGCGACGGGTCCTGCCTGAGCGGCTGGCTTCAGGAGCATCCGTCCCGAGTGAGAGAGAGATCCGCGTGTACGCCATCGTGCGCAGCGGTGGTCGCCAGCACAAGGTTGCTGTCGGCGACATCGTTGAAGTTGACAAGATTCCCACTGCCAAGGTTGGCGACACGGTCGAGCTCTCGACCCTGCTCGTTGTCGACGGCGAAGCCGTGACCAGCGACCCGTGGGTCCTGGCCGGCATCAAGGTCCAGGCCGAGATCGTGGACCACCACAAGGGTGCGAAGATCGACATCCTTCGGTACAAGAACAAGACCGGCTACCGCCGTCGCCAGGGTCACCGCCAGCAGTACACGGCGATCAAGGTCACCGGTATCCCCGCGGCTGCGAAGTAAGAGGGACTGAGACATGGCACACAAGAAGGGCGCATCGTCCACCCGGAACGGGCGCGATTCCAACGCTCAGCGGCTCGGCGTGAAGCGCTTCGGCGGTCAGGTCGTTTCCGCTGGTGAGATCCTCGTCCGCCAGCGCGGCACCCACTTCCACCCGGGTTCGGGTGTCGGTCGTGGTGGCGACGACACGCTGTTCGCGCTGCTGGCCGGTTCGGTCCAGTTCGGCACGCACCGCGGCCGCAAGGTCGTCAACATCGTTCCGGCCGCCTGATCCAGCTTCTGCTGAATCAGTCGTTCGAAGCATCCCGAGGGCGGATCTCAACTCTTCCCGGCGCGAGCCGGGAAGAGAGATCCGCCCTCGGCGCGTTGTCACATAGACACGTTTAATGGGCAGCAAGGCCTGCCCGGGACATTCCCGTATGTATCTGGAGGAACACCCATGACCACCTTCGTGGACCGCGTCGAGCTGCACGTCGCCGCGGGTAACGGGGGCCACGGCTGCGCCTCCGTTCACCGGGAGAAGTTCAAGCCGCTCGGCGGCCCCGATGGCGGCAACGGCGGCCGTGGCGGCGACGTCATCCTGGTGGTGGAGCAGGCGATCACCACGCTGCTCGACTACCACCACAGCCCCCACCGCAAGGCCACCAACGGCAAGCCCGGCGAGGGCGGCAACCGCTCCGGCAAGGACGGCCAGGACCTGGTCCTGCCCGTGCCGGACGGCACCGTCGTCCTCGACAAGGAGGGCAACGTCCTCGCCGACCTCGTCGGTCAGGGCACCACCTTCGTCGCCGCCGAGGGCGGCCGCGGCGGTCTCGGCAACGCCGCGCTCTCCTCCGCCCGCCGCAAGGCTCCCGGCTTCGCGCTCCTCGGCGTCCCGGGCACCACCGGCGACATCATCCTGGAGCTGAAGACCGTCGCCGACGTGGCGCTGGTCGGCTTCCCGAGCGCCGGCAAGTCCTCGCTGATCTCGGTGCTCTCCGCCGCCAAGCCGAAGATCGCGGACTACCCGTTCACGACGCTGGTCCCCAACCTCGGCGTGGTCACCGCGGGCTCCACCGTCTACACGATCGCCGACGTCCCGGGCCTGATCCCCGGCGCCAGCCAGGGCAAGGGCCTCGGCCTGGAGTTCCTGCGCCACGTCGAGCGCTGCTCGGTGCTCGTGCACGTCCTGGACACCGCCACCCTGGAGTCCGACCGCGACCCCGTCGCCGACCTCGACGTCATCGAGGAAGAGCTGCGGATCTACGGCGGGGGCCTGGAGAAGCGCCCGCGCCTGGTCGTCCTCAACAAGGTCGACATCCCGGACGGCAAGGAGCTGGCCGAGATGGTCCGCCCGGACCTGGAGGCCCGCGGCTACAAGGTCTTCGAGGTCTCCGCGGTCGACCGCACGGGTCTGAAGGAGCTGTCCTTCTTCCTCGCCGAGGGCATCGCGAAGGCCCGTGCGCGCAAGCCGAAGGAGGAGGCGACCCGCATCGTCATCCGTCCCAAGGCCGTGGACGACGCCGGCTTCACCGTCACCTACGACGAGGTCGAGGAGCTGTACCGCGTGCGCGGCGAGAAGCCGGAGCGCTGGGTCCGCCAGACCGACTTCAACATCGACGAGGCCGTCGGCTACCTCGCCGACCGGCTCAACCGCCTCGGTGTCGAGGAGGCCCTGCGCAAGGCCGGTGCCCGTGCGGGCGACGGCGTGGCCATCGGCCCCGACGAGAACGCGGTCGTCTTCGACTGGGAGCCGACCATGATGGCCGGCGCCGAGATGCTGGGCCGCCGCGGTGAGGACCACCGCCTTGAGGCGCCGCGTCCGGCCACCACCCGCCGCAAGGAGAAGGAAGCCAAGCGCGGGGACGCGGCCCAGCAGGAGTACGACGAGTTCCGTCCCTTCTGACCGGACCGCGACGGGTACCCGGCCGGGCTACGGCCGGGTACCCGCCGGGCCCGCGGGGTTCCGCTTGAACCTCTGCTCGAGCCCCGTTCGGTCGACTGGTCTTAAGGTCACCTTTACTCGCGTGGCCTAGGATCCACGGGTGACGAGCACCCATACCCCCACAGTCTCCGTTGTGGTGATCGCGTACAACGACGCCGAGCTCGTGGGCGAGGCCGTTGCCTCGGCCCTCGCCCAGGGTCCGGTTGTCGCCGAAGTCATCGCGGTCAACGATGCCTCCTCCGACGGCACCGCTCTGGTGCTGGACGAGCTGGGCGCCCGCCACCCCCGCGTGAAGGTCGTACACCGCACGGAGAACAGCGGGGGGTGCGGCACCCCGCGCAACGACGGGATCGCGGCCGCGACCGCCCCGTACGTCCTGTTCCTGGACAGCGACGACGTCCTGCCGCCGGGGGCGGTCGACGCGCTGGTCCGGGCCGCCGGGGAACACGAGGCTCCGGTCACGGTCGGCGCCTGCGTCCGCCGCGAGCTGCCCGAGGGCCGCGACGTGCCCTGGGTACCGGGCCTGTACACCCCGGGCGAGGTCATCGAGACGCCGGCGGACCGTCCCGAACTGGTCCGGGACACCCTCTGCGTCAACAAGCTGTACAGCCGGGCCTTCCTGGACAAGCACGAGATCCGCTTCCCCGACGGCCGGTTCGTCTACGAGGACTTCGTCTTCACCGCCCGCGTGCTCGCGGCCGGCCCGCGCATCGCGGTCATCGGCGACCTCGTCTACGTGTGGCACGTGCGCCGGGACGCGGCCCAGGTGTCGATCTCCCTGGACCGCAAGGACGTCGGCAACTGGCGGGCGCGCGTCGAGGCCCACCGCACGGCCTCCCGGATCATCACCGGGTCCTCGCCCCGGCTGGGCCGGGCCTGCCAGGTCAAGTTCCTGGAGTACGACCTGCGCATGTACCTGCGCGAGCTCGGCAAGGACCCCGGGTACCAGGCCGCCTGGTGGACGCTGACCCGCGACTACGTCGCCGGTTTCGCCGACGCCGACGTGGAGGCCGCCGGCGCGCACGCCCGCTGGATCGTACGGGTGCTGCTCGCCACCGCGGCTGTGCCCGCCCCCGCCGACCTGCTGCGGCTGACCCGCTTCGCGGCCGACCCGCCGCGGCTGCTCCCCCCGTACGCGAAGCGCGCCGACGGGACACCGGTGTGGAGCGAGGCGCTGCCGGTGGAGCTGGACCGGCTGGACGAGCTGGAGACCTCCGAGCTGCCCGTCACCGTCGACGCCGAGCCGAGCGGCGTCGCCAGGATCCGGCTGCGCGTGCACGACCTGTACGGACGGCTCGCCGCGGCCGGCCCGCGCACGGTCCAACTGCGCTTCCTGCCCCGCAACGACCCCGGCAAGCCCCTGGTCGCCGAACCGGTGGAGCTGCGCCGCACGAGCGACGGCAGCCACTGGACCGCGGAACTGCCCTTCCGGCTCACCACGCTGGCGACCCTGGGGCGCGGCGAGGGCCGGCGCGGGATGCAGGCGTGGGACGTCAAGGTGGGCGTGGAGTGCGCCGACGGCAGCTCCCTGCTCACCTCTCCGCGCCCCCTGGGCAGCCTGCTCCACCGGCGGGTGCTGCCCAGCAGCCGGTACGGTGTGCTCTTGGCCCAGCCTTACCGCACCGCCGGCGGATCACTGGCGCTGCGGCTCGCGCCCGGTGCCGCGGGAGTCGTGAGCCTCGCACGCAACCGCATCTACCGGGCCCGCAGGAAAGTCGGCTAGAGCGGGGCCGGGGGCCGGTAGCCGCGGCCAGGGACACGAAAGAGAACTAGGGAGTTACGCATGACGTTTCTGATCACTGGTGGTGCTGGTTACATCGGGGCGCACGTCGTCCGCGCGATGCTGCTCGCGGGTGAGGAGGTCGTGGTTCTGGACGACCTCTCCACGGGCAACGCCGACCGCGTCCCGGAGGGCGTGCCGCTGGTGGTCGGTTCCGTGCTGGACCGGAAGGTCCTGGACGAGACCTTCGCCCAGCACGAGATCACCGGCGTGGTCCACCTCGCGGGCAAGAAGCAGGTCGGCGAGTCCGTCGAGAAGCCCCTGCACTACTACCACGAGAACGTGCACGGCCTCACGGTCCTGCTCGGTGCCGTGGCGGCCGCGGGCATCCGCAACTTCCTCTTCTCCTCCTCCGCCTCCGTGTACGGGATGCCCGACGTAGACCTCGTCACCGAGGACACGCCGTGCCTGCCGCTGAGCCCCTACGGCGAGACGAAGCTGGCCGGCGAATGGCTGGTCCGCGCCGCCGGCAAGGCACACGGGATCTCCACCGCCTGCCTGCGCTACTTCAACGTGGCGGGCGCCGCCACCCCGAAGCTCGCCGACACCGGGGTCTTCAACCTGGTCCCGATGATCTTCGAGCGCTTCGACAAGGGCGAGGGCGCGCGGATCTTCGGCGACGACTACCCGACCCCGGACGGCACCTGCATCCGCGACTACATCCACGTCGCGGACCTCGCGGAGGCCCACGTGGTGGCGGCCCGCAAGCTCGTCGAGTGGGGCGCGCAGGGCGAGTTCAGGGACCTGACCGTCAACATCGGCCGCGGCGAGGGCGTGTCCGTCCGCGAGATGGTCGAGCTCGTGAACGAGACCACCGGCCACACCGACGCCGCCTACGCGCCCGCGGTCTCCCCGCGCCGTGCCGGCGACCCGGCGAAGGTCGTCGCCTCCGCCGACCGGATCACCGCCGAGCTGGGCTGGAAGGCCCGCCACGACGTGCGCGAGATGATCTCCTCGGCCTGGGAGGGCTGGGAGGCCCGCGACAAGGCCTGACAGGCCCGGCCACGGCCGCGTACGAAGGCGCCCGCCCCGGACTCGACCGGGGCGGGCGCCTTCGTGCGTACGGTCTGGATCAGCGCTCCAGGAAGGAGAACAGCTCCTCCCACCGGTCGGTGATCTCGGCGCTGGAGTACCGCTGCACGTGGTGGAACGCGGTGTTTCCCAGCCGGTCGCGCAGTGCGCGGTCGGACATCAGCCGGTTCAGCAGTCCGGCGAGCTCCATCGTGTTGCCGAGCCGGGCCAGCAGCCCGTCCTCGCCGTGCTCGACGATCTCCCGTACGCCCGGCGCGCAGTCGAAGGCGGCCACCGGCACGCCCGCGGCCATCGCCTCCAGCAGCGTGATCGGGAACCCCTCGGCGCGCGAGGCCTGGGCGAAGACCGAGGCCCCGCGCAGCGCTCCCAGAACGTCGTCCGTGCTGCCCATCCACTCCACGGAGTCCTCGACCCCGAGCTCGGCGGCGTGCGCCCGCAGCGTGGGCTCCTCCACGCCCGCCCCGTAGATCCGCAGGACCCAGCCGGGGTGTTGGGGCGAGGCGTCCGCCCACGCGTCGAGCAGCAGGTCCACGCCCTTCTCGAAGGCGAGGCGGCCGACGCTCGCCACGACCTTCTCGGTGCGCGGGGCGGGGGAGTCGGGCATGAACGGCAGCGGGTTCGGCATGCTGGCGACGTTCTCCATGCCCGAGCGGATCCAGAGGTCCGCGTCCTCGGGGGTCAGCACGAGCATCCGGTCGACCTCCCCGTAGAGGCGGCGGACGCGCTGGCCCCGGGTGGACTTCTGGCTGGCCTCGAAGGACTCGTGGCTCATGCCGATGACGGTGAACCCCTTGGTGTCGGCGAGGGCCACCCACTCCATCGCCCAGACCTGGGTCACGATCAGGACGCCGCCGGGACGGGCCGCGCGCAGCAGCTCGCCCAACTGGTCCGCCTTGGCCCGCATCTTGGCCCGGCGGGCCGCCTGGCGGCGCCGCTCGGGCGCGTTGAGCCGGCCCTTGATGCCGCGCAGCTTGCGGGCCGCGGGCGGCGGGGCGTCGTACAGCGTGGTCGTCTCGTACGGCAGGTCGGCGGGGAGCTTCTGACGGATCTCCTCGGCGACGGGGGAGATGCCGACGACGTGCACCCGGTGTCCGCGCTCGCTGAACAGCCGGGCCATCTGGTGCG
Source organism: Streptomyces sp. NPDC060049 (assembly GCF_042736715.1). Lineage (NCBI taxonomy): Bacteria > Bacillati > Actinomycetota > Actinomycetes > Kitasatosporales > Streptomycetaceae > Streptomyces > Streptomyces sp. NPDC060049. Next base: position 413,505 of record NZ_JBHWVV010000003.1, read on the forward strand.
ACCAGGTCGTCACGCCGCCGAGCTCGTCGACGCTGTTGGAGACGAGGAAGACGTCACGTCCCCCGGCCGGGTCCCGCGGGGCCTCGGCGCTGTGCACGGAGGCGGTCTGCTGGGTCACTTGCCGCTCCTGGTGAAGAACTTCTCGACGATCCGGGCGGCCGCGTCCCCGCGGTCGTACTCGCCGAACTCGGTGAGGAAGCGCTGGCGCGCCTCGGCGTACTTGGCGTCGGCCTCGTCGAAGGCGGCGAGGGCCTGCAGCAGTTCGTCCGCCGTGGCCACGACCGGGCCCGGGGCCTTCTCCTTCAGGTCGAAGTAGGTGCCGCGGATGTCCGTCGCGTACTGCTCGTAGTCGTACGCGAAGAACAGCATGGGCCGGTCCAGGACCGCGTAGTCGAACATCACGGACGAGTAGTCGGTGATCAGCCCGTCGGCGAGCGCCAGCAGCGGCGTGATGTCGTGGTGCCTGGACACGTTGATGACCCGGCCCGCGACCGACGGCGGCAGCGAGACGCTGTTGAGGTAGTGCGTGCGCACCAGCAGCGTGAAGCGGTCACCGAGCCGGTCGGCGAACTCCTCCACGTCGAAGGGGAACTCGAAGCCCTCGACGGCGCCGTCCGCGTTCGCCCGGAAGGTGGGCGCGTACAGCAGCACCTTCTTCTCCGGGTCGATCCCCAACTCGCCGGCGAGGGGCCCGCGGACCCGCTCGCCGCTCTGCGCCTCGGAGCGCTGCGCCGCGACCAGGGCGTCGTTGCGCGGGTAGCCGGTGCGCAGCAGCACCTCGTCCCGCAGGCGGAAGCCCTTGGCGAGGGTGCGGGTGTCGTGCTCGGAGCGGATCAGGAAGTGGTCGAAGCGGTCGACGGCCGCCTGGAAGCGGAGCTGGCCCGCGCGGTCCTGAGCCTTGGTGCGGGGCTCGTGGAAGCCCATCCGCTTGAGCGCCGAGCCGTGCCAGGTCTGGATGTACGTGGTTCCCGGGCGCTTGGCCAGGGCCAGCGGGAAGCCCTGGTTGTCGACCCAGTACTCGGCCTGCGCCAGCGCGCGCAGGTACGGCCAGCTCCAGCGCCGCACCAGCGTGGCCTCCTTGGGGAAGCCGGTGGGCTTGCCGCCCGCGTACGACCAGATCGCCTCGAAGGGCACGCCGCGCCGCACCATCTCCTCGTAGATCGCCTTCGGGCTGTCGCTGTACTGCTTGCCCATGTGGCTCTCGAAGACGACGGTGCCCTTCTTGACCGGCAGCTTCGAGAAGACCTCGTGGTAGATCTTCACCTTCTGCTCGCCCGAGCCGAGGTTGCGGCGGGTCCGCAGCGCCTTGCGCAAGCCCCGCTTGACCACGCCGGCGGCCTTGCCGTGCATCGCGCTGTTGATCAGCGTCTGGGTGCGCACGGCTGCGGCGCCCTCGGCGGTCAGGACGTAGGAGAGGTTGCCCTTCTTGGTGACCTCGGGCTCGAAGCGGTCGGAGACCAGCCGCGTCAGCCGGGGGCGCACGCGCAGCCGGGCCGCCCTCTCCAGGTCGACCCCGCCGACCGAGACGCGGGTGGTGAGCCGGGAGCCGCCGGCCGTCAACTTCAGGCGTACGTCCCAGACCGCGTCGATGATGCCGAGGGGGCGGACGGTGCTCCCGATGTCGGCCGTGACGTTCCACTCGATCGTGTCACCGGCGTGGCGCACGGTTGACACCGGGAAGCTGAACGAGCGGACCCCGATCTGCCGGCGCGCCCGGAGTTCGAGCGAGGCCTTCAGTTCCGTTTCGGGGCTGATCCGGCCCAGCGGGTTCACGACGGCGCCGGACAGGGTGACGGTGCCGCGGCCGTCGTCCTCGTAGGAGGTGAGTCGGTTGCCCAGGGTGAGAGCGGTCAGCGGCGTGGTGTCGAAGCCCTGGTCGGTGACGTCCAGTATCCGGCGGGCCTCGACGTCGTCGAGGTGTGCCGCGCACCAGTAGACGCGGCCATCGCGCTCGGCGAGCGGGGAGGTGAGCCGCCCCTTGTTGATCATGGCGTCGGCGGCCGCGAGGAGGTTGTCCCAGTCCTCCTTGCCCAGCAGGTAGGCGCAGATGGCCTGGAGGTTCGTGACGTGGCCGTACGCCGCCGGGTCGATGCCGGCCAGATAGCCGTTGGCGAGCCGGGCGAACTGCCGGCGGTAGGCGTCGCCGACCAGGGGCAGGTCCCGCAGGTGCAGCACCAGGTCGTGCTTGAGGAACTTGGCGTCCTTCGCGGACTTGATCTCCGAGTGGCCCTTGGCGGCCAGCAGCTCGTCGACGCGGCGGTGGATCTCCATCCGGTGGGCGAAGTTCTCGATCTCGTGGCGCCGGTTGCTGATCGACTTCGCCGCCGCGTTCTCGATCACGTTCCAGAAGTAGACGCGGTTCGGGATGAGCGTGATGCGGCGGGCGGCGACGTAGGCCTGCGCGGAGAAGAGCAGGTCCTCGTAGTGGATGCCGACCGGGAACTCCAGGCCCTCCTCCAGCAGGAACGCGCGCCGGTAGCACTTGTTCGTGGAGAGGGTGTCGTAGACCAGCAGGTCGGGGTACTCGGTGATCGACTCCAGCGTGCGGGTGTGCGCGTAGATCCACGGGTACCACTCCGTGGTCTTGCCCCACCGGTTGTCGAGGTGCACGCGTACGCACATGCCCGAGACCAGGTCGGAGTCCGTCCGCTCGGCGGCGTCCAGCATGTTGCGGCAGGCATTGCGTTCCAGCACGTCGTCGCTGTCCAGGAACATGACGTAGGTGCCGGTGGCCTGCTTGATGCCGTGATTGCGCGGGGCGCCGCAGCCCCCGCTGTTCTCCGGAAGCCGGAAGGCGCGCACCCTCCCCGGATGCGCGGCCTCGAGCTCCTGGGCGACCGCGTAGGACCGGTCCTTGCTGCAGTCGTCGACGATCACGACTTCGACCCCGTGCAGGGTCTGGTCCAAAACCGACTGGACGGCTGTCGGCAGACGCTCTGCGTCGTTGTAGACGATGACGACCACGGAGACGTCAGGCACGTGCACCTCGATCCCTTTGTTTCATTCCGTTTATCCAGTCAAAGCTACCGTGTGCCGCACTCACCCCCGGCAGCCCCGCGACCGGCGTGCATACTTCTAAGGAAGAGGTGAGTGGCTGGTCCGGTCGCCGACAATCACCCGTTCGGACCCGCAGGAAGTGCTCATGAAGCTGTCCGTAGTAGTCCCTTGCTACAACGAGGAAGCCGTCATCGACAGCTTCGACACGGAGATCCGCAAGGTCCTGGACGCCCTCCCCGTCGCGTACGAAGTCTGCTACGTCGACGACGGCAGCCGGGACGGCACCCTCGGCAAGCTCCGCAAGATCGCGGCCCAGTACACCGACCAGACCCGCTACGTCTCCTTCAGCCGGAACTTCGGCAAGGAGGCCGGCATGCTCGCGGGCCTGCGCGAGGCCACCGGGGACGCCGTGGTCATCATGGACGCGGACCTCCAGCACCCGCCGGAGCTCATCGCCACCATGCTCGACTACTACCGGCAGGGACACGACCAGATCATCGCCCGCCGCACCCGCGAGGGCGACAAGAAGCTCCGCACGGCGCTGAGCCGCCTCTACTACCGGGGCATCAACCGGTGGGTCGACGTGGAGCTCACCGACGGTGTCGGCGACTTCCGGCTGCTGTCCCGTCCCGCCGTGGACGCCCTGCTGTCTCTGCCCGAGTACAACCGCTTCTCCAAGGGCCTCTTCTCCTGGATCGGCTTCGACACCGTCCACTTCGACTACCGCAACGCCCAGCGCGAGGCCGGCGAGACGAAGTGGAAGTTCGGCTCCCTGGTGAACTACGGCATGGACGGGTTGATCTCCTTCAACAACCGGCCGCTGCGCATCGGGATCTGGGCGGGCGTGTCGCTGGTCGGGCTGACCGCCCTGTACGCCCTGTGGATCGCGATCTCGGCGATGACCAACGGCGTGGACTCCCCGGGCTACGTCACCCTCGTCGCGATCATCGTCGGCCTCGGCGGCGTTCAGATGATCATGCTGGGGCTGATCGGCGAGTACATCGGCCGCATCTACTACGAGACCAAGCGCCGGCCGCACTTCCTCGTGAAGGAGTCGCACGGCGCCGAGCCGTCGTCCCGGGACCTGCGCGGCGCCGGGGACGCGAGGAAGACCGGGGGCACCATCGTGTCCGAGAGCGTGATCGCGGAGCGCAGCAGCTGATGCCGAACACATCCGACAGGAAGACGCAGCTGGGCCAGATCGTCCGGTTCGCACTGGTGGGCGGCGTCAACACCGGCACCTTCTTCGTGCTGTACCTGCTCCTGCACCCCTTCATGCCCTACTTCGCCGCCTACTCCCTCGCCTTCGTGCTGGCCATGGTCGGGTCGTTCTTCATGAACACCTACTTCACCTACCGGACCCGGCCCACCTGGAAGAAGTTCCTGCTCTTCCCGCTGACCAACATCACGAACTACGTGATCCAGTCCGCCGGCCTGTACGCGCTCGTGACCTGGGCCGACATGAACACCAAGATCGCACCCTTGGTAGCGGCGGTCCTGGCCATCCCGTTCACCTTCGTCCTCTCCCGCAAGATCCTCATCCCGGGGACGAAGCCGGAGGCCGGAGAATCGGAGCAGGCGCGCAGTACGTCCACGGTCTGAAACCCGAGGGCGGCCCCGTCCGGCTACCCCGTAGATTGAGCGGACAGGGTCAGTCACGGCGAGGGGCAAGGGGACAGAAGTGTCAGCGGCTAGGCAGGGTGTGCTCGACGCGCGCAGGATCGTGGTCAAGGTCGGCTCCTCCTCCCTGACCACGGCGGCCGGCGGACTCGACGCCGACCGGGTCGACGCCCTGGTCGACGTACTGGCCAAGGCCCGCAGCGGCGGCGAGAAGGAGATCGTCCTGGTCTCCAGCGGAGCCATCGCCGCCGGACTGTCCCCGCTCGGCCTGCGCCGCCGCCCCACCGACCTGGCCCGCCAGCAGGCCGCCGCCAGCGTCGGCCAGGGCCTGCTCGTCGCCCGGTACACCGCCTCCTTCGCCCGGTACGGGGTCCGCGTGGGCCAGGTGCTGCTCACCACCGACGACACCAGCCGGCGCGCGCACTACCGCAACGCCTACCGGACCCTGGACCAGCTCCTCGCCATGGGCGCGCTGCCCGTCGTGAACGAGAACGACACCGTCGCCACCGACGAGATCCGCTTCGGCGACAACGACCGGCTCGCCGCGCTCGTGGCCCACCTCGTCCGCGCCGACCTCCTCGTCCTGCTCTCCGACGTCGACGGCCTGTACGACGGGGACCCGTCCCTGCCCGGCACCAGCCGCATCGACGAGGTCCGCGGCCCCGAGGACATCGCGCACGTGAGCATCGGCAGCGCCGGCAAGGCGGGTGTCGGCACCGGCGGCATGGCCACCAAGGTCGAGGCGGCGCGCATCGCCGCGGCGGCCGGCATCCCGGTCGTCCTCACCTCGGCCAGCCAGGCCGCGGACGCCCTGGCCGGACGGGCGACGGGCACCCTCTTCCACTCGACGGGCCGCCGCTCCACCGACCGGCTGCTCTGGCTCCAACACGCGTCGACCCCGCAGGGGCACCTCGTACTGGACGACGGGGCCGTCCGTGCGGTGACCGAGCGCGGCAGCTCGCTGCTGCCCGCGGGCATCGCCTCGGTCGAGGGCGACTTCGTCGCCGGCGACCCCGTCGAACTGCGCTCGGCCGACGGCCGGGCCGTCGCCCGCGGCCTCGTCAACTTCGACGCCAAGGAGCTTCCGCGGCTCCTCGGCCGCTCCACGCGCGAGCTCGCGCGCGAACTCGGACCCGAGTACGAGAGGGAGGTCGTCCACCGGGACGATCTGGTCCTGCTGCAGGGCTGAGGTTCGGCAAAACCGCCGCGCGGTCGGCCGGGGACTGGTCAACTGTGAGGGGCGGACAGGTAGGCGCAGACAAGGAGGCGGCTGGTGAGACGAGCGCTGACCAGCGTCGGCACCGGGGACGGTGACGTCGGCGGGAGCGTGGAGGAGCGCGACTCCTCCCGCCTGTGGCACATCACCCTGAGCGTCTCCGGGAAGCCCGCGCCGCTGTGCGAGGTCCGCCGCGGGCTGGAGCAGCTCGCCCACGACCACCCCTTCCTGCTGACCAGCCGCTACGCCGACGACCACGCGGAGATCCGCTACTGGGAGGAGGCCCGCGACCTCCACGACGCGGCGGCCGTCGCCCTGCGCCTCTGGGGCGAACACCGCTCCTCGGCGAAGCTCCCGGCCTGGGAGATCGTCGGCCTGGAGGTCATCGACCGGTCCACCTACCACCAGCGCGTGGCCGAGGGCTACGGTCCGCCCCCCGCGCACCCGGTGGGCGTACACCCCTACTGACGCGCCGCCCGGCCCCGGCGACGGGACCGCGTCCTCCTGGCCGGGGCGGAGCCGACCCCGGAAGGTGCCCAGGCGCCGCCCGGTGCGAGCGCCGCGTGAGAAAGGCGTCTCGCGGGGTGGAACCCCACCGACCGGGCCCCGCCGGGGGATTACCCTGGCCGCATGACCTCGCTCGATGCCACCACCTCGCCCGTGATCGCCACCGCGCAGCGGTCCCGCACCGCCGCCGCGGCCATCGCCCCGCTCCCGCGGTCCGCCAAGGACACCGCCCTGCTGGCCATCGCGGACGCGCTGGAGGCCCGTACCGCCGAGATCGTCGAGGCCAACGCGGTCGACACGGCCAAGGCCCGCGAGGCCGGGACGAGCGAGACCGTCATCGACCGCCTCACCCTCACCCCCGACCGCGTCAAGGCCATCGCCTCCGACGTCCGCGACGTCGCGGCCCTGCCCGACCCCGTCGGCGAGGTGGTCCGCGGATCCACCCTCCCCAACGGCATCGACCTCCGCCAGATCCGCGTCCCGCTCGGCGTCGTCGGCATCATCTACGAGGCCCGCCCCAACGTCACCGTCGACGCCGCCGCCCTCTGCCTGAAGTCCGGCAACGCCGTCCTGCTGCGCGGCTCCTCCTCCGCCTACGCCTCCAACACGGCCCTCGTGGGCATCCTGCGCGACGCCATCACCGGGGCGGGCCTGCCCGCCGACGCGATCCAGCTCGTACCCGGCGAGTCCCGCGACTCCGTCCGCGAGCTGATGCGCGCCCGCGGCCTCGTCGACGTCCTCATCCCGCGCGGCGGCGCCTCCCTCATCAAGACCGTGGTCGAGGAGTCCATCGTCCCGGTCATCGAGACCGGCACCGGCAACTGCCACGTCTACGTGGACGCGCAGGCCGACCTGGCCATGGCCGTGGACATCCTCGTGAACTCCAAGGCGCAGCGGCCCTCCGTCTGCAACTCGGCCGAGACCCTCCTCGTCCACCGCGACATCGCCGCGGCCTTCCTGCCGCTGGCCCTGGACGCCCTCGCCGAAGCCGGCGTGACCGTCCACGGCGACGGCGAGGTGCTCTCGTACGCCGAAGGCACCAAGGTCACCGCGCTGCCCGCCACGGACGAGGACTGGGCCGCCGAGTACCTCTCCTACGACATCGCCGCCGGCGTCGTCGACTCCCTCGACGACGCCGTCGCCCACATCCGCCGCTGGACCTCGGGCCACACCGAGGCGATCGTCACCACCTCGCAGGCCGCCGCGCGCCGCTTCACCCAGCTGGTCGACTCGACCACCGTCGCCGTGAACGCGTCCACCCGGTTCACCGACGGTGGTCAGTTCGGATTCGGCGCGGAAATCGGGATCTCCACCCAGAAGCTGCACGCCCGGGGCCCGATGGGTCTCCCGGAGCTCACCTCGACCAAGTACATCGTCACCGGCGACGGTCACGTACGGTAGTCGACCCCCGAACACCGTGTGGCCGGATCTCGGCGTACACCCTGCCCAAAGGTGCCCCCCAGGTCTACGCTGGATGCGTGCCGGACGACGTGGGGGGCAAAAAGTTCCCGGACGACGGGGAGCCCGACGACGACCGCGGAGGCGCGGACAAGGACTTCGCCTCCGTGGTGTTCGACGAGGACTTCGTCCGGAACGCCGAGATCCGTGAGCCGAGCGCCGCGGAGCGCCAGCGGGCAGGCGAGCGGGCGCGCGCCGAAGCGGCCGAAGCCGCCCGCGCCGCCTTTGCCGGCGGCTGGACGGGCGACGAGGACTACGACGGCTACGCCTACGGCCACCCGGACGGGTACCCGTCCGACGACTCCGGCTGGGACCACGGCCACGGCCACGGTTTCGGCTACGCGGACGGCCCCTACGGCGCGTACGGCGGCAGCCTGCGTCCCTACCGGGGCCGCGCGCCCTGGCTGCGCCCCGTCGCCTGGATCCTCGCCTTCGTGATGGGCCTCGGCATGGTCGCGCTCGCCTTCAGTGCCGTCTACCGCAGCGCGGCCGGCGACACCGAACCCGCTCCGGCGCCCGCCAGTACCCCGATGGGCGAAGTCGCCGGGGCCGGCAAGTTTATGGACCGCGTCGGCCGCCAACCCTGAAGGTACGACCCCGCTCCCTTTCACCGGAGCCGGGGGCTTCTCTGAAGCGGGGACAGCGGGGAGAAGCGATGGCCGTATCAGGAGATCCACCCAACGGCACCCCCGAAGGCACCGACGGGGGCGACGACGAATTCCGGTCGGACGAGTACCGGTCGGTGGTCTTCGACGACGACTTCGTCCGAGCTGCCCGACTCCAGGAGTTCTCCGCGCAGGAACGCATGGGCGAACACGCCCGCGCCGTACGGAGCCGGTCGTTCTGGTCGGCCGGGGGATCCGCCGGACCGGGCGGCGGCTCCCGCGGGGCGGCGGCCCGGCAGGGCCGGATCATCGTGCTGTGCATCACCCTGGCGCTCGCCGCAGCCGTCTACATGGGCCTGCGCAACCCCTACGTGCCGGCGCCCGAGGGGCCGGCGGAGGCGCTCACCAGCACCGTCGTGCCGCTCGCGCCCTCCGAAGCCGTCCCGGGCGGCCGCCCGGCCGACCTGTACGCGAAGAGTCCGGCCGCGCAGTACCGCGTCGGGGCGGCCGGCATCACCCTTCCCGCCGTGCGCCGCACGCACCATTTCGCGGACAGCCAGGTACTCGCCGCCCTGACCATCGCCAAGGACTACCTGGTGCAGTCCTCGCTGGACCCCGACATCCTGTCCGGAGCCGCCTCCCGGCCCGTGCGGGTCCTGCTCGACCCCGACCAGCTGACCCAGTTCGACCAGAGCATGCTCGCGCCCGCCGGCGACGGGCGGCACTCCGTCACGGGCTGGCTGGTCCGTTTCGACCCCGCCGTCGCCGTGGTCGCCGACACCCGGGTACGGGTCAGCGGCACCCTCGCCTTCCAGGAGGTCACCCCCGACAAGCTGGAGGTGACCACCGACCACACCTTCGTCTACGCCGTCCACCCGGCCACCGGTCAGCCCGCCGCGGCCGACGGGTCCTCGCTCTTCACCGTCCGCCGCGAACTACGGCTGCGCTTCGACCGCGAAGACCTCACGGCCCGACGGGCCGAGCTCGTCTCCGCCTACGTGATGGCCGGCCCGCAGGACTGCTCCGCCGACCCGGCGCCGGGCTTTCGCCCGATGCCGGCCGGAGCGGGCCCCGCGACGGTCGGCCCGGCCGCGAGCGATCCCTACGCCAGCGGCCACCCGCGGCGCACGGCCGGGCTCTGCGGGGTCCTGGCACCGACGGCCGCCCCGGAGCAGGGCGTCAGCCCTGTCCAGTAGCCCCGCCCGGGGCCGCGCCCTTGTCCTGGCCGCCGGGAGCGCCCGCGGCGGTTCCCGTACCCGCACCGGTGAACCTGTCCCGGAGCTTGCCGCCCAGGTCCGCCGTGCCGCCGGCGATGTCGCCGACCAGCTTCATCAGCGGGTCCTTGCTGGTGCGCACCGAGTCGGCGTAGTGCGCCGCGGACTGGCGGAAGGAGTCGGTCACCGAGGTGTCCTTGTCCTCCTCGCGCCGCGGATAGTGGCCGTCCATGATCCGCTGGTAGTCGCGGTTCTGCGCCCACTTGTTCAGCTCCGCCGCCCGCACCGTGGCGAAGGGATGCGTCCGGGGGAGCATGTTGAGGATCTTGAGCACGGAGTCGCGCAGGTCCCCGCTCTGCTCGTACTCCTCTGCCTGGGCGAGGAACGCGTCCACATTCATCTCGTGGAGGTGGTTGCCGCCCGCGAGCTTCATCAGACCGCGCATCGAGGCGTTCACGTCCTGCCCCACCAGAAGGCCGGCCCGGTCCGCCGACAGCTCCGACTTGCGGAACCACTCGCGCAGCGCGCTCACGATCGCCGTGATCGCCATGGTGCCGAGGGGGATCCACGCCACCTTGAGCGCCAGGTTCGTCAGGAACAGCAGGATCGTGCGGTACACGGAGTGTCCCGACAATGCGTGGCCGACCTCGTGGCCCACGACCGCCCGCATCTCCTCCTCGTCCAGCAGCTCGACCAGAGCCGTCGTGACCACGATGATCGGCTCGTCCAGCCCGATGCACATGGCATTGGGCCTCGGGTCCTGCTGCACGTACATCTGCGGGACCTTCTCCAGGTCCAGGATGTAACAGGCGTCCCGCAGCATCGAGTGAAGGTGCGGGAACTGCGTCTCGCCCACCCGGACGGAGTCCGACAGGAAGAGCAGCCGCAGGCTGCGCTCGGGCAGCAGCCCGCTCAGGGCCTTGAAGACCGTGTCGAAGCCGGTCAGCTTGCGCAGGGCCACCAGCGCCGAGCGGTCCGCCGGATGCTCGTACGCGCGTGATGAAATCCCGGGGAACCTCCTGCGGTCCCGCGCCGGTGCCTTGTCGAAGCCCGTCCCCGTCATAACGCCCTCCCCATTGGTCCGTCCGTCTGCCGGTCCGTCTATCCTCTCCAACGCCTGAGTCGGCGTGAGCGTGCCCCAGGCCCCCGCATACGATGTGAGCGAAGTCTCCGCCCGCTCCCCGACTCGATAGGTACCTGCCTGATGAGCCTCGCCTCCACCGCCCAGACCCTGGTCGTCCTCGCCTCGGAGGGCGCCGAGCAGCACGGCGGCAACCACGACAGCCTTTCCCCGTACCTGACGGGCGGCGCAGCCTTCGGCATCCTCCTCCTGCTGCTGTGGATCACCACGCGCCTGAACCGCGACCGCTGAAGCCCGCGCGCGCATCGCGCAAGCGATCGAAGGCGGGTCCCCGCCGTCCCACCGGGCCAGTAGGCTCTGCGCTCATGGGAGAGCAGGAAATGCCTACCGGCCCGGTCAAGCGCCGGCTCGGCGTGATGGGCGGGACTTTCGACCCGATCCACCACGGACACCTCGTGGCCGCCAGCGAGGTGGCCGCGCTGTTCCACCTCGACGAGGTGGTGTTCGTACCGACCGGTGAGCCGTGGCAGAAGTCGCAGGGGGCCGTGTCGGCGGCCGAGGACCGGTATCTGATGACGGTCATCGCGACCGCCTCGAACCCTCAGTTCTCGGTGAGCCGCATCGACATCGACCGCGGCGGACCGACCTACACGATCGACACCCTGCGGGACCTGAGCGCTCTCAACGACGACGCCGAACTGTTCTTCATCACCGGCGCCGACGCCCTCGCCCAGATCCTGACCTGGCGGAACGCCGACGAGCTCTTCGCCCTCGCCCACTTCATCGGCGTCACCAGGCCCGGCCACGTCCTCACCGACGACGGTCTGCCCGAGGGCGGCGTCTCCCTCGTAGAGGTGCCCGCGCTGGCCATCTCCTCCACGGACTGCCGCGCACGCGTCGCCGAGGGGGATCCTGTCTGGTACTTGGTGCCCGACGGCGTGGTCCGCTACATCGACAAGCGTGAGCTGTACCGGGGAGCCTGAGCTTCCGGAGAGAGGGGCCCCGCGGTGAACGACCGACAGGATCCGTACGACCGGTACGGTCCGCCCACGGCCGAGGAGCAGCAGCTCGTCGGCTACGACGCGTACGGGCGGCCCGTGTACGGCCAGGCTCCCGCGCGGCCGGCCCCTGCCCCCGCCCCCCAGTACGAGCAGCCTCAGCAGTACGAGCAGCAGTCGTACGACCAGCGCCAGTACGACCAGCAGTACGGCTACGGCCACCAGGCGTACGGCGGGCAGCCGCAGCAGCCGCAGCAGTACTACGCGCAGCCGCCGCAGCAGCAGGAGTACCCCCAGGCCCAGTCCTACGGGTACGACACCCAGGCCACCCAGCAGTGGATCCCGCAGCAGTCCGCCCCGCAGGCCCCGGCCGCGGAGAGCGCGCCCGGACCGGCGCCCCTGCCCGAGCCGGAGTTCCGGCCGGGCGCCGCGCAGGTACCGGAGCCCCGCCGGGCCGACGGGCAGGCCGCGCAAGGGACCTCGTACCGCACCGAGCAGTTCGACTTCATCGACCAGCCGGACGAGGACTCCGAGGACGTCATCGACTGGCTCGCCTTCACCGAGAGCCGGACCGAGCGCCGCGAGGAGGCCCGGCGGCGCGGCCGCAACCGCGTGGTGGCGCTGATCGTGGTGCTGGCCGTCTTCGTCGCCGGCGGTCTCGGCTACCTCTGGTACGCGGGCAAGCTGCCCTTCCTGGAGGGCCCCGGCAAGGGATCGGGCGCCGCGGCCGCCAACGGGCCGCAGAAGCGCGACATGATCGTCGTCCACCTGCACAACACCAAGAAGGGCGGCACCTCCACGGCGCTGCTCGTCGACAACGTCACCACCCGGCAGGGCGCCACCGTCCTCGTGCCGAACGGGCTGAACGTCACCAAGGACGACGGCACCGGCACCCAGCTGGGCAAGGCGGTCGCGGACGGCGGCCTGGGCGTGAAGGAGTCGCTCGACTCGGTGCTCGGCACCCACATCGGCGGCACCTGGCGCCTGGACACCCCCTTCCTGGAGAACTTCGTCGAGCTGGTCGGCGGCATCGAGGTCGACACCGACGCGGCGGTCCCCGCCGACGACTCGGTGAAGGCCCCCGCCGTCGGGGCGGGCCCGAAGCAGAGCCTCAGCGGCGCCATGGCCGTCGCGTACGCCACGTACCGGGCCCAGGGCGAACCGGAGGCCAAGCAGCTGGACCGGCTCGGCAAGGTCCTGTTCGCCCTGCTGCGCAAGGTGCCCGGCGATCCGAAGTCGGCGGCCATGACCGTCGAGACCACCGGCCAGATCCTGGATCCGGCGCTGGACGCGCAGAGCCTCGGCGCGCTGCTGTCCAAGCTCGGGGAACACGCCAAGGTCGGCGCCTACCGCACCGACGTGCTCGCCCTGAAGCCCGACGGCGGGCTCACGGACGACGCCAACAAGAAGGTCGTCAAAGAGGTCCTCGGCGGCTCCGCCACGGAGGCCCAGCCGGGCGCCGCCCCCAGGGTCGGCCTGAAGGACGCCACCGGCGACGACAAGTCCCAGACGGCTGCCAAGGCGGCCCTGCTCAACGGCGGCTACGGCCTGGTGGACGGCGGCAAGGCCGACAAGACCGCGCCCGCGTCGCAGATCACCTACCAGGACGACGCCCAGCGGGACAGGGCGATCGAGGTCGCCAAGACCCTGGGGCTGCCCGAGACGGCCGTCAAGAAGGCCGAGAACGCGGTCAACGCGGACGTCGTGGTGACGCTGGGCAAGGATTACAAACCGTCCTGAGCCTTCTGCGGCGGCGCCTGTGAGGTGCGGGTCCGCCCGCGCGGGACGTTCCGCGCGGGCGGTGTCGGCGGTACATGAGACCCTTGTATGGATCTGCCCGCCAACCCGAAAGCATGGCCAGTGACCGCCACGGACCGCTCCATCGAGCTCATCACCGCCGCCGCCCAGGCCGCGGCCGACCGGCTCGCGCACGACATCATCGCGTACGACGTCAGCGACGTGCTGTCGATCACCGACGCCTTCCTGCTCGCCTCGGCGCCCAACGACCGCCAGGTCAAGTCGATCGTGGACGAGATCGAGGAGAAGCTCCAGAAGGAGCTGGGCGTCAAGCCGGTGCGCCGCGAGGGCGACCGCGACGCCCGCTGGATCCTGCTCGACTACATCGACATCGTCGTCCACGTCCAGCACAGCGAGGAGCGGGTCTTCTACGCGCTGGAGCGCCTGTGGAAGGACTGCCCCGAGATCGACCTCCCCGAGGACGCCAAGCTCACGAAGGGCAAGGCCGAGGAGCACGCCGCCCTGCGTGCGACGCAGGGCGACGACGAACTGGACGGTGATCTGTTCTGAGCGCCCCCCAAGGCGGCACGAACCTCGACGGTACGACCACGCCGGGCAAGACCGGCCGGAAGATCGTCCTCTGGCGGCACGGCCAGACCTCGTGGAACCTGGAGCGCCGCTTCCAGGGCTCGACGGACATCGAGCTGACCGAGGACGGTGTGGCGCAGGCGCGCCGCGCCGCCCGGCTGCTCGCATCCCTGAGGCCCGACGCCATCGTCGCCTCGGACCTGCGCCGGGCCTCGGCGACCGCTGCCGAGCTGGCGGCCGTCACGGGTCTGTCCGTGGTGCACGACGAGGCGTTGCGCGAGACGTACGCCGGCGAGTGGCAGGGCCTCACGCACGACGAGATCCTCGAGAAGTACGGCGAGCAGTACGCGGCGTGGAAGCGCGGCGAGGCGGTCCGCCGCGGCGGCGGTGAGCTGGAGACCGAGGTGGCCGACCGGGCCGCTCCGGTGGTCCTGGAACACGCCGGCCGGCTGCCCGCGGGCGGCACGCTCGTCGTGGTCAGCCACGGCGGCACCATCCGTACGACGATCGGCCGCTTGCTGGGCCTGGACTCGTACTACTGGGAGGGCCTGGGCGGGCTCTCCAACTGCTGCTGGTCCGTCCTCGGCGAGGGCGCGCGCGGCTGGCGTCTGATGGAGCACAACGCCGGCACGCTGCCGGAACCGGTGCTCGGCGACGACGACTGACACCGCCTCGGGGCGGCTTCCACCCGGCTCCCGCCCGGCCCCACCCGGATTTCACTTTCCGGCTGGTCGCAGGCTAGAGTTCTTCTTGTTCGCAGCGCAGAACACCGGAAACGGGGGGAGCGTCGCGAAGAGCGGGGCTATAGCTCAGTTGGTAGAGCGCCTGCATGGCATGCAGGAGGTCTGGAGTTCAATTCTCCATAGCTCCACACAATCAAGATCCCGTCCCCAACAGGGGGCGGGATCTTTGCTTTTGTACCTAGCTGCCCAGGCGCGCACCGGCATGGCAGAATCGGACCGCCGGAGGGGGACGACGACGGCCCGACGCGGGAGGGAGTCGCTGACGGATGGGTGCACACCGGCGGCGGTGCGACTGGTGCAACAACGGCACGCCGATCGTGCGGGACATGGAGCCGATCAACCCCGACTACCAGTACTGGTGCGAGGAATGCGCGCGGGCGCTGATCATAAAGGGCGACCCGATCGAGACCTACCGAGAGCTGGAAGGGGAGCCGATCTACGGTCGGCTGCTCGACGAGCACTGCACGCTGAAGCGGTTCTACCAGTTCGCCCGTGCGTGACGCGTACGGGGCTCGCGCATGACGATGTGGGTCAAACCGGACATGGCCCGTGGTCGGCGGAAACCGATTTTTGGACCAGGGCCATGACCGTGTAATGTTTGGGACGTCGCCAAGGGGAACCGGAAACGGAGAACGAAGCGGCAAGCGAGGCAAGGGGCTATAGCTCAGTTGGTAGAGCGCCTGCATGGCATGCAGGAGGTCTGGAGTTCAATTCTCCATAGCTCCACAATGAAGAAGCGGGCCACCCGGATCGGGTGGCCCGCTTCTCGTCGTGCGTCCGCGGGCCGGAAGGCCGCAGCGCCCGCGGGGACCGCTGCGGTACCCTGGCGCCATGCGTGCCGTACGCCTCCTGCTTACCGAGCCGCGCTGAACAGCACCGACCCCACGAGACGGTCGGCCTCGGCGCGGCGCCCCCTCCTGTGCGAGGGGTTTTTTCGTTTGGGCAGGCAGAGACGGCAGAGACGATCGATGGAGCTTCAGAAATCATGAGCGAGACGAACACCCCGGCCCCCGAGGCGGCCGAGGCGCACCGCTACACGGCTGCCATGGCCGCCGACATCGAGGCACGCTGGCAGGACGTTTGGGACGCGCAGGGCACCTACGAGGCCCCGAACCCGACCGGTGACCTGGCGGGGACCGAGTCCTCGAAGGCCGCGGCGGTCGTGGCGCGGCCCAAGAAGTTCATCATGGACATGTTCCCGTACCCGTCGGGTGCGGGCCTGCACGTCGGCCACCCGCTCGGGTACATCGCCACCGACGTCTTCGCCCGCCACCAGCGGATGACCGGCCACAACGTCCTGCACACCCTGGGCTTCGACGCCTTCGGCCTGCCGGCCGAGCAGTACGCCGTGCAGACCGGCACGCACCCGCGCGTGTCCACCGAGGCGAACATCGAGAACATGAAGGTCCAGCTGCGCCGGCTGGGACTGGGCCACGACAAGCGCCGCTCGTTCGCGACGATCGACCCGGACTACTACAAGTGGACGCAGTGGATCTTCCTGCAGATCTACAACTCCTGGTACGACGCCGAGGCGAAGACCGCCCGCCCGATCGCCGAGCTGGTCGCCGCCTTCGAGGACGGCTCCCGCGAACTGCCCGGCGGCGCCTCCTGGGCCGCGCTGAGCGCGGCCGAGCGGGCCGACGTCCTCAATGAGTACCGGCTGGCGTACGCCTCGGACGCACCCGTCAACTGGTGCCCCGGGCTGGGCACCGTACTGGCCAATGAGGAAGTCACCGCCGACGGCCGGTCCGAGCGCGGCAACTTCCCCGTCTTCAAGGCCAAGCTGAGCCAGTGGAACATGCGGATCACCGCGTACGCCGACCGGCTGATCGACGACCTGGACGCGCTGGACTGGCCCGAGGCCATCAAGCTGCAGCAGCGCAACTGGATCGGCCGCAGCGAGGGCGCCCGCGTCGACTTCGCCGTCGGCGACGGCGACGCCATCACCGTCTTCACCACGCGCCCCGACACCCTGTTCGGCGCCACCTACATGGTGCTGGCGCCCGAGCACGAGCTGGTCGGGAAGATCGTCCCCGCCGAGTGGCCCGAAGGCACCCGCCAGGTGTGGACCGGCGGCGCCGCGACCCCCGCCGACGCCGTGGACGCGTACCGCAAGCAGGCCGCGTCGAAGTCGGACGTCGAGCGGCAGGCCGAGGCCAAGGACAAGACCGGTGTCTTCACCGGCGCCTTCGCCGTCAACCCCGTCAGCGGCGAGCAGGTCCCCGTCTTCATCGCGGACTACGTCCTGATGGGCTACGGCACCGGCGCGATCATGGCCGTACCGGCCCACGACACCCGCGACTTCGCCTTCGCGCAGGCCTTCGAGCTGCCGATGCGCTGCGTCGTGCAGCCCTCGGACGACCGCGACGCCGACCCGGCCGAGTGGGACGACGCCTTCGCCTCGTACGACGGCACGATCGTCAACTCGACGGGTGACGGCATCTCCCTGGACGGCCTGGGCGTGGTCGAGGCGAAGGCCGCGATCACCGACTGGCTGGCCGGGCGCGGCATCGGCGAGGGGACCGTCAACTTCCGGCTGCGCGACTGGCTGTTCAGCCGTCAGCGCTACTGGGGCGAGCCCTTCCCGATCGTCTACGACGAGGACGGCGTCGCACACGCGCTGCCCGAGTCGATGCTGCCGCTGGAACTGCCGGAGGTCGAGGACTACTCGCCGCGCACCTTCGAGGCGGACGACGCGACCTCCAAGCCGGAGACCCCGCTGTCGCGGAACGAAGAGTGGGTCTTCGTCGACCTGGACCTGGGCCGCGGCGAGGGCCTGAAGCGCTACCGCCGCGAGACCAACACCATGCCGAACTGGGCCGGCTCCTGCTGGTACGAGCTGCGCTACCTGGACCCGAACAACTCCGAGGCGCTGGTCGACCCGGCGATCGAGCAGTACTGGATGGGCCCGCGCGAGGGCGCGCCGCACGGCGGCGTCGACCTGTACGTGGGCGGCGCCGAGCACGCCGTGCTGCACCTGCTGTACGCGCGCTTCTGGTCGAAGGTGCTGTTCGACCTGGGCCACGTCTCGTCGGCGGAGCCGTTCCACAAGCTGTTCAACCAGGGCATGATCCAGGCGTACGCGTACACCGACGCGCGCGGCGTGTACGTGCCCGCGGCCGAGGTCGAGGAGCGCGACGGCGGCTACTTCTACCAGGGCCAGCCGGTCAAGCGCGAACACGGCAAGATGGGCAAGTCCCTGAAGAACGCCGTCACGCCGGACGAGATCTGCGAGGAGTACGGCGCGGACACCCTGCGCCTGTACGAGATGGCGATGGGCCCGCTGGACGTCTCGCGTCCGTGGGACACCCGAGCCGTGGTCGGCCAGTACCGCCTGCTGCAGCGCCTGTGGCGCAACGTGGTGGACGAGGAGACGGGCGCCGTGACGGTGGTCGACTCCGAGCCGGACGAGGACACCCTGCGCGCCCTGCACAAGGCGATCGACGGGGCCGGTGCCGACATGGCGGCGCTGCGCTTCAACACGGCCATCGCCAAGATCACCGAGCTGAACAACGCCCTGACGAAGGCCGGCCGGCCGCTGGAGCGCTCGGTCGCCGAGCGGCTGGTGCTGCTGGTCGCCCCGCTGGCTCCGCACATCGCGGAGGAGCTGTGGCACCGCCTGGGCCACAGCGAGTCGGTCGTCCACCAGGACTTCCCGGTCGCGGACCCGGCGTACGTCGTCGACGAGAGCGTCACCTGCGTCGTCCAGATCAAGGGCAAGGTCAAGGCCCGGCTGGAGGTGCCGCCGACGATCTCCGACGCCGACCTGGAGCAGCTGGCGCTGGGCGACGAGGCGGTCGTGGCGGCGCTGGGCGGGGCCGAGATCCGCAAGGTGATCGTGCGGGCGCCGAAGCTGGTGAACATCGTCGTCTGACGCGTCTAGGGGTATTCCCGTACGGGCAGGTTGGGGGTTCGAAGGGAACCCGTTGCCTGCCCGTGGCGTTTACGGTGGAGGGGAGCTATTCGGCAGGGGAAGGGAACCTCATGGAGGCGGCTTTTATCATCACGGTCCTAGTGCTGCTGTTCGCCTTTCTGGGTCTCGGGGTCTACGTGACGGCGAAGGTGGTCGGGGCCGCCAAGCGCGGCGTGGACCGCACCATCACCCAGGCCCGCCGCACCGTGGAGGACACCACGTTGCGGGCGCGCAGCTTCGGCCAGGTCGGTGTCTCGGGCGCGCTGGCGCAGCTGCGGCTGGATCTGCGGACGTCGATGCGGGCCACGCAGCAGGCGCTGTACGCGGGGGTGCAGACGGACGCCTCCCTCAAGGAGTCGGTGGGCCTGTTCGAGCGGCTGAGCGCCCACGGGTACGAGCTGGACGACGAGCTGAAGCGGCTCGAGGCGGAGCCGGACCGCGCTCGGATCGAGGCGAACCTGCCTGACCTGCGGAAGCGCACGGCGAAGATCACGGAAGCGGCCGACTCGCTGCGCTGGGCGGCGCGCGACCGCGCCCGCCGCTTCGCCGCCGACGACCTCTCCACGCTGTCGGACCAGATCGAGGTCGAGTCGGGTGCCCTGCGGGACTGGTCCCGCGAATCCATCGACGACCTCACGTACCCCGCTCCGGCGCCGAACCCGTCCGAGGCCCCGTCGCCCGCTCAGACTCCCCACCCGACCGGTTCCTGGGGAGGCCCCCTGACCCCCGAGGCACCGCCGGCGGCGCTGACGCAGCCCGCCGCGGCGCCGCAGTACCCCTGGCAGAAGTCCCGCCGCCCGGAAACGACGACCTGAGTCGTCGGTTTCGACGAACCGAGTCCGGACCCGGGCTGAGGGGTGGCGGGGGCTGGGAGAGGGGCTGGGAGAGGCCGGGCGAGGGCTCGGCGAGGGGCCGGGCTGCCGGAAGACCTCGGCTGCCGGTAACCTCCGCCTCATGTCCCGCCATGTCGCGATCGTCACCGATTCCACGGCCTACCTGCCGCAACCGGCCATGTCGCGGCACGGAATCACCTCCGTCCCGCTGACCGTGGTCCTCGGTGACGAGGCCCTTGAGGAGGGCACCGAGATCTCGGCACGGAGCCTTGCCCTGGCCCTGCAGAAGCGCCGCTCCGTCACCACGTCCCGGCCCAGTCCGGAGGACTTCGTCCGGGCCTACCAGGCGGCCGCGGACGCCGGTGCGGCCGGCATCGTCAGCCTGCACCTGTCCGCCGAGTTCTCCGGCACGTACGACGCGGCCGTGCTCGCCGCGAAGACCGCCCCCGTGCCCGTGCGCGTCGTGGACACCGGCATGGTCGCGATGGCCCTCGGCTTCTGCGCGCTGGCCGCCGCCGAGGTGTCCGAGGCCGGCGGATCCGTGGACGAGGCCGTCGCGGCCGCCGAGAAGCGGGCCGCCGGGATGTCGGCGTACTTCTACGTGGACACGCTCGACTACCTGCGCCGTGGCGGCCGGATCGGCGCAGCGCAGGCGCTGCTCGGCTCGGCCCTCGCCGTCAAGCCGTTGCTGACGCTGGACGGCGGGCGGATCGAGATGCTGGAGAAGGTGCGTACGGCGTCCAAGGCCATCGCCCGGCTGGAGGAGCTGGCCGTGGAACGCGCCGGGTCCGGTGCCGTGGACGTGGCCGTGCACCACCTGGCAGCCCCGGAGCGCGCGGACAAGCTCGCGCAGCGGCTCCGTGAGCGGATCCCCGGGCTCGTCGAACTGCACGTCAGCGAGGTCGGTGCGGTGATCGGCGCGCACACCGGCCCTGGGCTGCTGGCGGCGGTCGTATCCCCGCGCTGATCGCCGGGCTGATCACCGCGCTGGTGGTCGGGCTGGTGGTCGGGCTGGTGGTCGGGCTGATCACCGGTTCGAGTGACGGAGATATCCACAACGCGATGATTATCCACCGGAATTGAGGGTTCCGAACGGGGTTCCGGGTTCGCTCCTACCGTCGTGCCATGACTCTTCGTGCACGTACTCCGTCGTTCTCTCCGTCACCCTCTTCGTCTCCCGCAGGTGCAGGCAGCGGCCCCGGCCGCTCCCGGCTCTCCGACAGCCGTCTGAGGCGCCGCCGGGGTCGCCGTGCCCCCGGCCCCGAGCCCGCCGCGGTGCGACGCAGGGCAGAGGCGCTGCTCGGCGGCGGCCGTCCGCCGGGCGCTCCGCCACCGCCTTGGGCGGCGGCCGCCGGGCCGGGTGGCGCCCGGCCCGGAGCGGCCCAGGTTCCGGGCCTGGCCCAGGTTCCGGGCCTGGCTCCGGCTCTGGGCCTGGCTCCGGTTCCGGACCTGGCTCCGCCGGTGTCCTTGGCCGCGCCCCCGCCTCGGCCCGCGCCCCCGGCCGAGTCCGCGCCGCCGGCCCAGGCCGTGATTCGCCCCGAGGAGGGCGTGCTGCCCGGCGGGGTAGGCCGGGGGCTCGCGGTGCGGGAGCGGCTGCCCCTGTGGTTGCAGGCCCGCTGCGGGGTGGAGCCGCGCACGGTGGCCGCCGTCTGCGTGGTGCTTGCCCTGGCGGTCGGGTTCGCCGGCCGGCACGTGTGGTCGGCCCGGCCGCGTCCGGTGACCGCTCCGGCCCTGGTGGCGCCGCCGCCCTTGCCCGCTGGGGCCGCCGTGCCCGCAGCCGGGGTCGTGGGCGCGGGTCCGGGAGCCGGTCCGATCCTGGTCGACGTCAGCGGCAAGGTCCTGGACCCGGGAGTACGCCGGCTGCCGGCCGGCTCGCGCGTGGAGGACGCCCTGGCCGCCGCCGGGGGAGTGCGGGCCGGGACGGACACGACCAGCCTCAACCGGGCCCGGGTCCTGACGGACGGCGAGCAGGTGCTGGTGGGCGCCCCGGCGCCGCCGCCGGCCGGCGGGAGCGGTCCCGCCGCCGGGCCGCTGAGCCTCGGCACGGCCACGGCCGAGCAGCTGGACGGCCTGCCGGGAGTCGGGCCGGTCCTCGCGCAGCACATCGTCGACTTCCGTACGGCGCGCGGGGGGTTCCGTACCGTCGAGGAGCTCCGGCAGGTCAACGGGATCGGTGAGCGGCGGTTCGCCGATCTGCGGAAGCTGGTGCGGCCGTGAGCAGGGCCGGGGAAGCGGAGCCGGGTCCGGCCGTGAGCCGGGCCGGGGGAGCGGAGCCGGGTCCGGACGCGAGTCGCGCCGGGGGAGCGGAGCCGGGTCCGTCCGGCCGGGATCCGGTGGACGCCCGTCCGCCGGACCCGCGCCCGCCCGACCTGCGTTTGGTGGTCCCCGCGGTGGCCGCTTGGGCGGCGGCTGCCGTCGCACTCGGCGCACCCACCGCCGGGAGCCTTTCCGCGGCCGGGCTGGGGGTCGCCGGCGCGGTACTGCTCCTCCTGGCCGGACGCCGGCGCCCAGAGCCGTTCCGACAGGCCTGGACGGCGCTGGCCGCGGCCCTGCTGTGCGCGGCCGCCGGGGCCGGGGTGGCCGGGCTCCAGAGGGCCGAGGCGGGTGCGGGGCCGGTCGCGGGGCTGGCCCGGGAACACGCCCGGGTGCTGGTCGAACTCACCGTCGGCTCGGATCCGCGGACCGCCCGGAGCGGGAACGGGCCGCCGGTAGCGGTGCTCGACGCGGTGGTCACCCGGGTGACCGGGCCCGATGGCGCGCGGACCCGGGTCGCGACCCCGGTCCGGGTCCTCGCGGCGCATCCGGATTGGACCCGGCTGCAACCCTCGACCCGGGTCGAGGTGGTCGCCCGGCTGGCGCCCGCCCGGGGCGGGGAGCGGGCCGTCGCCCTGCTGCGCCCCGCCGGGGACACACCGCCGGGGGTGACCGGCGGCCCGGACGCCGTGCAGCGGATCGCCGGGCGGCTTCGGGCGGGGCTGCGCGAGGTCACCGAGGGGCTGGCCCCGGATGCCAGGGCACTGCTGCCCGGGCTGGTGGTCGGGGACACTTCCCGCGTGGAGCCGGACCTGCACGAGGCGTTCCGGGCCACCGACCTGCTGCACCTGCTGGCCGTCTCCGGCTCCAACCTGACCGTGGTGCTCTTCCTGCTCATCGGCGCACCCGCCCGGGCGCAGCGGGCCGAGCGGGGCGGCCTGGCGCCGCGCCTCGGGCTCTCGCTGCGGGCGACCGCGCTGTGCGGGGCTGCGCTGACCCTGGCGTTCGTGGTGGTGTGCCGGCCCGAGCCCAGCGTGCTGCGGGCGGCTGCCTGCGGCTCGGTGACCCTGCTGGCCATCGCCACCGGGCGGCGCAGATCCCTGATCCCGGCGCTGGCCGCCGCCGTACTGCTACTGGTGCTCTACGACCCCTGGCTGGCCCGCAGCTACGGTTTCCTCCTCTCCGTCCTGGCCACGGGGGCCCTGCTGACCCTTGCCCCCCGGTGGAGCGGGGCCCTGCGACGGCGCGGGGTGCGGCCGCGCCTCGCCGAGGCGCTGGCCGCCGCGGCGGCCGCCCAGGCGGTGTGTGCGCCGGTCGTCGCCGTCCTGTCGGCCCGCGTGAGCCTGGTGGCGGTGCCGTGCAACCTGCTGGCCGAGGTGGCCGCGGGCCCCGCGACTGTCCTGGGCTTCGCCGCGCTGGCGACGGCCCCGCTGTGCCGGCCGGCGGCCGAGCTGCTCGCCTGGTGCGCGGGGGTGCCGGCGGGGTGGATCGCCGCCGTGGCCCGGGCCGGTTCGCGGCTGCCCGGTGCCGAGCTGGGATGGCCCGGTGGAGCGGGCGGAGGTCTGCTGCTCGCCGCCGGCACCCTGGCGGTGGTCGGGATCGCCAGCCGGTTCGGCCGCCAGCGGTGGTTCGCCTGCGTCGTGGCCGTGGCGCTGCTCCTCGCCGTGTGGAGGCCGCCGCTCGTGATACGTACGGTCAAGGGCTGGCCGCCGCCCGACTGGAGTTACGCGCAGTGCGCGGTGGGCCAGGGGGACGCAGCCGTACTCGCGGTCGCCCCGGGGAGTGCCGTGGTGGTGGACGCGGGCCCGGAGCCGGGGGCCGTGGACGCGTGCCTGCGGGAGCTGGGGGTGAGACGGGTGCCGTTGCTCGTGCTGACGCACTTTCACGCCGACCACGTGGGCGGGCTGGTGGGTGTGCTGAGGGGGCGGTCGGTGGGCGCGGTGCAAGTCACCGGACTGGAAGAGCCGTCGCAGCAGGCGCGGTCCGTGCGGCGCACGGCCGCGGCCGCCGGGATTCCCGTCGTCACCGCCGCGGACGGGGAGCGGCGCCGGGCAGGGCCGCTGGAATGGAGGGTGCTGTGGCCGCCGGCGGCGGGCCCGCCCGCAGAGGGGCCCAACGACGCGAGCGTGACCCTGCTGGTGCGCGGCGCGGGCCTGACCCTCCTGCTGCTCGGTGACCTCGAACCGGCGTCGCAGCAGGAACTGCTGAGGAGCCATCCGGAGCTGGGCCCGGTCGATGTCCTCAAGGTCGCCCACCACGGCAGCGCGCACCAGGATCCCGGGCTGTACGAGCGGGTCCGGCCCCGCCTGGCGATCGTCCCGGTCGGCGCGGAGAACAGGTACGGTCACCCGGCGGCGAGTACGCTCGCGCGGTTGCGGGCGCTGGGGGCCGCGGTACTGCGCACGGACGAGGACGGTTCGATCGCGGTGGTGGGCAGCGGCTCGCGACTACGAGCGTTCCCGGCCATTCGTCGACGGACCCGGTGCACGCGTTCCGGACGCCACCGCTGTGTTTGCCCCCAACCCGACAGCATGATCGAATGCGTTTCCGCCAGAGAGGTCCAAGGCCATACAGCACGGGGGTGCACGAAACATGTTCAGTCGCAGACGGGGGACGGAGGCGGCGGGAAGCGCCAGTCCCCAGACATCCGCGACACTGACGCTTCCTCATACGGCGCGGCTGCTCAGCTGCCGGGTTCTCGACACGGTCCACCAGCCGGTGCGGCAGGCCAAGTTCGAGGTGACCGACCCGATCGGCCGCCGGATCGTCAGCGGGGAGACCGACCCGTACGGAGGGTTCACGGCGGCCGTGCCGGCGGGCGAGTACCGCCTGTCCGTCACCGCCGAGGGCTATGCGCCCTTCCACGGCGCGACGCTGGTGGGGGACCCGGCGCAGCCCGGAACCGGGGAGATCGTCCTCGACGCGGTGGAACCGCCGCTGCTGCCGCAGCCCGGCCACTGGGAGCTCGACCCGGCGCATTCGTCGATCGGCTTCTCGGCCCGGCACATCGGCTTCGCCCGGATCAACGGCCGGTTCAACACCTTCGCCGGCGGCGTGCGGATAGCCGACCGCATGGAGGACTCCTCCATGCACGTGATCATCGACGCGGCGAGCATCGACACGGGGCTGCGGATGCGGGACGACCACCTGCGCTCCGCGGACTTCCTGGACGCAGCCCGCTACCCGACGGTGGAGTTCTACAGCGAGCGGTTCATCCACCGCAGCGGCAGCCAGTGGTCCGTGGCGGGCGCACTCACCCTCCACGGGGTCAGCCGGTCCGTCACCCTGGACACCCAGTACCTGGGCCTCGGCACGGGCCTGGAGGGCGAACCGCGGTCGGCGTGCAGGGCGACGGCGGAACTGCACCGCGAGGACTTCGCGCTGAACTGGCAGTCGATCCTGGCCCACGGGATCGCGGCGATCGGTTCAGGCGTGGAAGTGGCGCTGGACGTCCAGATCGTGCACAAGGCCTGACCGGAAAAGCGGCTACGGAGCTTCGATCCAGCCGTCGTACTCGGCGGCCAGGTCGTCCAGGACCGTGGCGTCGAGCCGTTCGCGCGGGTCCTCGACCACCACCAGCCACTGGGCGTCCTCGGCGTCGTCCTCACCGGCCAGGGCGTCGCGGACCAGTTGCGGCTCCTCAGGGAGTCCGAAGCGGTCGACCACCTCCCGCGCCACCTCCTCGGCTGCGTCGCGGTCGGGCAGCACCAGTACATGTCGCACGTTCACCCGGACATTCTCGGGCACGGGCAGGGGGCCGCTGAGCGGGGGGCTGTCAGTACGGCGTGGGATGCTGGATCCGATGGCCACCAGGAAGAATTCCACCGACGATCCGCTCGCCTCGCTCACCCTCGCGGTGGGGCAGGAGGACCTGCTGCTCGACCGCGCCGTGCGGGAGGTCGTGGCGGCGGCGCGAGCCGCCGACCCCGACACGGACGTACGCGACCTCGCGTCGGAGCAGTTGCAGCCCGGCACGCTGTCCGAGCTGACCAGCCCCTCGCTCTTCTCGGAGCGCAAGGTACTGGTCGTGCGCAGCGCGCACGACCTGTCCGCGGACACGGTCAAGGAGGTCAAGGCGTACATCGACTCGCCCTACGAGGAGATCAGCCTCGTCCTCCTGCACGCGGGCGGCGTCAAGGGCAAGGGCCTGCTGGACGCCGCGCGCAAGGCCGGCGCCCGGGAGGTCGCCTGCCCGAAGATGACGAAGCCGGCGGACCGGCTGGCCTTCGTACGGGGTGAGTTCCGCACGCTGGGCCGTTCGGCCACTCCCGAGGCCTGCCAGACCCTGGTGGATGCGATCGGCAGCGACCTGCGGGAGCTGGCGAGCGCGGCCGCGCAGCTGTGCGCCGACGTCGAGGGGACGATCGACGAGGCCGTGGTGGGCCGCTACTACACCGGCCGGGCCGAGGCTTCGAGCTTCACGGTCGCCGACCGGGCGGTCGAGGGACGGGCCGCGGAGGCGCTGGAGGCCCTGCGCTGGTCCCTGTCCACCGGGGTGGCGCCGGTCCTGATCACCAGCGCTCTGGCCCAGGCGGTACGGGCGATCGGGAAGCTGGCCTCGGCCCCACGGGGAGCCCGGCCCGGAGACCTCGCCCGGGATCTGGGTATGCCGCCGTGGAAGATCGACCGGGTCCGGCAGCAGATGCGGGGATGGTCGGCGGACGGTGTCGCGGACGCGCTGCGTGCGGTGGCCGCGGCCGACGCGGGGGTCAAGGGCGGGGGCGATGATCCGGAGTACGCGCTGGAGAAGGCGGTCGTCGCGGTGGCGAGGGCGGCCCGGCTCCAGCGGGGCTAGGCGCTGCCGGCGCTGACGCGGGGGCTGATCCGGCTCGATCGTGCGATCCGGCCGCCTGCTCGGTGGGTCGGCCCGCGGAGCTCGTCCCCTACCCGCCCTTCCACCGTTCCCGGGCTCCGCCCGGACCCCGCGGAGCTCCGCCCCGGACCCCGCGCCTCGAACGCCGGCGGGTCTGGGTGGGGCTCCGCCCCGGACCCCGCGCCTCGAACGCCGGCGGGTCTGGGTGGGGCTCCGCCCCGGACCCCGTGCCTCGGACGTCGGCGGGGCTGGGTGGGGCTCCTCACCGGACCCCCCGCCTCGGACGTCGGCGGGGCTGGGTGGGTGGTCGGGGTAGTGCGAAGGCCCCGGTCGACACCCAGGGGAAGGGTGGCGGCCGGGGCCTTCGTTACTGCTTTGGTTGCGCCGCACCCGCGTGGCGAACGCTTCGTGTGCGGCGCGGGGTGCCGGTCGGGAGCGGGAGAGAGGGCCCGCTGGATCCCTACCCGGCGATCACATCAGGGGCTCAGCCCTGAAGGGAGGCAACCTTGGTGGCCAGCGCCGACTTCTTGTTGGCGGCGGCGTTCTTGTGGATGACACCCTTCGAGACGGCCTTGTCGAGCGCACGAGCGGCGGCGCGGGAAGCCACGGTGGCCTTCTCGACGTCACCGGCGACGACGGCCTCACGGGCCTTGCGGATCGCGGTCTTGAGCGACGACTTGACGGCCTTGTTGCGCAGGCGCGCCTTCTCGTTCGTCTTGTTCCGCTTGATCTGGGACTTGATGTTCGCCACGAAAGAGCCTTTGCAGGTTCAGAGATTCGATCTTCGGATTTGTGTCCCGAAAGCTTAGAGGGCACACGAGACACAGCTGCTCAGGCTACCAGCCGCGCTCCCGCCAGCCCAAACCGGGCGCACTCCCGCTTCCATGGGACCATGGGAGCCTGCGTACAGATCCGACTTCGCGCAGACCGAAGCCCACTTCGTTCCGACTGCGACCCGAGAATCAGGACACTGCGTGCCCGCGATCCCCAGCCACGTGCCCGAGCCGAGCCGTACCGACCCGGCGCTGATCCGCAATTTCTGCATCATCGCGCACATCGACCACGGCAAGTCGACCCTCGCCGACCGGATGCTCCAGCTCACCGGTGTGGTGGACTCGCGGCAGATGCGCGCCCAGTACCTCGACCGCATGGACATCGAGCGTGAGCGCGGCATCACGATCAAGTCCCAGGCGGTCCGACTGCCCTGGGCGCCGACCACGGGCGAGGACCTGGGTACGACCCACATCCTCAACATGATCGACACCCCCGGGCACGTCGACTTCACCTACGAGGTCTCCCGCTCGCTGGCCGCCTGCGAGGGCACGGTGCTCCTGGTGGACGCGGCCCAGGGCATCGAGGCGCAGACCCTCGCCAACCTCTACCTGGCGATGGAGAAGGACCTGGCGATCGTCCCGGTCCTGAACAAGATCGACCTGCCGGCCGCGCAGCCGGAGAAGTTCGCCGAGGAGCTCGCGAACCTGGTCGGCTGCCAGCCCGAGGACGTCCTGCGCGTCTCGGCGAAGACCGGTCTCGGGGTGGACGCCCTCCTCGACAAGATCGTCGCCACGGTCCCGGCCCCCGTCGGTCCCAAGGACGCCCCGGCCCGCGCGATGATCTTCGACTCGGTCTACGACTCGTACCGCGGTGTCGTGACCTACGTCCGTGTCGTCGACGGCCAGCTCAACAAGCGCGAGCGCATCCGGATGATGTCGACCGGCGCAACGCACGAGCTGCTGGAGATCGGCGTCTCCTCCCCGGAGATGACTCCGGCCGACGGCATCGGCGTCGGCGAGGTGGGCTACATCATCACCGGCGTGAAGGACGTCCGTCAGTCCAAGGTCGGCGACACGATCACCAGCCTGCACAACGGGGCGACCGAGGCACTCGGCGGCTACAAGGACCCGCGTCCGATGGTCTTCTCCGGCCTGTACCCGCTCGACGGCTCGGACTACCCGGACCTGCGCGAGGCCCTGGACAAGCTGCAGCTCAACGACGCCGCGCTGGTCTACGAGCCGGAGACCTCGGCGGCGCTCGGCTTCGGCTTCCGCGTCGGCTTCCTCGGCCTGCTCCACCTGGACGTGGTGCGCGAGCGCCTGGAGCGCGAGTTCGGCCTCGACCTGATCGCCACCGCGCCGAACGTGGTCTACCGCGTCGTCATGGAGGACGGCAAGGAGGTCACGGTCACCAACCCGAGCGAGTTCCCCGAGGGCAAGATCTCGGACGTGTTCGAGCCGGTCGTCCGGGCCACCCTGCTCGCGCCTTCCGAGTTCATCGGCGCGATCATGGAGCTCTGCCAGCAGCGCCGCGGAACCCTCCTCGGGATGGACTACCTCTCCGAGGACCGGGTCGAGATCCGCTACACGCTCCCGCTCGCGGAGATCGTCTTCGACTTCTTCGACCAGCTGAAGTCCAAGACGCGCGGTTACGCCTCCCTCGACTACGAGCCCACCGGCGAGCAGGCCTCCGGCCTGGTCAAGGTCGACATCCTGCTGCACGGGGACAAGGTCGACGCCTTCTCCGCCGTCACGCACAAGGACGCCGCCTACGCCTACGGTGTGCGCCTCGTCGCCAAGCTGCGCGAGCTCATCCCGCGGCAGGCCTTCGAGATTCCGATCCAGGCGGCCGTCGGCTCGCGCGTCATCGCGCGCGAGACCATCCGCGCCATCCGCAAGGACGTCCTCGCCAAGTGCTACGGCGGTGACATCTCCCGTAAGCGGAAGCTGCTGGAGAAGCAGAAGGAAGGCAAGAAGCGCATGAAGATGGTCGGCTCGGTGGAGGTCCCGCAGGAGGCCTTCATCGCCGTCCTCTCCAGCGACGAGTCCGGCGGCAAGAAGAAGTAGCCCCCGCTCGTGAGGCAGGCCCCCGTGCTCCGGCACGGGGGCCTGCTCCGTTCGCGGGGCGCGGGCGGGGCGTCCGGTCGCGAGGAGGGCGGTCCGCTTCGTTATGAATCGGCTCCCCAACGCCTCTTACGCGCCAGGCGGAGGGCCCCTAGTCTGATCACTGCCCGTTGGTTACTCGCCAGTTACAAGCCCTGACTCAGCCACCCACCCTGACCCACCACCCAGTCAGTCCGCTCCTGTGATGAACAGGCCCTGCCGCGTGGTCCGGAGGATGTCCGTGAGCGACACACAGACCTTGATCGAGAACCGTCCGCCCACCGTGGCGACCCTCTTCCTGGAGCGTGTCGCCGCCACGCCGAACGGCGAGGCCTACCGCTACCCCGTCCCCGCCGAGGACGGCCGGGGCGGCCCGGACGAGTGGAAGTCGCTCAGCTGGGGACAGGCCGCCGAGCGGGTTTTCGCCATCGCGGCGGGCCTCGTCGACCTCGGGATCCAGCCCGAGCAGCGCGTCGCGCTGGCCTCCAACACCCGGGTGGAGTGGATCCTGGCCGACCTCGGCGTGATGTGCGCCGGCGGCGCCGTCACCACGATCTACCCGAGCACGAACGCCGAGGAGTCGGCGTTCATCCTCGCCGACTCCGAGAGCCGGATCCTGATCGCCGAGGACGCCGCGCAGCTGGCCAAGGCCCGCGAGCGTCGCGCCGAGCTGCCCGAGCTCGCCCACGTGGTGGTCCTGGACCCCTCCGGCGCGGACGCGGCCGAGGGCGACCCGGAGGGCTGGGTGCTCTCCCTCGCCGACCTGGAGGCGCGCGGCCGCGAGTACCTCGCCAAGCACCCCGAGGCGGTCAAGGAGCGGATCGCGGCCATCACCGCCGACCAGCTCGCCACCCTCATCTACACCTCC
Source organism: Streptomyces sp. NPDC060049 (assembly GCF_042736715.1). Lineage (NCBI taxonomy): Bacteria > Bacillati > Actinomycetota > Actinomycetes > Kitasatosporales > Streptomycetaceae > Streptomyces > Streptomyces sp. NPDC060049. The sequence continues at coordinate 443,825 of NZ_JBHWVV010000003.1, forward strand.
GGCACCACCGGGCGGCCCAAGGGCGTGCGGCTGCCGCACGACAACTGGTCGTACATGGCCAAGGCCACCGTCGCCACCGGTCTGATCACCAAGGACGACGTCCAGTACCTCTGGCTGCCGCTCGCGCACGTCTTCGGCAAGGTGCTCACCTCCGGCCAGATCGAGGTCGGGCACGTCACCGCGGTCGACGGCCGCATCGACAAGATCATCGAGAACCTGCCGATCGTCCAGCCGACCTACATGGCGGCCGTCCCGCGCATCTTCGAGAAGGTCTACAACGGAGTCGCGGCCAAGGCCCGGGCCGGCGGCGGAGCCAAGTACAAGATCTTCCAGTGGTCCGTCGGCGTCGCCCGCGAATACGCCAAGGTCACCCAGGACAACTTCCGCCGCACCGGCAAGGCGAGCGCCCCCCTCGGCCTCAACACCAAGCACAAGATCGCCGACGCGCTCGTCTTCTCGAAGCTCCGCGAGGCCTTCGGCGGCAACCTGCGCGCCGCAGTCTCCGGAGCCTCCGCGCTCGCACCCGAGATCGGCTACTTCTTCTCCGGCGCCGGCATCCACATCCTGGAGGGCTACGGACTCACCGAGTCCAGCGCCGCCTCCTTCGTCAACCCCGGCGAGGCCTACCGCACCGGCACGGTCGGCAAGCCGCTCCCCGGCACCGAGGTCCGCATCGCGGACGACGGCGAGGTCCTCCTGCGCGGCCCCGGCATCATGCAGGGCTACCACGGGCAGCCCGAGAAGACGGCCGAGGTCCTGGAGGCCGACGGCTGGCTGCACACGGGAGACATCGGCGAGCTGTCCGCGGACGGTTACCTGCGCATCACCGACCGCAAGAAGGACCTGATCAAGACCTCGGGCGGCAAGTACGTCGCCCCGGCCGAGATCGAGGGTCAGTTCAAGGGGATCTGCCCCTACGTCTCCAGCATCGTCGTCCACGGCGCCGACCGGAACTTCTGTTCCGCCCTCATCGCCCTCGACGAGCCGTCCATCCTGGTCTGGGCCGCCGCGAACGGCCTGGAGGGCAAGACGTACTCGCAGGTCCTGGCCGCCCCCGAGACCGGCCGGCTCATCGAGACCTACGTCCAGACCCTCAACGAGGGCCTGCAGCGCTGGCAGACGGTCAAGAAGTTCCGCCTCCTGCCGCGCGACCTCGACGTCGAGCACGGCGACCTCACCCCCAGCCTCAAGCTGAAGCGTCCGGTCGTCGAGCGTGAGTTCAAGCACCTGATCGACGAGATGTACGAGGGCTCGCGCGAGGCGTAGCGCCTGCGGCGAGCGGGGCGGGGCGGGGCGGCGGACCGCCCCGCGAACCCCCGCGCCCCCGGGTCGTTCGTGCCCGCCCGGGGCGCCCGGCCCGCCGTGCCCGCCCCGGCGGGCCCGGCCGGCCCGCGCCGAGGGCAGGACCGTCCCGGGCGGCCCGGATCGGTCGGGTTGGCCCGGCGGCCCCGGCCGGCGGCAGGACCGTCCTGGCCTGCCCGACTGGGCCGGTCTGGCAGGGCGTGCCCGGCCCGGCGTGCCCGCCACGGCGGGCCGGCCCGGCCCGAGCCGAGGGCAGGACCGTCCCGGGCGGCCCGGATCGGTCGGGTTGGCCCGGCGGCCCCGGCCGGCGGCAGGACCGTTCTGGCCTGCCCGACTGGGCCGGTCTGGCAGGGCGTGCCCGGCCTGCCCGGCGTGCCCGGCGTGCCCGGCCTGCCCGGCCTGCCCGGCGTGCCCGGCGTGCCCGGCCTGCCCGGCGTGCCCGGCCTGCCCGGCCTGCCCGGCCTGCCCGGCCTGCCCGGCCTGCCCGGCCTGCCCGGCCGGCCCGGGTCAGTCCGGGTCAGTCCGGGTCAGTCCGGGTCAGTCCGGCCCGGGTCGGTCCGGCCCGGGTCGGTCCGGCCCGGGTCGGTCCGGCCCGGGTCGGTCCGGCCCGGGTCGGTCCGGGCGGGGTCAGTCGGGCCCCGGACGACCGGCCTGCCCGGCAGGGCCAGGACCGGGCCGGGCCGCTCGGCCCCGCAGTCGGGGCGGCGGCGGGGGTCGTGGGGGTGCGGGACAATGGGGGTATGCCTTCCGCACTGCCCGATGGTGAACCCATGCCCGAAGACGGCTCGCTGCCGTCGCACGCCCTGGCGGGAGCCGGGGAGCGTCCGCTCGGGTTCTACCTGCACGTCCCGTACTGCGCCACGCGCTGCGGGTACTGCGACTTCAACACCTACACGGCCACCGAGCTGCGGGGTACCGGCGGCGTGCTCGCCTCCAGGGAGAACTACGCCGACACGCTGATCGACGAGGTCAGGCTGGCACGCAAGGTCCTCGGGGACGACCGCAGGGCCGTGCGGACGGTGTTCGTGGGCGGCGGCACGCCCACGCTGCTGCCCGCGGGGGACCTCGTACGGATGCTCGCGGCGATCCGCGACGAGTTCGGGCTGGCCGAGGACGCGGAGATCACCACCGAGGCCAACCCCGAGTCGGTGAACCCGGAGTACCTGGCGGAGCTGCGCGCCGGCGGCTTCAACCGGATCTCCTTCGGCATGCAGAGCGCGAAGCAGCACGTCCTGAAGGTGCTGGACCGCACCCACACCCCCGGGCGGCCCGAGGCGTGCGTCGCGGAGGCGCGCGCGGCGGGCTTCGAGCACGTGAACCTGGACCTGATCTACGGGACGCCGGGCGAGTCCGACGAGGACTGGCGGGCGTCGCTGTCCGCCGCCCTGGGGGCCGGGCCGGACCACATCAGTGCCTACGCGCTGATCGTGGAGGAAGGCACGCAGCTCGCGCGGCGGATCCGGCGCGGCGAGGTCCCGATGACGGACGACGACGTGCACGCGGACCGGTACCTGATCGCCGACTCCGTGATGGCCGAGGCCGGCTACTCCTGGTACGAGGTCTCGAACTGGGCCACGTCCGAGGCCGGGCGGTGCCTGCACAACGAGCTGTACTGGCGCGGGGCCGACTGGTGGGGCGCGGGACCCGGAGCCCACTCGCACGTGGGCGGGGTGCGGTGGTGGAACGTGAAGCACCCGGGCGCGTACGCGGCCGCGCTGGCGGAGGGACGGTCGCCGGGGGCCGGGCGTGAGCTGTTGTCCGCGCAGGACCGGCGGGTGGAACGGATCCTGCTGGAGCTCCGGCTCGTGGACGGCTGCCCGCTGTCGCTGCTCGCCCCCGCCGGTCTGGCCGCCGCCGGTCGGGCGCTGGCGGACGGCCTCCTGGAGCCGGGCCCGTACGAGGCGGGCCGCGCCGTACTGACGCTGCGCGGCCGCCTCCTGGCCGACGCGGTGGTCCGCGACCTGGTCGACTAGTGCCGCGCCGGGCGGCGTGACCCGGTGGACCTTCCCGGTCACAGCACCGGCTAGTAGCCCCAGCGGGCCTGGCTGCCGTCCTGGCGGCAGTAGATCATCCGGCCGTTCCCGGCGTGCGTGGAGCGGCCGATGTCCGCCTTGCGGCAGAACTGGCCCGCGTTGTAGCAGTTGCCCGCGTTGGAGACGATCTCGCACTCCGCGGCCGCGGGCGGGGACGGCGGCGCCGGGGCCTTGGTCGTCGGTTTCGGTGCGGGCTTGGTGGCCGCCCGGGTCGCGGGGGCGACGGGCGCCTTCTGGTCGGTGCCGGCGGCGGGGGCCGTGGTGGCCGGCGGGGCCGGGGCCTGCGAGGGGGCGGCCGACGGCGTCGGGGTGGGGGACGGAGTCGGTGTCGGGGAGGCCGTCGTCGGGGCCGCCGAGGTGAGGGAGGGCGGCGCGGGCGCCGCGGGCCCCTCGTTCGCGGCCGGACCGCAGGCGACGGCCGCGCCCGCCACCAGGAGGGCGACCAGGGCCCGCCGGATCCGGGCCCCGGGACGTATGCGGCCTCTCGGACCGTCGCTGTCGCTGCTGCTGCCGTCGGTGCTGTTGCCGTTCGTGCTCTTGCCGTCCGTGCTGTGCATCGGTGCCCCCACCTGAAAGCCAGTCAAAGGACGCACATCATATGAACGGCGGTCCGGCCGCGAGGGGTTTCGCCGCAATCGTGACCGACGGCCTTCTTCCCCCGCGCGCTACGGCGCGGTGACGTGGTCGATGAGGTGCTCCACCGCTCCCAGGAGGGTGGGCTCCAGGTCCTTGTACGAGGTCACGCGGGACAGGATGTGCTGCCAGGCGGCGCCGGTGTTCTCCGGCCACCCCAGCGCCCGGCAGATGCCCGTCTTCCAGTCCTGGCCGCGCGGGATCACCGGCCACGCCGCGATGCCCAGCGCGGACGGTTTCACCGCCTGCCAGACGTCCACGTACGGGTGTCCCACGATCAGGACGTGCGGGGAGGTCACCGACGCGGCGATGCGGGACTCCTTCGTGCCCGGCACCAAGTGGTCCACCAGGACTCCCAGGCGGGCGTCCGGGCCCGGGGCGAAGTCGGCGACCACCGACGGCAGGTCGTCGATGCCCTCCAGGTACTCGACCACCACGCCTTCGATCCGCAGGTCGTCACCCCAGACCCGTTCCACCAGCTCGGCGTCGTGGCGGCCCTCCACGTAGATCCGGCCCGCCCGGGCCACCCGGGCCCGCGCGCCGGGCACGGCCACGGAGCCTGACGCCGTGCGCAGCGGGGCGGAAGGGGAGCGGACGGGGCGGATGAGCGTCACCACCGCGCCGTCCAGGAGGAAGCCGCGGGGTTCGAGCGGGAAGACCCGCCGCTTGCCGAAGCGGTCCTCCAGGGTGACGGTGCCCGCCTCGCAGCCCACCACCGCGCCGCAGAAGTCCGCACCCGCCACCTCGACCACCAGGTCGGGGTCGGCCGGAACCTCCGGGACGGGCTTGGCGCGCTTCCACTGCGGGGTCAGGTCGGGGGAGTACTCACGCATCCGGCCGAGGGTAGGAGAGCGGGCGGGCTCAGGCGTCCGACACGCCGAAACGGGCCGCCAGTGTGGCGCGTTGCGCACGGACGAAGGCAGCGTCGACCACCGCTCCGTGACCCGGCACGTACAGTGCGTCGTCGCCGCCCAGGGAGAGCAGCCGGTCCAGCGCCGCCGGCCACTGGCGGGGCACGGAGTCGGGGCCGGCCTGGGGCTCGCCCGACTCCTCGACGAGGTCCCCGCAGAAGACGACCTCCCGGCCGCCGCCCGGGACGAAGACGGCCAGGTCGTGCCGGGTGTGGCCGGGTCCCACGTTGGCCAGCAGAACCTGTACCCCGCCCAGGTCGAGTGTCCACTCGCCCGAGACCAGGTGCCGGGGCACCACCAGCAGGTCCACCGCCTCGGCGGCCTCGGCCGGCGCCAGGCCGTGGCGGACCGCGTCGGCCCGCAGGTCGTCATGGCTGATGGAAAGCAGGGTGTCCAGGCCGACGGGACCGTACACCTCGGCCCCCGCGAACACCGCGCCGCCCAGAACGTGGTCGAAATGTCCGTGTGTGAATGCGATATGGGTCACGCGCCGGCCCGCCAGCCGCTCCGCCTCGGCCCGCACCAGGGCGCCTTCGCGGACGGAGGACCCGGGGTCGATCAGGAGGGCCGAATCGTCGCCCAGCACCAGTCCCACCGTGCAATCCCACACCGGCAGCCGCCGCCGGCCGGCCCGATCGGTGAGCCGTTCCCAGCCCGCCTCTTCCCAACGCGCGTCCATGCCGCGACGCTACCTTGGCGGGCCACCCTTGCTACGGGTACACCACCCCGCCGTACACTGACCGGGGGATCTCTGGCACTCGAACGCCCGGAGTGCCAACAGTCCGAACCGCGAACGACGGAAACGATGGAGGTGTGCGCGATGCTCAGCGAACGCAGACTCGAAGTGCTGCGCGCCATCGTCCAGGACTACGTCGGGACGGAGGAGCCGGTCGGCTCCAAGGCGCTCACCGAGCGGCACCGGCTCGGCGTCTCGCCCGCCACCGTGCGCAACGACATGGCCGTGCTGGAGGAGGAGGGCTACATCGCCCAGCCCCACACCAGCGCCGGCCGGATCCCCACCGACAAGGGCTACCGCCTCTTCGTCGACAGGCTGGCGGGGGTCAAGCCGCTGTCGACGCCCGAGCGCCGGGCCATCCAGAACTTCCTCGACGGAGCCGTCGACCTCGACGACGTCGTCGGCCGGACCGTACGGCTGCTCGCGCAGCTGACCCGGCAGGTCGCGGTCGTCCAGTACCCGAGCCTGACCCGGTCCACCGTCCGGCACGTGGAGCTGCTCTCGCTGGCCCCGGCCCGCCTGATGCTCGTCCTCATCACGGACACCGGCCGGGTCGAGCAGCGGCTCGTCGACTGCCAGACGCCCTTCACCGAGTCCTCGCTGGCCGATCTGCGGGCCCGACTCAACGCCCGCGTCGTCGGCCGCCGGTTCACCGACGTGCCGCCGCTGGTGCAGGACCTTCCGGAGTCCTTCGACTCCGGTGACGACCAGGCGACCGTCAAGGCCGTCCTGGCGACCCTCCTCGAAACGCTGGTGGAGGAGGCGGAGGAGCGGCTGATGATCGGCGGCACCGCCAACCTCACCCGCTTCGGACACGATTTTCCCCTGACGATCAGGCCGGTGCTCGAAGCGCTGGAGGAGCAGGTCGTGCTCCTCAAGCTGCTGGGCGAGGCCAATGAGTCGGGAATGGCCGTAAAGATCGGGCACGAGAACGCCTACGAGGGACTGAACTCCACGTCGGTCGTCTCGGTCGGCTACGGTTCGGGCGGCGAAGCAGTCGCCAAACTCGGCGTGGTCGGACCGACCCGCATGGACTACCCCGGAACGATGGGAGCGGTACGCGCAGTGGCACGTTACGTCGGACAGATCCTGGCGGAGTCGTAAGTGGCCACGGACTACTACGCCGTTCTCGGCGTGCGCCGCGACGCATCGCAGGACGAGATCAAGAAGGCCTTCCGCCGCCTCGCGCGCGAACTCCACCCGGACGTGAATCCGGACCCGAAGACGCAAGAGCGCTTCAAGGAGATCAACGCGGCCTACGAGGTGCTCTCGGACCCGCAGAAGAAGCAGGTCTTCGACCTCGGCGGCGACCCGCTGTCCTCCTCCGGGGGCGGCGGAGGCGCGGGCGGATTCGGTGCCGGCAACTTCGGCAACTTCTCCGACATCATGGACGCCTTCTTCGGCCAGTCCTCGCAGCGCGGACCGCGCTCGCGGACCCGCCGCGGCCAGGACGCCATGATCCGCCTCGACCTGGAGCTGGACGAGGCAGCCTTCGGCACCACCAAGGACATCCAGGTCGACACGGCCGTCGTCTGCACCACCTGCTCCGGAGAGGGCGCCGCCCCCGGCACCTCGGCGCAGACGTGTGACATGTGCCGCGGCCGCGGCGAGGTCTCGCAGGTCACCCGGTCCTTCCTGGGCCAGGTCATGACCTCGCGCCCCTGCCCGCAGTGCCAGGGCTTCGGCACCGTGGTCCCGACGCCGTGCCCCGAGTGCGCGGGCGACGGCCGGGTCCGTTCCCGCCGCAGCCTCACGGTCAAGATCCCGGCCGGTGTCGAGAACGGCACCCGGATCCAGCTCGCGGGCGAGGGCGAGGTCGGCCCCGGCGGCGGCCCCGCCGGCGACCTGTACGTGGAGATCCACGAGCTGCCGCACCCGACCTTCCAGCGGCGCGGGGACGACCTGCACTGCACGGTCACCATCCCGATGACCGCGGCGTCCCTGGGCACCAAGTGCCCTCTGGAGACGCTGGACGGCCTGGAGGAGATCGACATCCGGCCCGGCACCCAGTCGGGCCAGGCCATCCCGCTGCACGGCCGGGGCGTCACGCACCTGCGCGGCGGCGGGCGCGGCGACCTGATCGTCCACGTCGAGGTCACCACCCCGAGCAAGCTGGACGCGCAGCAGGAGGAACTGCTCCGCCAGCTGGCGAAGCTGCGCGGCGAGGAGCGGCCCACGGGCCAGTTCGCGCCGGGCCAGCAGGGGCTGTTCAGCCGCCTGAAGGATGCCTTCAACGGGCGCTGAGCAACCCGCGGACGTACCTGCGCGAACGCCTGCGAGCCCGGTCCGGGGATGCCCCGGACCGGGCTCGCGGCGCAGGTGGGGGCAGGTTCTCGCCGCTCCGGTGAAGGGGACTATGCCAGGCGAATGCCGTGATTCGGCGCCCTGAGCGGGACGTGGCACGATGCAGCTCATGTCCTCCGCACCGAACGGTCTCTTCGTGTACCCGATCGTGCAGGCTCCCATGGCGGGCGGCGCGTCCTGTCCGCCGCTCGCGGCCGCCGTGTGCGAAGCGGGCGGACTGGGCTTCCTGGCCGGCGGCTACAAAACCGCCGACGGCATGTACCAGGAGATCAAGCGGCTGCGCGCGCTCACCCGCCGCCCCTTCGGCGTGAACCTCTTCATGCCGCAGGCCGCCTCCGTGGACCCGGCCGCGCTCGAGGTGTACCGCGGGCAGCTCGCGAGCGAGGCCAGCTGGTACGAGATCTCCCTCGCGGAGGAGGACCTCCTCGGTACCTGCGACGACGGCTACGACGCCAAACTCGCCATCCTCATCGAAGACCCGGTCCCCGTGGTCTCCTTCACCTTCGGACTGCCCTCGCCCGCGGCCTTCACCTGCCTGCGCAAGGCCGGGACGTACACGATCGCCACCGTGACCTCGGTCGAGGAGGCCCGAGCCGCGCAGAGCGCCGGGGCGGACGCCGTCTGCGTCCAGGGCCTGGAGGCCGGCGGCCACCAGGGCACCCACCGCGACGACCCGCGGGCCGACGGCACGGCCGGCGTCGGCCTGCTCGCGCTCGTGGCGCAGGTACGGGAATCGGTGTCCCTCCCGATCATCGCGGCGGGCGGCCTGATGCGCGGCTCGCAGATCGCCGCGCTGCTCGCGGCGGGCGCGGAGGCCGCACAGCTCGGCACGGCGTTCCTGGCCTGCCCGGAGTCCGGCGCCGACCCGCTGCACAAGAAGGCGCTGACCGACCCGCTGTTCGTCCGCACGGAGCTGACCCGGGCCTTCTCGGGGCGGCCGGCCCGGGGGCTGGTCAACCGGTTCATGCGCGAGCACGGGCCGTACGCCCCGGCCGCCTACCCGCAGGTCCACCACCTGACCTCACCGCTGCGCAAGGCTGCCGCCGCGGCCGGGGACCCGCAGGGCATGGCCCTGTGGGCGGGCCAGGGGCACCGGCTGGCGCGGGCGCTGCCCGCCGGGGAGCTGGTGGAGGTGCTCGCGGCGGAACTCGCCGCCGCGCAGCACGCGTTGAAGACAATGCAGATGAGGAGTGCGTCATGACCGCCCCCGTGTTCGTGGTCGAAGAGGTCCCCGCGGGGCCGGAGTTCGTCCTGGACGGCCCCGAGGGCCGTCACGCGGTCTCCGTGAAGCGGCTGGCCCCGGGCGAGGCCGTCGTGCTCGCCGACGGCCGGGGCGGCTGGGCCGAGGCCGTGGTGAAAGCGGCCGAGGGCAAGGACAGGCTCGTGGTCTCCGTGTCCGGGACCTTCGAGGAGGCGGAGCCGGCCGTCCGGATCACCGTCGTCCAGGCCCTGCCCAAGGGGGACCGGGGCGAGGTCGCCGTCGAGACGATGACGGAGACCGGCGTCGACGTGATCGTGCCCTGGCAGGCCTCGCGCTGCATCACCCAGTGGCGCGCCGACCGGGGCGCCAAGTCCCTCGCCAAGTGGCGGGCGACCGCCCGGGAGGCGGGCAAGCAGTCCCGTCGGGTCCGCTTCCCCGAGGTCACGGAGGCCATGTCGACGAAGCAGGTCGCGGCGCTGCTCGCCGGGGCCGACCTCGCGGTGGTCCTGCACGAGGACCGGGACACCCCCTCGGGCGCCCTGGCGACGGCGCAGCTGCCCGCCGCCGGCTCCGTCGTGCTGGTCGTCGGCCCCGAGGGCGGGGTCTCCCCGGAGGAGCTCGCCGTGTTCGCGGCCGCCGGCGCGCACCCGTACCGGCTGGGCCCCTCGGTCCTGCGCACCTCCACGGCCGGCACGGCGGCCGCGGCGGTCCTGCTGTCCAGGACGGGCCGCTGGTCCTGACGGCCGGCGCCGCTCCCGACACCGCCGCTGCTCCCGACACCGGCGCCGCTCCCAACACCGGCGCTGCTCCCGACACCGGCGCCGGTCCTGACACCGGCGCCGCTCCTGACGCACTGCGGTCCTGACGCACTGCGGTCCCGACGGACCGCGGTCCTGACGCGCTGCCGGTCGCGGCCGGTCCGACCGGAGGCGGTGGATACGATGCGCGGAACCGATCACTGTCACGAAGGGCTCAGCAATGGCCGGGGAACCGCAGGCCGACTGCCTGTTCTGCAAGATCGCCGCGGGGACCGTCCCGGCGACCGTCGTCCGGGAGACCGAGACGACCGTCGCCTTCCGGGACATCAACCCGCAGGCGCCCACCCACGTCCTCGTCATCCCGAAGGCGCACTACCCCGACGCCGCCTCCCTCGCGGCCGCCGAGCCCCAGCTCGCCGCCGACGTACTGCGCGAGGCCGGCCAGGTCGCCGCCGACGAGCAGATCGCCGAACGCGGCTACCGGCTCGTCTTCAACACGGGCGCCGGCGCCGGCCAGGTCGTCTTCCACGCCCACCTGCACGTGCTCGGCGGCCGCGGCCTCGAGTGGCCCCCGGGATAAGCCGTGTCGGCCAGAGAGTTCGTCGTCCTGGGCACCGCCAGCCAGGTGCCCACCCGCCACCGCAACCACAACGGCTACCTGCTGCGCTGGGACGGCGAGGGCATCCTCTTCGATCCCGGCGAGGGCACCCAGCGCCAGATGCTCCGCGCCGGAGTGGCCGCGCACGACATCAACCGGATCTGCGTCACCCACTTCCACGGCGACCACAGCCTCGGTCTCGCCGGGGTGATCCAGCGCATCAACCTCGACCGGGTCCCGCACCCCGTCAGCGCCCACTACCCCGCCTCCGGACAGAACTTCTTCGACCGGCTGCGCTACGCCACGGCCTACCGGGAGACCGTTGAGATAGCCGAGGAACCGGTGGCCGGGGACGGGGTGCTGGCGCGGACCGGCTCCTACACCCTGGACGCCGTAAGGCTCTCGCACCCGGTGGAGTCCTTCGGCTACCGGGTCACGGAGCCCGACGGCCGCCGGATACGGCCCGAACTGCTCGCGCGGCACGGGATCAAGGGGCCGGACGTGGGCCGGATCCAGCGTGAGGGCCGCCTCGGTGAGGTCACCCTCGAAGACGTCAGCGAGCCGCGTCCCGGGCAGCGGTTCGCCTTCGTGATGGACACCCGGCTCTGCGACGGCGTCGAAACGCTCGCGGCGGGCTGCGACATGCTGGTGATCGAGTCGACGTTCCTCGACGAGGACGTCCGGCTGGCCACGGACCACGGGCACCTCACCGCCGGCCAGGCCGCAGCGGTGGCACGCGACGCGGGCGTACGGCACCTCGTGCTGACGCACTTCTCGCAGCGCTACACGGACCCCTCGGAGTTCGAGCGCCAAGCCCGTGCGGCCGGCTTCGAGGGCGAGCTCACGATCGCCGCCGACCTCGTGAGGGTTCCCGTGCCGAAGCGGGCCTGAGGGCGGACCCGGCACCGCCGCCGGAGCCGACCCCGCCTCCGGCCCGCCCCCTCCCTCCCGGGCGGTGATCTGCGTCACACTGGATTCCGGCTCCACCCGGGAGGGAGGGGCCGCGCGGCGGGCGTGTGCCAACCCCTTGGGAAGAAACGACCCGCCGCGAACGTCGACCCGATGCGTCGACCGGATGCCGATGCCAGCGAAACGCGCGCCGAACGGGGAGTACAACGTGAGCAGTCGCACCAGCCGGGACAGCCGTGCCGCCGCCGTGGACCCGCTCGGTCCGCTGCGCGATCCCCAGGGGCCCGGGTGCGACGTCTTCCTGACGGGCGCCGTCTTCCTCGACATCATCTTCACCGGACTCGACTCCGCCCCCGTGCGCGGCACGGAGTCCTGGGCGCGCGGCATGGGCTCCAGCCCCGGCGGCGTCGCCAACATGGCCACCGCCCTCGCCCGGCTCGGCCTGCACACCTGCCTCGCCGCCGCCTTCGGCGACGACCACTACGGCGAATACTGCTGGGACGCACTCGAACAGGGCGAGGGCATCGACCTGTCGATGTCACGGACCGTGCCCGGCTGGCACAGCCCCGTCACCGTCTCGATGGCCTACGAGGGCGAGCGCACGATGGTCTCGCACGGCCACGAGGCCCCGCCCCCGTCGGGCCCGGGCCCCTTCCCGCAGTGCCCGCCCCGCACCCGCGCCGCGGTGGCCTCGCTCGGCCTGGGCGGCGGCGAGCCGTGGGTGGCCGAGGCGGCCCGGGACGGGGCGCGGGTCTTCGCCGACGTCGGATGGGACGAGAGCGGGCAGTGGGACCTGGGCGCGCTGGCCGACCTGGAGCACTGCGAGGCGTTCCTGCCCAATGCGGGGGAGGCGATGGCCTACACGCGCACCGACTGTCCGCGCGCGGCGGCCCGCGCGCTGGCCGAGAAGGTCCCGATCGCGGTGGTGACCATGGGAGCCGAGGGCTCGTACGCGGTGGACGGGCGGACCGGGGAGACGGCGGAGGTCCCGGCGATCACGGTCGACGCCCTCGATCCGACCGGTGCGGGCGACGTGTACGTGGCGGGATTCCTCACCGGCACCCTTGCCGAGTGGCCGCTGGTGGACCGGCTCGCCTTCGCGGGTCTCACGGCCGCCCTGTCGGTGCAGGAGTTCGGGGGGTCGCTGTCGGCCCCCGGCTGGCCGGAGGTCGCCGCCTGGTGGCGCACGGCGCCGCGCGAGCTGCGCGGTCGGTACGGCTTCCTCGACGCGCTCGTCCCGCCGGACGCGGCCGCGGCCAGCAGGCGCCGGGCGGTGCCGACGATCGGCTTCCGGCAGCCGGCGTAGGGGGCCGGTGCAGAGCGCGGGACGGGGCGGGAGGGCCCCGGAACGCAGGGCGGGGGGTGCGGGGCGGGCCCCGGCGCGGGGGCCGCGCCCCGCCCCCGTACCCGGCCAGGGGTGGGAGCCTGTAAAACCCCTCGGGGATGCCGCGGCGGCGACGTACGCTTGGAAGTCCGGAGGCCGTCGATCGGCGCGGCCCCTCAGTGGGAGGTATGCGCAGGCCACAGTGCCGGCCCATGACTCAGACACCGACAGCCAAGACCCCCCCGCCGGGGCAGGCGCGAGCACACTTCACCGTCCCGGCAGCCCACCCGATGGTGTCCGTCCTCGGTTCGGGCGACGCCCTGTTGCGCGTGATCGAGAAGGCCTTCCCGGAGGCCGACATCCATGTGCGGGGCAATCAGGTCAGCGCGCTCGGCCTGGCGGCGGAAGTCGCTCTGATCCAGCGCCTGTTCGACGAGATGATGCTGGTGCTCCGCACCGGGCAGCCGATGACGGAGGACGCAGTGGAACGCTCGATCGCCATGCTCAAGTCGAGCGGCAACGGCGAGGGACCGGACGAGACGCCCGCGGAGGTGCTCACCCAGAACATCCTCTCCAGCCGCGGCCGCACCATCCGCCCCAAGACCCTCAACCAGAAGCGGTACGTCGACGCGATCGACAAGAACACGATCGTCTTCGGCATCGGCCCGGCCGGAACCGGCAAGACCTACCTCGCCATGGCCAAGGCGGTCCAGGCCCTGCAGTCCAAGCAGGTCAGCCGGATCATCCTGACCCGTCCCGCCGTGGAGGCCGGCGAGCGCCTCGGCTTCCTGCCGGGAACGCTCTTCGACAAGATCGACCCGTACCTGCGCCCGCTCTACGACGCGCTGCACGACATGATCGACCCCGACTCGATCCCCCGCCTCATGGCAGCGGGAACCATCGAGGTGGCCCCCCTGGCCTACATGCGTGGCCGCACCCTCAATGAGGCGTTCGTCGTCCTCGACGAGGCGCAGAACACCAGCCCCGAGCAGATGAAGATGTTCCTGACCAGGCTCGGCTTCGAGTCGAAGATCGTCATCACCGGTGACGTCACCCAGGTCGACCTGCCGGGCGGTACCAAGAGCGGTCTGCGCCAGGTCCAGGAGATCCTCGAAGGGGTACCGGACATCCACTTCTCGCGGCTCACGTCCGACGATGTCGTCCGGCACAAGCTGGTCGGCCGTATCGTCGACGCGTACGAGAAGTACGACGACAGCCAGGACGCGAAGCAGTCCCGGAACGGCTACCAGCGGAAGTAGAACCCAGCGCACCATGTCGATCGACGTCAACAACGAGTCCGGAACCGAGGTCGACGAGCAGGCGATCCTCGACATCGCCCGCTACGCGCTCACCCGGATGCGGATCCACCCGCTCTCGGAGCTCTCCGTCATCGTCGTCGACGAGGCGGCGATGGAGCAGCTCCACATCCAGTGGATGGACCTGCCCGGGCCCACCGACGTCATGTCCTTCCCGATGGACGAGCTGCGTCCCCCGTCGAAGGACGACGAGGAGCCCCCGCAGGGGCTCCTCGGTGACATCGTGCTCTGCCCCGAAGTGGCGAAGCAGCAGGGCGCGGACGCGCCCACGCGGCACTCCATGGACGAGGAGCTCCAGCTCCTGACCGTCCACGGGGTGCTGCACCTGCTCGGCTACGACCACGAGGAGCCGGACGAGAAGGTCGAGATGTTCGGCCTCCAGGCGGCCATCGTCGACGGCTGGCGCGGTGAGCGCGGCGTGACCGGCCCGTCCCCGGCACCGACCGTCTCGTGACCGGCGCACCTCAGCTGATCACCGGGGCCGTCCTGCTCGTCGTGGTGGCCTGGTTCGCCGCGTGCGCCGAGTCCGGGATCGCCCGGATCTCCGCCTTCCGCGCCGAACAGGCCGTACGGGCGGGCCGGCGCGGCAGTGCGAAGCTGGCCCAGGTCGCCGCCGACCCCACCCGCTACGTCAATGTCGCGCTGCTGGTCCGGGTCACCTGCGAGATGGCGGCGGGCGTGCTCGTCACCTACATGTGCCTCGACGAGTTCGGGGAGAACTGGACCGCGCTGCTCGTCGCCATCGCCGTGATGGTGCTCGTGTCGTTCGTGGCGGTCGGCGTCTCGCCGCGCACCATCGGCCGGCAGCACCCGCTGAACACGGCGACGGCGGCCGCGTACGTCCTCGTACCGCTCGCGCGCGTCATGGGTCCGATCCCGCAACTGCTGATCCTCCTCGGCAACGCGCTCACGCCCGGAAAGGGTTTCCGCAAGGGGCCCTTCGCCTCCGAGGCCGAGCTGCGCGCCATGGTCGACCTGGCCGAGAAGGAATCGCTGATCGAGGACGAAGAGCGCCGGATGGTGCACCAGGTCTTCGAGCTGGGCGACACCCTCGTGCGCGAGGTCATGGTGCCCCGCACCGACCTCGTCTGCATCGAGCGGTACAAGACGATCCGTCAGGCGACCACGCTCGCGCTGCGTTCGGGTTTCTCGCGCATCCCGGTGACCGGCGAGAACGAGGACGACATCGTCGGCATCGTGTACCTCAAGGACCTGGTCCGCAAGACGCACATCAGCCGCGAGACGGAGGCCGACCTGGTCTCGACGGCGATGCGGCCGGCGGTCTTCGTGCCGGACACCAAGAACGCGGGCGACCTGCTGCGCGAGATGCAGTCGGTACGCAACCACGTGGCGGTCGTCATCGACGAGTACGGCGGTACGGCCGGCATCGTCACCATCGAGGACATCCTGGAAGAGATCGTCGGCGAGATCACCGACGAGTACGACCGTGAGATCGCGCCGGTCGAAGAGCTGGGCGCGGACCGCTACCGGGTCACCGCCCGCCTGGACATCACCGACCTCGGTGAACTGTTCAAGGTCGACTCGTTCGACGACGAGGACGTGGAGACGGTCGGCGGCCTGCTCGCCAAGGCGCTGGGCCGGGTGCCGATCGCGGGCGCTTCGGCGCTGGTGGACCTGCCGGACGGGCGGCCGCTGCGGCTGACCGCCGAGTCCCCGGCGGGACGGCGGAACAAGATCGTGACGGTGCTCGTGGAGCCGGTGGTCGCCACGGTGGGCACGGGCGAAGGCGAGGAGGGCGAATGACGCCGGCGGAGCTGCGCGACTTCTGCCTGGGCTTCAACGCGGCGGTGGAGGAGTTCCCCTTCACCCCGGAGACCTCGGTGTTCAAGGTGCTGGGGAAGGTGTTCGCCCTGACCGCCCTGGACGCGGAACCGCTGAAGGTCAACCTCAAGTGCGAACCGGAACTCGCGGTGCGGCTGCGCGAGGAGCACGAGGCGATCGTCCCGGGCTGGCACATGAACAAGCGGCACTGGAACACGGTGACGGCGGGCGGGCCCGGGGCTCTGCCCGACGCGCTGGTCCGGGAGCTCGTGGAGGACTCGTACGACCTGGTCGTCGCGGGTCTCCCGCGGGCCGAGCGGCTGCGGCTCGACCGGCCGTAGCCCCGCACCGCGGGCCGGGGCCGCGGCGTGCGTCCGCGGGGTCGTCGTGCGACCCCGCGGACGCGCTCCCTATGCTTCGGGCTATGACCGAGAGCACCGGGATCGACCCCGAAGACAGCAAGATCATCACGCTGGCGCGCAGCGCCCGGGCCCGCAACGGCGTGCCCGAGGGGGCGGCGGTCCGGGACGAGACCGGCCGTACGTACGTCGCCGGAACCGTCGAGCTGGACTCCCTGAAGCTGAGCGCCCTCCAGACGGCCGTCGCCATGGCGGTGGCCAGCGGCGCCCAGTCCCTGGAGGCGGCCGCGGTCGTCAGCGCGGCGGACGCCCCCGCCGACGCCGACCGCGCGGCGGTCCGCGACCTCGGCGGCCCGGACACCCCGGTCCTGTTGGCCGGCCCGGACGGCACCCTGAAGTCCACCACGGCGGCGGGAGCCTGAGCCCTGCGGGGGTGCGGGGGCGGGTCGTCGTGACCTGCCCGGCGCCCGTCCGCCGGCTCCGGGGGTGACCGGAGCCGGTCCCGCAGGTCGATGCTCGGGCTGCTGCCGTATCCAGGTCCGCGGGAGGGAGGCCGTCCCGGTGTGGCCGATGCGCCCGACCCGCTGCGGCATCGGGCAGGTCGGGCCCGTCAGGCCGTGGCGGCCTTGGCGGTGGAGCGCCGGCGGATGACCATCGCCATCAGCGCGGCCATCGCGCACAGCGCGCCCGACGCGTACCAGACGGGGTCGTAGGAGCCGAAGGCGTCGCGGGCCAGGCCCCCGAGGAAGGCCACCGCCGCCGCGCCGACCTGGTGCGAGGCCAGGACCCAGCCGAAGACGATGGCGCCGTCCTCGCCGTAGTGCTCGCGGCACAGCGCGATCGTCGGCGGGACGGTCGCGACCCAGTCCAGGCCGTAGAAGACGATGAAGAACACCATCGGCGGGTGCACGGACGGGGCCAGCAGCATCGGGAGGAAGAGCAGCGAGACCCCGCGCAGGGCGTAGTAGACGGCGAGGAGCCGGCGCGACTCGAAGCGGTCCGTCAGCCAGCCGGAGAACACGGTCCCGATCACGTCGAACACGCCGATCACCGCCAGCAGCCCGGCCGCCGCCGTCACCGGCATGCCGTGGTCGTGGGCCGACGGGATGAAGTGGGTCTTGACCAGGCCGTTGGTGGACGCTCCGCAGATCGCGAAGGTCCCCGCCAGCAGCCAGAAGGGGCCGGTCCGGGCCGCCTTGGCGAGCACGGTCACCGCCCGGCGCGCGGCTCCCGGGACGGGGGCCGGCTTGGCCGCGTAGGTGCCCCCGTACGGGGCGAGTCCGAGGTCTGCCGGGTGGTCGCGCAGCAGGAGCCAGACGAAGGGCACGACGGCGAGGGCCGCCAGGGAGACGGTGACCGACGCCGGGCGCCAGCCGTGGTGCTCGACCAGCCAGGCCAGCAGCGGCAGGAAGACCAGCTGTCCGGAGGCGCCGGCGGCGGTCAGGATGCCGGTGACCAGGCCGCGGCGTGCGGTGAACCAGCGGTTGGTCACCGTCGCCGCGAAGGCCAGCGCCATCGAGCCGCTGCCCAGGCCGACCAGGACGCCCCAGTACAGGACCAGCTGCCAGGAGGCGGTCATCCAGACCGTGGCCACCGAGCCGCCGGCTATGACGGTCAGCGCGACCGCGACGACCTTCCGGATGCCGAAGCGGTCCATCAGCGCGGCCGCGAACGGCGCGGTGAGCCCGTACAGCGCGAGGTTCACGGAGACGGCGAGGCCGATCGTGCCGCGCGACCAGTCGAACTCCTCGTGCAGCGGTTCGATGAGCAGCCCGGGGAGGGAGGCGAAGGCGGCCGCGCCGATGATCGTCACGAAGGCGACGGCCGCGACGAACCAGGCGCGGTGGACGCGGTGCGGCCGCCGGGGCGCGTCGGCGGGCGTTTCGGCGGGTGCGTCCGCGGGCGCGGGCGTGGAGGCGGGGGAGGGGCCGGGGCCGGGGGCTGTTTGCGTCACGACGACAGTTTCCGGTCGGCGGAGCCCCGTACGACAGTGGCCTGACCGACACCCTTCGATATGATCGGGCCATGGAGACTCGCACGCACCGTGTCGTCGTCCTCGCGCTCGCCGGGCTGCTGCCCTTCGAGCTCGGGATCCCGCACCGGATCTTCGGCCGGGCCAAGGACAGCGCCGGACGGCCGCTGTACGAGATCCTCACGTGCGCGATCGCCCCCGGAAGGGTGCCCACGGACGCCGACTTCGACATCCGCGTCGAGCACGGCCCTGAACTGCTGGCCACGGCCGACACGGTGGTGGTCCCCGCCTCCTACGAGCTGGGCCCGGTCCACGACGAGGGCCGGCTCACTCCCGAACTCGCCGCCGCGCTCGCGCACATCAGGCCCGGTACCCGGCTCGTCTCCATCTGTACGGGCGGCTACGTGCTGGCCGCCGCCGGGTACCTGGACGGCCGCCGGGCCACCACCCACTGGGCATCGGCGGGCCACTTCCAGCAGATGTTCCCGGCCGTGCTCGTCGACCCGGGCGTGCTCTACACCGACGACGGGGACGTGCTCACCTCGGCCGGAGTCGCCGCCGGCATCGACCTGTGCCTGCACATCGTGCGCCGCGACCACGGCGTGGCCGTCGCCAACGACGTGGCCCGGCGCACCGTCGTACCGCCGCACCGCGAGGGCGGACAGGCACAGTTCATCGAGCGCCCGGTGCCGCAGCCGCAGCGGTCCGCCACCACCGCGGCCCGCGCGTGGGTGCTGGACCGGCTGCACGAGCCGCTGCGGCTGACCGACCTGGCCCGGCAGGAGTCGATGTCGGTCCGGACCTTCACGCGCAGGTTCCGCGAGGAGTCGGGGCTCAGCCCCGGCGAGTGGATCGTCGGGCAGCGGGTGGAGCGGGCCCGCTCGCTGCTGGAGCAGACCGACCTGCCGATGGAACAGGTGGCGCGCGAGGCGGGTTTCGGGACGGCGCAGTCGCTGCGCAAGCACGTGCAGGCGGCGATCGGGGTGAGCCCGTCGGCCTACCGGCGGACGTTCCGGGAGACCTCGGCAGGCCCAAGTGGCCTCACCCTCCCATCTCCTGATGGGACATCAGTCGCTGCGGGGTCCGTGCATTGACTTATCCCGCCGCCCGCTCGTGAATGACCCCCAGTCGGGGTACGGGATCGCAGGGGGCGGGCAGTGCGGACATCGGCGCGGAGCAGGGGATGGTCGGCGGCCGTCGGCGTGGCGGCGCTGGCAGCCGCCGCCGGGGGCGCGCTGAGCCCGCCCGCCGCCGCCGAAGGGGAACCGCCCGCCGGCCGAGTGCCCGGGCAGGTGACCTTCCCGACGCACTGCCTGCCGCCCCAGGAAGCCGGCCTGCCGCCCGCCGACGGCCCCACCACCGCCCGGATCACCGTCGACGACCCGACGCCGCGCGTGGGCGACACCGTCACCGTGACCTACCAGGTGACCCGGACCCCGGCCGTGAACCCGCTCGCCGTCGACCTGCCCGCCGACGTGCTCACCCCGACCGGCCGGATCGTGCTCGGGGGCGCGCAGAGCGGCGAGGTCACGGTCGTCGGAGCCAAGCGCAACGACCCCGTCAAGGCGGGCGAGGCGCTGCCCGCCGTCACCATGACGGGCACCTTCACCGTCACCGCGCCCGGCGAGATCACCCTGGCCCCGGGCGGCTACACGCTGCACACCGGCCACCTGCTCGACCTCGACACCACCTGCGCGGCCGCCGCGACCCCGGATCCGGATACGCATCCCTCACCGAACCCGAACCCGAACCCGAACCCGAACCCGAACCCGAACCCGTCGCCCGAGCCGCCCGCGCCCGCGTCTCCGGTCGCGCAGCGGATCACCGCGTCCCCGCTGCCGACGGCCAACCTCCGGTCGGTCGCGCTCGCCGCCGCCGCGGGCGGACCGGGCGCCAAGGTCAAGGTCATGGGCGCCGGCTTCGTCCCCGGTGCGGCCGTCACCGTGGCCGGTCGGGCGGGAGCGGCCGAAACCGCGGACCGGGTGTCGGCGAGGGCCGACGAGCTGGGCGTCGTCCTGGCGGAGCTGGCGGTCACGGACAAGGCGACCACCGCCGTCGTCGCGTACGAGGGCGCGGCCTGGTCGCCCACCCAGGGCTCCGGGCCGGCCGCGTACACCGTCATCGGCGCCGCCCCGCCGGCGCCGGGCACCCTGGAGGTGACGGCGGTCGTGGAGCCCGGCGCACTGGGCCTGACGCAGGACGGCGCGGCCGTGACCCTGAGCGCGGTCCCGTACGGGGACGGCGGCGCGGCGGCCGGCCGGATCGGCACCGTCACCGTCAAGGACGCCCGGGGCGGCCCTGCCGGGTGGTCGCTGATCGGCAAGGTCACCGATTTCACGGGCGCCGGCGGTGTCCGCATCCCCGGCGCCTCCCTGAGCTGGACCCCGTCGTGCACGGCCGCGCCCGGCAGCCCGAGCGCGTGTACGCCGGGCAGCGCGGGCACGGTCGGACCGGACGGGGCGGTACTGGCCTCCACCGGGGACGCGGCGCTCACCGGGGGCACCTTCACCATCGACGCGGCCGTCGCCCTCCAGGTCCCCCCGTACACCCCGCCGGGCGCCTACACGGCGGTGCTGACCCTGACCCTGTCGTGACGACCGCCCGCGCGCGGGCCGCGGCGGGGACGGTCCTGGCGCTCCTCGCCGGGTTCGCTGTCCTGTTGCTCGGCGCGGCCGGACCCGCCACCGCCGCCGACAACGGGCAGTGGTCCGTGCTGCCCGCTGCCAACAAGCTCGGGCAGCGCCCCTACTTCTACCTCTCCGCCGCCCCCGGGCAGACCGTCACCGACTCCGTCACCGTCGCCAACCGCACCGACCGGCCCCGCACCTTCCGCCTCTACGCCGCCGACGCCTACAACACCGCCCGCGACGGCGGTTTCGCCCTGCGCGGCCCCGACGAGCCGCGCACCGCCACCGCCGCCTGGACGAAGCTCGACCGGGAGCGGATCACCGTCCCGGCGAAGACCGCCCTCAGCGTCGGGTTCACCCTCGCCGTCCCCGACCGGGCCGAGCCCGGGGACCACCCCGGAGCCGTCGTCGCGCTGGAGGACCGGCCGGCCGGCACGGCAGCGCAGGGCATCGGCGTGCAGCAGGCCGTCGCGGCCCGGGTCTACCTGCGGGTCACCGGGCCCACCGCCCCCGCCCTCGCCGTCGAGGACCTCCGCGCCACACCTCGCGGCGCCGGCGGCGCGGAGATCACGTACACCCTCCGCAACCTCGGCAACGTCACCCTGCGCCCCCGCGCCGTCCTCACCGCCACCGGCGCACTCGGCCGCCCCCTGCTCTCCCGGACCCTCACCGGGCTGCCCGCCGAGCTGCTGCCCGGTCAGGAAGTCCGGCTCGAAGCCCGCTGGGAGGACCCGCCCGCGCTGGAATGGACGCAGGTCACGGTGGCGGCCGGAGCCGAGGGGGCCACCTCCCGGGCCGCCGTCGGACATGCCGCCCATCCCGCCCTGAACGGGCTGCTCGGGGCCGCTCTCGCCCTCGTGGCGGCGGCCTGGTCGGCGCTGGGAGCCGCATCGGGGAGAATGGCCCGTATGAGCGATCGTTCCCCCGAGACCACCAGCCCGCACCGTGCGGGCTTCGCCTGCTTCGTCGGCCGTCCCAACGCGGGGAAGTCGACCCTGACCAACGCGCTCGTGGGTACCAAGGTCGCGATCACCTCCAACCGGCCGCAGACCACCCGCCACACGGTCCGCGGCATCGTGCACCGCCCCGACGCCCAGCTCGTCCTGGTCGACACGCCCGGCCTGCACAAGCCGCGCACCCTGCTCGGCGAGCGCCTGAACGACGTCGTGCGCGCGACGTGGACCGAGGTCGACGTCATCGGCTTCTGCCTGCCCGCCGACCAGAAGCTCGGCCCCGGCGACAAGTTCATCGCCAAGGAGCTCGCGGGGATCAAGAAGACCCCCAAGATCGCCATCATCACCAAGACCGACCTCGTCGAGTCCAAGCAGGTGGGCGAGCAGCTCATCGCCGTGCACCAGCTCGCCGAGGAGCTCGGCTTCGAGTGGGCCGAGATCGTCCCCGTCTCGGCGGTCGGCGACAGCCAGGTCCAGCTGCTGGCGGACCTGATCGCACCGATGCTGCCGAAGAGCCCGCCGCTGTACCCCGAGGGCGACCTCACCGACGAGCCCGAGATGGTCATGGTCGCGGAGCTGATCCGCGAGGCCGCACTGGAAGGCGTACGCGACGAGCTCCCGCACTCCATCGCGGTCGTCGTCGAGGAGATGATCCCCCGGGAGAACCGCCCGGCGGACCGCCCGCTGCTCGACATCCACGCGAACCTCTACATCGAGCGGCCGAGCCAGAAGGGCATCATCATCGGCCCGAAGGGCGCCCGCCTGAAGGAGGTCGGGATGAAGTCGCGCAAGCACATCGAGGCCCTGCTCGGCACCCCGGTCTTCCTCGACCTGCACGTGAAGGTCGCCAAGGACTGGCAGCGCGACCCCAAGCAGCTGCGCAAGCTCGGCTTCTGACCTCGTGAGGCCCCTGCCCCGGCAAGATCCGAAAGGGATCGCCTAGGGCAGCCGCCGCACCTTCACCGCGTTGTCCGTACGGGTCCCGGGCCGGCCGTCAGGCTGGTTCTGGACCCGTACGTGTTCCTCCGCCAGGAGCACCTCCCAGGCGCCGGTCTCGAGCTCCAGCCGGGCGAGGACCTCGCCGGGGGTCGGCATGGCGATCTCCGGGCGGTCCTCCTGCCAGGGGGCCCAGCCCGCGTGGCCGACGACGAGGAGCATCCCGCCGGGGGCCACGGCCGCGGCGGCCCTCCGCAGGATCCGCTCGCGCGGGAAATCGCCGAAGGTGTGCAGGAAGCACGCGGAGACCAGGTCGTACTCCCCGGCCGGGAAGGACTCCGCGAGGTCGTGCCGCTCCCACGAGGTGCGCTCCGCGACACCGGCGTCGGCGGCGTGCGCCGCCGCCCGCTCCAGGGCGACCGAGGAGATGTCCGTCCCGGTGACGTGCCAGCCCCTGCGCGCGAGCCACACGGCGTCGCCGCCCTCTCCGCAGCCCAGGTCTAGGGCGCGCCCCGGAGCGAGCGAGGAGACCTCCCGCGCCAGGGCCGCATTGGCTTCGCCGCTCCAGATCTTCTCGCTCTCGCGGTAGCGGGCGTCCCAGTACTCCTCGCCCGCGAAGCCGGCGGACTCGGGGAACCGGTGGTGGTGCTCGTGCGACATGGCGGCCTCTTCCGGTCGGTGCGGTTGCCTGCCCCCGATGCTCGGGCCGCCCGCCCCGGCTCGCCAAACGACGTTGCCGTTCCGGCAACCCCGCCCTGTGAACCGCGCCGTCAGAACCGTTCCGTCGGAACCGCGCTCAGAACCGCGCCGTCCGGAATCGGAATATCACAGGGGGCGGTCCGCGATCAGGGCCGTGCCCGCCGGGCGGAAGCCGAGGCGGGCGTAGAGGCGGGCCACGTCCTCGTCACCCGCCGAGAGGAAGACCGTGCGGGCCCCGCGGGCCAGGGCGTCCGCGACCAGGGCAGCCGTCACCCCGAGGGCCAGGCCCCGGCGGCGGGCCGACGGGAGGGTGCCGACGCCGACGACCTCGGTGACGTCACCGACCGGGTTGTGCTGGCCGGAGCACAGGACCACGCCGTCGCGCGAGGCCGCCGCCAGGGCGGTGCGGCCCGACGCGATCATTGCGGAGACCCGGACCCGGCGGCCTTCCGAGGCCGGGTCCCGCTCCGCCACCGCGAGCTCCGCCGGGCCCGCCTCGCCCACCGCCGTGCCGGGCGCGGCGAAGGCCAGCATCGGCACTGTCACCGCCGCGCGCAGCAGCGGGTCGGCCGCGCCGAGTACGCGTACGTCGGGATGCACGGGGAGGCGTACCGCGGAAGGGTCGAGCACCATCAGCGGGTGGGCGTGGACCTGGAGCCCGGCGGCCTCCGCCGCGGCCCGCAGGGAGGGGGTGGTTTCGGCCACCCACTCGAAGGTCTCGGGGACCTTCAGCTCCCGCTGCCGGGCCAGCACCCGCTCCACGTCGGCCGGCGAGACGCCGCCGGCCGAAGCGCCGCCGAGCGCGGGCCGCGCGTAGTACGGCCAGCCCGCGCCCTCCTGGACGAACAGGGTCAGCGGACCGAAGTCCTCGGTGCGGGCCCCGCCCACCCGGGGTGCCGCGTCGTAGTAGCGCTCCAGCTCGGGCAGGCAGTCGGAAGTCGTAGTCATCCGGCCATCCAAGCAAGCGGTCCGCGGCTAAGCACCTTCTTTCAGGACGCGCGAGATCAGCGAGCGCTGCGCCTCCGTCAGGTGCGGGTCACGGCAGAGCACCGTCCGCCCGTCCACGGTGATCCGGTAGGAGAACCCGTCCCGGATCCGGTCCGCCGGATCCCCCGGTGGGCCGGGCCGCAGGGCCCGCTGGGCCATGGCCTGCCACTCGGCCTCCTCGGCGAGGCCCGAGGTGTCCACCTCGGCCCGTCGCTCGATCCCCGCGAAGCCGCCCGTCCGCACCACCTGAATCCGCATGACCGCCCTCCTACCCCACCCCGACCGCCGACCACGCCTTCTGGAGCGCCTGGTGTTCGGCGCCGCCCTCCCCGTACCGGGACACGGCCGAGGTGACGGTCAGGGCGGCGAACTCGGCGAAGTCGGCCCTCGGGCCGAGCTGCCCGCCGGTCAGCGTGTCGTACCAGATCCGCCCGGCCCGCTCCCAGGCCTTGCCGCCGAGCTCGGTGGCCACGATGTAGAAGGCGTGGTTGGGGATGCCGGAGTTGATGTGCACTCCACCGTTGTCGCGGGAGGTGCGGACGTAGCCGTCCATCGT
The DNA here is from genome assembly GCF_042736715.1 of Streptomyces sp. NPDC060049. Taxonomy (NCBI): domain Bacteria; kingdom Bacillati; phylum Actinomycetota; class Actinomycetes; order Kitasatosporales; family Streptomycetaceae; genus Streptomyces; species Streptomyces sp. NPDC060049. The sequence continues at coordinate 468,721 of NZ_JBHWVV010000003.1, forward strand.
CGCGGGCTGCGGGTCCTTGCCGAGCTCGTCGTCCTCGTACGCCGTCCCGGGGGCCTTCATCGACCGCAGGGCGGAGCCGCTGTCGACGGACGGACCGAGCAGCCCGGCGCCGATCAGCCAGTCGGCCTCCTCGGCCGTCTGGTCCAGCGAGTACTGCTTGATCAGGGAGCCGAAGACGTCGGACATGGACTCGTTGAGCGCGCCGGACTGGCCGTAGTACTCGAGGTTGGCGGTGTACTGGGTGACACCGTGGGTCAGCTCGTGCCCGATGACGTCGACGGAGACGGTGAAGTCGAGGAAGAGGTCCCCGTCGCCGTCGCCGAAGACCATCTGGCTGCCGTCCCAGAAGGCGTTGTTGTACAGCCGGTCGTAGTGGACGCTGGCGCTCAGCGGCAGGCCGGCGTCGTCGATCGAGTGGCGGCCGAAAGCCTTGAGGTACAGCTCGAAGGTGGCCCCGAGCCCGGCGTAGGCACGGTTGACGCTGGCGTCCTTGCTCGGGTCGCCGCCCTCGCCGCGGACCTTCTTCCCCGGCAGCCGGGTGTGGTGCTGCGCGTCGTGAATGGTCCGTTCGGGGGTGTCGGGGGCCGCCTCTCCCGGGGAGGGGAGGACCGCCATCAGGCGCCGGACGCGGTGGGAGGCGTCCAGCTCGAGGGTGCGCCGGGCGGCGGCCGCGCGGGCGGCGTCCTCGGACCGGGCGATCTTGTCCAGGAGGTGTGGGGGCACCACGGTGCAGAAGGCGGGGTGGCGGTGGGCGTGCGAGGCATCCATCCCGGCAATCTGGCAGCGAGTGATCGGAATGTCACTAGCGGCCACCATGATTCATTCGGTTGTCTGAAAGTGGCCGCGCCGCGTTGACGGATCACCCGGGCCCGGGGCGGGTCTCGCACGGGCGGGCGAGGCTTAGCTCACAAAGGGTACAAAACGGACCTGCCGGTCTTGCATACTGAAACAGGTCCCGGATTACGGGGCGGCTCGGTTAGGCTCGGCCCATCATGCGTTTCGGGCTGCTTCTCCTTAGCTGCCGCGGCGAGGGCCTGTAGTCGTAGGCCGACCCCCTCCCCGCGGAGTTTGGTGTTGCGGTTTTGCGACCGTCGTCGGCCGTCCCAGCGAACTACACGCGGACACGCGAGGAGCCCTACGTCATGAGCCAGCACACTTTTGTCGGTCGCCCCACGCCCATCACGAACGCGACCCACACCCAGAAGCCCTCCGGGATGCCGATCCACAAGTACGGCTCGTACGAGCAGGTGGACATCCCCGACCGCACCTGGCCCGAGGCCCGCGTCACCAAGGCGCCCCGCTGGCTGTCCACCGACCTGCGCGACGGCAACCAGTCGCTGATCGACCCGATGACCCCCGCCCGCAAGCGCGAGATGTTCGACCTGCTGGTGCGCATGGGCTACAAGGAGATCGAGGTCGGCTTCCCCTCCTCCGGCGAGACCGACTTCGCCTTCGTGCGCTCCATCATCGAAGAGGGCGCGATCCCGGACGACGTCACCATCTCCGTACTGACCCAGGCCCGCGAGGACCTGATCGAGCGGACCGTGGAGTCGCTGGCCGGCGCCAAGCGCGCCACCGTTCACCTGTACAACGCGACCGCGCCGACCTTCCGCCGGGTCGTCTTCCGCGGCTCCAAGGAGCAGATCAAGCAGATCGCCGTCGACGGCACCCGCCTGGTCATGGAGTACGCCGACAAGCTGCTGGGCCCGGAGACCACCTTCGGCTACCAGTACAGCCCGGAGATCTTCACCGACACCGAGCTGGACTTCGCCCTGGAGGTCTGCGAGGCCGTCTGCTACGTGTGGCAGCCGTCCGAAGGCCGCGAGATCATCCTGAACCTGCCCGCCACCGTGGAGCGCTCGACGCCCTCCACGCACGCGGACCGCTTCGAGTGGATGGCCCGCAACCTGACCCGCCGCGAGCACATCTGCATCTCCGTGCACCCGCACAACGACCGCGGCACGGCCGTGGCCGCCGCCGAACTGGCCCTGATGGCCGGCGCCGACCGCATCGAGGGCTGCCTGTTCGGCCAGGGCGAGCGCACCGGCAACGTCGACCTGATCACGCTGGGCATGAACCTGTTCTCGCAGGGCATCGACCCGCAGATCGACTTCTCCCAGATCGACGAGATCCGCCGCACCAGCGAGTACTGCAACCAGATGGAGGTCCACCCGCGCCACCCCTACGCGGGCGACCTGGTCTACACCGCCTTCTCCGGCTCCCACCAGGACGCCATCAAGAAGGGCTTCGACGCCATGGAGGCCGACGCGGCCGCCCAGGGCAAGACCGTGGACGACATCGAGTGGGCGGTCCCGTACCTGCCCATCGACCCCAAGGACGTCGGCCGTTCCTACGAGGCCGTCATCCGGGTCAACTCGCAGTCCGGCAAGGGCGGCATCGCGTACGTCCTGAAGAACGACCACAAGCTGGACCTGCCGCGCCGCATGCAGATCGAGTTCTCGCGGATCATCCAGGCGAAGACCGACTCCGAGGGCGGCGAGGTCACCCCCAAGGCGATCTGGGACGTCTTCCAGGACGAGTACCTGCCCAACCCCGAGAACCCCTGGGGCCGCATCCAGCTGCGTTCCGGCCAGACCACCACCGACAAGGACGGCACGGACACGCTGACCGTCGAGGCGGTCGTGGACGGCGTGGACACCGTGCTGAACGGCACCGGCAACGGCCCGATCTCGGCCTTCTTCGACGCACTGGCCGGCATCGGCATCGACGCCCGCCTGCTGGACTACACCGAGCACACGATGAGCGAGGGCGCCTCCGCCGTCGCCGCCTCGTACATCGAGTGCGCGATCGACGGCCGCGTCCTGTGGGGCATCGGCATCGACGCGAACACCACCCGCGCCTCCCTGAAGGCGGTCATCTCCGCCGTCAACCGCGCGGGCCGCTGAACCCCGTCCGGCTGATCCCCGTTCCGCCGGTCCCCGCCGTACGTGCGCTGAGATCCCCCGTCCCTCCTTCCGGAGGGGCGGGGTCACGCCGTTTTCGCCCGCCTTCGCACCCCTACCGGCAGGGGCGCAGATCGGCCAAGTACGGGGGGCCGGCGGATGTTGTCTTGTCACACGCCTGACGCATCCTCACCGATGTGGCTAACATCACGCCAACCCGGCGATGCTGCCGGAAGGTTACGGAGGTGCGACGTGCTGCCAGTTCGGGGTGGGGACGGCCGGAAGCTGACGGTCTGGGGCATCCGCACCACCTGGAGCACCGTGGGGGACGGAGAGTTCTTCTGCCCCGACTGCGGTGGGGACCGCAATTACCGCCGGCGCACCGGTCGCCGCCGGTTCACCGTCCTCGGGGTGCCGCTGCTGCCGCGCGGGCAGCAGGGCCCGGTCGTCGAGTGCCAGGGCTGCCGCGAGCGCTTCGCCACCGAGGTCCTGGACCACCTCACCGCCACCCGCTTCTCCGCGCTGCTGCGCGACGCCGTGCACACGGTGACGCTGGCCGTGCTGGCAGCCGGCGGGACGGCCTCGCGCAGCGCGCTGGAGGCCGCCGTGGGCGCCGTACGGTCCGCCGGGTTCCAGGACTGCACCGAGGAGCAGCTGGAGTCCCTCGTGGAAGCCCTGGCCACCGATGAGGGGCGGCTCGGGCTCTACGACGGACCGGACTGCTGCGGCGCCGCCCTCTCGATCGAGCTGCACGAGGTCCTGGAACCGCTGGCTCCGCACCTGGCCGCCCCCGGGCGCGAATCGATCCTGCTGCAGGGCGCGCGCGTGGCGCTGGCGGACGGCCCGTACATCCCCGCGGAGCGCGAGGTGCTCGCGACGGTGGGGGCGGCGCTGCGGATCGACGCGGACGAGGTGGCGCGGCTGCTGTCGGCGGTCCGGGCGCCGTAAGGACCTGCCGGGACGGGGCGCTGCGCCCGGGGCCGCCCCGCGGGACGGGCGAAAACGGCGCATTTCGAGATAACAATCAGGCCTCACGCCCCCGATTTCGCGCCTCCGGCGCGCTCGGTGAACCGCGGAGCCCTGTCATCCGTGTGCGGTGATTCCAGCAGGTGGACGGTCGGAGGGGCGCCGTCTCGTTTGCGGTGCCCCGCGGTGCGAAGTGTCGGCCCGCAGGTCATCCCGTAGGGCCTTCGCTTTCGCGTAGAGGAACCGGCCGTCCCGTGAGGTCTTGGCCATAGCCGACCCCGACGGGTGTCCGCCACTGGAGAAACCTCCAGATCGAACCCTCCCACGCGTCAACACTTTGTGGAAGTCGACGATATCTGTGAGCGGCCCCACAGGCGTTCAATTCCGGTCACACGACGAGACGCCGGCGGTAACACCGCGGGGCTTCGATTCACGTGAACGCACTGACAACCCCGGCGGACCAACGGGTTAGCGACCCACTCCGGCCAGGGACAACCAGCTTCCTCTCGGTTACCTACCTCATTGAAGGGCAAGGCAGAGATGGCACGTGTCGCCGCACCGCTTTCCGCCAACGGAGAGCAGAGCACGCACCCGGTCGACGAGGTGCTCCCCCTCCCCAAGCTCGCGCTGTACGGCTTCCAGCACGTACTCGCCTTCTACGCCGGTGCGGTGATCGTTCCGATCATCGTCGGTGGCGCCCTCGGGCTCACCACCGAGCAGCTGGTCTACCTGATCAACGCCGACCTCTTCACCTGCGGCATCGCCTCGATCATCCAGGCGTGGGGCATCGGCCGGATCGGCGCGCGGCTGCCCCTGATCCAGGGCGTCACCTTCACCGCGGTGTCCCCGATGATCGCCATCGGTCTCGGGGCCGGCGGCGGGACGGCGGGTCTGCTCGTCATCTACGGCGCGGTCATCACGGCCGGCATCGCCACCTTCGCCTTCGCCTGGCTGCCGCCCAAGGCCTTCCGTACCGTCATGAGGCTCTTCCCGCCGGTCGTCACCGGCACGGTGATCACGGTCCTCGGCATCGTGCTGATCCCCGTCGGTCTGGGCGACGCCGCGGGCGGCGTCGGCAGCCCCGACTTCGGTGACCCCAAGCACTTCGCCTACGCCGGCGGCACCATGCTCTTCATCCTCGTCCTGATGAAGCTCGGCAAGCCCTTCCTCAACAGCATCTCCATCCTGCTCGGCCTGGTGGGCGGCACCGTCGTCGCGTTCCTGCTCGGCGACGCCAAGTTCGGCGACGTGAGCAACTCGGACTGGATCGGCATCACCACCCCGTTCCACTACGGAGCCCCGAAGTTCGCGTGGTTCCCGATCCTGCTGATGCTCGTCGTCATGCTGATCACCATGGTCGAGACCACCGGTGACACGTACGCCGTCGGCGACATCGTCGGCAAGGAGATCGACAGCGAGACCGTGGCCCGCGCCCTGCGCGCCGACGGAGCCGCGACCGCACTGGGCGGCGTCCTCAACTCCTTCCCGTACGTGGCCTTCGCCGAGAACGTCGGCCTGGTCCGGATGACCAAGGTCAAGAGCCGCTTCGTCGTGGTCGCCGCGGGCGTCTTCATGATCGTGCTGGGCCTGATCCCGAAGGCCGCCGCGATCGTCGCCGCGGTCCCGCACGGAGTCCTGGGCGGCGCGGCGACGGTGATGTTCGCCATGGTGGCCCTGGCGGGCATCCAGACCCTGGCCAAGGTCGACCTCAAGGAGGAGAAGAACGCGCTCGTCGTGGGCGTCTCCCTGGCCTTCGCGCTGCTCCCCGCCACCGTCCCGGTGCTCTTCAAGGACCACATGGACGCGGACCTCTCCTCGCTCCTCAACAGCGGTGTGACGCTGGGCGCCACGGCCGCCATCGTCCTCAACCTGATCTTCAACGGCCTGGGCAAGGACGACGCCCACAGCGCCCCGCCGCCCGCCGCCGAGGCGGCGGCGGACGAGGCCACCGCAGCCATACCGGCCCAGTCGGCCGAGGGCGAGCACACCGCCCCGACGCCGACCGCCTGATCCTCCCGAGGCATGCCCCCGCCCGGCCCCCGCCCGGCGGGGGCCGCCGCCGTTCCGGGGACCCGTCCTGTCGGCGGGGTACGGGACAATGGGTCGCATGAGCCTGTTCCGCGACGACGGCATCGTGCTGCGCACCCAGAAGCTGGGTGAGGCGGACCGCATCATCACGCTGCTCACCCGGGGCCACGGCCGGGTTCGGGCCGTCGCCCGCGGGGTCCGGCGCACGAAGTCCAAGTTCGGCGCCGGGCTGGAACCTTTCTCCCATGCCGACGTGCAGTTCTTCGCGCGCGGCAACGAGCTGATCGGCCGCAGCCTGCCGCTCTGCACACAGACCCAGATCATCGCCCCCTACGGCAACGGCATCGTCACCGACTACGCCCGCTACACCGCCGGCACCGCGATGCTGGAGACCGCCGAGCGGTTCACCGACCACGAGGGCGAGCCGTCCGTGCAGCAGTACCTGCTGCTCGTCGGCGCCCTGCGCACCCTCTCGCGCGGCGAACACGCGCCGAACCTCATCCTCGACGCCTTCCTGCTGCGCTCGCTGGCCGTCAACGGCTACGCGCCCAGCTTCGAGGACTGCGCGAAGTGCGGGATCCACGGCCCCAACCGGCACTTCTCCGTCGCCGCCGGCGGGGTCATATGCGGCGACTGCCGCGTCCCCGGCAGCGTCGTACCCTCGTCGGAGGCCATCGCCCTGCTCAGCGCGCTGCTGACGGGCGACTGGGGGCATGCCGACGCGTGCGAGGCGCGTCACGTGCGGGAGGGCAGCGGGCTGGTCTCCGCCTACTTGCACTGGCATCTGGAGCGCGGGCTACGCTCCCTTCGATACGTCGAGAAATAGGAGCTGGGCACATGGCACGACGCGGGATTCTGGGACGCTCTCGCCGCGAGTACAAGGTTCCCGAGCCGCACCCGTCCGGTGAGCGCCCGCCGAAGATCCCCGGCGAGCTCGTCCCGAACCACGTCGCGGTCGTCATGGACGGCAACGGCCGCTGGGCCAAGGAGCGCGGGCTGCCGCGTACCGAGGGCCACAAGGTGGGCGAGGGCGTCGTGCTCGACGTGCTCAAGGGCTGCCTGGAGATGGGCGTCAAGAACCTCTCCCTCTACGCCTTCTCGACGGAGAACTGGAAGCGCTCGCCCGACGAGGTGCGCTTCCTCATGAACTTCAACCGCGACGTCATCCGGCGCCGACGCGACGAGATGAACGAGCTGGGCATCCGCATCCGCTGGGTCGGCCGCATGCCGAAGATGTGGAAGTCCGTCGTCCAGGAGCTGCAGGTCGCGCAGGAGCAGACCGTCGACAACGACGCGATGACCCTGTACTTCTGCGTCAACTACGGCGGCCGTGCCGAGATCGCGGACGCGGCGCAGGCGATCGCGCGCGACGTGGCGGCCGGCCGGCTCGACCCTGCGAAGGTCAATGAGAAGACCTTCGCGAAGTACATGTACTACCCGGACATGCCGGACGTCGACCTCTTCCTGCGGCCGAGCGGCGAGCAGCGCACCTCCAACTACCTGCTCTGGCAGAGCGCGTACGCCGAGATGGTCTTCCAGGACGTCCTGTGGCCGGACTTCGACCGCCGCAACCTCTGGCAGGCCTGCTACGAGTACGCCCAGCGCGACCGCCGCTTCGGCGGCGCGGTCCCGAACCAGGGGGAGCCGGGCACCTCGGCCTGAGCCTCGTCTACGCTCACGTGTCATGCATATGGGTGGAGATCGGGCGGAGCGGACGGAGCAGGCCGTATTCGTGTACCGGCCGGAGCTCGCGGATCTCCAGGGGGCCGTCCGGGCCCGCGCCCGCCGGACGGCAGCGGGCCGGGCGGAGACGGCCCTGATCCCGCTGATGACGACCGGCCTCGTGACGGCGTTCGGACTGCTCCGCGGAGTCCTGCCGGTCGTCCTCGTGGTCAGCGCGGTGCTGGGCCTGGGCGTCGGGCTCATCGGAGTCGCACGCGGCCGACGCGGCATGGCGCGCCGGATCCACGGCGTGGCGGCCCAGTACGGGCAGTGCCGCACGGTGGTCGACGAGCGGGGCACCGCGACGACCGGCGAGAGCATGTCGTACACGGCCGACTGGAAGCTCTTCAACGAGTACGTCGAGACGCCGGAACTCTTCGTACTGCTCGGGGGACCGCGCGCGATCTCCCTCGCGGCGCTGCCGAAGAGGGGAGCCCAGGAGCCCGCCGACGTCGACCGCCTGCGCGCGATCCTGGACCGGAACCTGCGCAGGCGCTAGGCGCCAGCGCTAGGCGGAGGCGGCCGCCGCGCAGTCCGCGCAGGTGCCGAAGATCTCCACCGTGTGGGCGACGTTCACGAATCCGTGCTCGGCCGCGATGGTCTCCGCCCACTTCTCCACTGCCGGGCCCTCGACCTCGACCGCCTTGCCGCACTTGCGGCAGACCAGGTGGTGGTGGTGGTCCCCGGTGGAGCAGCGCCGGTAGACGGACTCGCCGTCGCTGGTGCGCAGGACGTCGACCTCGCCGGCGTCCGCGAGGGACTGCAGGGTGCGGTAGACGGTGGTCAGGCCCACGGAGTCGCCGCGGTGCTTGAGCATGTCGTGGAGATCCTGGGCGCTGCGGAACTCGTCCACCTCGTCCAGCGCCGCCGCGACGGCGGCCCGCTGCCGGGTGGATCGTCCTCGTACTGGCGCGGTATTCGTCTCGCCAGGCGCAGTCGCCACCGGTTCCTCCTCGTTTCGGCCTCGGCCCATTGTGCCAGGCGGCCGTGGGCCTCAGGCCTTCAGACTTCCACACCTTCCCGCGTACAGGCTGCCTCGGTGGCGCGGGCGGCCTTCGCCCGGCGCCGCGCCAACGGGGTGGACAGGGCCGTCATGACCATGAAGACGGCGATGGCGAGCAGCACGATCGCGGCGCCGGACGGCGCGTCGATGTAGTAGGTGGCCGCCGTGCCGGAGAGGGAGACCAGGACGCCGATCACCATGGCCACCGTCAAGGTGGCGGTGAAGCCCCGGGTGACGCGCTGCGCTGCGGCGACGGGGATCACCATCATCGCGCTGACCAGCAGCAGGCCGACGATGCGCATCGCGACGGTGACGGTGACGGCGGCGGTCACGGCCATGAGCAGGTTCAGGAAGCGCACGGGCAGGCCGGTGACCCGGGCGAACTCCTCGTCCTGGCAGACCGCGAACAGCTGACGGCGCAGCCCCAGGGTGACGGCGACGACGAACAGGGCGAGGATCACGACGGCGGTGATGTCCCCGGCCGAGACGGTGGTGATGGAGCCGAAGAGGTAGCTGGTCAGATTGGCCGTCGAGCCGCCCGGAGCCAAGTTGATGATCATGACGCCGCCGGCCAGGCCGCCGTAGAAGAGCATGGCGAGCGCGATGTCCCCGCTGGTCTTGCCGCGCGAGCGGATCAGCTCCATGCCGACCGCGCCGATGACCGCGACGAGGGTGGCCATCCACACCGGGCTCGCGTTGAGCAGGAAGCCGAGTGCGACACCGGTCATGGCCACGTGTCCGATGCCGTCGCCCATGACGGCCTGGCGGCGCTGCACGAGGTACGTGCCGATCGCGGGGGCCGTGATGCCGACCAGGGCGGCCGCGATCAGCGCGCGCTGCATGAAGGCGTAGTCGAGGAGGTCCATCAGCTCAGCAGTCCCGTCCGCAGGGGCTCGGCGTCGTGCGCCGCGTGGGGGTGTACGTGGTCGTGGCCGGGCAGCGCGTGCTGGCCCACGGCCTCCGGGGGCGGGCCGTCGTGCGTGACGCAGCCGTCGCGCAGGACGACGGCGCGGTCGATGAGGGGCTCCAGAGGACCCAGTTCGTGCAGCACGAGCAGCACGGTGGTGCCGGCGGCGACCTGGGTGCGCAGGGCGTTCGCGAGGACCTCCTGGTTGGCCAGGTCCACGCCCGCCATCGGCTCGTCCATGATCAGCAGCTCCGGCTCGACGGCGAGCGCGCGGGCGATGAGCACCCGCTGGTGCTGCCCGCCGGAGAGGGCGTTGACGGAGGCGCCGGCATAGGAGCCCATGTCGACCAGGTCCAGCGCCCGCTCGACGGCGGCCTTGTCGGCCTTGCGCAGGACGCCGAAGCGGGTGCGCGCGAGGCGGCCGGCGGAGACGACCTCGCGGACGGTGGCGGGGACCCCGCTGGCGGCGGTGGTGCGCTGGGGGACGTACCCGATGCGCGACCAGTCGCGGAAGCGCTTGAAGTCGGCGCCGAAGAGAGACAGGGCGCCGTCGCTCAGCGGGACCTGTCCGACCACGGCGCGCACGGCCGTGGACTTGCCGGATCCGTTGGCGCCGAGGAGGGCGACGACCTCACCCCGGCGGACGGTCAGGTCGACGCCGCGCAGCACGGGGCGCGAGCCGAGCGAGGCCGTGGCCCCGCGCAGGGATATGACGGGCTGGTCCAGTGCCTGCTCTGGCTTGGACTCCATGGCTCGCGCCTCCGTTGCTGCTACTGCTGCCATTACTTGTCGCCGAGTGCCTTCTGGAGGTTCTTCAGGTTGGCCCGCATGACCTCGAAGTAGTCAGCGCCCTGGGACTTGTCGGTAATTCCCTCGAGGGGGTCCAGGACGTCGGTCTTCAGGCCGGTGTCGGCCGCGAGGGTCTTGGCCGTCTTGTCACTGGCCAGCGTCTCGAAGAACACCGTCGTCACATTGTCCTTCTGCGCGACGCTCTGGAGTTCCTTCATCCGTGCCGGGCTCGGCTCGGACTCGGGGTCGACGCCGGAGATGCCCTCCTGGTCGAGGCCGTAGCGCTCGGCCAGGTATCCGAAGGCGGAGTGGGTGGTGATGAAGGTCTTGGAGGCCGTGTTCTTCAGGCCGTCCTTGAACTCGGTGTCGAGCGCGCCCAGTTTGGCGACCAGCTCGTCGGTGTTCTTCTTGTAGTCCGCCGCGTGGCCGGGGTCGGCCTTCTCCAGGGCCGCGCCGACGCCCTTGGCGATCTCCGCGTACTTGACCGGGTCGAGCCAGACGTGGGGGTCCTCGCCGGCTTCGCCGTGGCTGTGGCCGTGGTCGTGGCCGTCGCCCTCGGTGTGGCCTTCCTCGGCGGCGTGGTCGTGGCCCTCGTGTCCGGAGGTGCCGTGCGCTTCCAGCGTGGTGAGGGTGGCGGCGTCGACGATGTTCTTCACGCCGGACTGGGCGACTGCCTTGTCGACGGCGGGCTGCAGCGTCTTGAGGTAGAGGACGACATCGGACTCGCCGAGCTGGGCGGTCTGCTTCGGAGTGATCTCCAGGTCGTGCGGCTCGACGCCCGGCTTCGTGAGGCTGTCCACCTTCACGTGGTCCTTGCCGATCTGCTCGGCGAGGAACTGCATCGGATAGAACGACGCCGTCACGCCGAGTCTGCCGTCCTTGTTCCCGTCGGCTCCGGCGGCGCCCGAGCAGGCGGTCAGGGCCGTGGCGGCGAGGGCTACGGCTCCGGCGAGGGTGGCGGTGGGTATGAGGCGTCGTACGTTCATGACATCCATTTTCATCAAAGATGGAAACGATTGTCAAAAACCCTGGTGGGGCGGGGTGCGGAGCGCCCGTGGACGGGGTCCCGATTTGAAAGGGGGGGTGCGGGCGCCGGTAACCTTGAGGCTTCGCCGTTCGTCCTCGTAAATGAAGAGAGCACCGTGGCCGCCGACAAGATCGAAACCATCGTCAGCCTGAGCAAGCGCCGTGGCTTCGTTTTCCCGTGCAGTGACATCTACGGCGGCTCTCGGGCTGCCTGGGATTACGGTCCGCTCGGTGTCGAGCTCAAGGAGAACATCAAGCGCCAGTGGTGGAAGGCGATGGTCACCGGGCGTGAGGACATCGTCGGCCTCGACTCGTCCGTGATCCTGGCCCCCGAGGTCTGGGTGGCCTCCGGTCACGTCGGCACCTTCTCGGACCCGCTGACCGAGTGCACCTCCTGTCACAAGCGCCACCGCGCCGACCACCTGGAAGAGGCGTACGAGGCCAAGCACGGCCGCACGCCCGCCAACGGTCTCGCCGACATCAACTGCCCCAACTGCGGCGTGAAGGGCCAGTTCACCGAGCCCAAGCAGTTCTCCGGCATGCTGGAGACCCACCTCGGCCCGACCCAGGACACCGGCTCCAAGGCGTACCTGCGCCCGGAGACCGCCCAGGGCATCTTCACCAACTTCGCCCACGTGCAGACCACCTCGCGCAAGAAGCCCCCCTTCGGCATCGCGCAGATGGGCAAGTCCTTCCGCAACGAGATCACGCCCGGCAACTTCATCTTCCGCACCCGCGAGTTCGAGCAGATGGAGATGGAGTTCTTCGTCAAGCCGGGCGAGGACGAGCAGTGGCAGGAGTACTGGATGCAGGAGCGGTGGAACTGGTACCGCGACCTCGGCATCCGCGAGGAGAACATCCGCTGGTACGACCACCCGAAGGAGAAGCTGTCCCACTACTCGAAGCGCACCGCCGACATCGAGTACCGCTTCAACTTCGGTGGCAATGAGTTCTCCGAGCTCGAAGGCGTGGCCAACCGCACCGACTTCGACCTCAAGGCCCACTCCGCCGCCTCCGGCCAGGACCTCGTCTACTTCGACCAGGAGACCAAGGAGAAGTACACCCCGTACGTCATCGAGCCGGCGGCCGGTGTCAACCGCGCCATGCTCGCCTTCATGCTCGACGCGTACAACGAGGACGAGGCTCCCAACGCCAAGGGCGTCATGGAGAAGCGCACCGTGATGCGCCTCGACCCGCGCCTGGCCCCGGTCAAGGTTGCCGTCCTGCCCCTGTCCCGCAACGCGCAGCTGTCGCCGAAGGCCAAGGGCCTCGCCGCCGACCTGCGCAAGCACTGGAACATCGAGTTCGACGACGCCGGCGCCATCGGCCGCCGCTACCGTCGTCAGGACGAGATCGGTACGCCGTTCTGCGTCACCGTCGACTTCGACACCCTCGACGACAACGCGGTGACCGTGCGCGAGCGCGACACCATGAAGCAGGAGCGCGTCTCCCTGGACCAGATCCAGAGCTACCTCGGCAGCCGCCTGCTCGGCTGCTAGTTCCCGCGGTGCGAAAAGCGGTGGCGCCCCCCGCGGTGGCGGCCGCCAGGGCCGCGGCCCTGGCCTGACCCTCGGCCTGCATCCGCTTCGAGAACCGGATGGTCCAGAAGATGAGCGAGATCAGAAAACCGTAGATCAGGACGGGGCTGATCACGACCATCGTGTCGACGCTCAGCTGGTACGTCAGCGCGATGCGCAGCGAGGCCTCCACCAGGTACGCGACGCCCCAGACGGTGGTCATCCGCCGCATCGCGCCGCGGAAGTCGGGGTACTGCCAGAGCCCGTTGAAGTACGCCACGCCCTCCTTCGTCCCGTCCGTGCCGAACTTCCGGCCGAAGTAGAACATCAGCGGCCGGGGGGTGATGAGGGTGGTCAGGCAGAGTGCGCCGAACAGAGCCGTCACCCCCGAGTCCTTGATGAGCAGGGCGCGCGCCGAGTGCGCGCCGATCAGAGTGACCAAGGCGGTGATCACCAGGAACACCAGGGTGACCACGGCGAATTCGTCGATCTTGCGTCGCCAGGCGAGGTGGACGGCGGAGTCGACCACCGGCCAGACACCGCTGGCCAGCAGCGCGGCGAACTCGCTCCAGCCCCGGTCGGTGAGCATGTTGTACGTGAGGATGGGTGCGACCACGTTGAACCCGATGGTCAGGATCCAACCGATCGCCGCGGCGGCTCCGGACCGGGCCGGTGGCCCGGACTGCGCTGCCGATGTTGCCTGAGCGGACAAAGTTCCCCCTGGAGCGGACCTAATGGTGTGCTGTAAAGGGAACGTAAGAACACGGCAGGGGCGCGACAAGGGCCCGGCGCCCCAAAAGATGATCAAGATCTCCGGAGTGTCCGATTCCGGACGTCAGGCGCGCAAGCCTCGGATGATCAAGGCCGAGACCGCCTCGAACTCCACGGTGATGTCCGGCGACAGCCAGTCCGCCGCGTACTGCGGATCGTGGAATCGGCCGGTGGCGTTGAACACCGCACGGGCCGCGGCCGGTACGTCGGGCGCGCTGAGCGATCCCTCCGCGACGCCCTCGCCGATGATCCGGGACAACTGCTCGATCAGCTGCGTCAGGTGGTGGTCGACCACACCGCTGTTCTCGGCGAGCAGCACCGTGTACGTCGCGAACAGTTCCGGGTCGTCACCCGCCTTGTGGCGCTTGGCCTCGAACAGGGCCTCCAGCCACGATTCCAGCTTCGAGGGGGCCGGCTCGGCGGGCGCCGAGGCGATCTCCTCCAGCATGCTCACGCTCTTGGTGAGCCAGCGGTCCGTGACGGCTTCGCGCAGCGCCGCCTTCGAGGGGAAGTGCCGGTACACGCTGCCGTGACTGACGCCCAGGGCTCGCGCCACGTCCACCACGGTCGCCTTGGTCGGACCGAAGCGGCGCAGCACCTCCTCGGTGGTTTCGAGGATGCGCTCGGGAGTGAGGGGCTCGGCAGCTGCGGGGGGCATGAGTACGACCGTACAGCCGGATCAGTGCTCGCTGTCCAGGTGGGCCATCTGCGCCGCCGGATACCGCTCGCCCGCCGCGGCCCCGGCGGGGACCGCCTCCTCGATGGCGGCAAGGTCGGCGGCGGTCAGCGTCATCTCCATGGCACCCAGTGCCTCCGTGAGCCGGTCGCGGCGGCGGGCGCCCACCAGGGGAACGATGTCCTCGCCGCGCGAGAGCACCCAGGCGATGGCGGTCTGGGCGACGCTGACGCCCTTGTCGTCGGCGACTTTGCGCAGGGCGTCGACCAGGTCGAGGTTCCGGTCGAGGTTGTCGCCCTGGAATCGGGGGCTCATCCCGCGGAAGTCGCCCGGGGCCAGAGCCCGCCCTCGGGCGAAGTGCCCGCTGATCAGGCCGCGGGACAGGACCCCGTACGCCGTGATGCCTATGCCGAGCTCGCGGGCGGCCGGCAGGATCTCCCGCTCGATGCCGCGCGAGATCAAGGAGTACTCGATCTGGAGGTCGGCGATCGGGGCCACGGCGGCGGCTCGGCGCAGGGTGTCCGCGCCGACCTCGGAGAGACCGATGTGCCGGACGTGCCCGGCCTCCACGGCCTCGGCGATGGCTCCGACGGTCTCCTCGATGGGGACGTCCGGGTCCACGCGGGCGATGCGGTAGACGTCGATGTGATCCCGGCCGAGTCGCTGGAGCGAGTAGGCCAGGAAGTTCTTGACGGCCTCGGGCCGCCCGTCATAGCCGGTGAAGCCGCCTTCGACTGTCCGCAGCGCGCCGAACTTCACGCTGGTCAGCGCCTGCTCGCGGGCCGCGGCGGGCGCGGTGCGCAGGGCTTCGTTGATGAGGAGCTCGTTGTGCCCCATGCCGTAGAAGTCGCCCGTGTCGAGAAGGGTGACGCCGGCGTCGAGTGCCGCGTGGATGGTGGCGATGGATTCGGTTCGGTCGGCATCGCCGTAGAGGGCGGACATTCCCATGCATCCCAGACCCAGCGGGAAGACCGAGGGGCCGGTGGTGCCGAGGGTGCGCTCCACGTGGGTCGGGGCCGTCGGGTAGGTCGTCGCGTAAGCGCTCTCGTTCGTCGTCATGAAACGAGAATGGCATGACGGGTGACAGATTTCAATATCTGTCACCCGTCCGTGTGTGGCGAGGCGTGCGTGTCGGTGTGATCGCAGAGGCCTTCAGGCCTCCGGGTGTGCCAGGCGGCTCAGGAGGGCGATGGCGTCATCGCGGGGAACCGGCCGGAAGAACTCCGTGTCGACCGCTTCGACGGCGGAGATGGCCCGCGGCGCCAGCTCGGCCCCCGCCTCGGTGACGCGCAGCCGCTTGGCGCGCGTGTCCGCGGGGTCGACCTCGCGTGCGAGCAGCCCCTTCTGTTCCAGGGTCCGCACCACCTGGGAGGTCATCTTCACGTCGGTGCCGGCCTGGCGCGCCAGCGCCTGCTGGTTGGGGTGCTCGCCCTGGCCGTTGAGCCACCACGCGCAGGCGAGGAGGACGAACTGCACATGGGTCAGGCCCAGCGGGCCCAGTGCCGCGGCGATGCCGCGCTGCCAGCGCAGGGTGGCGTGCCACAGCAGGAACCCGGGACTCTCGCCCGGCGCCAGGGCCATCAGGCCCGAGCCGCCGTCCGGACCAGCGCGGCCATGGTCTCGGGCCAGTCGGCGGTGACGGCCGGGCCGATCTGCGGGCCGGCTTCGGCGGCGCCCTCGCCGCTGATCTCCATCCGGTACACCACCCGGCTCAGGTCGGCACCGAGCCGGTCGATCCGGTGGCTGGTCCGCAGGACCAGCGCGCCGAAACGCGCCTCGTCGGCGAACACCTCGCCCTCGACCGCCTCGACGACGCGCAGTTCCACCGGGTCCTGGCCCGCCGGGGTCATGGTGATCTCCGCGCCCGCCGCGAAGGCGCCCCGGAGCTCGATGTTCTCGATGTCCGCGTTCCAGGCGCCCCAGCCCTCGACGTCGGCCCACAGGGACCAGATCGCCTCGGGCGCGGCGGTGGTCTCGACGCTGTGCTCGTACTCCCACATGGCTGCCTCCTGGTTGTTCAGATGTTCTGTGCGCAGACTATCTGCGCACAGAATAAATGTCCACGAGGTGGGACGCCGGGCGTGGGGCCGTCGTCGGGACGTCGCGCGCCGGTCGTCAGGACGTCGCGCGCAGGATCAGGGCGCCCAGCGCGAACGCGGTCAGGGCGGCCGCGGGGGCGAGCTCGCGATCCTTCGCGCGCAGGTGGGCGACGACCGCGCCGACGAAGTAGAGCGAGACGCCGGTGGCGGCGGCGATGCCCAGCGGCATCAGCCACAGGCCCGCGATCAGGCCGATCGCGCCCGCCGCCTTGAGGGCGGCCAGTCGCGGCAGCCAGGAGTCCGGGACCCCGACGTTCCGCATGCTCGCCGTGACCGCCGGGTTGCGCCGGAGCGTCAGGGTGGCGGACGCCGCGAGGGTGAGGGCGAGCAGGGTGGCGACGACGGCGTAGGCAGTGAACATGATGAACTCCAACAGTCGATAGTGGTGAATCATTGAATACCATCAACGATCGACAGGAGGCAATCATTTCCTCGTTGTTACGATGTGGCCATGACGGCGCCTCAGGACTCCCCGCACCCTCCGCAGCGGCTGGGCCTGCTGCTGGCCTGGCACGGATCGGTCACCCAGACCCGCATGAAGAAGGCGCTCAGCGCGGCCGGACTCACCCCGCGCCACGCGATGACCCTGATGCACCTGTCCGGCGGCCCCATCGGGCAGCGGGCCCTCGCCGAGCGGCTGGAAGTGGACCCGAGCGTGCTCGTCGGAATCCTCAACGACCTCGAGGGCGGCGGGCTCGCCGAGCGCCGCCGCGACCCGGCCGACCGGCGGCGCCACAACGTCGCCATCACCGACGCCGGAACGGACGCCCTGACCAAGACCAACGCGGCTCTCGACGCGGTCGAGCTCGGACTGTTCGCGGGGCTGTCCGAGCAGGACCAGGACGTGCTGCGGGGCCTGCTGGCACGGATCGACTCGCACGGCGACGACTTCGACTGCGCGGAGTAGCCGCTGCGGCGCGGCACAGGGCGATACGGCTCTCCGGCGCTACGGCGCGGCCAAGGGCGCTACGGCCCCCGCGTGCGCTCCGAGGCCTCGGCCCGGCGCGGCCCCTCGCGGGTGCGGCTCGGCTCTCCGGCCGCCTTCCCTTGTCCGCCTGATGATCACGG
This sequence comes from Streptomyces sp. NPDC060049, assembly GCF_042736715.1. Taxonomy (NCBI): domain Bacteria; kingdom Bacillati; phylum Actinomycetota; class Actinomycetes; order Kitasatosporales; family Streptomycetaceae; genus Streptomyces; species Streptomyces sp. NPDC060049. The sequence continues at coordinate 486,196 of NZ_JBHWVV010000003.1, forward strand.
GTTAAGGTCCCCGGGCACGTATCGGGGGATCACAGCAGGTGGGGGGACATGGCCGACGATTTCGACGCGCCCAACAAGGGCGTGGCCGCGGTGGGGCAGGCCATTACGGCCCTGGCGCTGGTAGGGGGACTCGGAATCGGTTTCTGGACGACCGCGCAATCGTCGGCCGACACCAGTACGCCGCCGCCGCGGCCCGCCACCTGCTCGGGCGGGGAACCGGAGAAGCCGTCGGCGGAGTCCGGGGCCGCCCCGCGCGTCTCCGGGGCGCAGCTCTGCACGGCGCTGCACCGTCCCGACCTGGCGGAACTGCTCGGGACGCCGGGGGAGAGCGCGAAGAGCGCCGGCGGCAGCGAGGGCTCGTTCCGGCCCGCGGGGGGCGAGGAGATCGCCGCTCCTTCGGCCAGAGTCGAGTTCGGGACCTACACGGTGACGCTGAGGGTCGGCTACGACCGTTTCCCGGTGTCGACGACCGCCGCCCTCCTGGGGGAGGAAACGCCCGGTCGGATGGTTCTGGGCCGCCAGGCGGCCCTGTACTCGGACCGCACGATCAGCATCAGCTTCCGCCTCGACGGGAGCGACAGCCAAAGCCGCCCCGGCGTACCGGCCCGCGTCCTCGCCGTGGCCCGGGACGCACAGGACAGCGGCGGCTCCTACGACGTGACCCTGTGGCGAACGGACGGCTTGGTTCCGGACGACGCCGTGCTGCTCCGCGTCGCCGAGACGGTGCTGCCGACGATCCCGGGATGGTCCGCCGCGGGGTGACGGCCGTCGGCGTCGCCGGCAAGGCCCGGCCCCCGCCCCAGTCCGGCCCCCGCCCAGTCCGGCCCCCGCCCAGTCCCCCCGCCCCAGCGCCCCACGGAGCCCACCCCCTGCCACCCACGGCGCCCGGTCAGGCCTCCGGAGGCGTCTTGGAACGGCGCGCGGGCGCGGCCGAGGTCATGGAGAGGGCGTCAGCCGTGCGCAGGGCCGTGGCGTACGCCCAGGGGCCGCTCGTGGCCAGGCCCACCAGCAGGACCAGTACGCCGCAGGCCGTGATGATCCACCAGGCGGGCCGGGCCGCCGCGACGAAGTCGGACGGCGCGGCGGTCAGGCCGGCGGCCAGGACCGCGCCGACTATCGCCACGCCCAGGGTGCCGCCGGTCTGGCGGCTGGTGGAGGCCACCGCCGCGGCCACGCCCGCTTGGGCGCGCGGCATTCCGGAGACCGCGGTGTTCGTGATCGGTGCGTTGACCATGCCGAATCCGAGCCCGAAGAGCACGTACCCGGCGAAGAGGAGCGGATCCGAGGACTCCGCCGAGAACGCCGCGAAGAGCAGGCCGCTCGCCGCCATGCCGGCCCCCGCGACCGCGAGCGGCAGCCGCGGCCCCCGCGTGCCGACCAGTCGGCCCGACAGCGGGGCGCAGACGAAGGCCAGGGTCGCCATGGGCAGCATGTACAAGCCGGCGTCCAGGGCGTCGAGGCCCCGTGCCTCCTGGAGGTACAGGGTGTTCAGGAACAGGAACCCGGACAGCGCGGCGAAGGCGCTGACCGCGATCACCGTGGCGCCGCTGAAGGGGGCGCTGCGGAAGAACCGCGGGTCGATCAGGGGCTCCGCCCGCCTCGGTTCGTACACCAGCAGTCCGGTCAGGGAGGCGACGGCCAGCGCCGCGCAGCCGAGGATCAGCGGGGAGGACAGGCCGGCGGACGGGGCTTCGATGATCCCGTAGGTGAGGGAGCCGAGCAGGGTCATGACCAGCAGCTGCCCGACGGGATCGGGGCGGCGCGGGTGCTCGGCCCGGGACTCGGGGACGTAGCGCAGGGTCAGGACGAGGGCGAGCGCGCCGACGGGGAGGTTGACCCAGAAGATGGACCGCCAGCCGACGGAGTCCACGAGCAGGCCGCCGATCAGGGGGCCCGCGGCCATGGAGATGCCGACGACCGCGCCCCAGGCGCCGATGGCGCGGGCGCGCTCGCGCGGGTCGGTGAAGGTGTTGGTGATGATCGACATGGCGACCGGGTTGAGCATCGAGCCGCCCACGGCCTGGACCATCCGGAAGGCGATGAGCCACTCCAGGGTCGGCGCGAGCGAGCAGAGCAGTGAGCCGAGCGTGAAGAGGACCAGGCCGACGGTGAAGACCTTGCGGCGGCCGATCCGGTCCGCCGTGGAGCCGGACAGCATCAGGAGCGAGGCCAGGACCAGCGTGTAGGCGTCGATGGTCCACTGCATCCCGGCCACCGAGGCGTTCAGATCGCGCCGCATGGAGGGGAGGGCCGCGTTCAGGGCCGTGTTGTCGAGACTGACGATGAGCAGGCTCATGCAGCAGATCGCCAGGACGAGCGAGCGCCTCCTGGGGCTCAAGTCGGGCATGGTGCCGATAGTACGTCTAACTAAAGAAATATGACGTGCGGCTCGGCTGCGCGACAATGGGGGGATGACCACGCTCCCCCCTCCTCTCGCGATCGGCCCGCACACCGTGCAGCCCCCGGTGGTGCTCGCGCCGATGGCCGGCATCACCAATGCCCCGTTCCGAACCCTGTGCCGCGAGTTCTCGGGCGGCAAGGGGCTCTTCGTGAGCGAAATGATCACGACCCGGGCCCTGGTCGAACGCAACGAGAAGACCATGCAGCTGATCCACTTCGACGCGAGCGAGAAGCCGCGGTCGATCCAGCTGTACGGGGTGGATCCCGTGACGGTCGGCAAGGCGGTCCGCATGATCGTGGAGGAGGACCGAGCCGACCACATCGACCTCAACTTCGGCTGCCCGGTCCCCAAGGTGACCCGCAAGGGCGGCGGCTCGGCCCTCCCGTACAAGCGCAACCTGCTGCGCGCGATCCTGCGCGAGGCCGTGGCGGGCGCGGGCGGCCTTCCGGTGACGATGAAGATGCGCAAGGGCATCAACGACGACCACCTCACCTATCTCGACGCGGGCCGCATCGCCGTCGAGGAGGGCGTCACCGCCATAGCCCTGCACGGCCGCACCACCGCACAGCACTACGGGGGCACCGCCGACTGGGACGCCATCGCGCGGCTCAAGGAGCACGTGCCGGAGATCCCGGTGCTCGGCAACGGGGACATCTGGTGCGCCGAGGACGCGCTGCGGATGGTCCGCGAGACCGGCTGCGACGGCGTGGTCGTGGGACGCGGCTGCCTGGGGCGGCCGTGGCTGTTCAACGACCTCGTCGCGGCCTTCGAGGGGCGCCCCGAGGACTTCCACAAGCCGACGCTGCGCGAGGTCGCGCGCACCATGCTCCGGCACGCCGAGCTGCTGGGGGAGTGGATCGGCGACGAGGCGCGCGGGGTGATCGACTTCCGTAAGCACGTGGCCTGGTACACCAAGGGGTTCTCGGTGGGTTCGGAGATGCGGCAGAAGCTCGCCGTCACCTCTTCCCTGGCCGAGCTCGACGCTCATCTGAGCGAGCTCGATTTGGATCAGCCCTGGCCGGACAGCGCGGACGGTCCGCGCGGCCGGACGTCCGGAAACAACCGGGTTGTCCTGCCTGAGGGCTGGTTGAAGGATCCGTACGACTGCGCGGGCGTGGGCGAGGAAGCCGAACTGGACACGTCCGGAGGCTGAGAATTCACTGGCAAAACGCGCCAGCGGCGGCGTGACATACGCCACGCATGGGTGAGGTTTCGCTCAGATGAGCGCAATGGTCACGGGTAAGACTTTCAAAGGGTGGCACTGGGTGCCACCCTTTGTGTGTTCAAGACTTGAACGCAAATGTATCGATGATCGCTCATCGGAGCGACATTGAGCCTCGGTGGGGCTCTCATCCTTCGGAACGTGAAGGCTCTTCGTATGTTCGGGCTACTCGACAGTTACTTTCGATGTGCTGGCGCGTGGGTGGTTACGGGCGCATGACCGCCAAGTGGACGTACCCATAAGCCTTCGATCTGGGTATGTTCCTGGCCGTCAGGGCAGCCACCGAGCCTCGAGGAGTCGAGACCCGTGTCGGAAAACAAAGATCAGAAGTTCGTCTACGACTTCACGGAGGGCAACCGCGACCTCAAGGACCTTCTCGGTGGCAAGGGTGCCAACCTCGCCGAGATGACCAACCTGGGTCTGCCGGTCCCTCCCGGCTTCACCATCACCACCGAGGCCTGCAAGGTCTACCTCGACAGCGGCGAGGCCCCGGCCGAGCTGCGCGAAGAGGTCAGCGCGCACCTCGCCGCCCTCGAGGCGAAGATGGGCAAGAAGCTCGGCCAGTCGGACGACCCGCTCCTGGTCTCCGTGCGCTCCGGTGCCAAGTTCTCGATGCCGGGCATGATGGACACGGTCCTCAACATCGGCCTCTCCGACGTGTCCGTCACCGGGCTCGCCAAGCAGGCCGGCAACGAGCGCTTCGCGTGGGACTCCTACCGACGCCTCATCCAGATGTTCGGCAAGACCGTCCTCGGTGTGGACGGCGAGCTCTTCGAGGAAGCCCTCGACGAGGCCAAGGCCGCCAAGAAGGTCACGGTCGACACCGACCTCGACGCCGCCGACCTGAAGAAGCTGGTCACCCGCTTCAAGAAGATCGTCGCCAAGCAGGCCGGCCGCGAGTTCCCGCAGGACGCCCGCGAGCAGCTCGACCTCGCCGTCGAAGCGGTCTTCAACTCCTGGAACACCGACCGCGCCAAGCTCTACCGCCGCCAGGAGCGCATCCCGAGCGACCTGGGCACCGCGGTCAACATCTGCTCCATGGTCTTCGGCAACCTCGGCCCCGACTCCGGTACCGGCGTCGCCTTCACCCGCGACCCGGCCAGCGGCCACGCGGGCGTCTACGGCGACTACCTCCAGAACGCCCAGGGCGAGGACGTGGTCGCGGGCATCCGCAACACCGTCCCGCTGGCGGACCTGGAGTCGATCGACAAGACCTCCTACGACCAGCTCATGACGATCATGACGACGCTGGAGACCCACTACAAGGATCTCTGCGACATCGAGTTCACCATCGAGCGCGGCCAGCTGTGGATGCTCCAGACCCGCGTCGGCAAGCGCACCGCGGGCGCCGCCTTCCGCATCGCCACGCAGCTCGTGGACCAGGGCCTGATCGACGAGGCCGAGGCCCTCCAGCGCGTCAACGGCGCCCAGCTCGCGCAGCTGATGTTCCCGCGCTTCGACGAGGACGCCAAGACCACGCTGCTCGGCCGCGGCATCGCCGCCTCCCCGGGCGCGGCCGTCGGCAAGGCCGTCTTCGACTCCTACACGGCGGTCAAGTGGTCCCGCTCCGGCGAGAAGGTCATCCTGATCCGCCGCGAGACCAACCCCGACGACCTCGACGGCATGATCGCCTCCGAGGGCATCCTGACCTCGCGCGGCGGCAAGACCTCGCACGCCGCCGTCGTCGCCCGCGGCATGGGCAAGACCTGCGTCTGCGGCGCCGAGGACCTCGAGGTGGACACCAAGCGCCGCCGGATGACGGTCGGCGGCCAGGTCGTCGAAGAGGGCGACGTCGTCTCCATCGACGGCTCGACCGGCAAGGTCTACCTCGGTGAGGTACCCGTCGTACCGTCCCCGGTCGTCGAGTACTTCGAGGGCCGCATGCACGCGGGCGCCGACGACGCCGACGAGCTCGTCGCCGCCGTCCACCGGATCATGGCGTACGCCGACCGCGTCCGCCGGCTGCGCGTGCGCGCCAACGCCGACAACGCCGAGGACGCGCTGCGCGCCCGCCGCTTCGGCGCCCAGGGCATCGGCCTGTGCCGCACCGAGCACATGTTCCTCGGTGAGCGCCGCGAGCTGGTCGAGCGCCTGATCCTCGCGGACACCGACGAGGAGCGCGAGGCGGCGCTGAGCGCCCTCCTGCCGCTCCAGAAGAAGGACTTCGTCGAGCTGTTCGAGGCGATGGACGGGCTGCCCGTCACCGTCCGCCTGCTCGACCCGCCGCTGCACGAGTTCCTGCCCGACATCACCGAGCTGTCGGTGCGCGTCGCCCTCGCCGAGTCCCGCAAGGACGCCAACGAGAACGACCTGCGCCTGCTCCAGGCCGTGCACAAGCTGCACGAGCAGAACCCCATGCTGGGTCTGCGCGGTGTCCGTCTCGGCCTGGTCATCCCCGGCCTGTTCGCCATGCAGGTCCGGGCGATCGCCGAGGCCGCGGCCGAGCGCAAGAACGCCAAGGGCGACCCGCGCGCCGAGATCATGGTCCCGCTCGTGGGCACCGTCCAGGAACTGGAGATCGTCCGCGAGGAGGCCGACCAGGTCATCGCCGAGGTGGAGGCCGCCACCGGCACCAGCCTCAAGCTGACCATCGGCACCATGATCGAGCTGCCGCGCGCCGCCCTCACGGCGGGCCAGATCGCCGAGGCCGCGCAGTTCTTCTCCTTCGGCACGAACGACCTGACCCAGACCGTGTGGGGCTTCTCCCGCGACGACGTCGAGGCCAGCTTCTTCACCGCCTACCTGGAGAAGGGCATCTTCGGGGTCTCGCCCTTCGAGACCATCGACCGCGACGGCGTCGGCTCGCTGGTCCGCAGCGCCGTCGAGGCCGGCCGGGCCACGCGCCCCGACCTCAAGCTCGGCGTCTGCGGAGAGCACGGCGGCGACCCCGAGTCCGTCCACTTCTTCCACGAAGTCGGCCTCGACTACGTCTCCTGCTCGCCGTTCCGGATTCCGGTCGCGCGCCTGGAGGCCGGCCGCGCCGCCGCCGAGGCGAAGGGCAGCGACAGCCGCTGACCGCCCTCGGGCCCCCGGTACCGGGGCCCCACATGGACCGCGCCTGCCCCCGGGTTCCCTGACACCCGGCGGCAGGCGCACCTATTTCCCGGGCGCCGCGCGGCTTCCGACGGTTCCGGTTTCCGTGGCTTCCGCGTTGGCGTTCCCCGGCCGTCCCGTCTCGGCCGTCCGGCCGTTCCCGCCGACGCAGCCGGACGATATTCGTTCAATGTTGTTCCACACGCCTTAACGGCAACAGGCGGTGGACGGATCCCCACCCGTCCACCGCCTGTCGCCAATCCGCCGGACACGTCGGCGCTTCCCGGTGCGACCGACCGCCAGGCCCCGCAAAGCCCCCCACGGCCTTCGCGGAGCGTTTCGGTCGCGCCGGAGTGTGCCCGGCGGAGTACAGGATTTCGGTTGTCACGCCCCCGCCGAAAGGGGTTTCAACTGTGGCTGAAAGGCCATGGTGACCACGTGTGACGGCATGCATACTCATAGGGCGGGGGGATTGCGGTTGCACAGGTGGGGGTTCGGTGCTGCGTATCCATTTCACTGGAGTGGACCTGGCACGCGTACGGATGGCAGGGCGTCCCGATGCGTTGTGGGAAACGATTTTGAGTTTTCACCGATTAAGAGACCGGCGGGATGCCCGGCTCTTCGGTGATTGGCGTACGGAAACCCGGAGCAGGTTGAATGGTGAAACACGGCTTCTCGGCGCACTGATACCGAGCCGGGGATATTTCCCCGATTTCCTCACACCCGTCGAGGGGCAGTACGGATGGGACGTCGGCCTCGACGCCCTGCGCGCGCTGCGCCCCGAGCGGATGCGGCGCGAGCTCGTGCTGCTCGGCCAGGGCGCGGGAGCGGGCTCCGGCATGGCGGCCGCCTTCGGGATGCCCTCGGCGGCGGGCACGGGCGGCGGCGCCGACGGACCGGTCCCCAGGCGGCTGCGGGACTTCATGGAGGGCGCCACCGCGCACCTGCCCCGGCTCCTCGGAGAACTGCGCGGCTACCACCGCGCGGCCGTGGAGCCGTACTGGACCCGCATCCAGGCCCAGATCGAGGCCGAGCGGGCCGCGCGGGGCCGGGCGCTGCTCGACGGCGGAGCGGACGAGCTGCTCGACTCCCTGCCGTCGATGCTGCGCTGGAGGGCTCCCGTGCTGGAGTGCGACTACCCCGTGGACCGTGACGTACGGCTCCGGGGGCGCGGGCTCCTGCTCCAGCCGTCCTTCTTCTGCCGGCGCACGGCGGTGACCCTGCACGATCCGGAGCTGCCGCCGGTGCTGGTCTATCCGGCGGCGGCGGAGCTCGGCTCGGCCCAATCCGGCTGCGAGGCGACCCGCCCCGCGGAGGAGCGGCGCCAGTACCGCCAGCGCACCCTGGGCAAGCTCGTAGGGCACACCCGGTCGGTGGTGCTCGAGGCCATAGGCGACGGGGCCACGACGAGCGAGCTGGCCCGCCGCGCCGGGGTCTCGCTGGCCTCCGCGAGCCAGCACGCCGGGGTGATGCGGGAGGCGGGCCTGGTCACCACCCTGCGCCACGGGAACGCCGTGCTGCACACGGTGACCCCGCTCGGAGCCGCGCTGCTCAAGGGCGGGGCCGTGGCCTCGTGACGGCGGCCGCACCCCGACGGGACGAACCCGCCGGGGTGGGGGCCGCGCCCGCGGGTACGGCGCCGTCGCCCGGCCCCGCCACGACGGGCCTTAGGGGCCGGATCCGGTCAGACCCGGAACGGGCCGGTCACCTCGTAGGTGATGCCGCCGGTGGAGCTGCCGCTCGTGCCGCGCTGGCTGCTGAAGTAGAGCCGGTTGCCGGCCGGGGAGAAGGCCGGGCCGGTGATCTCCGAGGAGGACTGGCCGGTGACCCGCAGGAAGGGGGCGACCACGTCGTCCGGGGTGATCACGCAGATCTCCAGGTTGCCGCCGTCCTCGGCGACGTACAGGTCGCCGAAGGAGGACCCGGTGACGTTGTCGACGCCCGTCAGGGGGGCGGCGCCGCCCGGCACCAGGGAGTCGTCGTAAGCCAGCTCGTAGGTGCTGTTCACGAGGTCGAGCTGCCAGACGCGGTTGTCGCCCTTGGTCGTGAACCAGACGGTGTCGTTGGCGTAGTGGCAGCCCTCGCCGCCGCTGAACTTCTTGGCGCCGGAGACCTGGGTGCGGGTGGTCGCCGGGGAGCCGTCGGGGTCCGGGACGGTCTGCCAGGTGAAGGAGCCCGAGGCGGCCGTTCCGGCCTTGAGGACCTGGAGGGTGCCGGAGGACAGGTTGCCCCAGGTGGTGGGGATGAAGCGGTAGAAGCAGCCGTCGGTCTCGTCCTCGGTCAGGTAGACCACCCGGCGCACCGGGTCGGCGGCGGCCGCCTCGTGCTTGAACCTGCCCATCGCGGGGCGCTGCACCGCCGCGTTCACGCCGTACGGGTCGGTCTCGTACACGTACCCGAGGCTGACCTCCTCGCAGGACAGCCAGGTGTTCCAGGGGGTCTTGCCGCCCGCGCAGTTCTGCCGGGTGCCGGACAGGATCCGGTAGGCGCCGGTGACGGCGCCCGAGGAGTTGAACTTGACGGCGCTCGCGCCGCCGGAGGGGTTGATCTCCGAGTTCGACACGTAGATCCAGCCCGTGCCGTCGGCGAAGCAGGCGCCGCCGTCGGGGGCACTGTGCCACTTGTACGTGGTGGGGCCGACGTTCTGGCCGGAGCGGGCGATCACCCGGCTGCTGAAGCCGGCGGGCAGCATGATGCCGTTCGCGTCCGCCGCGCCGAGCGCCCCGTAGGGGCCCGCGCCGGGCTGGGCGGGGGCCGCGTAGGCCGCCCCGTGCATCAATGTGCCGCCGAAGGCGGCGGCCGAGGACCCGATGACGGCCCCGCGCAGGAAGGTACGACGTTCCACGGTCACTCCTGTGGGAGGAGAAGCTCCGCGCCCGGCCGGGCGGGGAGTCGCACTCGCGTGGAGGAACTTAGAAGCGCCGCGTTGCCGTGACGCCAATTCCACATGGCGCGGGGGCGACCGGCTCGGGGTCAATCCGAACGGTGGATTCCGGGAAATCGAGGTATCGGGGGACCTTCAGCCCTGGAGGGGGCCCGCGTGCGGGAGGATGGTGGACTCATGAGCCACCACGCCGCCGTCCACGACATCTCCGGCCGCGCCGACCTGGACGTCGTGCTGCGCCGCTTCTACACGGCCGCCTTCGCCGACCCGCGGATCGGGCCGTTCTTCACCGAGATCGCCGGCACCGACCTCGACGTGCACCTGCCCCGGATCACCGATTTCTGGGAGCGGGCCCTCTTCCGCAGCGCCGACTACCGGCGCGACGCCTTCGCCCCCCACGCCGGCCTCCACGCGGCCCGCGAGATGACCGCCGGGGACTTCGGCCGCTGGGTGCAGCTGTGGCGCGCCACGATCGACGGACTGCACCGCGGGCCCACCGCGGAGCGCGCCAAGGCGCAGGGAGAGCGGATCGCGCTGGCCCTGCACAAGCGGCTCGCCGGCGCGGACGCGGAGCTGCTGCGCGGCAGGGGCACGGTGGGCTTCGTACCGCTGGCGGCCCTGGAGCTGCGCTCCTTCGCCTGATCCCTGCCCGCCGCGCAGACCCCGCACGGGCGTCGGCGGACCAGTCCGACCTGGGGGTTCGTCGCGCAGCGAAGGACTTCGAAGAAATTCCGCCGGGAGCGATGAGTTCTCCGGGGCGCCCCGGTCTACCTCTCGAAAGCGACGGGAACACACCGAGAGAAGAGGGACCGCGATGTCCTCCACCATGATCTTCGTCAACCTGCCGGTCAAGGACCTCGACGCGACGAAGGCCTTCTGGGCCGGGCTCGGCTACTCCTTCAACGCCCAGTTCACCGACGAGAACTGCGCCTCGATGCCGATCAGCGACACCATCGTCGCGATGTTCCTGACCGAGGCCCGCTTCAAGGACTTCACCCACAAGGCCATCGCCGACACCGCCGCCACCACCTCGGTGCTGCTGTGTCTGAGCGCCGAGAGCCGCGCCGCGGTGGACGAGCTCGTCGACGGGGCCATCGCCGGCGGCGCCACCGAGCCCCGCGCCGCCCAGGACTACGGCACGATGTACGGCCGCGCCTTCGACGACCTCGACGGCCACACCTGGGAGATCATGTGGATGGATCCGGCGATGGTCCAGGCCTGAGCCTCACGCCGAGGTCGCGGCGGTGCGCACCGGGTAGGTGCGGACCGCCACCTCCTCGTCGTCCAGGCAGCGCCCCGTCTCCAGGTCGAAGCGCTGCTTGAGCAGCGGCGAGGCCACGAAGGTCCGTCCCTCGGCCGTGCCGAGCAGCCCGCGCGAGAGGACGTACGCCCCGGTGAAGGGGTCCCGGTTGGTGATGGCGTACGGGCGCCCCTTGCGGTCGAGGAACACCGCAGCCTGGCTCCCGTCGGGCAGCAGGGCCGCGACCCCGCGCCCGGGGACGAGCTCGGAGAGCTCGCACACCGTCAGCCAGCCTTCGTTCACCTGCAGTTCGACGGTCATCGGGTGCCTCCCAGGGATCCAACGGGCTCAAGGGTGAGGATGGTCAGGTCGGGCTTGACCTGGTCGCGTTCGGGGACGAACTTCACGGTCGGGTCCGGGGCGCCGGGAGCGTTGACGAAGGACACGAACCGGCGCAGCCGCTCCGGGTCCTCCAGGGTCTCGGCCCACTCGTCGCGGTAGTGCGCCACGTGGTCGGCCATCAGCGACTCCAGCTCCGCGCACAGCCCCAGCGAGTCGTGCACGACCACGTCGCGCAGGTGGTCGAGGCCGCCCTCCAGCCGTTCCAGCCAGGTGGAGGTGCGCTCCAGCCGGTCGGCCGTGCGGATGTAGAACATCAGGAACCGGTCGATGAGCCGGATCAGCTCGGCGTCGGACAGGTCCTGGGCCAGCAGGTCGGCGTGGCGCGGGGTGGCCCCGCCGTTGCCGCCGACGTAGAGGTTCCAGCCGCTCGCCGTCGCGATGACCCCGAAGTCCTTGCTCTGTGCCTCCGCGCACTCGCGGGCGCAGCCGGAGACCGCCGACTTGAGCTTGTGCGGGGCGCGCAGGCCCCGGTAGCGAAGCTCCAGGTCGATGGCCATCCGGACGGAGTCCTGGACTCCGTAGCGGCACCAGGTCTGGCCCACGCAGGACTTCACCGTCCGCAGGGCCTTGCCGTAGGCGTGCCCGGACTCGAATCCGGCGTCGACCAGGCGGGCCCAGATGCGGGGGAGCTGGTCGACGCTGGCGCCGAAGAGGTCGATGCGCTGCCCGCCGGTGATCTTCGTGTAGAGGCCGAAGTCGCGGGCCACCTCGCCGATCACGATGAGCTTGTCGGGGGTGATCTCGCCGCCGGGGATGCGCGGGACCACCGAGTACGAGCCGTTGCGCTGCATGTTCGCGAGGAAGTGGTCGTTGGTGTCCTGAAGGGCTGCCTGCTCGCCGTCCAGGACGTAGCCGCTCGCGCCGAGGGTCGGGGCGAGGGAGGCGATGATCGAGCCGATCGTGGGCTTGCACTGCTCGCAGCCGTCCCCGCCGCGCGCGCCCTCCCGGCCGTGGCTGTCCAGGAGCTGCTGGTAAGAGGTCACGCGCAGAGTGCGCACGATCTCGTAGAGCTCGGCGCGGGTGAAGGAGAAGCAGTCGCAGAGCCCTTTGTCGGCGGCGGGGGGCATCAGCTGCCCGATCACCTTCAGGCAGCTGCCGCAGCCGGTGCCCGCCTTGGTGCACTTCTTGACCTCGGGCACGGTCGCGTGGGCGGTGATGGCCTTCTTGGTGACGTTGTGGCAGGAGCAGATCACCGCGGTGTCGGGGAGCGAGGCCGGGCCCAGGGCGACGGGCGCGCCGGCGCCGGCGGGCAGCACCAGCTGCTCGGGGGTGACGGGCGGTACGGAGCCGGTGAGCGGGCGCAGCAGGCCGTAGGAGTCGGCGTCGCCGACCAGGACGCCGCCCAGCAGGACGCCTTCGGCGGAGACGACCACCTTCTTGTAGACGCCGGAGCGGGAGTCGGAGTAGACGACGTCGAGGCTGCCGGCGGTGGCGCCGTGCGCGTCTCCGAAGGAGGCCACGTCCACGCCGAGCAGCTTGAGCTTGGTGGAGAGGTCCGCTCCGGTGAACTCCTTCTCGCGGCCCAGCAGGTCCTCGGCGGCCGTCTCGGCCATCTCGTAGCCGGGCGCGACCAGGCCGTAGACGCGGCCGTCGGCGGCGAGGGCGCACTCGCCGATGGCGTAGACGTGCGGGTCGGAGGTGCGGCAGTGGGCGTCGACGGCGATGCCGCCGCGCTCGCCGACGCTCAGGCCGCTCTCGCGGGCGAGCTGGTCGCGGGGGCGGACGCCGGCGGAGAAGACGACCAGCTCCGTGGAGACGGTGGAACCGTCGGACAGCTTCATGCCGGTGACCGAGCCGTCCTCACCGGTGACGACCTCCTGCGTGCCGACGCCCGTGTGGACGGTGAGGCCCATGTTCTGGATGGTGCGCAGCAGGGCGGCGCCGCCGCCCTCGTCGACCTGGACGGGCATCAGCCGGGGCGCGAACTCCACGATGCGGGTGGCGAGTCCGAGGCCCTGGAGCGCACCGGCGGCCTCCAGCCCGAGCAGGCCGCCGCCGACGACGGCACCGTTCGTGCGGGTCTTGGCGTACTCCTCGATCGCCAGGAGGTCCTCGATGGTGCGGTAGACGAAGCAGCCGGGAGCGTCCTTGCCCGGGACGGGCGGCACGAAGGGGTAGCTGCCGGTCGCGAGCACGAGCACGTCGTACGGGAACACGCGCCCGGAGCGGGAGGTGACGGTGCGGGCCTCGCGGTCGATGGTCTCGGCGGGGTCGTCGAGGTGCAGGGTGATCCCGTGGTCCTCCATGAAGGAGGCCGGGGTCATCGAGAGGTCCTCGGGGGTGCTGCCGGAGAAGTACGAGGTCAGGTGCACGCGGTCGTAGGCCGGCCGCGGCTCCTCGCAGAGCACGGTGATCCGGTGCGTGGCGGTGGCGCCGCGCTCGGCGAGCGCCTCCAGGTAGCGCTGGCCGACCATGCCGTGGCCGATGAGCACGATGGCGGGGGTGGGCGTGGGCGTGGCTGCGGCCATGATCAGGAGCCTCCGTCGTCGGTGAGCAGGTGGTGCAAGTCGGTGAGGGTCTCGCCGTCCTCCCAGCTGCGGGCGAGGGCGCCCACGCTGGAGAGCTCGCCGAGGAGGACCCCGCCGACGAGTCGGTCGCCGCGGACGACGACCTTGCGGTAGGTGCGGCGGGTGGCGTCGGTGAGGCGGACCACGTCGTCGCCGGGGAGCGGGGTGGTCTCGCCGAAGGCGGCGAGGTCCAGGGGCCGGTCGCCGCCGGCGGTGAGGGTGAGCCGCGTCAGGGCCCGCGTGCCGGTGTACCCCGTGGCGCCGACAGGGGCGGTGGCGGTGGAGGTGATGCCCTCGCCGGTTCCGAGGAGGACGTCGGCGAGGGCGTCGGCCTGTTCGAGGGCGGGGCCGGCCAGGCCGTACACCCGGCCCGCGTGCTCGGCGCAGTCGCCGATGGCGTGGATGCGGGGGTCGCTGGTGCGCAGCCGGTCGTCGACGACGATGCCCCTGCGGACGTCGAGCCCCGCGGCCAGGGCCAGGCCGGTGCGCGGCCGCACCCCGCAGGCGAGCACGACGATGTCGGCGTCGAGGCGGAAGCCGACGGCGAGCTCCACGCCGGTGACCCGGCTCTGGCCGGGCCGCGGGACCTGCGGGGTGGTGCGGGGTGCCGCCGGGCCGGTGACGGCGCGGGATTCCCCGGCCGGGCCCGTCGTCGTGAGGCCGCGGACCCGGCACTCCGTGTGGATCTCGACGCCGAGCGCGGTCAGGTGCGTGTGCAGCAGGGCCGAGGCGTCCGCGTCGAGCTGGCGCTCCATCAGGCGCTCGCCCTGCTGCGCCAGCACGACCTGCGCGCCGCGTTCGGCGAGTGCGCGGGCCGCCGAGACGCCGAGGAGGCCGCCCCCGATCACCACGGCGCGCACGCCGGGGCGTACGGCGGCGGACAGGGCCAGGCAGTCGTCCATGGTGCGGAAGGCGTGGACCCCGGAGGGGAGTTCCCGTCCCTCGGGTTCGAACAGGCCGCGCAGGGCGGGGAGGACCGGGTTGGACCCGGTGGCCAGCACCAGCGTGCCGTAGGGCTCGACCGTCCCGTCGTCGCAGTGCACCACCTGCTCGGCCCGGTCGATGCGCACCGCCCGCACGCCCCGGCGCAGCGCCGGACCGGCGGCCGGCAGGGCCGTCACCTCCGGCGCGTACCGCCCGGCCAGGACCTCCGCGAGCAGGACCCTGTTGTACGGGACGTGCGGCTCCTCGCCGAGGACTGTGACGTTGCCGCCCAGCCGAGCGGCGAGCCGCAGGCCCGCGAGGCCGCCGCCGATCACCACTACGCGCTGCTGTTCCGAGGTCATGACACGAGCGTGCGGCGCTGCTGTTTCCCTTCCGCATCGCCTTTGTTACCCGGACGGAACGCCGACCTCAGCATCCGGGTTAAGGGTCCGTGAGGCCTCCCTCAAGGCCGCCTTAAGGATCACCCGCCGGACCCGGCGGCCGTGCGGACCGCCCTTAGCGTGGCCCGTATGCGAGATGCGGCGGTGCGGGTCAAGGGCGGGGTGCTGGGCGGGGCGGGGGCCGTGACCCTGCTGTGGGCCGCCCAAGTGCGGCCCTCGGCCCGCATCGACGCGCTGTTCGCGACCGCCGCCCACCTGTCCGGGCTGCTCGCCGGGTACGGAGTCCTGGTGCTGTTGTTCCTGATGGCCCGGGTACCCGCCGTCGAGCACGGGGTGGGCGCCGACCGGCTCGCCCGCTGGCACGCGCTGGGCGGCCGCCACGTCCTGCTGCTCTGTTTCGGGCACGGCCTCTTCGCGCTGTGCGGGTACGCCGTCCACGAGGGGGCCGATGTGCTCTCCGCCGTCCGGGAGCTGCTCGGCTACCCCGCCGTGGCCGCCGCGGCGGCCGCGACGGCCATCCTGGCCGCCGTCGGCATCACCTCCGCCCGCTCCGTACGCAGCCGCGTCCCGTACGAAACCTGGCGCGGCGCGCACCTGGCGGCCTACCTCGCCGCGGCCCTGGCCTTCGGGCACCAGCTCGCCGGGCCCGACGTGACCCCGGTCGCCTGGTTCTGGGCCCTCGCCCACGCCGTCGTCGCCGTCCTGCTCGTCTGGTACCGGGCGGTGGTCCCCGTCCGCCAGGCCCTGCGGCACAGCCTGCGGGTCTCGGAAGTCCGCGTCGAGGGACCCGGGGTGGTTTCCGTCGTCGTCTGCGGTGAGCACCTCGCGGAGCTCGGCGCGGAGCCGGGCCAGTTCCTGCGCTGGCGGTTCCTGCGGCGCAGGCTGTGGCGCACCGCGCTGCCGTTCTCGCTGTCGGCTCCGGTCCGCGGGGACACGCTGCGCATCACCGTGAAGGCGCTGGGCGGCCATTCCCGCCGGATCCGCAGGCTGCGCCCGGGCACGCGGGTGATCGCCACCGGCCCCTTCGGGGCGCTCACCGCGGCCCGCCGGACCCGGACCAAGGTCCTGCTGATCGCCGGCGGAGTCGGGATCACCCCGCTGAGGACCCTCTTCGAGACCCTGCCGGGCGGTCCGGGGGACATCACCCTGCTCTACCGGGCCGCGGCCGAGGAGCACCTCGTCCTGCGCTCCGAGCTGGAGGCCATAGCCGCCGAACGGGGGGCCGGGCTGCACTACCTGCTCGGGCGCTCGGACGCCGCCCCGGGGCACCTCCCGGCGGTGACCGGGGGAGATCCGCTGGCCGCACGGGCGCTGCTCGCGCTGGTCCCGGACCTGACGGAGCACGACGTGTACCTGTGCGGGCCGCCCGGGATGGCGGACTCCACGCGGGCAGCGCTGCTGCGGGCCGGCGTACCGGGCGGGCGGATCCACACCGAGTGCTTCAGCTTCTGAGTCGCTGCGGCCGCGGAGCCCGCCGGCGCCCCAGTTCCGCGCGTCCGATTCCGCGGTCCGCTTCCCGCATCTTCCGCGCCTCCGAGCCGCCGCCGTTCCCGAGCCCGAGCCCGCTCCGCCTCCGAGAGGTCGCACCATGCGCCACCCGCTGCACGTAGCCGTGCCCGTGTCCGTACCGGCCGGGGCGGCTCCCCCGGCCGGGGCCCTGCCCGTGACCGGCGCGGCCCGCCATCGCAGGCCGCGTACCTCCCCGGCGCGTACGGTGCTGGCCGTGCTGGCCCGCGTACCGCCCCCGCGGCGGCTGGCGGCCGGGCTCGGGCTGGCCAGCGTGCTGGCGGCCAGCGCGCTGACGACGGCGGTGGACCCGGCGGCTCCGGTGGCGCCGGACCGCGTTCCGGCCCGGCAAAGCTCAACCTTTGCGCAAGTTTCCGGGGAATGATGGCTGATGCACCCACCTGCTCCGTAGGGTCGGTGCCGTGCCTGACATATCGACCACCATGATCATCATCCTGTGCGTGGCCGCCGCCGCCGCGGGTTGGATCGACGCCGTCGTGGGCGGTGGCGGCCTGCTGCTCCTGCCGGCCCTCCTGCTCGGCCTGCCGAACGCCCACCCCGCCACCGTCCTCGGCACCAACAAGGCCGTGGCCATCGTCGGGACCTCGGGCGCGGCCGTGACCTACCTGCGCAAGACCCGGGTGGACGTGAAGCTCGCCGTCCGCATCGGCCTGGCGGCGCTCGTCGGCTCGATGGGCGGGGCCGCGCTGGCCGGCGGGATCAGCAAGGACGCGCTGCGACCGATGATCATGGTCGTCCTGGTGATCGTCGCCGGCTTCGTGCTCTTCCGGCCCGCTTTCGGCACCGCCCCCGGCGCGACGCCCGTCAGCCGGCAGCGCGTCCTGCTCGCCATCGCCCTGGCCGGCCTCGGCATCGGCTTCTACGACGGCCTCATCGGCCCCGGCACCGGCACCTTCCTCGTCCTGGCCCTGACGGCCCTCCTCCACCTCGACCTGGTCACCGCCTCCGCCACCGCGAAGATCGTCAACGTGTGCACCAACGCCGGTGCGCTCGCGATGTTCGCGTACCAGGGCATGGTGCTGTGGCAACTGGCCGCGCTGATGGCGGCCTTCAACCTGGCCGGCGCGATGATCGGCGCCCGCATGGCCCTGAGGAAGGGCAGCGGGTTCGTACGCGGTGTCCTCCTGACGGTGGTCGGCGCCCTCGTGCTCAAGCTGGGCATCGAGCAGTGGGGCTGACGCGCAGCGTAAAGTTCCCGTCGTGCCCCACCTCGAGATATCCGACCTGATCACCGTCACGGACCCGCGCACCGGGGAGCGGCTTCCGGTCCGCCGCAGCGAGGTGATCCGCAGGCTCCAGGAGGCCGGGGACCGACGTGCGGCCCGCATCGTCGCCCGGCTGCCGGCCGGCGCCGACGACGTGCTCGACCCGGCCGCCGTGGACCGCCTGATGATCGGCGTCCACACCGAGATGCAGCGGCTCAGCGAGGAACTGCGCATCGACGAACGACTGGTGCACGTGATCGGTCCCCTCTTCGAAGCCATCCGCGAGATCGCAGGCCGGCGCGGCCGGTTCCGGCTCGTCGACATCGGCTCGGGACTCGGCTACCTGATCCGCCGACTCGCCGCCACCGGCGCCCTGGGCCCAGGCGTCGAGCTCATCGGTGTCGACCTCGACGCCGCGCTGGTCGGCGAGGCCGACCGGCTGGCCCGAGCGGAGGGGCTCGACTGCCGGTTCGTCCACGGCAACGCCTTCGACCTGCCGGAGGTCGCCACCGTCTACGTCTCCACCGGGGTGCTGCACCACTTCCGCGGCCCCGCTCTCGGGGAGTTCTTCGAGGCCCAGGCCGACTCCCCGGCCCTCGCCTTCTGCCATTTCGACATCGCCGCCACCGGACTGGCACCCGTCGGCGCCTGGATGTTCCACCGGGCCCGGATGCGCCATCCGCTCGGCCGTCACGACGGAGTCGTCTCCGCCCGCCGCGCCCACACCGACGAAACCCTGCTTCGCGCGGCGAGCGTGCCGGGCATCCGGCCCCTGGTCTACGAGCCCCGGACCCTGGCCAACCCCTTCTGCACCACGCTGCGCCCCATCATCGGGGTCCGGCCCGAGCTGGAGGAGCCGCTGCGCCGGGCCCTCGGCCGCGACTCCCGCCGGCTCGTCGGCGCGGAGCGGGTGACGCCCGGGCTCCGGCCCGGCGCAGGGCTGTCCGGCGCCGCCGGCGCCGGTTCCGCGACCGGAGCCGCCCTCGGGTCCGCACGGTGAACCCGGCCCTGCCGCTGGCCGTCCTCGGCCTCGTCGACGCGGCGTTCAGCGGCTTCCGCGCCTACGCCGGCCGGGACGCCCGGATCCGCAAGCACCGCGCCGTCACCCGCGCCGCCCTGCGCGGCCTCGGAGTCGGCGCGGTCGTGCTGCTCGCCCCCGCACTCACGGCCTGCGGCGTCCTGCTGGCCGCCGACGACCCGGACCGGGCCTACCGCGCCCTCGCCGACGGCGGCGCCGGCTTCCTCGTCCCGCTCGCGTTCTACGCCCTCGCGGTCGCGCTCTCGCTCGCGGCCTACTTCGCCCTGCCGTTCCGGGCCAGCACCCTCGCGATGGTGATCGGCCTCGGGCCGCTGACCCTGGCGCGGCCGCTGTTCGTGGCCGCCGCCTGCGCGGGCGCGTTCCTCGCAGGGGGCGGCTGGACCTCGCTCCTCGTGGGCGCCGTCGCCGGCGCCGCCGTCCTGTGCGTCGAGCCGTACGTCCACCGCCGCTGGTACGCGCCGTCGTTCTGAGACCGGTCCGCCCGGGGGCCGGCCCGGCACGGAGCTCAGTACGTTCCCGTGAGGTGGGCGAAGACGACGACGTTGCCCTGGTAGCCGGTGCGCGGGGTGAAGCCGCCGCCGCACGTGATGACGCGGAGCTCGGCGCGCGGCGAGGACCCGTAGACGCGGGTGTCGGGGAAGGCCCTGGCGTCGTAGACCTCCACCGCGTGGACGGTGAACACGGCGGTGCGCCCGTCCGCGCGTGAGACTTCGATCAGTGCCCCCCGGCGCAGCGCCCCGAGGTGGTAGAAGACCGCCGGGCCGGTCGCGTCGTCCACGTGCCCGGCGACGACCGCGGTGCCGGTGGCGCCGGGGGTGGTCCCGTCGCGGTACCAGCCCGCGAGGTCCCGTCGGGCCGGCGGTGGCACGTCGAGGCTGCCGTCGGACCGCAGGCCGAGCCCGGCGAGCGGGGCGTCCACCCGGATGGCGGGGATCTTGATGCGGGTGGGTCGCGAACCGGGGAGCGGGGCGATGGCCCCGGGGTACTGGGCGTGGGCGCTCAGCGCCTCGCCGGGGGAGGGCAGCGGAGGCCGGACGGGCTCGGAGGAGCCGCTGCCGACGAGCCAGACGCCGACGCAGGCGGCGAGAGCCACGAGCCCGCCGGAGCGGGCTCGGCTTGCGTCCATCGCGGGCCCCCTAGTGCTGTGGCCGGGAAGGTGTGCCGGGTCGCGGTGTTCGGTGCGGTGCCCCGGCTACCGCGGGGGCCCGGGGTGGAAGGCCGCCGCTCGTGCGGGCGTACGTGCGCGGTCCGGCGACGCGGCGAGGTGCCGTGCCGGGCGCCGCTGGCCGCCTCGCGGGTCGAGGCACCAGCCGTCGCGCCCGCGTTCCTTGCGTGGTGACTGGCCGTCGCCCGGCCCCGCGAACGGGGGGGACCTCGCGGGGCGGGCGACGGGGGACGGTACCGGTCGGACCGCGGTCGGAGCCGCGGTGGGCGTCCGTCAGCTCCGCGTGCCGCTCGCCCGGCGACGCAGGAGCCAGGTACCGCCGACGGCGGCCGCGGCCAGCACGGCCGCTCCCGCCGCGATCTTGGCGGGGTCGGCGGTGGTGGTCGTGCCACCGCCCACCCCGGTCCGCACGAGGCCCTGGGGGCCGCGGTCGTGCTCGGTGACGATCAGGTCGCCGGTGGCGAACTTGCCGTTCGCGCAGGTGGCGCCGATGCCGTAGGTGCCGGGAGGAGTGCCGCGGGTCACCTGGAACTGCCCCACGACGACCTCCTTGCGGGTTCCCGAGGAGAGCTTGAAGCGGCCGCCCCCGACGGTGGTGGCGTCGCCGTCGGCGTGGCTTCCGGGCCCGCAGGCGTTGGTGTTCACCGTGACGGTCGTGCCGGGGCCGGCGGACTTCGGCCAGACCTCCAGCGGGGCGAAGTCCCCGGCCGAGAAGCTCGCCATGCCGAGTTCCGCTGCGGCGACCGCACCGGCCACCGGGCCGGTGAACGCGGCGGCGGTCAGCGCGGTGGCGGTGAGCACGTGGGCTGTGCGTCGGCGCATGGCAGGTCTCCTGTGGGCACGGGGTCGTGTTTCCGAGGTAACCGGGGGCGGCGGCCACGCGCCTGCTGATGCGGTGTCAGATTGGCCTGAGGGGTGTGGGCAGCCGTGCCGTTTCCGCAGCTCAATGGGCACGAGGGGCCATCCGTGGGCCCCCACCCCGTCCGGGTGACGGTGGTCCGGTCAGTGGGGCCGACGCGCGTACGGGGTGCCGCGGCGCGGGGCCGTGCCCGCCCGGCCGGCCGGAAGGCGGGCGGGTCGTGTCGTGCGACCGAACCGACGGGTGGCGGGAGGGGGTGTCGGGGGAGGAGGCAGACTGGCGGTGGACGGCGTCGGCCACGGGCGCCGGAAGCTCGCGCGGCAGCGGTGGGTCTGCCGGCTTCCCCCGCCGCACCGGGGACTTCAGGCCCGGTGGCGGTCGGTGGAACCCCGGGCGGACGGCCCACTGCGAAGCGAGGGAGGGCCGCATGACATCGGCCGATCGGCCGGAGGGCCACGGCGGCCACGGCGAAGGAACGATTCCTCAGGTGGAGGAGCTGCCCTTCTTCGTCTACGGGACCCTGCGGCCCGGCGAGGTCAACCACGACCTGTTCCTGCGCGGCCGCACGGCCGCCGAGGAACCCGCCCGGCTGCCGGACGCGGCGCTGTACGAGGGCCCCGGCTACCCCTTCGCCGTCGCCCGCGCGG
Source organism: Streptomyces sp. NPDC060049 (assembly GCF_042736715.1). NCBI lineage: Bacteria > Bacillati > Actinomycetota > Actinomycetes > Kitasatosporales > Streptomycetaceae > Streptomyces > Streptomyces sp. NPDC060049. The sequence goes on from NZ_JBHWVV010000003.1 coordinate 507,652, forward strand.
GCTCCGCCGTGGCCGGGGAGTTGATCACACCGGTCCCGGGGGCCTACGGGGAACTCCTCGTCGCACTCGATCTGCTGGAGGAGTACGAGGGCCCCGGGAGCCCCGTCAACACCTACGACCGCATCGCCCGCGAGGCCCTGCGCCCCGACGGCACCCCGATCCGCGCCTGGGTCTACCTGGCGGCGCCACCGCTGGCCCGGCGCCTCGCGCACTCGGGAAAGCGGATCCCCGGCGGTGACTGGCTGCGCCGGTAGACCGTCCCGTCCTCCGTCCGGCACGACGAGAACCCGACACCCCCACCATCCCGCCGCCCCGGAGAGCGGGCGGGGGCCGCAGGGGGGATCGTGGAAGGAGACCCCGAACGCGGTTGCCCACGCCTCCCCTCCCGAGCGCCGCCCGGACGGCGACGTCCGCAGCCGCACCACCGATCCGGGAGGCACGCCATGCGCAAGGTCATGGACTGCAGGGACTACCCCAGCGAGGCGAAGTGCTCGCTGATGATCGTGGGCGAGGAGGAGGAAGTGGTCCGGGCGGCCACCGAGCACGCCGTGTCCGTGCACGGCGAGTCCGACACCCAGGAGTTCCGCGACTCACTGCGGACGATGCTGAAGGACGAGGTGCCGCAGCACGCCTGACCCCCGACCCGCCTCCTGACCCCCGACCCGCTCACAGACCTTCCGCGCCCCGGTTGCGCAGCCGCTGCCCGTACTGCTGGAGGACCCACAGCTCCTCCTGGACCGCGGCCAGCTGCTCCGGCGGGGCCTGCGGGCCGAGGCGGGCCATCGTGCCCTGGACCTCCTGCACCCGACGGTCGACCGCGCGGAGCCGGACCTGCACGAGCTGGACCCCGGCGTAGACCTCGTCGACGGTCTTCGCGTGGATCGCCTCGACCGCGAGCTCGGTGACCAGCGCGCGGACGGTGTCGTTCGGCGCGGCCGCGCGGACCCGGGTCAGATAGTCGTCGGTGCCGAGGGAGGCGCCGCCGGCGTCCTGGACGGCCTGGCGGACGGCCGCGTAGGGCGGGGCGGTGAACTCGTCGATCCCGTACGCGTCGAAGGCGGGGGAGACGAGGGCGGGCCGTTGCAGCGCGAGCTTGAGGAGTTCGCGCTCGGTGCGGTGGGCCGGGCTGCGCAGGTTCAGCGCGGGACCGCCCGCCGGACCGGCAAAGGGCGCCGGCGCGGCCTCGTAGGACCGGCCGCGGCCCTGCTGGGGGCCGCCGGGACCGCCCTGGCCGCCCCGGTCGCGCGCCCAGCGGGCGAGCTGCGCGACCCGCTTGACCACGAACTGCTCGTCGCGGATGCCGAGCATGCCGGCCAGCTGGACGGCCGACTCGTGCTGGATCGCGACGTTCTTGATGTTGGCGACGACCGGGGCGGCCTCGTCCAGCGCGGCCGCGCGGCCGGCCGGATTCTCCAGGTTGTGCCGGGACACGATGTGCCGCAGGGCGAACTCGAACAGCGGGGTGCGGGCCTCGACCAGCCCGGACACGGCCGCGTCGCCCTGCGCGAGGCGCAGGTCGCAGGGGTCCATGCCGCCCGGGGCGATGGTGATGGAGGTCTCCGCGGCGAACTTCTGGTCGTCCTCGAAGGCGCGCAGCGCGGCCTTCTGGCCGGCCGCGTCGCCGTCGAAGGTGAAGATCACCTCGGCGGTCGCGTTGTCCATGAGCAGCCGGCGCAGGATCTTGATGTGGTCGCCGCCGAAGGCGGTGCCGCAGGTGGCGATCGCGGTCGTGACCCCGGCCATGTGGCAGGCCATCACGTCGGTGTAGCCCTCGACCACGACGGCCCGGGAGGTCTTGGCGATCTCCTTCTTGGCCAGGTCGATGCCGTACAGGACCTGGGACTTCTTGTAGATCGAGGTCTCGGGGGTGTTCAGGTACTTGGGGCCGTTGTCGTCGTCGCGCAGCTTGCGCGCGCCGAAGCCGACGACCTCGCCGCTGATGTCGCGGATGGGCCACATCAGCCGGCCGCGGAAACGGTCGATGGGCTTTCCGCTGCGGCTGTCCTGGGCCAGGCCCGAGGTGATCAGTTCCTTGTCGCTGAAGCCCTTGCCGCGCAGGAAGCGGGTCAGGTGGTCCCAGCCGGCCGGGCTGTATCCGACGCTGAAGTGCTCGGCGGCGGCCTGGTCGAAGCCGCGCTCGGCCAGGAACCTGCGGCCGATCTCCGCTTCGGCGCTGCCCAGCTGGTCCCTGTAGAAGTCGGCGGCGGCCTTGTGCGCCTCGACCAGCCGGATGCGCTCTCCGCGGCCGCTGGTGCCGGCGGTGTAGCCGCCCTCCTCGTACCGCAGGGTGATGCCGGCCTGGCCGGCGAGCCGCTCGACCGCCTCCGAGAAGGAGAGGTGGTCGATCTTCATGATGAAGTCGAGGGTGTCCCCGCCCGCCTGGCAGCCGAAGCAGTGGTAGAGACCCTTGCTGGGGCTGACCTGGAAGGACGGGGACTTCTCGTCGTGGAAGGGGCACAGGCCCTTGAGGTTGCCGCCGCCCGCGTTGCGCAATTGGAGGTAGTCGGAGATCACGGCGTCGATCGGGACCGCGTCCCGTACCGCCTTCACGTCGTCGTCGTTGATCCGTCCTGCCACGCGTGAAGTCTACGGCCGGGGACCGACAAACCCGTCAGGCCCCTTCCGCCGGTACCAGGGCGGAAAGCGGAACCGAGGGATCCGCCAGTTTGTCGCGGTCCACGGGCACCTTCGACCTGATCAGGGCCTGGATGTGCTCGGTGACGTCCCACACGTTCACGTTCATCCCGGCCAGGACGCGCCCCTCCGAGAGCCAGAAGGCGATGAACTCCCGCTTGCCCGCGTCACCGCGGATCAGCACCTGGTCGTAGCCGCCCGCCGGGGCGTAGCCCGAGTACTCCAGCCCCACGTCGTACTGGTCGGAGAAGAAGTACGGCACCCGGTCGTAGGAGACCTCCTGCCCGAGCATCGCCCGCGCCGCGGCCGGACCCCCGTTGAGGGCGTTCGCCCAGTGCTCCACCCGCAGCCGGGTCCCCAGCACCGGGTGGTGCGCGGCCGCCACGTCACCGACCGCGAAGACGTCGGGGTCCGAGGTGCGCAGCGAGGCGTCCACGGCGATCCCGCCGCCGTGCTCCCGGTCCACCAGGGCCAGGCCCGAGGTCTCGGCGAGCGCGGTCCGCGGCGCGGCCCCGATCGCCGCGAGGACCGCGTGGGCCGGGTGCTCCTCGCCGTCGTCGGTGCGGGCCGCCAGGACCATGCCGTCGTGCCCGACGATCTCGGTCAGCCGGGCCCCGAAGTGGAAGCGGACCCCGTGATCGGCGTGCAGGTCGGCGAAGAGGCGGCCGATCTCCGGACCGAGCACCGTGTGCAGCGCGGTCGCCTCCGGCTCGACCACGGTGACCTCGGCCCCGTACCCGCGGGCCGCCGCGGCGACCTCCAGGCCGATCCAGCCCGCGCCCGCGATCAGCAGGTGCCCGTTGTCGCGGCCCAGGCCCGCGAGGACCTTGCGCAGCCGCTCGGCGTGCGCGAGCCGGCGCAGGTGGTGCACCCCGACCAGCCCGGTCCCCGGGATGTCGAGCCGACGCGGTTCGGCGCCGGTGGCGAGGAGCAGCTTGTCGTAGGGCAGCGCCGTGCCGTCGCCGAGGACCACCTTCTTGGCGTCCCGGTCCAGGTGGACCGCGGGCTGGCCGAGGTGGAGCTCGATGTCGCAGGCCGCGTACCAGGACGCCTCGTGGACGAAGACGCTCTCGCGCTCCTCCTTGCCCGTCAGATAGCCCTTGGAGAGCGGGGGCCGCTCGTAGGGATGCTCGCGCTCGTCGCCGATCAGGATCACCCGCCCCGTGAACCCCTCCGAGCGCAGCGTCTCGGCTGCCTTGGCCCCGGCGAGCCCTGCGCCGACGATGACGAACGTCCGGTGTGCGTCGACCACCTGATGCCTCCTCATAACCTCTGCGCCACATGCGGCCACATGCGAGCGTCCCGCACTGAGCCTGCCGCGTGAAGGGGGAGTGGCCCGATCAGCTCACCCTTCGGCGCGTCGCGTGCGCAGCGTGAGGCGGGCGTGAAGGGAGCGCGCGGAAGCGTCCGTGAGCGCCGCGATCTGGTCGACGACCGCGCGTTTGCGGGCCTTGTCGTCCGGGGCCGCGTCGAAGACCGCCCGGATCTGCGGGTCCAGGCCCTCGGGCGCCCGTGCGCTGAGCGCCTCCGCGAGCTCGGCCAGGACGATGCGCTGATCGGCTCGGATCCGCTCCTGCTCGTCGCGCTGCATCACGTACAGGTCGGCGACCGCCTTCAGCACGGCGCACTCGTTGCGCGCCTCGCGCGGGACCACCAGCTCCGCCGCGTACCGGGTCAGCCGGCCGGTGCCGTACGCCTGCCGGGTGGCCCCCTCGGCGGCCAGGCAGAAACGGCCGATCATCTGACTGGTGGCGTCCTTCAGCCGGGCCTGCGCCACGGCCGAGCCGTCGTACCCGTGCGGCCACCATTCCTGCTCCATCAGCCGGTCCAGTGCCTCGCGCAGTTCCTCGGGCTCGGTGTCGGAGGGCACGTACCGGCCGATGGCGACCCGCCAGATCGCCGCGCGCTCGGGCTCGGCGAACAGGAGGTTCGGGTCGAGGTGGCCGGCGTGCAGTCCGTCCTCGAAGTCGTGGACGGAGTACGCCACGTCGTCCGACCAGTCCATGACCTGCGCCTCGAAGCACTTGCGGTCCGCGGGTGCGCCGCGGCGCAGCCACTCGAAGACCGGCAGGTCGTCGTCGTACGCGCCGAACTTCACCGAGTCCGGTTCGGTCGGGTGGCCCCCGCGCGCCCAGGGGTACTTGGTGGCCGCGTCCAGAGCGGCCCGGGTCAGATTCAGCCCGACGCTGACCAGCTCGCCCGTCGCCGGGTCGGGGACGAACCGCTTGGGCTCCAGCCGGGTCAGCAGGCGCAGCGACTGGGCGTTGCCCTCGAATCCGCCGCAGTCCTTGGCGAACTCGTTCAGCGCCTCCTCGCCGTTGTGGCCGAAGGGGGGGTGGCCCATGTCGTGAGAGAGGCAGGCGGCCTCGACGAGGTCGGGGTCGCAGCCGAGCGCCGCGCCGAGCTCGCGGCCGACCTGGGCGCACTCGAGGGAATGGGTCAGGCGCGTACGGGGACTCGCGTCCCAGTCGTAGGAACGCGTCCCGGGGGTGACCACCTGGGTCTTCCCGGCGAGCCGGCGCAGGGCGGCGGAGTGCAGCACGCGGGCGCGGTCGCGCTGGAAGGCGGTGCGGCCCGGCCGTTTGTCGGGCTCGGTGGCCCAGCGCTCGGTGTCGGCGCTCGCGTACGGCTCGCCGGGCTGGTCGGGGCGGACGGGTGCGGTGGTGCCTTCCATGCCTTCCATGCCCAGAACGGTAACCGCACCCGCCGACAAGACGAGACAATCCGAGCAATCCGAACCAACCCGGCCTTACGCGGTGGCCAGTTCCCGCGGGTGCCCTTGCCGTGCCGGGACCGCGAAGGCCGCGCGGGCTTCGTCGTAGCGCCGCAGGACCAGCCGGGCCAGCGCCGGATGGTCCCCCAGCGGGGCGGCGGCCGGACCCGGCGCGGCGGCGGCGCACTGCGTGGCGAAGCGGCCCGGGGCGGTGAAGTAGGAGGCGACCGCGACCCGGTGGTGTCCCCGCGCGGCCAGCGCCCGTACCGCGTCGGGCACGGTGGGCGAGGCGGCCGAAGCGTAGGCCGGTACGACGGGCACCCCGCCGAGCCGTTCGCCGAGCAGGGCGGCGGTGGCCCGGGCGTCGGCGGCGGAGCCGGGGTCGCGGGACCCGGCGGAGGCCAGCACCACCGGCGACCCGGTGCTCCAGCCGGCCTCCACGAGCCGCTCGTAGAGGGCTTCGACGAGCAGGGGGTGCGGGCCGAGCGGGGCGGCGATCCGGATCCGCAGGTGCTCCGCGCGGGCGGCGGAGGCCGGCAGGTCCCGCTTGACGTGGGTGCCGCGCCCGAGCAGCAGCGGCACCAGGACGGCGGCTCCGGCGGCCCGGTCGAGGGTGTCGTCCAGCAGGGGGTGGTTCAGCTCGATGTGCCCGAGCCGGACGTCGAGGCCGGGGCGGAGCTCACGGACCCGCTGGAGGAGGGCTTCGACGGTGCGCGGTGCGCGCGGGTCACGGCTGCCGTGGGCCACGGCGACGAGGATGGGCTGCATGGGGGGACTCCGAGGTGTCGGGGGCGCAGGCCGCTGAGCTGCGTGCCGAGCTGGGCGGTGATCCGGGTCAGCAACTCCGCCGTGGTGGCGGGCGGAAGGGGAAGCGGGAGGGGCAGGGACTCGGGAGGGTGCGCCGGCTCCGTCATGAACAGATCCTGCGCGCCGCAGGTTGCCGCCGCGTTGCGCCGGGGTGACGGGTGTTTACCGGCTGCTCACAGGGGGGCGGGCGCGGGAGGTGCGCAGAGGCCGGGGCCGCCCGCCCGGAAACCGCCGGGACCGCACGCGCGTCCGTAGTCGACAGGACCAACAGGGGGTATGGATGCGCGCAGCGGTACGGGGCCTGCTCGGGGCGGTACGTCGCCCGCCGGTGGCGGCGCGGGACGGTCGCGGGGCCCCGCGGGACGGTCGCGGGGCCCCGCGGGGCGGCCGTGGGCCCGCCGGGGACCGGCGCCGGGGCGTGCGGGGCCCGGTGCCCCGGACCGTCCGGGCCCGGCGGCGGGCCGTGCGGGTGGTGGTGGCCGGCTGCGTGCTGGCACTGCTGCCCTCGGCGTGGACGCACGCGGCGGCCGGACCGCGGCTGCGCACGACCGCGGGGGCGCCCGCCGCCGAGGTGGCGGTGGTCTTCGGGGCCGGGCTGTGGAACGGCCGCCCGACCCCCTATCTCGCGAGCCGCCTCGACGCCGCGGCCGAGCTCTACCGCGCCGGCAAGGTCAAGGTCGTCCTCGTCACCGGGGACAACAGCCGCACCGAGTACGACGAGCCCGACGCGATGCGCGCGTACCTGACGGGCCACGGGGTGCCGGACGCCCGCATCGTCAGCGACTACGCGGGCTTCGACTCGTGGGACTCCTGCGTCCGGGCCCGGGAGATCTTCGGGGTGCGCCGGGCGGTGCTGATCAGCCAGGGCTTCCACATCCGCCGCGCCGTCGCCCTGTGCCGGGCCGCGGGAGTGGACGCGTACGGGGTCGGCGTGGCCGAGACGCACGACGCGACCTGGTACTACGGCGGCGCGCGCGAGGTCTTCGCCTCGGGGAAGGCGGCGCTGGACGCGGTCTTCAAGCCGGAGCCGCGCTTCTTGGGGCCGAAGGAGGAGGGGGTGTCGCGGGCCCTCGCTCTGACGGACTGAAGGGGCACCGACCCGGCCCCGGCGCCCCTGCGGCCGTGCTCCCGCCCCGCCGGGGCGCCGGGCCTCACCGGAGCCGACCGGCCGCGCTGAGGGTGAACACCCCGGGCTGTAACGCGCGGCGGCGGCCGGCGTAACACCGCCGAAGCATGCTGGGCCCCATGCACACCCCGGGAGCCGCACCGGCCGATACCGCCTCCTCCGCCGTCACCGCCACGCACTGCCCGTACTGCGCGCTGCAGTGCGGGATGAACCTCCGCCCCGAACCGGGCGGAGCCGGTGTGGCGGTGGAGGAGCGCGCGGACTTCCCCGTGAACCAGGGCGCACTGTGCGGCAAGGGCCGCACCGCTCCCGCCGTGCTCTCCTCCCGGGTGCGCCTGACCCAGCCGCTCGTCCGCACCCACGCCGGGCAGCTGGAACCGGCCACCTGGGAGGAGGCCCTCGACGCCGTCGCCGAGGGCCTCGCCCGGGCCCGCCGCTCCCACGGGGCGGACGCGGTCGGGGTGTTCGGCGGTGGCGGGCTGACGAACGAGAAGGCCTACGCCCTCGGGAAGTTCGCCCGCGTCGCCCTGCGGACCTCGCAGATCGACTACAACGGCCGGTTCTGCATGTCCTCGGCCGCCGCCGCGCACCAGCGGGCCTTCGGGCTCGACCGGGGGCTGCCCTTCCCGCTGGAGGACATCCCCCGGACCGGCTGCGTCATCCTTGTCGGCTCCAACCCTGCCGAGACCATGCCGCCCGCCCTGCGCTTCTTCCGGGAACTCAGGGAGAACGGCGGCACGTTGATCGTCGTGGACCCGCGCCGCACGCGGACGGCCGAGCAGGCCGACCTGCACCTGGCGCCGCGCCCCGGCACGGACCTGGCGCTCGCGCTCGGCATGCTGCACCTGGTGGTGGCCGGCGGGCACACCGACGAGGAGTTCATCGCCGAGCGCACCACGGGCTGGGAGGCGGCCCGGGCGGGGGCGATGGCGCACTGGCCGGAGCTCGTCGAGCGCATCACGGGCGTGCCCGTGCCCAAGCTCCGCGAGGCGGTCCGGATGTTCTGCGAGCCGTCCTCCGCCATGGTGCTCACCGCACGCGGCCCCGAGCAGCAGTCCAAGGGCACCGACACCGTCGGCGCCTGGATCAACCTCTGTCTGGCCACCGGTCGGGCCGGCCGCCCGCTCTCCGGCTACGGCTGCCTCACCGGCCAGGGCAACGGCCAGGGCGGCCGCGAACACGGCCAGAAGGCCGACCAGCTCCCCGGCTACCGCAAGCTCACCGACCCGGCGGCGCGGGCACACGTCGCCGGAGTCTGGGGCATCGACCCCGCCGATCTCCCCGGCCCGGGCCGCAGCGCCTACGAACTCCTCGACGCGCTGGGCTCCGAGGTCAAGGCCCTGCTCCTGATGGGCTCCAACCCGGTGGTCTCCGCCCCCCGCGCCGCCCACGTCGAGGAGCGCATCCGCTCCCTGGACTTCCTCGCCGTCGCGGACGTGGTCCTGTCCGAGACCGCCGCCCTGGCGGACGTGGTCCTCCCGGTCACCCAGTGGGCGGAGGAGACCGGCACCACGACCAACCTGGAAGGCAGGGTGCTGCTCCGCCGCCAGGCACTGACCGCCCCGCCGGGCGTCCGCTCGGACCTGGAGGTCCTGCACGGACTGGCGGCCCGGATGGGCATGCCGAAGGCCTTCCCCACCGCCCCCGAAGAGGTCTTCGAAGAGCTGCGCCGCGCCTCGGCGGGCGGCCCGGCGGACTACTCGGGCATCAGCTACGCCCGGATCGAAGCCGAGCAGGGCGTCTTCTGGCCCTGCCCGGCGGATTCCCCGTCAGACTCCCGGCCCGACTCCCCGTCGGGGCCGGCCGGCCCGCAAGAGCCCCACCCCGGCACTCCCCGCCTCTTCCTCGACCGCTTCGCCACCGAGGACGGCCGGGCCCGCTTCGTCCCCGTCACCCACCGCGACGCCGCCGAGGTCCCGGACGCGGAGTACCCGCTGCTGCTCACCACCGGCCGGGTGGTCGCCCAGTACCAGTCGGGCGCGCAGACCCGCCGGGTGGACGAGCTCAACGAAGCCGCCCCCGGCCCCTTCGTGGAGCTCCACCCCCGCCTCGCCGCCCGCCTCGGCGTGACCGACGGCGCCCCCCTGGCCGTCACCTCCCGGCGCGGCCGCGCGCTCGCCCCGGCCCGCATCACGGACACCATCCGCGCGGACACGGTCTTCATGCCCTTCCACTGGCCGGGCGAGGGCCGCGCCAACACCCTGACGAACCCTGCCCTGGACCCCACGTCCCGCATGCCGGAGTTCAAGGTCTGCGCGGTCCGCGTCGAGCCGGCCTGAGCCGTCCCGAAGGGGGCCTCGGCCTTCTCGGACATCCGTCCGATCCGCATCGGGGTTCTGGTCCGGGGGTAACCATGGGTCACGCACCGGACTCAGAAAGTGCTCGCACGCCCCTCGTGGCAGCGATGTGCCGTACGCCACACTGAGGTCCGGAGCCCCCGTCCTCGGAGCCCTGTGGAGGTCGCCCCCGTGCAGACCCAGAGCTTGACCGTCAGCGTCAGTCCGCCCGGAAGCGCCGCAGCCGATGCCGAAGCCGGCGCGGCCGAAGAGCCCGGGGCCGACGTGGACGAGGAGGAGCCCGGGACTCCCGAGCTGGTCGAGCACGTGCCCGTGCAGCGCAAGCGCCCCGGTGAGGGCTCCGCCGGGGCGGGCCCGTCCGCCGACCTCTTCCGGCAGTACCTGCGCGAGATAGGCAGGATCCCGCTTCTCACCGCCGTCGAGGAAGTCGAGCTCGCGCGGCGCGTGGAGGCGGGACTCTTCGCCGAGGAGAAGCTCGGCAGCGGCGCCGCGCTCGACCTGCAGCTCACGCTCGATCTGGACAAGCTCGTCGTCATGGGGCGCATGGCCAAGCGCCGCCTCATCGAGTCGAACCTGCGGCTCGTCGTCTCCGTCGCCAAGCGCTACGTCGGCCGCGGGCTCACCATGCTCGACCTGGTCCAGGAGGGGAACCTCGGGCTGATCCGGGCCGTCGAGAAGTTCGACTACGCCCGCGGCTACAAGTTCTCCACCTACGCCACCTGGTGGATCCGCCAGGCGATGTCCCGGGCCCTCGCCGACCAGGCCCGCACCATCCGGGTACCCGTCCACGTCGTCGAGCTGATCAACCGCGTCGTCCGCGTCCAGCGCCGCATGCTGCAGGAGCGCGGGTACGAGCCCACCGCCGAAGAGGTCGCCGTCCACCTGGAACTGACGCCCGAGCGGGTCCTGGAGGTGCTGCGCCTCGCGCAGGAGCCGGTCTCGCTGCACGCCCCCGTCGGCGAGGAGGACGACGTCGCGCTCGGCGACCTCATCGAGGACGGGGACGCCGCCTCGCCCGTCGAATCGGCCGCGTTCTTCCTGCTCCGCGAGCACCTGGAAGCGGTCCTCTCGACCCTCGGGGAGCGGGAGCGTAAGGTCGTGCAGCTGCGCTACGGGCTCGCCGACGGGCGGCCGCGCACCCTGGAGGAGATCGGCAGGATCTTCGGGGTGACCCGCGAGCGGATCCGCCAGATCGAGTCCAAGACGCTGAACAAGCTGCGCGACCACGCCTTCGCCGACCAGCTGCGCGGATACCTCGACTGAGCACGGGAAAGGGGCGCCCCGAAGGGGGCGCCCCTGGGCCTGGGCCACGGCCCCGGGCCGGCTAGTCGACCTCGGCCACCGCCTGCGCGAACTGCGCCGCGTACAGCCGCGCGTAGGCGCCGCCCGACATCAGCAGCTCCTCGTGCGAGCCCTGCTCCACGATCGAGCCGCTCTCCATCACCAGGATCAGGTCGGCGTCGCGGATCGTGGACAGGCGGTGCGCGATCACGAAGGACGTGCGGCCGTGCGCGAGGCGCGCCATGGCCTTTTGGATCAGCACCTCGGTACGGGTGTCCACCGAGCTCGTCGCCTCGTCGAGCACCAGGATCACCGGGTCGGACAGGAACGCCCGCGCGATGGTGATCAGCTGCTTCTCGCCCGCGCTGACGCCCGCGCCCTCGTCGTCCAGCACCGTGTCGTAGCCGTCGGGCAGGGTACGGACGAACCGGTCGGCGTGGGCCGCCCGGGCGGCCTCCTCGATCTCGGCGCGCGTGACCTCGCGCGCAGCACCGTAGGCGATGTTCTCCGCGATGGTGCCGCCGAACAGCCAGGTGTCCTGGAGGACCATGCCTATGCCGCCGCGCAGGTCCTCGCGGGTCATCTTCGCGATGTCCACGCCGTCGAGGGCGATCTCGCCGCCGGTGACCTCGTAGAACCGCATCAGCAGGTTGACCAGGGTGGTCTTGCCGGCGCCGGTCGGGCCGACGATCGCGACCGTCTGCCCCGGGTCGACGCTGAGCGAGAGGTTCTCGATCAGCGGCTTGTCCGGTTCGTAGCGGAAGGCGACCTTGTCGAAGGTGACCTGTCCGCGCAGTTCCTCCGGACGCTCCGGGACCTCGGCGTCCGCGTCCTGCTCCTGCGCGTCCAACAGCTCGTAGACCCGCTCGGCCGACGCGACGCCGGACTGCACCAGGTTCGCCATGGAGGCGACCTGCGTGAGCGGCATCGAGAACTGGCGCGAGTACTGGATGAAGGCCTGGACGTCACCGATGGACAAGGTGCCCGAGGCGACGCGCAGTCCGCCGACGACCGCGACGAGCACGTAGTTGATGTTCGAGATGAACAGCATCACCGGCTGCATGATCCCGCTGACCAGCTGCGCCTTGAAGGAGGCCCGGTACAGCGCCTCGTTCTGCTCGGCGAAGAGGGCGGCGGACTCCTTCTGCCGGCCGAAGACCTTGACCAGCGTGTGGCCCGAGTACATCTCCTCGACGTGCGCGTTCAGGGCGCCCGTGGACTTCCACTGCGCCACGAACTGCGGCTGCGACCTCTTGCCGATCTTCGCGGCGACGTATCCCGAGACGGGGATGGTCACCAGCGCGACCAGCGCCAGCAGCGGGGAGATCCAGAACATCATCGCCAGCACGCCGACGATCGTCAGGATCGAGTTGAGCAGCTGTCCCATCGTCTGCTGGAGCGTCTGCCCGATGTTGTCGATGTCGTTCGTGGCGCGGCTGAGCACCTCGCCGCGCTTCTGCTGGTCGAAGTACGACAGCGGCAACCGCGCCAGCTTCGCCTGCAGCTGCTCGCGCATCCGGTACACGGTGCCGTTCATGATGTGGTTCGACAGCCGCGTCGCGACCAGCATCAGCAGACCGGCGAGCGTGAAGACGGCCAGCGCCCACAGCGCCACGCCCCCGACCGCGCCGAAGTCGATGCCCTTGCCGGGCGTGAAGTCGGTCCCGGACAGCATGTCCGCCATCCCGCCCTCGCCGCCGGCGCGCATCGCCTCGAGCGCCTGCTCCTTCGTCGCCCCGGGCGGCAGGTCCTTGCCCGCCTCCCGGCCGACGATCCCCGCGAACACCAGGTCGGTGGCCTCGCCGAGGATCTTGGGGCCGGTCACCGACGCGGCGACGCTGCCCACGACCGCGAGGACCATGCCCCACAGCTTGGCCCGGTCGCGCGCCAGCTCGCGCAGCAACCGCTTGCCCGAGCCCTTGAAATCCATGGTCCGCGTCGTCGGCGGACCCATCATCATCCGTCCTCCGGGCCCGCTCATGCGGCCTCCGCCTCCGTCAGCTGGGAGAGCACGATCTCCCGGTAGGTCTCATTGCCGGCCATCAGCTCGTGGTGGAGGCCCTCGCCCACCACCAGCCCTTCGTCGAGGACGATGATCCGGTCGGCGTCGCGGATCGTGGAGACCCGCTGGGCGACGATGACCACGGTCGCGTCCTCGGTCTCGCGGGCGAGCGCCGAGCGCAGCGCCGCGTCCGTCGCGTAGTCCAGGGCCGAGAAGGAGTCGTCGAAGAGGTAGATCTCCGGGCGCTGCACGAGCGTGCGCGCGATCGCGAGCCGCTGGCGCTGCCCGCCGGAGACGTTGGTTCCGCCCTGGGCGATGGGCGCGTCGAGCCCGCCCTCCAGTTCGGACACGAAGCCCTTGGCCTGCGCCACTTCCAGCGCGTGCCACAGCTCTTCGTCGGTGGCGTCGGGACGCCCGTAGCGCAGGTTCGTCGCGACCGTGCCGGAGAAGAGGTACGGCTTCTGCGGGACCATGCCGACGGTCCTGGCGAGCAGGTCCGGGTCGAGGCGGCGTACGTCCTCGCCGTCGACGAGCACCTCGCCGCCGGTCGCGTCGAACAGCCGGGGGACCAGGCCCAGCAGCGTGGACTTGCCGCTGCCGGTGGAGCCGATCACCGCGGTGGTCTCGCCGGGGCGGGCCACCAGGTCCACCCCCCGCAGGACCGGGGCCTCGGCGCCCGGGTAGCGGAAGTCGGCGCCGCGCAGCTCCAGCAGGCCGTGGCGGTCGAGCTCGCGGACGGGGTCGGTGGGCGGCACCACGCTGGAGTCGGTGTCCAGGACTTCCTGGACGCGCTCGGCGCAGACCTCGGCGCGCGGCACCATCATGAACATGAAGGTGGCCATCATCACGGCCATGACGATCTGCATCAGGTAGGCGAGGAAGGCCGTCAGCTGGCCGATCTCCATGCCGCCGCTGTCGATGCGCATGGCGCCGAACCAGATGACGGCGACGCTGGAGATGTTCACGACCACGATGACGGTCGGGAACATCAGCGCGAGCAGCTTGCCCGCGGCCAGCGAGACGCCGGTGAGGTCGGCGTTGGCCTCGCGGAAGCGTTCCTTCTCGTAGTCGTCGCGGATGAAGGCGCGGATCACCCGGTTGCCGGTGATCTGCTCGCGCAGGACCCGGTTCACGGTGTCCAGACGCGCCTGCATCGACCGGAACAGCGGCCGCGTCCTCAGGACGATGGCGCCCACCGACAGGCCGAGGACGGGGACCACGGCGAGCAGTACGCCCGACAGCTTCACGTCCAGCGACAGCGCCATGAAGATGCCGCCGACGCACATGATCGGCGCCGAGACCATCAGGGTGAAGGTCATCAGTACGAGCATCTGGATCTGCTGTACGTCGTTCGTCGTGCGGGTGATCAGCGACGGGGCGCCGAACTGGCCGAGCTCGCGCGCCGAGAAGCTCTGGACGCGGTCGAAGACGGCGGCCCGGACGTCGCGGCCGAGGGCGGCCGCGGTGCGGGCGCCGAAGTACACGGCGCCGACGTTGCAGACGAGCTGGACCAGCGAGACGCCGAGCATCAGCGCGCCGAAGCGCAGGATGTAGCCCGTATCGCCGTTGACGACACCGTTGTCGATGATGTCGGCGTTCAGCGTGGGCAGGTAGAGGCTCGCGCTGGTCTGCAGTAGTTGCAGCAGGACCAGCACGGCGATGGGTTTCCTGTACGGACCGAGGTGGGTCCGCAGAAGTCGTATGAGCACGCGCAGGCTCCGGTCGGCATGATCGAGGGGGTTCACCCCATCTTCGGCCAACCGGTGGCCCGATCCCCACCGGTTTTCGCAAAGCCCGGTCAAAAGGAGTAGGTCACATCGGGACGGCCCTAGGGCCGGAGGAAGGGGTCTGGAACGCACCCGGGTGGATCTGCTCCCGCGTCGCGATGTACTGCTGGCGCACGCCCTGCCAGGCCGGGTACTCCTCGTCCGGCTCGAAGACCTGCGCCGCCGGGGCCGGCCACACCGGCGGGGTGTGCGGGGCCAGCGCGCCCTGCGCCACGCCGAGCGCCCACGCCGCCTGCCGGGCCGCGCCCAGCGCCGCGTAGTCCGCCGGCGCCGGTACCACGATCTGCGTACCGAACAGCCCCGGGGCGAAGGCCTGTACGGCGGGCAGCTCGGCCGCCGCGCCCAGCAGGAACACCCTGCGGATCTCCACCCCGCGGCTGCGCAGCACGTCGAGCGCGTCCACGAGCCCGCACAGCATGCCCTCGAATGCGGCCCGCGCCAGGTGCTCCGGCTTCATGGAGTCCCGGCGCAGCCCGGACAGGGTTCCGGCGGTGTGCGGCAGGTTCGGGGTCCGCTCGCCCTCCAGGTAGGGCAGGAGCACGAGTCCGTGCGCGCCCGGGGTCGACTTCAGGGCGAGCGCGCTCAGCCCCTCCAGATCGGTGCCCAGCAGCTCGGAGGTGCCGCGCAGGGCCCGCACCGCGTTGGAGGTGTTCACCACCGGCAGGTGCATGCCGGCGGCGTCGGCGAGCGAGGTGATCAGGCCGCCGGGCTCCGACAGTGCCTCGTGGTGCACCGCCATCACCGACCCGGAGGCGCCCAGTGAGACCACCGCGTCGCCGGGGCCCATGCCCAGGCCGAGCGCGGCGGCCATGGTCTCGCCGGTTCCGGCGGAGATCAGCAGCCCCTCGGGCGTGGTCCCCGCGGCGTCGGCCGGGCCGAGCACCTCGGGCAGCAGCGCCCGGTGCCCGAGCGCGAGTTCGACCAGGTCGGGGCGGTAGGTGCCGGAGGCCGCCGACCAGTACCCGGTGCCCGAGGCGCCGCCCCGGTCGGTGGTCCGCCGGGCGGGGCGGCCCAGCAGCTGCCACACCAGCCAGTCGTGCGGGGACATCAGCACGGCGATCCGCCGGGCCGCCTCCGGCTCCGCGCGGGCCAGCCAGGCGAGCTTCGCCACCGGCTGCGCCGAGTGGGGGACGGAGCCGACGGCTTCGGCCCAGGCCTGCCGCCCGCCGAGCGACTCGATCAGGTCGGCCGCGGCGACCTGACCGCGCTTGTCGTTGCCGATCAGGGCGGGGCGCACGAGGGCGCCCTGCGCGTCCAGCGGCAGCAGGCCGTGCTGCTGCGCCGAGACGCCGATGGCCTGCACACCTTCGAGGAGCCCGCCGCCGGCGGCCTCGCCGAGCGAGAGCAGCCAGGCTTGCGGATCGGTCTCGTGAGGCAGGGCTTCGCCGGTGGGCTGCGGATGGGGGGCGTACCCCTGGCGCAGCACGGCGCCCGTCTCGGTGTCACAGACGACGATGCGAGTGAAGGTGGAAGAGCTGTCCAACCCGGCGACTATCCCCATGCGGAGAATTCTGCCGCACGTCTGAGCGAACTCGTCCGCCTCGGGCCGCACGGAGCCCTCGCGGGCCCGTGCGGCGGCCGGCCGGGACGCCGGCCGGGTGGAGCGGTCAGGTGTTGGTGGTGCCCCAATCGTCCTCGGCGGCGCCGTTGCGGCCGACCCGGGCGCGCAGGTTCCGTACCCGCCCGGCCAGGGCGTCCGGCACGGCGTCGCCGACCTTGTCGCTCACCGTGGCGAAGGCCTTGCCGGCGAAGACGCGCCCGTTGTGACCGGCGCTTTCGGCGGCGTTGCGCACGGCCGGGTTCTGCGCGAGCTCGCGTGCGGACTTCTTCAACTGTTCGTACTTCTCGCGTCCGGCCCGGGTCCCGAGCACGTACCCGAGGGCCAGTCCGACCGCGAACGTGACCTTGTACCGCATGCCTGTCACCCTTCGTCGTGTGGTGCCCGGCCTGCTGGCGTAACCGATTGGCGGAGCACCCCCCTGCTTGCGCTAATCTATGACTCGCAACGGGCACTCGCCCCCCGGCAAGGCCGGAGGTGGGCTGTTCGGTGCAACGCAGCAATCCCCTGTAGCTCAATTGGCAGAGCAGCCGACTGTTAATCGGCAGGTTACTGGTTCGAGTCCAGTCGGGGGAGCGCGGTCCCCTGTAGCTCAATTGGCAGAGCAGCCGACTGTTAATCGGCAGGTTACTGGTTCGAGTCCAGTCGGGGGAGCAAGAGAGAACGAGGACCCCGTGTGGGTCCTTTTTCTTTTTATTGACCTGCGTATGGAACCGGACAGCCCCCGACGCGGTCTGTCTGGGCAGGCGAAGCCGATCATGCGAGGCATCCGAGGCAGGAGATCGTATGAGCGGCTATGCTGCGGCAGACGGCGCGCACACATGTACGCGCCACGCCGTGAAGGGGCGGTAGCTCAGCCGGTTAGAGCAGCGGACTCATAATCCGTCGGCCGTGGGTTCGAGTCCCACCCGCCCCACCGCGCTCCGGGTCAGAAGAAACGTTCTGGCCCGGTTTTTTCATGTCCCGTGCCACGGCAGGCCGCCCGGCCGGGATCGCGGCCGGGCGGCCCTTGCGCCGTGCGTCCTAGAAGGCCTCCGTCTCGTCCGCCAAGTGGCGCACGACGTCCGCCAGGTCGCCGTGTCGGGCGAAGGCCGTGCGCTGGCGGTGGGCGCCCGAGCCGTCGCGCAGCAGGCCTGCCATCGCCCCGGCCGCGTGGTCGAGGTCGCCGGAGGCGGCCAGTTCGGGGGCCACCAGATCGAGCAGGGCCTCCGCCAGGTCCGCCGCCGGGAGTTCGGCGCCGGTGTACGGGTCCAGGCCGAACCCCTCCAGGCCGTCGTGGGCCGCCCGCCAGCGCGCGAGGCGCAGTACGTCGTCCCGCAGGGGTGGGTCGGGCCGTTGCTCGGCGATGTCGCGCAGGACCGTCGCCACGAGGGCGCGGGCCAGCTCGGCCTGCAGGACGGCCGTATCGATGTCGGGGGACATGTCGGGCGCCCGGAATTCGAGCGTCGGCCAGTGCCCGGAGGGGCGCAGGTCCCAGTAGACCATCTTGGTGTCGAGGGCCGCCCCCGAGCCGAGCAGGGTCTGCACCGAGCGCCGGAAGTGCGCCGTGGACGTGAAGTGCGGGGGCGGGCCGGCCGAGGGCCAGCCCGACCAGGCCATCGCCCGCCAGCTGGCGTGCCCGGTGTCGCGGCCGCCCCAGAAGGGGGAGTTGGCCGCCAGCGCGATGAGCGTGGGCAGCCAGGGCCTGACCCGGTTGGACACCGCGACCGCCGTGTCCACGTCGAGCGTGCCGATGTGGATGTGCCGGCCGCAGCTGACGAGCGTGTCGGTGAGCGCGCCGAACCGCCGGTGCTGCTCGCGCTGGCGCGGCTCGTCGTCGGTCAGGTGGAGCGGGCCCTCCACGGCCATCACCGGCGAGGGCGCGGCCAGCAGCCGGCAGCCGTGGGCGCGCGCGGCCGCCGCCAGGGTGCGCCGCAGCCCGGCGAGCTCTCTGCGCAGGACCACGGCCGAGTCGGCGACCGGAGTGGAGATCTCCACCTGGTAGCGGGTGCCCTCCGCGTGCAGTTCGTGGGGGAGTCCGGCGGCGGTGGAGAGGACGAGAGGGGCGGCCGGGACCACCCGCAGCGTGCGGGCATCGATGAGGAGGAACTCCTCCTCGACACCCACGGTGAGCGGGAAGAGCGCGTCGACCGCGCTCGGGGTGCCGGTGCTCGTGGTGCTGGTGCCAGGTTCGATCACTGCGCCTCCCTGGACATACGAGTCTTTTCATCATGAGCCGAACTCCGGGCGGGGAGCGTACGTCTATTCGGTCAAATGTCCGGTGATAGTGGCGGGTTACCAGCAAGGCGCACCCCGTTCTGGGGCCCTGGATCGAGGTGGGACGACTGGTGCGGGTGCGTGACGGGAGCCCCGCTCCACCGGGCCGCGACGGGACGGCTGGTCGGGCTCCGCCGCTCGCCGGGTCCGCCCTGTCGGTCGCGCCGGCCGGCGCCGCGTTCCTCGACCACCACCGGGTCCGGCTGCTGTACTGCGTCGTCGCCCTGCAGGCGGTGCCCAGCCGAAGGCCCTCTTCCCGGCCATCGCCGTGGCCCGGTACGGCGGCGACGCCAAGACGGTCGGGCTGCCGGCGGGCGCTCCCGCCGTGGGCGCGCTCTGCTCGGCGGGCTGTTCTCCGGCTGGCAGGGGCGGATCCGCCGGCCCCCTGGTCGGCTCCGCCGACACGATCTCGACGGTGCTCCGCACCACCATGCTCCAGGCGGCCACCCCCGACGACATGCGGGGCCGCCTCCAGGGTGTCTTCATCGTGGTCGTCACGGGCGGGCCCCGGCTCGGGGCTTTCGTCGCGGGGACCACCGCCGACCTCGCCTCCCCGGCGGTCACGGTCACGGGCGGTGGGCTCGGGGGCGTCCTGGTGCTGGTACTGCCGGCCCTGCGGTGGCGGGGCTTCGCCCGCTACGACGCACGGACCCCGCAGGCTCAAGCCGTCTCCTTCGGATCGTGCCGGCCCCGCGGGGCGACGATGCCGCGGGCGACGCCGAGCTCGACCAGGTCCTGGGGGCGGACGCGCAGTTGGTCCGCCGTCGCCGGGGCGGACTCCGCAGGGCGCTTGAGGATGGCCGCCGCCAGCTCCGGGGCGATCACCGAGAAGTAGCTGTCGGGAGTGACCCAGGTGTTGCCCGGCGCGGCCAGGGCGAGGGCGCCGCCCGAGCCGCCCTCGCCGATCAGGAGGGTGGTGACGGGGACCGTGGCCGAGGCGAGCGCCGCGAAGGCGTCGGCGATGGCCGCGCCCGCGCCCGCGTGTTCGGCGGCGGCGTCGTTGGCGGCGCCCGGGGTGTCCACCAGGGTCAGCACGGGGACGCCGAGCCGGTCCGCGAGCCGGACGACACGGGCCGCGGTGCGGTAGCCCGCCGGGCGGGTGGCGGTGCCGCACTGGGCGGCGTAGGCCACGGCCCGGCCCTCCCGGAGGCCGAAACCGCACAGCATCCCGGGGTCGGCGCCGCCGGCGCGGTCGCCGGACAGGGGCATCCGGAGCTCGAAGTACGCGTCCAGGTACTGCCCCGCGCGCGGCCGCCCGGGATGCCGGGCCTGGCGGACGGCGTCCCAGCCGGTGGCCGGGAGGGCTGCGTCGGCCAGCGCGGCGGGGGGTGCGACGGGTTCGGGGGAGCGGGGCGCGGCCAGGACGCGGAGCCAGGCGGCGAGGGCCGCGGGCAGCTCCGGAGCGGGGACGATCGCGTCGACGTGCCCGGCGGCGTACTGCCCCTGGGCGGTGTAGGCCGCCGGATCGGCGTCCGCCGGGCGCACCCGGGACCCGGCGAAGCCGACCTGCGCCCCGGGCAGCGCCAGGATCACGTCGGCCCCCGCTCCGAGGGTGGCCCAGCCACCGCCGGTGGTGGGGTCGCGCAGGACGGCGATCTGCGGCAGGCCGGCGGCGCGGGTGAGGGCGGACTGGCGGGCCACGCGCTGGAGTTGGGTCAGCGCGAGCATGCCTTCCTGCATGCGGGACCCGCCGGTGGCGATCAGCGAGACGAGGGGGAGGCGGTGGTCGCGGGCGTGGGCGTAGGCGGATTCGAGCCGGTCGCCGGTGCGCCGGCCCAGCGAACCGCCGAGGAAGCCGAACTCGAAGGCGATCACGACGGCGGGGCGGCCGCCGATGAGGGCGGGGCCGACGACGACGGACTCGTCCTCGCCGGTCCGCTGCGCGGCGCGTGCGCGGGAGTCGTCGTAACCGGCCCAACCTAGGGGGCCGTCGGGGCCGGATTCCCTTGGGGGCGCCGGGAGTTCGGCGAAGCTGCCGGAGTCGGTCACGGAGGCGATGGCCGCGCGGGCCGAGGGGCGGTTCGTCACGCACGCAACCCTAGGCCTTGGTGCTCGCAGGCTCCTTGCGGCCCGGTTGCCGGGCGGCGGGGACGGGCCTCAGAGCGGGGCTTCCCATGTCAGGGTCGTGCCCCGGGTGCCCGACTCGGTGCGGCCGTCGTCGGAGACGGTGAGGCGGACGCGGGTGGGGACGGCCTCGACCGCGACCTCGATCGAGCCGACCTCCGGGCGGCGGTGCGCGGCGGCCAGCGCGCCGCGCAGCGCGGCGAGCAGGTCGTCCGCCACCGGCTCCGTCAGCAGCGCGTCCACCGTGCCCGCGAAGTGCACCGACGGCTGGAAGCCGAGCAGGACCGCCGCCCCGCCGGTCTCGCGCAGGACCCGGCCGCGGAAGGTCGTCGGTGCGTCCGTCGGCGGCTGCTGGAGGGCGAAGATGGCCGTGCGGACCTCCTGGATGGTGGAGTCGAGCTCGTCGACCGCCCGGCTCAGCTCCTCGCCGACCGTGTCCCCGGTGGGCGCGTTGGAGGAGCGGCGCCGCGTGCTCTCCAGCATCATCTCGGTCGCGAACAGCCGCTGGACCACCAGGTCGTGCAGGTCCCGCGCGATGCGGTCGCGGTCCTCGTAGACGGCCAGCTGCTCGCGGTCGTGCTGCGCGTCCGCCAGTACGAGTGCCAGCGCGGCGTGGGAGGCGAACTGCGAGGCCAGCAGCCGGTCGACCGCGTCGTAGGCGGGGCCGCCGCGTGCGCGGGGCAGGGCGAGGGTGCCGATGAGCTGGCCGCCGCTCTGGAGCGGCAGCATCATGCTGGGGCCGAAGCGTTCGCGCACGTGCGTGGTCATCCGGGGGTCCGTCGCCGAGTCCTCTATGAAGACCGGTTCGCCGCCCAAAAGCTGTTCCAGGACCGCCGAGCCCGGCGCGATGGCCGTGCCCACCAAGTCTCCGGGGTCTCCGTGCGTGGAGGCGGCCACGATCTCCATGCCGCCCTCCGGGGTCGGCTGGAGGACGACTCCCGCCGCCGCGTCCGCCAGCAGCCGGGCGCGTTCGGCGACGCACATCAGGGCGTCGGCGGCCGGGCGGCCCGCCAGCAGGGTGGTGGTCACGGCGGCGGCGCCCTCGATCCAGCGCTCCCGGCGGCGCGCGGTCTCGTACAGCCGGGCGTTGCCGATCGCTATGCCCGCCTGCGAGGCCAGTACGCGCACCAGCGCGAGGTCCTCGTCGGTGAAGGGGCCGCCGCCCCGCTTCTCGGTGAGGTAGAGGTTGCCGAAGACCTCGGTGTGGACCCGGATCGGGACGCCGAGGAAGCTGCGCATCTGCGGGTGCCCGGGCGGGAAGCCGGTCGCACGCGGGTCCTGGGTCAGGTCCTCCAGCATGAGCGGCCGCGGGTCGGTGACGAGGGCGCCGAGCAGGCCGGAGCAGCCGTCCGGCAGGTGGGTGATCGCGGTCCTCTCGGCCTCGGTCAGGCCGGCCGTGAACAGTTCGGTCAGGCGGGAGCGCTCGGGGTCGAGGACCCCGAGCGCTCCGTACCGGGCCGCGCACAGCTCGGTCGCCGAGTCCACGATGTGCTGGAGGGTGGTGTGCAGCTCGAGTTCCGAGCCGACGCTGAGGACCGCTTCCAGCAGGACGGGCAGGCTGGAGGGCTGCCGGTCCTCTCCGCCGTGGGGGGACGGGACGTCGTGCGTCATTCGGCCAGCGGGTTCAGAACCATGGGGGCGATCTTCCCTTCGAGCATCATGCCGAGGCCCAGTACCGCGCAGATGTCGGGCCGTTCCGCGATGGCCACGGGCATTCCGGTGGCGTCGCGGAGCATCTGGTCCAGGCCCGGCAGCAGGGCACTGCCGCCCACCATCATGATCCCCCGGTCCGTCAGGTCCGCCACCAGGTCGGGCGGGCAGTCGCGCAGGACCTTGCCGATGCCGTCGAGAACGGCGGTCAGCGGGGTGTGGATGGCGTCCCGGACGGCCGCGGTGTCCACGTGGACGGAGCGGGCGAGTCCGGTGGCCACGTCGCGGCCGTGGATGAGGGTGGACGCCGGTCCTTCGGCGGTGATGCCGTTGCCGTGCAGGGCCAGCTGGAGCGGCCGGACGGCCTGGCTGGGCAGCATCAGCTCGTGGGCGTGGCGCAGGTGCTGGACGACGGCGTGGTCGATGGCCTCGCCGCCGACCGGGATCCGCTGGGCGGTGACGATCGAGCCGAGGGAAAGGACGGCGACCTGGGTGGCAGCGGCCCCGCACACCATGATCATCGTCGCGGTCGGCTGCTCCACGGGCAGTCCGCAGCCGACGGCGGCCGCGATCAGGGTGTCGACGAGTTCGACGCGGCGGGCGCCGAGTCCGACGAGTGTCTCCACGGCGGCCCGCTGGGCCAGCGGATCGGCGTCGTGGGGGGTGCAGGCGGCGGCCCGGAGCCGGGGCTTGCGGCGCAGGGCGCGCCGCAGCTTCTCGCCGAGGAGGTGGCGCAGCATGCGCTGCGCCATCTCGATGTCCACGACGGTGCCGCCGGAGACGGGGCGCACGACCCGGATGTAGTCGGGCGTGCGGCCGGTCATCCGCTCGGCGAAGGTGCCGACGGCGATGAGGGCGCCGGTCCGCGTGTTCACCGCGGCGACGCTGGGCTCGTCCACCACCAGGCCCGCGCCCTTGACGAACACGCGGGTCCTGGCGGCTCCGAGGTCGACGGCGACGTGGCAGCGGCGCAACTGCTCAAGACTGACGGTCACGGCAGATCCTCCCGAGAGCGCTGACGCAAGAAGACCAGCGGGTGCCGGTCACACTTCACATCTTCTCGGGTGAATTGCCCGAATTGCGCGATTTGATGCTCCGGGTGGGGGGCTCCATCGGGTACGGGAGGGTCACGAGAGGCGCCGAAGGGTGCTGCGCGGGGGTGGATTTCTGTCCCGACAGGCGCGAGCATGCCCGCACCGAACCTCCTACCCGTCCGTAACAAGGTAAAGGGGAAACGATGCTGACGGCTCGCCAGGGACCGCTCGCGCTCCTGACGCTCTGCCTGGCGCTGCTCGCGGCGTCCGCGCTCCCGGCCCGGGCCTCCGCCGGCGCCCCGGCCCGGGCCTCCGCAGTCCGCAGCCCGGTCGTCTTCGTGCACGGCTACAACGCCGACCCCGGCGTCTGGGGTTCCCTGCGCGCGGACCTGCGCGCCGACGGGTACGCGGACTCCGAGCTCTTCTCCTTCGGCTACGACACCCACCAGTCCGTCAACGAGGTCCTCGCCGGCCGGCTCGCCGCCTACGTCGACCAGGTCCGCCGGGACACCGGCGCCGCCCGCGTGGACCTCGTCGGCCACTCCTTCGGCTCGCTCGTCAGCCGCTGGTACGTGAAGTTCGGCGGCGGCGCGAACGTCGACCACTGGGTCTCCTTGGCCGGCCCCAACCGCGGCACCTCCACCGCCTGGGCCTGCGCCCTGTGGGACCAGGCCTGCCGTGACATGACACCCGGCTCCTACGTCGTGAAGAACCTCAACGCGGGCGACGAGACCCCCGGCGCGGTGAAGTACGCGACCTTCTGGTCCGGCTGCGACGAGGTCGTCAACCCCGACGACAGCGTCCCGCTCGCCGGCGCGCTGAACACCCCCGTCGGCTGCCTCAAGCACAACGACCTGCTCGGCGACGACCCCACCTCGGCGGCCGTGCGGGCCTTCCTGCGCTCGTAGGGATCCCGTGGGCCCGGCCCCGGCAAGATCCGAAAGAGAGCTGCCTATGCCTCCGCGCCCGTCGCGGAGACCTCCTGGAGCAGCCCGTACGTGAACTCCGCGACGTACGACCGCCCCGACGCGGCGAACGCCAGGCGCCACCGCGTCGGCGCTGTCCCCTCCATCGGCCGGACGGGCGCGAAGGCGCGCGCCACCTCGTCCACCGTCGCCGACCAGGGCAGCAGGTCCCCCGGCGACCCGAGTACGGGGCCGCGCGCGCCCGGGGCCCGTACCAGCCACTCGTTCCAGACGGCCCCGTCCGGCGCGGCGAGCACCTCGAAGCGAAGGTCGGGCCAGAGCGGCACCGGCCACAGCAGGGCCTCGCAGGTGAGGTCACCGATCGTCCGGGACCGGGCCGACTCCGGCGGACCGAGCACCGAGCGGTAGCGGGCCAGGGCGCCCCGGGAGCGCGGGGAGCGGACCATGGCCTGCCAGTGCTTGTTCGCTTCCCGCTGCTGGGCGATCGAGGCGCCGAGCCGCAGCCGGGCCTCCTCGGCCAGACCCGGCTGGAAGTCCGCCATCCGGCGCAGCAGCACCAGTTGGAAGGCGACCGGGCCGAAGGTTTTGCGGGCGGGGGGCGGTGTCCCTGGCGTCCCTGTCATGGACTCCACGATTCCACACAGGATCCTTACGTTCCCGCGATCCGGATGTTGTACGCGAACGCGTAGCCTGCGGGTCGCCATGGACTACTGCATAGCCTGCCGCAGGCACCTCAACGGCGCGCTCGCGTGCGCCGGGTGCGGGACCCCCGCCGAGTACCTGATACCGGCCGCGCCCCCACGACCGGTCGCCGCCTCCGCCTTCGGGGACGACCCGGCCGCGCTCGCCGACGTGTACGCCGACTCGCTCGTCGTGCTGTCCGGCGAGGGGCAGGGCAGGGCCGGCGCGCGTCGTCGCGCCTCGCACCGGCGGCGGCGCCGCACCGCGCTCACCGCCGGGCTCGGGATCCTGCTCGCCGCCGGGACCACGCTCGGGCTGGCCCGGATGGCGACCGACGGGCAGCGCACCGACCGTGCCGAGACCGTGGTGCTGACCGACGACGCCGGCCCCGAGCAGCCGGCGCCGCTCCCGGGCCTGACGGGGACTCCCGCCGCGCCTTCGGCGCTGCCGTCGGGCAAGGCGACCGGGACGGCAAAGGCCACCGCGGGTGCCACGAAGACGGCCGGACCGGCGGGCACCGCCGGGGGGAGTCCGGGCCCGGGCCTGGCGCCGTCGGCCTCCGCGTCGGGCAAAGCGCGGCCGGGGCAGGGGACACCCGGGCCGGGGGGAACCGCTAGCCCCACGACGTCGGGGCAGCCCGCACCGAGCACCTCCGCCACCACGCAGCCGCCCGGGACGCCCCCGTCCCCGCAGCCCACGCCGAAGCCGAGCAAGTCGTGCGTGTTCTGGATCTTCGGCTGCTCGTGAGCCGCCGGCTCAGCCCAGCATGCGCTTGAGCAGATCGCGCAGGACCGACCGCTCGGCCGCGGAGAGGCCGGCCAGCGGCTCGCGCGCGAAGTCCAGCGACTCGCGCAGCCGGTCGGCGGTCTGCAGGCCCTCCTCGGTGGGCGCGGCCAGCTTGACCCGGCGGTCGGCCGGGTCGGGGCGGCGCTCGACCAGGCCCCGGGTCTCCAGTCGGTCCACGATGCCGGTGATGTTCGACGGCTCGCACTTCAGCTTCTGAGCGATCTTGCGCATCGCCATCGGCTCCAGGGAGAGCAGGTTCAGGACGCGCGCCTGGGCCCCGGTGAGCTGGTGGCTGGCGGCCGCGTGCTCGTACTCCTCGTGGTAGCGGGACACGACGTCGCCGATGAGCTCGACGACCTCAACGGTCAGGGGGTCTACGCGACGACTGGGCATGAATCCAGCGTACCCATTTACTTGACAACATGAAATATCCAGGCGCATGGTTGTTTCACGTTGTGAAGCATTTCTTCCCCTCATCCAGGAGCGTCCCCATGTCCCAGATCCCTGCCGTCAGCCGCGAGTGGCACCTCGTCCGCCGCCCGCAGGGCTGGCCCGTCGCCGAGGACTTCGCCCTGCGCGAGGTACCCGTCGCCGCCCCGGCCCCCGGCCGGATCCTGGTGCGCAACCTCCACATGTCCGTGGACCCGTACATGCGCGGCCGGATGAACGACGTGAAGTCGTACATCCCGCCCTTCCAGCTCGACAAGCCCATGGACGGCGGCGCGGTCGGCGAGGTCGTGGCCTCCGCCGACGAGCGCTTCGCGGTCGGCGACCACGTGCTGCACGGCCTGGGCTGGCGCGAGTACGCGGACGTGGACGCCAAGCACGCCACCCCCGTGGACGCCTCCCTCGCCCCGCTCTCCGCCTACCTCGGCGTCCTCGGCATGCCCGGCCTGACCGCCTACGCCGGCCTCTTCGAGGTGGCCTCCTTCAAGGAGGGCGACTCCGTCTTCGTCTCCGGCGCCGCCGGAGCGGTCGGCAGCCTCGTCGGCCAGTTCGCCAAGATCAAGGGCGCCTCCCGCGTGATCGGCTCCGCCGGCTCCGACGAGAAGGTGGCGCTCCTCACGGACAAGTACGGCTTCGACGCCGCCTTCAACTACAAGAACGGCCCCGTCGCCGGTCAGCTGCGCGAGGCCGCGCCCGACGGCATCGACGTCTACTTCGACAACGTCGGCGGCGACCACCTGGAAGCCGCGATCTCCTCCCTCAACGTGCACGGCCGCGCCACCCTGTGCGGGGCCATCGCCCAGTACAACGACACCGAGCCCGCCCCCGGTCCGCGCAACCTCGCGCTGGTCATCGGCAAGCGGCTGCGCCTGCAGGGCGTGCTGGTGGGCGACCACGCGGGGCTCCAGCCGCAGTTCGTCCAGGACGTGGCCGGCTGGCTGCGCTCCGGGCAGCTCGTCGCCGACGAAACGGTCGTCGAGGGCGTGGAGAAGGCGACCGACGCGTTCCTCGGGATGCTGCGCGGCGAGAACACCGGAAAGATGATCGTTTCCTTCACCCGTTAGGCTCACTGCACACCGCCACGACGCGTGGGCGCGAGTCGCGGCGATTACCAGGAGGATTTCCCTACATGTCCATCCAGCAGTCCGACGTCGCGTACACCGCCGTAGCCACCGCCGAGAACGGCCGTGACGGTCGCGTCGCCACCCACGACGGCAAGCTCGACGTCGTCGTGAACCCGCCGAAGGAGCTCGGCGGCAGCGGCGAGGGCACCAACCCCGAGCAGCTGTTCGCCGCCGGTTACAGCGCCTGCTTCCAGGGCGCGCTCGGCGTCGTCGCCCGCAACGAGAACGCCGACATCTCCGGCTCCACCGTCACCGCCGAGGTCGGCATCGGCAAGAACGACGACGGCTTCGGCCTCATCGTCAAGATCTCGGCCACCATCCCGAACGTGGACGCGGCCACCGCCAAGGACCTCCTCGAGAAGGCCCACCAGGTCTGCCCGTACTCCAAGGCGACCCGCGGCAACATCACGGTCGAGCTCGCGGTCTGATCTTCGGATCCCGGCTCCGGCGGTCCGCCCCGCGCTGACCGCGGACCGCACCGCGCGACTCTCCGCGGCCTGACCGCCGAAGGCCGCACCCCGCTACCGGGGTGCGGCCTTCGGC
>NZ_JBHWVV010000004.1:0-426559 GCF_042736715.1 Streptomyces sp. NPDC060049
CCCCCGGCACCGTGCCAACGGTGCCGGGGGCGCTTCGGCGTAGGCCCCGTCCGACGACCCGGCCAGGGCAAAGGCAGGAGCCCCGTCGACTCCGCTCGCACGGAGAAGACAGGGCTCCTTGGGTACTGCATATCCAACCGCGATTGGTTGGCCCAGGCGACTAGGCCGGGGTGACGTTCTCCGCCTGCGGGCCCTTCGGACCCTGGGTGACGTCGAAGTTCACCAGCTGGTTCTCCTCAAGGGAGCGGAAACCAGCGGCGTTGATCGCGGAGTAGTGGACGAAGACATCCGGGCCGCCGCCGTCCTGGGCGATGAAGCCGAAGCCCTTTTCAGCGTTGAACCACTTGACGGTTCCGGTAGCCATGAGCCCTCCTATGGGCCAAAGGGTCGCCCTGCTCCAGAACCTGCTAAGAAGTCTGAAAACTACAAAAGCCTGCGGGTCACATTCTCCGCAGGCCTCGTACTGCAAGGGAAACCAAACTGCAACTTGCGACGAGCCTAGCACGCACCCTGCGGCCGAGACCAGAGGGAAAGATCACGTCACTCGGACGTTTGAGACCCGCCAGACGGCTGACGCCGACACGGGGGCTAGTCTCGCGATGTGGACGTCTATCGCAGCCGGCCCCGTGTCGGCCACATTCAGTTCCTGAACTGCCTGCCCCTCTACTGGGGGCTGGCCAGAACCGGCACTCTGCTGGACCTGGAGCTGACCAAGGACACCCCCGAGAACCTCAGCGCCAGCCTCGTCCGGGGCAGCCTCGACATCGGGCCGATCACCCTCGTGGAGTTCCTCCGCAACGCCGACGAGCTCGTCGCCTTCCCCGACCTCGCGGTCGGCTGCGACGGCCCCGTCATGTCCTGCGTGATCGTCTCGCAGGTCCCCCTGGACCAGCTGGACGGCGCCCGCGTCGCCCTCGGCTCGACCTCGCGCACGTCCGTACGCCTCGCCCAGCTGCTCCTGGCCGAGCAGTACGGAGTGCGGCCCGACTACTACACCTGCCCGCCCGACCTGGGGCTGATGATGCAGGAGGCGGACGCGGCGGTGCTGATCGGCGACGCCGCCCTGCGGGCCTCCCTGCACGACGCGCCCCGGCTCGGGCTGGCCGTCCACGATCTCGGGCTGATGTGGAAGGAGTGGACCGGACTGCCGTTCGTCTTCGCCGTCTGGGCCGCCCGCAAGGACTACCTGGAGCGCGAGCCGCTCGTCGTGAGCAAGGTCCACGAGGCCTTCCTCGCCTCCCGCGACGTGTCCTTGGAGGAAGTCACCAAGGTCGCCGAGCAGGCGGCCCGCTGGGAGGCCTTCGACGCGGAACTGCTGGAGCGGTACTTCACGACCCTCGACTTCCGCTTCGGCCCCGATCAGCTCGCCGGCGTACGTGAATTCGC
Organism: Streptomyces sp. NPDC060049; assembly: GCF_042736715.1. Classification (NCBI taxonomy): domain Bacteria; kingdom Bacillati; phylum Actinomycetota; class Actinomycetes; order Kitasatosporales; family Streptomycetaceae; genus Streptomyces; species Streptomyces sp. NPDC060049. The sequence goes on from NZ_JBHWVV010000004.1 coordinate 1,387, forward strand.
GCGGCGGACGGGACCGACAACGGGGTATGCGCCGGACGTGGCCGTGGAGCTTCTCGCAGCCGCCCGCCCGGGGTATTGAAGCGTCTTATGGCATGCGCCTTTCGGTCCGGTAGAAAGGCTCATGCGGTGTTTACCGGGAATGCGTCCTCCTTTCACGTCCGGGTTCCCGGCCGGACCGCGTTCCCGCCCGTCCGCGAGGCGCCGGCCGGGTAATGCGGGCGTGCGGGCGGCCCCGGCCGAGAGCACGATGGAGGAGGAGGCGGGACGCCTCCGGCGACCGCGAGCGAGCTCACCCAGGGGGCCATCGGAGCTCCGTCATGACCACTCGCCGAGTCGGCCGGGACGTCAGCGTCCTGGGCGACGCCCTAGAAGTGCCCGGCGTCGGCTTCCTCCCGGTCAACGCGTTCGTCCTGCACGCGCGGGAGCCCGTCGTCGTCGACACCGGCCTGGGCCTGCCCGACCGGGACTTCCTCACGACGCTGGCCGAGGCCGTCGACCCCGCGGACGTGCGGTGGATCTGGCTGACCCACCCCGACCGCGACCACACCGGCGGGATCTTCGCCCTGCTGGAGGCCGCCCCGCAGGCGCGCGTGGTGACCACCTTCCTGGGCGTGGGCGTGATGTCCACGGAGCACCCGCTGCCGATGGACCGCGTCTTCCTGCTCAACCCCGGCCAGAGCCTGGACGTCGGGGACCGCTCGCTGACCGCCTTCCGGCCCCCGCTCTTCGACAACCCCGCGACCGTGGGCTTCTACGACGACCGCTCGCGGGCCTGTTTCAGTTCCGACTGCTTCGGCTCGCCCCTGCCGGACGCGGACCTCGCGGCGGGCGGGGACGCCGGCGCCGTCGGCCCCGAAGAGCTGCGCGCCGGACAGCTGTTCTGGGCGTCCGTGGACAGCCCCTGGGCGTGCCTCGCCGACCGGGAGAAGTTCCTCGCCACCGTCCGGCCGGTCAAGGAGATGGATCCCGAGTACGTCTTCTCCACGCACCTGCCGCCGGCTTCCGGGCTCGGACTCGTCGCCCGGATGATCGACACGGTGGGCCTCGCACCGGGACTCGACCCCTTCGTGGGCCCGGACCAACAGGCCCTCGAACAGATGCTCGCCGGCTTCGAACCCTCGACACCCGCCCCGGCGGCAGCGGCCTGACCCGGCGGCCCGACCCGGCGGGCGAGGGGCTGGCGGACCCGTGCCCGGCCGGGCCGGGACGGCTCAGCCCATGGGCGGCTGTTCCCGGCACATCACGCAGGTACTAGCCTCATTTGATCAGCGAGAACCGAGTGGGTGGGCGGCGCAGCACGCGCTGACGGTGAGGGGACGGGGCATGCGAGTCCGGGTGACGGTCGTACAGGGGGGAATACCCCCGCAGGACGTCGTGGTCGACGCCGACGAGTCGGCGACGGCCCACGACGTGGCGCAGACGCTGGCTTCGGCCTTCGGCGGCGGGCCCGGTCCGGGCGGCACGGCGCGCGAGGTGGTGGTGCAGCTGCACGGCGGTCACGCACGGCAGGCGCCGGCCGGGCCGACCCTGTGGGCCGACGGGCGGCGCTGCGAGCCCGCGGCCCCGGCCGCGGGGATCCTGCGCGACGGCATGCGGGTCTCCGTCGACGACGCGATCGGGCCGCTGCTGCGCCGGGGCGAACCCGCCGGCCGCTACGAACTGCGGATCGCCGCAGGCCCGGGCGCCGGACGCGTGGTCCGCCTCGGCGTCGGCACGGCCACCATCGGTTCCGCCCCCACCTGCACGGTGCCGGTGGCGGACGGTGCGCTCGCCCCCGTCGCCGCGCGCGTGACGATCGACGTCAAGGGCAGCGCCACCCTCCAGGCCCAGGAGGGCGCGGGGGTGCTGCTGGACGGCGAGGAGGCCGAGGGGGTCCGGGCCTGGCCGCCGGGGGTCTTCGTACGGGCCGGGGACTCGCTGTTCGTGCTGGACGCGGTCGGCGAGCCGGACGCGCACCTGTCCGCGACGGGCGAGGGCGGGCTCGCCTACAACCGTCCGCCCCGGCTGTCGCCGCTGCGGCCGCGGCCCCGGGTGGTCGTGCCCGTCCTGCCGTCCAAGTCGGAGAAGGCCCGCTTCCAGATGATCGCGGCCTTCACCCCGATGATCTTCGGCCTGGTCATGTTCGCCGTCACCAAGCAGATCTACATGCTCCTCTTCTGCGCGATGACCCCGGTGATGATGCTCGGCCAGTGGATCAGCGAGAACCGTGAGGGCAAGAAGAAGAACAAGACCTCGGTCAAGCAGTACAAGAAGGACGTCGCCGCCTACGAGGCCGAGCTGGCCCGCCTCGGCAAGCAGGACCAGGCCCACCGGCGGGCCGACAGCCCCGACCCCGCCGAGGTCCTGCTGTTCGCGACCGGACCGCGCCGCCGCCTCTGGGAGCGCAGGATCACCGACGTGGACGCCCTCCAGCTGCGGATCGGAGTCGGAGCCCTCCCCGCCGACGTCGACCTGGCCATGGCCCGCGGTGGGTACGCCGAGGACAAGCCGGAGCCCCCCCTGCTGGCCGACGTACCGGTCACCCTGCCGTTCGCCGAGCTCCGCGTCGTCGGAGTCGCCGGCGACCGCGCCCGCGCCCTGGCCACCGTGCGCTGGCTCGCCGTACAGGCCGCCGTGCTGCACAGCCCCCGCGACCTCTCGCTCGTCGTGCTGTCCTCCGTACGCGAGACCGGCGCCGACTGGGCCTGGGCCCACTGGCTCCCGCACACCTCGCCCCAGCTCGGGCAGGACTGCGTCGCCCTGGTCGGATCCGACTCCGAGGCCATCACCCGCCGCGTGAACGAGCTCCTGAACGAGCTGGGCCGGCGCAAGGCCGCCCGCGAGGACCACAGCTCGATGAGCGGCGGCATGGTCCCCGATCCCTTCGTCCTGCTCGTGCTCGACGGGGCGCGGCTCCTGCGCCGGGTCCCCGGAGTGCCGCAACTGCTCCAGGAGGGGCCCGGGTACGGGATCTTCGCGCTCTGCCTGGACGAGGACGAGCGGGTCCTCCCCGAGGAGTGCTCGGCGGTCGTCGCGTGGACCTACGAGTCACCGACCCGGGTGCGGCTGCGCGGCAGCGGGCTGGAGTCCGTCGGCGAAGTGCTGGCCGACCAGGTCGGACCCGAGTGGTGCGAGCTGCTCGCCCGCTCCCTCGCGCCGGTGCGCGACGTGAGCCGCGACGACGCGGGCGGCGCCCTGCCGACGGCGGCCCGGCTGCTGAACCTCCTCGGCATGCCCGACCCGACGGGCACCGACATCGAGAAGATCTGGCGGGCCGGAGGCTCGACGACCTCGGCGCCCATCGGCATCGCGGCCGACGGAACGTTCACCCTGGACATCCGGCGGGACGGACCGCACGCCCTCATCGCCGGTACGACCGGCGCGGGCAAGTCCGAGCTGCTCCAGACGATCATCGCCTCGCTGGCCGTGGCCAACCGGCCGGACGCCCTCAACTTCGTCCTCATCGACTACAAGGGCGGCAGCGCCTTCATGGACTGCGCCCGCCTCCCGCACACCGTCGGCATGGTCAGCGACCTCGACGCCCACCTGACCGAGCGGGCCCTGGCCTCGCTCGCCGCCGAACTCCACCACCGCGAGACGATCCTGTTCAACGCGGGCACGAAGGACATCGAGGACTACAACGACACCAGGAAGCTGCGCCCCGAGCTGGAGCCGATGCCCCGGCTGGTGCTGGTCATCGACGAGTTCGCCTCGCTGGTCGCCGAGCTCCCCGACTTCATCGCCGGACTCGTCGACATCGCGCGCCGCGGCCGTTCACTGGGCGTGCACCTGATCCTCGCGACGCAGCGCCCCGCCGGTGTGGTCAGCGCGGACATCCGGGCCAACACCAACCTCCGCATCGCGCTGCGCGTGACCGACGGCACCGAGTCGCAGGACGTCATCGACGCCCCCGACTCCGGCGCCATCGCCAAGTCGACCCCCGGACGTGCCTTCGTCCGCTCCGGGGCCCAGTCCCTCGTGGGCGTGCAGTCCGCACGGATCGGTGGCCGGCGCCCGGCCACCGGGAACAGCGGCCCGAAGGCCAACCTGGTCCCGCTCACCTGGCAGTCGTACAGCCGTCCGCTGCCCCGGGCGGCCGACGCGAGCGACGACGGCACGATGGTCACCGACCTCGCCGTGCTCGTCGACGCCGTCCGGGCGGGCTCGCAGTCGATGGGCTTCCCGGCTCCGCGCAGCCCGTGGCTGGATCCGCTGCCCGAACACGTCACGCTCGAGGACCTGCCGCAGGCGCCCGCCCGGCCCGCGCACGGGGACGTCCCGTCCATCGGGTTCGCGCTCACCGACCTCCCGGCGCAGCAGGCCCGAGCGGCGTTCGGACTCGACTTCGTGGGCGGCGAGCACACGATGCTGGCCGGCGGCGCGCGTTCGGGCCGCTCCACGGCCCTGCGCACGCTGGCCGGGGCGCTGGCACGCGCCACCGACCCGGGCGACGTCCACGTGTACGGCATCGACTGCGGGTCGAACGCCCTGCTGCCCCTCGTACGGCTGCCGCACGTCGGCGCCGTGGTCAACCGCGACGAGCCGGACCGGGTACGGCGGCTCATCGACCGCCTGCTGACGGAGATCAGCAGGCGCCAGCAGCTGCTCGCCATGGAAGGGGCGTCGAGCGCGGCCGAGCAGCGGGCGGCGGCCGCCCCCGAGGACCGCCTGCCGTGGATGGTCCTGCTGCTCGACAGCTGGGAGGGCTTCGTCTCGTCCTTCGAGGCCTACAACTACGGCCAGCTGATCGAGATGGTCCAGCGGATCTTCCGCGAGGGCTCGGCGGTGGGCCTCAAGGTGGTCATGACCGCCGACCGCAGCGGCCTCAGCGGCATGGTGGCCTCGGCCTTCCAGGACCGGCTGATCCTGCGCTTCGCCGACCCCAACGACTACGCCGTGGCCGGCATCCACCCCCGCGAGGTCCCGAAGAACATGGGCCCGGGGCGCGCGCTGCGCATCACCGACACCGGCATCGACGAGACGCAGATCGCCCTGCTCGACCCGGACCCCTCGGGCCAGGCCCAGGTACGGATGCTGCGGGAGATCACGGAGGCGGTGCAGACCCGGTACGGCCGGGTCCCGACGCACCGCCGCCCGATGCGGGTCGACGCCCTGCCCGCGCGGATCACGGCCCGTCAAGCGCTCGACCTGGACCCGGAGTTCACCGCGCCGTCGCCGCTGTGGGCGCTGCTCGCGGTGGGCGGGGACGAACTGGCCCCCCTCGGCGTCGACCTGGAGGAGTCCGGCCCGGGCTTCGTGATCGCCGGCCCCCCGAAGTCCGGCCGCTCCATGGCCCTGTTGTGCGCGGCGGAGTCGCTCCTGGCGGCGGGCACCCCGCTGGTCCTCATCACCCCGCGGCGCTCGCCGCTGCGGGAGCTCGAAGGCCGCCCCGGTGTCCTCGGCCTCCTGAACGCGGAGCACCGCGAGGACGACCTGGCCGAACTGACGGAGAAGGCGGAGGGACGCCCGTACGTGGTGGTCGCCGACGACGCCGAACTGCTCTACGACACCCGCCTGGACGAGGCCCTGGAAGCCCTGCTGCGCAAGGGGGCGGACGGCGGCCTCGGCCTCCTGACGGCCGGTACGACCGACGCCCTGTCGTCGCAGTACCGGGGTTTCGTGACGGCGGCGCGCAAGTCGCGCAACGGCCTGCTGCTGACACCGCAGAGCACGCAGGACGGCGAACTGTTCGGCATCCGCCTCCCGTCGAACACGGGCGGCGGCTCGGCGGGCAGCGGCCTACTCGCCTCCGGAGGCTCGTTCATGCCGGTCCAGGGCGTGATGCGGGACTGAGCGGGAGCCATTGAACGGCGGCGGGGCGTCCACCTCTTACAGGTGGGCGCCCCGCCGCCGCATGTGGTCCGTGGAGTTCGTTGCGGGAGAGGCTTGTTCGCATCTGGATGGCAAGCCGTAAGTGGATATGCTGATCTGACGGTACGACAGTTCTCTGCCGGCCACGGCGCGCTCCTCATGGACGCGCCGCGTACGCACGGCTCGGGAACCACGAAGTGCACACCCAGGACGCGGAAGACCTTCAGAACCCGAAGAAGTGAGCCGAAAGATGCCCTCGTACGACAGCTCCCGCGCCCGCTTCCGGCTGGCTGACCGCCACATCGGGGTCTTCGCCCACCTGCTGGACGGCGAGACCCCGCCCGACGAGCTGTGGGACTCGCTCGTGGAGCTCCAGCGGATCGGGCTGATCGGGGAGGAGGGTGAACTCGCTCCGCTCCTGAGGGACTTCCTGGGCGCGCTGGCGGCGCCGGCGCTCGTGATCCAGGTCGAAGTCACCGGCGAGCACGGCGCGGTCAACCACGGCATCATCGTGGGTGGCGACGCGGTCATCTCCCACGACGGCTGGCCCGGGGAGGAGGAGTCCGAGTACGTCCCCATCGAGCCGGCCACCCTGGTGTGGGACCTCGCCCGCAAGATCAACTTGCACCGCGGGGAGCCGGACCAGAAGGCGCCGGAGACCGCCCGCGTCGAGACCACCATGGCCACCCTGGACGCGGTGTTCGTGGCGATCGCGGAGGCGGCGGGCGACGAGGCCGCCGCGCGCGAGCTGACCCGCCAGGCGGCGGTGGCGGCAGACGCGAACCTGACCGGCGACGCCCTGGAGCAGTTCCTGGAACTGGTCCTCGCGCTGAACGCCACCTGGCGGGTCACGACCGCCTGGGACGGCACGTACGAAAACGAGCGCACGGCCATGGTCCGCGCCCTGGCGACCTGGGACTGCGGCCCGCTGGGCTACTGGGTCCGGGAGCAGCCAGAAGAGCCGATCATGCCGGGCCAGGTGACGCCGGCGAGCCCGCTCGTGGTGGCGTGGACCACCCCGGGCGACATCTGGGACAAGCTCACGGACCTGCTGCCGGACCGCGAGGACATGGTCGACGGGGCCGCCGGAATCTGACCGACGGCCGCGGGGAGCGGACGGTACGCAAGCGGACGGTACGCAACCGGGGGGAACCGCACATGAGGAACGTCAACCCGGACCAGCTCGACCAGCTGGCCAGACTGCTCGACGGGCGCGGGGGCGCCCAGGACAACATCGACGAAGCCTTCACGAGAGCTTCCAGCCTGGGCGTGAGCAGCAAGGTGGCGGCTCTGCGCCCGATGCGCACGTGGGCCTCCGAGAACGCCCCGGACCTGCGCAGGCGCGCGGTCATCGGACGCCTGGAGGACGGTGATCCCGAGGCGGGCGCGAAGTGGGCGGGCTTCGACGCGAAGGACGTGGCGAAGGCCGGGCTCATCTATGCCGCGCCGGACGTACTGCTGCTGGTGAACGCCATGGCGAGCAGTGACGGACCGGAGTCGGCGGTGTTCCGGCGCCAGTCGAACGAATCGCTGGCCGACTGGGTGGACCGGCTTCGGGCGCACGCCTTCGCCTCGATCCCCGCGCTCGCGCCGTACGAGAAGCAGATCGAGCAGTTCCTCGGAATCTACGGTGACGTGACGGGGGTCCTGGGGACCGGAGGCGTCGCCACCTTCCACGCCGGCAACGTCACCAGGGTGCTAGTGGGGAACTCCGTCGCCCAGGGCGGCTGGGCCAACAGCCTCAAATTATGGGCGAGCAGGCAGCTGCGGATCCTGGGCTCCCGGCCGTGGGCTCCGAACAAGTTCGGCGCTTGGGGGCGGAACCTGCGGGACTGGAGCCCGCCGATCCGTTCGCTCGCCGCGCCCGGCAGCTGGCTGCCGGGAAGCCTCAGCGCACTGGCCGCGGGCAACCCCCTCTACCAGAACGCCACCCAGGTCCCCGGTGTCGGCGGCTACGTCGCCGGCCACATCGGCACGGGCTTCAACTGGCTCCGCAACAGCGGCGTCATGAACAGCCCGATCCTGGGCACCACCCTCACCGCGAACAGGACGATCAACTTCCTCGTCGGCTCCGACCGGCTGGCCGCGATGTACGGCGGCCTCACGCACTCGGGCCAGGTCGTGGCCCGGTCCGGCAACGCCAGCCTGATCAAGGTGACGCGCAACATGGCTGCCGACATGAAGCTCTTCGGCAACGGCCGCCTCTCTTCGCTCGGCTCGGGGCTCAGGGTGGCGGGGAGGACGGCCGGATTCCTGCGCGGCGCGGGGATCGCGGGCAGTGCGTTCTCCACGGTCTACAGCGCGGCGAACGTCATCGCCCAGGGCGACCCGCGCAAGCACTTCGGGAGCCGGGAGTCGGGCGCCAAGTACGTCGCGGACATCGCCGAGGGCGGATTCAACGCCTCGATGACCGCGGCGATGGTCGCGCCGAACCCGTGGACACTGGGGGCGGTCGGCGTCACCGGGATCATCTACGGCGGTGCGAAGGTCGTGGAGCACTGGGACGACATCAAGAAGGGCGGGGGCAAGGCCAAGGACTGGGTGAAGGACAAGGGGAAGAGCGCGGTCAAGAAGCTCAACCCGCTCAAGTGGTGAGGACGCGTGGCCAGGACGGGACGAATGACGGCGAGTGGCGGCGGTATGAACGGCTTCGAATTCGAACTGGAACCGGTGGAGGAGGAGCACCTCTCGGCATACCGCGGGGTGACGGGCCGGTTCGGCCACGTCGAGGTGTACAGGGAGTTCCCCGGACCCGGACAGGCGCCCACCCGCGAGGCGCACCTGAGGGGAGACAGGTTCCCGGAGACGCTCTTCAGCGGAGGGACCAAGTCGACGCCCTCACTGGACGGCGGCTGGCTCAAGGTCGACGGCACCGTGGCCGGCCTGGAACTGGTAGTCAAAGGCCTGCGGAAGAAGTCCCGCCGGCTGGAGATCTCGTACCGCGACCGGCAGTACACGTACGTCACCGGCGGCGACTGCGTACTCGCCCGTGAGGGTGCCACCGTCTCGCTCCGCAACGGGCGCGTCGTGCGCGGGGTCGGCGGAACCAGGCTCGGCACGGCGGTCGGAGACGTGGACCCCACGGACCTCGCGGTCGCGATCGTGCTGGAGCTCGTCGACACGTCGGCGCTGTCCACCATCAGCGCGCTCCTCGCCATTCCGGAGAGCATCTTCACCACCCCGCGCCGGGACGAGGGCCCGATCGCGTGACACGTTTCGGGGTTTCGGCGCGGAGCGGATCGAGCGCCCCGGCCAGCCGCCCCCTCCCTGCGAGGAGGCCCGGGTGAACGCCTCGTCCCGTACCCCGCCCCGGCCGTCGATCAGCTTGGCCGGCTGATCCAGGTCGCCTTTCCGGCTTTGGACCGGCGGCTGGGCTTCGCCCTGGCGGTGCTGCGCGACGGGAACCGCAAGCCGGCGGAGGGGGCGGTCCCGGGCGCCCCGGCCACGTAGCACCGGGCGGGCGGGTTGCCGTCCGCCCACCCGCCCGGTGGCGCGGCCTCAGTAGGCGACGCCGGTGGCCCTGGCCAGGGCCGTCAGGAAGGACGTGCGGTCGTGGGTGGCGATCGTGAGGCCCTTGCCCTCGCGGGTGGTGAGCACCACGGTGTCCATCCCCATCGGGACGGCCCAGCCGCCCCCGACGAGCCGCGGGGTGTTCCACTCCGTTTCCCGCAGGCCGGGAATGCCGTCGATGTTCGCTGCCGACGAGGCGTAGCGGATGGCCATCCCGGGCACCGCCTGCTGGAGGGCCACCTGGACCGACCCCGGGTGGATGGCGGCGAGGGGGAACCGCTCGCGGCCCACGCGCAGGGTGCCCTGCGCGGGGTCGATGCGGATGCGGTTGTAGATGCGCTTCGAGATCGGCACGGCGAGGCAGGGCAGCAGGAACAGCAGGAAGAGGGCCGATACGGCGAGCCACGGACCCGTGTCCTCGGGGACCGAGTCCACGCCCATGGCCGCTACGCCGGCCAGGTAGAGGCCGACGCATATCGCGGACCAGGTCTTCGGGAGCTTCTCGACGTACATGCGGTCTCTCTCGGTCTCTCTCGGTCGATCTCGGGGCGGTCGGCGGGCGACTACCGGTTGACGGCCTGGATCTCCTGGACCGTGACGTCCTGGGACGTGCCGAAGGTTCCGCTGGGGAGGTCGTGTGGATTCGGGTCGCCGGTGCTGGTCCACGTCACCTTCCAGGTCACCGTCGCCCGCAGCTTGTGCGGGCCGGAGCCGGTGGTGGCGCGGAGGTAGGTGACACCGCAGGGCGGCGTCTGGTTCGCCTTGTCGGGGCTGAAGGGGGCTCCGATGCTGCCGTCCGGGCCGAAGGTGCAGACGCCGCCCGCCGGGTGGAGCTGCGCGTCGGCCGTGCCGGGGTCGATCTTGAGCGACACCGGAGTGGCGGTGGTGGTCGCCGACAGGCCGGAGTTCGGGATGCTCGCCGTCACGGAGACGGGCCTGAACGTCGACTTGTCGAGCCAGGCCCATGTGGGCAGGTTCACCGTGGACTTGTCGGCCGGCTTCATGGTGATCGTGGTGTCGGGCAGCCGCAGTTCGTCGTAGGCGTACTCGGCGAGGACCTCGGGGCTGACGGCGAGCGGCTCGCTCGGGGTGGCGCCGTTGTCGACCCAGAACGGCAGCTTGTCGCAGGCGGTGGCGCCGGGGTCGTCCTTGCGCTTGGGGTTCACCACGGACGCCCAGAACATGCCCTTGCCCTGCTTGTCCAGGTTGTAGTCCTTGTAGGGCGTTCCGTCCTTGTAGTACCCGTTGAGCATCTTCGCGAAGACGTCGCCGAAGATGGGCACGCCGTCGACGGCCTTGACCGTGGACTCGATCTCCTGGGGGGAGAACGCCGGCTCGTACCAGCACGGCGGGGGAGTCCAGTTGCTGTCCTCGGAGCTCAGCGTCCCGGTCTTGGCGGAGCCCGGGTTGCCGGGGACACTGACCTGGATCTTCGTCTCGGCGGTGATGTTCTGGCCGTTCGGGCCCTTCACCCCGCCTTTGCTGCCGCCACCCCGGTCCGCGTGGGCCGCGGGGACCGCTTGGGCCGTGGCGAGCGCGGCCAGGAGGACTATTGTCGCGGCTCGACCGCGCATCACGGCTGGCATGCTTGGAATCCTCGCTCCGAGATGGTCTTGGCCGTCTGCCAGACACCCTTGTCGTTCTGCTCGAGACGCTCGTTGTAGAAGACGTAGGAGTTCTTGGTGGCGGGTGTGACGTCGACCTTGCCCGTCTTCACGTCCTTCGTGAACCCCTTGCTCTCGTCGGCGCAGTAGGTGACTGCGGCGGCGCCGTCCTTGAGGAACGTGACCTTGCGGGCGAAATGCCGGACCGTGCCCGTTACGGTCTTGCCGTCCTTGATGAAGTCGTTGATCCACGTGCTGGTGTCCACCAGGGCGGTGTCCTTCGTGTAGAAGGCCACGGCCGCGGACTTGGGGTCCTTGCGCGCGATCGCGTCGTCGACCGCCCGTATGTGCTCGGCGTTGTCGCGGAGCACCGCGTCCGTCTTCGGGTCGCCGGTGTTCTCACCCTCGAAGACGAGAACGTCGTCCGCGGGCAAGGTGATCTTCGGGCGGTCGGCGTCGGCCGTTGCCGAGGAGCTGGGCGAGGCGGAAGGCGCGGCCGTGGCGCCGTCCACACCGGGAATCGACGGGTTCGCCGTCGGCTTGGCGTCTGCGCCACAGGCCGTCACCGCCAAGGAGAGTGTGGCGGCAAGTAGGGCGAGGCCGACCCGGGTTCGCGCGTGCATAGTCAACTTCCCTCACGTCTGTTGCGACTCGGTCATTCGCTGATCAGATGATGGCATCGTAGCCATGTGCGATGACAGTCGTAACGACCGGGAGGATGTTCGCGAAGCGCAACTCCCGGACCTGCGACGCGCGCTGCCGCCGGGCAATCGCCTCATCAGGCGACGGCGCGGACGCAGCGGCGCAGGTGGGGTGCACCCCCGCCCCTCGATATGCTGGCCCCGTTGTCGAGACAGCGGGGGAGGCTGCCATGGGTAACCCGGACATTCAAGAACTCAACCAGCGCGCTGGCGCTCTGAGGTCGCTCGCCGACCACATCGAGAAGATGATGGACGCGCCGCAGAAGTTCAGCATGGGCGAGATGAAGACCTGGGAGGGGCCGAACGCCACGGACGTGCGCGGGAAGCTCGGTACCTGGAAGACCACGTGCGGCACGGTTGCGAAGTCGCTGCGCGAAGAGGCCCAGCAGAGTGCGGACGCGGCCAAGGAGTTGCAGAAGCCCAAGACCTGACACTCGGGCCGGTTCACGACGACGGGGCGTCCACCTGGTTCAGGTGGACGCCCCGCTGTCGTGTGAGACTTCCGATCCGCAGGACGGATCAGGTGGCGCGCTCGATGTTGTCCGCGCTGGTGGACGCCGACTTGCTGGCGTCGTTGAGGGTGTCGACCCACTTGGTGAAGGTTCCGCGAGCGGTCTCCCACTCCTGGCGGAACTGGTCCGACTTCGGACCCTTCCAGTAGCCGGTGCTGCCGGAGGTCGACGTGTTGAGGTTGTTGATCAGCGTCTGCAGATCCCCGGCCTTGTTGTGAAACAGCTTGGCCAGATCCCTGAGCTGCTTGATATCTGCGCCACGATCCATGGCGGCCCTCCCCGTGTAACTGTGAACGACGGACGTTCCGTTCGCATCAACGGACGCTATCGCAACCCTAAGCGAAATGGATCCCTCTTCCGAACGCGCATCCGTGACTATGCTGAGCCCGTAGGGACCAGAGGGGCGGCCCCGCACCGCCTGGACCGGGTGTCGGTGACCGACGGAACCAGGGTGGTGACGAACAGTTGCGTACCGGAACCATTCGGAAGATCTCGTGCGCCGTCCTCGTGGCGGCGGCGGTCTCCAGTTGCTCGATGCTGCCCGGTTCCGGGTCGGGATCGCCGGAGAAGGGCGACGACGGGCGTACGTATCAGGACGCCCTGGACGCCATGCTCCCCGGTGTCCGGGACGCGATGAAGCCGGCGATGCCGGACATCGAGCCCGCGGAAGGCCTGCGCGACAACGCCGACTGCGGCGGTCCGGACCTGACCGACGGCAAGGACGCCAGCAAGGTGAAGTCCACGTTCGACGTCGACCTGACCGGAGTGGCCTCGGACGGCCGCACGCCGCAGGAGCTGGCGAGCGGCGTCGTGAGCCGTCTCACACGTCAGGGCGGGTGGACGGCGGGTGAGCGGCCGGACACCGCCCCGGTCGGCAAGCCCGACGGAGTGATCAAATACGTGGACAAGCCGGGCGCCGGCACCGTCATGGTCATCGCCTACCCGTTCAAGACGACTTCGGGTGCGGTCATTCCGAAACTCTCCGCCGTCATCGTGACGGACTGTCTTCGGAACCCGAAGTACATGAAGGAGTAAGGGGTGGCGCCGGACGCGCGTCCGAGTGGCTCAGTTGGGCTGGTTCCCGGACGTCTTGTCCTTCCGGTTGCCGGCCTCTTTGTCCAGTTCGTCGGCCATCGTTCCCAGGCGCGTCTTCCGTAGGGCGAGTTCCCCGCGAACGTGTGTCGCGGTAGGGCCCTGCCACTGCTCGTCCGCTTTGGCGTTGCGGTCCGCCGCGATCTCGATGGGCTCGTTGAGCAGGGCCCTGAGGTCGTCGGCCAACTTCCGCAAATCGGCTGCTTCGTTCGCCCCCATGCCAAATCGCCCCGTATCCCTGCTCAGTTGATCGCTACGCTGGTCATTCAACAGTCCGCAGTATTACGATACGCCGCCATGGCCATGGTTTTTGCGGATCCGGAGATGCTCGACCGACTGGCGAAATCGCTGGACAGCAAGGCCGGTGCGATTCCCCAGCTGAAGAGCAGGGCATCCGCACTAGAGGCAGGCGGACACGTGGCCGGTCTGCCCGCGATCGCCTCCTGGCTGGGCGACACGGCCAAGGACCTGCGGCGCCGCGCGGGCATCATGCGCTCCCCCTCCGAATCGCCCTTCGAGACGCTCGCGGCATTCGGACTGCCCCCGGGCGTTCCCGGTGAACCGGACGCGGGGAAGAAGCTCCAGGCCGACCTGAAGGCACTCCTCGCAGAGCAGAAGAACGGCACTCCGCAGCAGCGTGCCCAGGCGGTCAAGGACTACTTCGCCACGCTCTCTCCCGCACAGCAGGCGGCGCTCGCGACCGCGGATCCGTTGCTCGTCGGAAACCTGGACGGCGTCCCGGTCAATGTCCGCTTCGCGGCGAACCGGCTGACGATCCAGTCGGAGTACACCAAGGAAGCCGCATACCTGGCGACGCTCAAGCCCACCGACGCCGCGTACAAGCGCACCAAGGAGCGCGTGGACACGCTGCGGAGCTTCATGAACCCGCGGATCAAGACCGTTCTCGATCCGAACACGGGCGAGAAGATGAAGGTCGAGGTGCCCCGGCAGTTCCTCGTCTTCGATCCCCACTTCGGTTCGACCGCGGACGCCAAGGCGTCGCCCTTCCCGGACGGCCGGATCGCCGAAGTGGTGGGAGACCTGGAGAACGCGGACAATGTCGCGTTCCGGGTTCCGGGCATCACCAACCGGCTCGACAACTTCAACGGCTTCTCCAGCGGCGGATACCAGCTCGTCACCGATGAGAACGGAGTCGAGCAGCCGGGATCGGCCGTCGTCAGCTGGCTCGGCTACGACACCCCGGAGCTCGGCGACTCCGTGGACCCCGCCAAGGCCTTCGAGGGCGGGGCTTCCCTGAACGCGTTCCGCCAGGGCATATCCGTCAACCTGAAGCCGAACGCCGGGCTGGACATCTTCGCCCACAGCTACGGGACGCTGGTCACGAGCAAGGCGCTGCAGGCGGGCCTGACCAACGTCGACAACGTCACCTTCATGGGCAGTCCGGGCCTCGGCCCCAACATCAACTCCGTCGCCGACTTCAAGATGCCGAACACCAAGTTCTTCGCCATGCGGGCGCCCGGGGACTGGGTCTCGTACACGCAGGGGCACGGCAACGACCCGGCGGACTTCAAGGACATCACCCGTCTCGGCACCGACGGCGCGAGCGGCCACTCGCAGTACTACGACCCGAAGACCGGGTCCCTGGCCAACATGCAGCGGATCTTCTTCGGCGGCGACGCCAAGCCCATGACGTTCACGCACACCTCCCTCGACGACGAGCAGATCGGCGCGGCCGAGGCGCGCGAGATGGTCGGCTTCCTCCACGGGAAGATCCCGCCGGACGTCGTGGTGAAGATGGGCGGCGACCTCGACGCGGCCGTGCAGGCCCACTTCGCGGGGCGGATGGGGGTCAAGGAGCTCCTGCTGGAGGTCCACTCCGTGCTGGGCAAGCACAACATGTGGGACCGGGTCCCGCCGGACGAGCTGTTCGGGAAGATCAACGACCTCGCCGGCAACGTCGCGTACAAGGAGACGTACAAGGCGGCGAAGGACAAGGGAGCGCCGGACTTCGTCGCCGCCGCGGCGGGCAAGGCGGCGGAGATCGCCTCCGAGAAGCTGCTCCACGTGACCACGTGGCCGGTGGTCAAGCTCCTGGAGGTCGACCGGATCGCGAACGACGTGAACCAGTTCGGCGACATCATCGACAAGGGCGCCCACGAGGTCGGCGGGCACGTCAAGGAGCTGGGCACGGAGCTCGGCAAGGACGGCGCCCAGATCTACAACGACACCAAGGACCTGACCGGAGGGCTTTTCAAGGACGGCGGGAACGTGGTCCTGGAGCTCGGCGACACCTTCGTGCGGCCCTGGAACGCGGGCGAGAACGCCGGGGACATCTGGAAGATCGCGGACGGCGCGAAGGACAAGATCTACGACAAGGTCCCCGACATCGCCGGGGGTCTGAACGACGCGAAGAACACGATCGTGGACAAGGGCGGCGACATCGCCCGGTCCGCGGCCGAGACCGGTGGCAAGGCCGTCGACAAGGGCAAGGACATCGTGAAGGGCGTGGGCAAGTTCATCGGTCTATAGGCTCTTGACCGGGGTACGCGCAGGGAATCCAGACGGACCGGAGGGAGCAGGGATGGGACAGGACAGCGGACAGGCGGCGTCCGGGCGAGCGGCCTCCGGGCAGGCCAAGAGGGACCGCAAGCGGCTGGTGAAGGAGGCCGGGGCGGTTTTCGGCGCCGTCCTCGGGGACGCCACGCTGGTGGAGGTGCCCTCGCCCGTGGGGCCGGAGGCCGTGTCGGTCACCGCCTTCGACGAGTCCGAGACCCGCACGGCGGCGGAGCTGACGGCCGCGCTGGCCGAGGCGCTGGGCGAGGCCGGCTGGACGATCCAGGACACCGAGAGCACCGCTCCCGCGGCCGCCGGCCCCGCGCTGTACGCCGTACTGCCCGGCCTCGGCAGCGGCTCCTTCGCCGTGCAGCCCCCCGCGATCTCCTTCGCCGGCCTGCTGGAGGGCGACGCGTGAGCGGCACTCGGGACGAGGACGGCCGGGAGACCGGGCAGGAGAACGGGCCGGAGAACGGGCCGGAGACCGGGCCGGAGACCGGGCCGGAGACCGGGCAGGAGAACGGGCCGGAGACCGGGCCGGAGAACGGGCCGGAGACCGGGCAGGAGAACGGGCCGGAGACCGGGCCGGAGGCGGCCCTGTCCGCCGAGATCCGTGCGGCGATCAGGGCGGCCGCGCCGCGCGCCGTGTACCCGGACGACGAGTTCGAGGCCGGCTCCGCCCGCGTCGCGGGGTGGGACCCGCAGGAGACGGCGTCCAACGGCGCGCTGCTGCGGGCGAGTACGCAGTACCTGGCGGAACACGGCTGGCGGGTGGCCCCCGAGGCGACCGACAGCGACGACCGCTCCGCCCGGATCTCGAAGGACGGCGTGGGGAAGGGCCGGCTGTACGCCTCCAGCCGCGGGCTGACCTTCACGGGGAGCGTCGCCCCGCCGCGCTGACGCGAAGCGGACACCCCTCGTCCGCACGACTCAACCTCGGGGATATGCTGGGCAGTTTGTAGGACTGCACGGATGTTCGCACGGGGGAGTAGCTGATGAGGAAGGCCAATCCGGAGGACCTCGAGCAGCTCGCGAAGCTGCTGGACGGTAGGGGCGGATCGAAGGACCAGATAGCCGAGGCGTTCACGCGCGCCTCGTCGCTCGGCGTCACGGCGAAGCTCGGCCCTCTGAGGCCGGTCCAGACCTGGACAGCGGAAACCGCGCCGGACCTGCGCAAGCGGGCCGGCATCCTGAAGGCCGAGAACGGGGATCCGACGGGAGGATTCCTGTGGGCCGGCTTCTCGGCCGAAGACGCGGCGCTCCTGGCGCTGAACCCGCAGCTGGCGATCCTGGCGGGCGCGGCCTCCCTGGCCGACGACGGCAGTTTCGACTGGGTGAAGCGTCAGAAGAACGAGACGTACAGCGACTGGCAGAACCGCATGAAGAGCGATGCCGTCGCCAAGATCACCGGTGACAAGAAGATGGGCGAGGTCGTCGCCGATTACTACGACCTCGTCGAGTTCGTGCAATCGGCGCCCGGCGCCCTGTTCAAGGGGGGCAAGGGGGCGTGGGACCTCATCAAGCTGTGGAGAAAGGGCACTCCGCTCAAGGCGCCCGGGACCACGCTGGCCCAGCTCCTGAGAGGCAACGGATCGTCGCTGCTGCCGAGCGCGGTACGTCTCCAAGGCGCACGCCTCGGTGGGCTCATCCCCGCCCCACTGCTGAACGCCTTCGCGGGCAACGAGCGTCTCGCCCAGGTGTTCGGCGGCCGCCTGCACGCCTACGAGGCGAGTCTCATCAGGGTCGGGCTGAACGCGGGAAGCTCGGCGAACGGCGGGCTCATGTCCCGCTTTGCCGCAGGTGCCGGGGCATCCTTGCGTACGGCCGGGTTCTGGCGCGGGGCCGGAGTGGCGGGCAGTGTCGTCGCTACCGGTGTCGGGGCCTATGAGCTGTACCAGCAGGGCAACCCGGTCGAGGCGTTCAAGAGGGACAAGGCCGGATACGTGGCGGACGTGTCGGGCGTGGCCTTCAACGCATCCCTGACGGCGGCGATGATCGCGCCGAACCCGATCACGATCGGCGCCGTCGCGGTGACCGGCATCGTCTACGGCGTGGCCTCCATCGTCGACAACTGGGACACGGTGAAACAGTGGCCGGGCAAGGTGGCGGACGCGGCGGGCAAGGCGGGAGAGGCAATCTCGAAGGGTGCGGGCAAGCTGGCGGATGGAGCCAAGAAATTGGTGAGCAAATACAATCCGTTCGACTGAGGGGTGCCGGATGACGACGATCCATTTTGAGCTTTCCTACACCGGTGCTACCGAGGGGCTCGTCTACAAGACGTCCACACACGGGTGGTCCGGTTCCGTGCCCGGATTCGGTGCGGTCGAGTTGAAGTTCCCGCTGGAGTGTGTCGACCGCAACATCAACCTGCTTCTCGGTGCGGCCTGGGGGGAGAGCTTTCCTTCCGTCACCTTCATCGGCATCGGCTTCCGCGACTACCTGCGCATGGCCGAGATGCAGTTGAACGTGAACGAGTGGCCGGCGGTGTTCAAGCGGCGGCGCCTGGCCGTGACGAGGCGGGGACGCGCACTGCGCATCAACGTCTACGGGCGGGATTACCGCTACCAGGTGCTCGAGGGCAAGCGCCGGCACGCGCTCGTGCGGGACGGCGCCAGCGTCACCACGACCCGTTCGGAGTGGAGACACCCCCGGACCATCTCGGGCGTGGCGGAGGGGAACATCGACAACGTCGATGTCGCTCTGGCGATCGCTCTGCAGAGTATGTACACGCGCAATCTCACCTTCGGCGGCGCTTTGTACTCCCTCCCCGGCCGCATGCTGAGCCGCGCTGACCTGCCGGACTTCTGAGTTCGCGAAACAATTGATTCCAAAGGAATGTGACATGCCTTCGATTGACGCAGCCCGACGTCGACTGCGCCTCGCCGATTCCCACATCAGCGTGCTCGGCCTCCTCGTGGAAGAGGACGCGGTGCCCGACGAACTCGACGGGGCGCTGACGGAGCTCCGGGCAGCCGGAATCGTCGGAGACGGCGGATCCATCACCGGTGACCTCTACCCGCTCGTCTCCACGCTGATGGAGCCGCGCGTCATCGTCCGCACGGAGATAACCGGCCCCCAGGGCGTCCTGGAGAGCGGCGCGGTGATCGGCAACGACTTCGTCTTCGTGCACGAGGGCTGGCCGGGCGAGACCGAGTCCGAGTACCTCCCCGTGGAGGCGCCCCTGCTCGTACCGGCGCTCGCCCGGGGCGTCGACCTGCACGACGACATCCTGGAGGGCGCCGACCTCACCGAGGTGATCACCTCGACCACCGGTGAGCTCGACGCGCTGATGGTGCGCATGGAGTCCGGCCAGGACGACGCGGACGCCGAGACGGTCGCACGCGAGACCGGCGCCCCGGAGCGGCTCGTCGAGGTGCTCGCGCAGCTCAACTGCATGTGGCGGATGACCGTGGTGTGGAAGAACGCCCACGCCGAGAACCCCGAGCCGACCTTCACGGGTCTGGCGGTCTGGGACTGCGGGCTGGAGGGCTACTGGGTCCGGGAGCTGCCCGTGGAGCCCGTGCGCGAGGGTGACGTCACCCTGGAGAGCCCGCTGCGGGTCCGCCGCACCAACGCCAAGGAGCTGTGGCAGGCGATCGCCGACCTCCTGCCGGACGGCTCGGAGCTCGGCTGAGCGGCTGTGCTCATGCGACTGCCGCCGCCCGCCGGATGTCCCCGGCGGGCGGCGGCAGTCGTGTCGTCAGCGGTTGACGGCCTGGATCTCCTGGACCGTCACGTTCTGGGGTTCGCCCGCCATGGCGCCCGATTCGAGGGGGCCACTCTGGCCGTTGCTGCCGGTCCAAGCGGCCGTCCAGGTCACGGTGGCCTGGAGCGGGTACGTGCCGGTCCCGGAGGAACGCAGGTAGGTGATCCCGCACGGCGGGGTCTGGTTCTCGGAGCCAGGGGTGAACGGGGCGCCGGCCCCTCCGGCGGGGTCGAACGCGCACTCACCGGAAGCGGGGTGCAGCGTGGCGTCCTGCGTCCCGGGCTTCAGGCGGACCGACTGCGGCGTGGCGGTGGCGGTCGCCGAGATCGTCGTGCCGCCCGCATTGAGCGTGGCGGTGACGCTCTTCGGCTCGAAGACGCTTTTGTCCAGCCAGGCCCAGGTGCCGAGGTTGACCTTGGTGTTGTCGGCCGGTGCCAGGCTGACCTTGGTCGTCGGCAGGTCGATCGCGCCGTAGGCGACCTGCGCGAGCATCTCGGGCGTGATGGCCTGACGGAAGGGCGGCGGGGTGCCGTTCGGCACCCACTCGGGCAGATCGCTGCAACTCATGGCCCCGAGTTCGGTCGCGCGGTCGGGGTTGACGACGGCGACCCAGAAGGCGCCCTCGCTCGCCTTGTCGAGGTTGTAGTTCTTGTACTTGCCGTCCTTGTAGATCTCTCGGAACTGTCCGGCCGCGGTCTTGGCGTAGCTGTGCTGGCCGGGGTAGTTGACCGTTGAGGTGTAGAACCCCTCGACGTAGGTCTGGAACTCGGCGGCCGTGCGCGGTTCGTACCAGCAGGCCGGCGGCGTCCAGTTGTTCGCCGCGGTGAAGCTCTTGGACGTCGCGCCGGGCGGCTTCTTGTCCCCGGTCGTCTGGACGGTCGACGTGAGCTTGCCGTCGCTCAGGCCGCCGCCGGTCTGTGTGCCCTGGTCACCTCCGGGTCGCTCCGTGCCGGCCATCGCCGTACTCGGCACGAGGGCCACCGCCGCGGCCGCCATCCCCGCCATTACCCACCGTCCGGTAGTGGTCACGGTGCGCATGTCTTGTCCCCCCTCTTGGAATCGAGCTTCGTGGTCTGCCAGATCCCCTTGTCGTTCTTGTCCAGCCGGGTGCTGTACGCGACATAGGGGTTGCTCGATGAACTCATGTCCACCTTGCCCGTCTTGCGGTCCTTGTTGAATGCCTTGGTGTCGTCCGAGCAGTAGCTGACGGCAACGGACTTCTCGCCGAGGATCTCGATCTTCGGGGCGAAGAAGCGCATCGTCCCGGTGACGGTGAGGCCGTCCTTCTTGTAGTCGGCGATCCACTTGGACGCGCCGATCAGTGCGTCCCGCTGGTAGTAGAACGGGATGGCGGGCGAATCCGCTTCGTCGTTCGCGATGGCCGCGTCCGTCGCGTTGATGCGGTGGGTGATGTCGGTCAGCACCGCGTCCTTCACGGGATCCCCCGTGGTCCAGCCCTCGAACTCGTTCTTGAAGTCCGCCGGGAGCGTGATCTTCGGGCGTCCGGCCACGTCCGGCGGGCTCGCGCTCGCGGACGCCGGTGCCGACGCCGGCGCGCTCTGGTCCGAGCCGGCGATCTTGTCGTCGGCCTTGCCACCACCTCCGCCGCATGCGGTCAGGAGCAGGGCAGTTGCCGCGGCGGCGACTGCAACGGGCAAAGTGCGGCGGTTCACTGGGCGGCTCCTGGTGGGGCGAGGGTCATCTGAAGCGTTCAGACGCTACCCGCGCGGAGAATGGTTTCGCCAGGGCGAAGGTGACTGGATCCCGGTGGATCGGCTGCCGCGCCGCCGGGCGAGGAGGATTGCGGCGAATGTGACGGCTGCTCCGCATGCGCACACCGCTGCGGCGATGAACGGCCAGTGCGGCCAGGCTGGATCCTGGTAGCCCGGGTCGTACGGGGTCTTCGCGCAGTCGGTGGTGGCGTCGCACACGAAGTGCTTGCCCGCGGTGAGCAACAGGCCCGCGGCCACGCCGGTGCCCGTGAGGGCGAGGGCGGCGAACAGCAGGGCGGCCGGTGCGGCGTACCAGGCTCCGTGGAGGCGGGCGCGCGGCCGGGGTGCGGCGGGCGGTGGGGTGTGCATGACGGGTTCCCTCCGGCTCGCGGCCTGTTCAGGAGTCATCCTGCCCATACGGAGCGGGTGCCGTCTGAGTACGCGTACTCATCTTTGGCTCCTCGAGCCCCGCGGGGACGGACTCGCCTTGAGGTGCTTATGTGCTACTGCTACCGTGCGATCAGATTGCTTTTTCTATGGTTCGGTCAAGTCTCCAACGGGCCTGCTTCTGTTGGAGAATGACCGATTTTGTCTGTGGTGTGCGCGGGGGAGCGGTGGAGTGAAGGTCCAGGAACGTTCGGGTGGGGCGAGCCACAGGGGTTCCGGGTCAGCCCAGGGCGTGGGTGAGCGGCTGCCCTCCACGGGGCGGGAACGCAAGCCGGCGCTGGCCGCGTTGGCGGTTCTGCTCATCCTCGTCGGGGCCCTCGGGGCCACCGTGCTGGTGCTGCGGGCCGGTGAGCGGATCGAGGTCGTCCGGATCTCGGCGGACGTGGCGGCGGGGAAGTCCGTGACGGACGACACCATGTCGCCCGTGCTGGTGGCGGACGACCCGGCCGTGCACTACGTCCGGTGGGAGCAGCGGGAGGCGCTGAAGGCGCTCCAGGCCAAGAACTCGCTGGTCAAGGGCACCATCGCGATCGGCGAGATGTTCTCGGAGGGCAAGGGCCTGCCGGACGGGAAGGCTTTTGTCGGCCTGTCCCTCAAGGACGGCCAGTACCCCGCCGGGCTCAAGGCCGGCGACCACGTCGCCGCGTACCGCGTGAGCGCCGACGCCGCCAAGCCCGCGGGCAACGCCGCTGCCGAGGCCAACACGCTGCTCGTACGCGACGCCAAGGTCAACGACGTCTTCGTCAGCGACGGCAAGACCATCGGCAACGGCAACCTGCCCGTCACCGTCATGGTCAGCGCCAATGAGATCGCGCCACTGACCCAGGCGGCCGCGGCCGGCCAGGTCTCCTTGGTGCTGATCCCGTCGGCCTCCGGCTGATTCACGGGCGCACAGGAAAGCAGAAGACATGGCGCTCATCGCACTCGCCGCCGACAAGGGGTCACCCGGTGTGACCACCGCGGCGGTCGCGCTCGCGGCCGTCTGGCCGCGGCGCACGCTGCTCGCGGAGGCGGACCCCGCCGGCGGCGACCTCGTATACCGCGGCGCGGCCTCCCACGGGGGGCCGCTCAACCCCAACTCCGGCATGCTGTCGATCGCCGCGACCGCGCGTCGCGGCCTCGCCCCGGACCAGCTCTGGGACCACGCGCAGACGATGTCCGGGGGCCTCGACGTCCTCGTCGGCATCGGTTCGTCCGAGCAGTCCGCGGGCCTCGCCGGCCAGTGGCCGCTGCTCGGCCGGGCGTTCGCCTCGCTCGCCGAGTCCCCCCACGCGCCCGCCGACGTCATCGCCGACTGCGGTCGGATCGGCGGCGACGGCCCCGCGCTGGAGCTCTTCGCCCATGCCAGCCTGGTGCTGCTGGTCGGCCGTACGCAGCCCGAGAGCATCGCCCGGGTACGGGACAGGGCCCTCGCGCTGTCCGCCCGGCTGCACGGTTCCCAGCGCGGCGCCGGACAGCTGGGCACCCCGCTGATCGGCGTACTGCTGGTGTCCGACCCCAAGGACTCCGCCAGGGTGGTGGGCCAGGTCAACGACATGCTGGTCGCCTCGCACTCGGGCATCCGCGTGGTCGGCTCCCTCGCGTACGACCCGCAGGGAGCGGAGCAGTTGGCCGGGCGCAAGCGGGGCCGACTGGACAAATCACTGCTCATCCGCTCCGCCCGGCAGGTCTCCTTCGATCTGAACCAGCAGTACGGCGCCGTGTGGGCCGCTCCCACGGGCCCGTCCGGCCCGGCACCGGGCGCGGCCCGATGAGCGCGGTGGACCACCAGCTCGTCAAGCGCTTCCGGCAGGAGGCCGGCGACCGGATCGCCGAACAGCGGCGTGTGGACCAGCTGTCGGGCCTCATGCAGATGTCCGGGGAGGACGAGCGGCAGTACGCCCGCGCCGTCATCGCCCAGATCCTCGAGGACTACGCCCGCGGCGAGATCAACGCGGGCCGTACCCCCCTCGACGCGGAGACCGAGGAGCAGTTCGCGGCCGCCGTGCACGCCGCGCTCTTCGGGGTCGGCCGGCTCCAGCCGCTGCTCGACGACCCCGAAGTCGAGAACATCGACATCAACGGCTGCGACCAGGTGTTCGTCGGGTACGCGAACGGCAGCGAGGTCCGGGCCGACCCGGTGGCCGAGACCGACGAGGAACTCGTCGAGCTCATCCAGGTCCTCGGCGCCTACTCCGGCCTGTCCTCCCGCCCCTTCGACTCCGCCAACCCGCAGCTCGACCTGCGCCTGCCCGACGGCTCCCGCCTGTCGGCGGTCATGGACGTGACACGACGGCCGTCGCTGTCGATCCGCCGGTCCCGCATGGGCAAGGTCTTCATGTCGGACCTGGTGGGCAACGGAACCCTCACCCCGGAGCTCGGCCACTTCCTGTCCTGCGCGGTCCGCGCCCGCAAGAACATCATGATCGCCGGAGCGACCAACGCCGGCAAGACCACCCTGCTGCGCGCGCTCGCCAACGAGATCCCGCCGACCGAACGCCTGATCACGGTGGAGCGGGCCCTGGAGCTGGGCCTCGACACGTTCGCGGAGCTGCATCCCAACGTCGTCGCCTTCGAGGAGCGGCTGCCCAACTCCGAGGGCCAGGGCGCCATCATGATGTCCGAGCTCGTGCGCCGTTCGCTGCGCATGAACCCCTCGCGGGTCATCGTCGGCGAGGTGCTCGGCGACGAGATCGTCACCATGCTCAACGCGATGTCCCAGGGCAACGACGGCTCCCTCTCCACGATCCACGCCAACAGCTCCAGCGAGGTCTTCAGCCGTATCTCCACCTACGCGCTGCAAGCCGCCGAACGGCTGCCCATCGAGGCCAGCCAGATGCTGGTCGCCGGAGCCATCAACTTCGTGGTCTTCGTCGAGCGCCGCAACGCCTTCCAGAGCGGCGGCCGGCTCCGCCGCGTCGTCACCTCCGTGCGCGAGGTGAACGGCGTCGACGGCCGCGTGCTCTCCAGCGAGGTCTTCGCGGAGACCACCGACGGCCGCGTCGTCCCGCACGCCCCGATCTCCTGCATCGAGGAGCTCGTTCCCTACGGCTACCGACCCAGCGGATCCTGGGGGTGAGGCGGACATGAACGGCATCACCTCCATGGGCGGCATCTTCTCGCTGCCCGTCCTGTACGCGCTGGTGTGCGGCCTCGTGGTCGGCGGCGGGCTCGCCCTGCTCACGGCCGCGATCCGGGGACTGCCCGTCAAACCGGAGCACGAGCGGGCCAATTCGCGCGAGCGCCTCGCCGAGCTGGCACGCTTCGCCGGCCGTCGCGGCTCCATCGCGATCGGCATCGGCCTCGTCATCCTGCTGCTGACCCGGTGGGCCGTGGCCGGTATCGCCACCGGCGTGCTCGTCTTCTTCTGGGAGCGCCTCTTCGGCGGCGCCGCGGAGGAACGGGCCGCGATGCGCCGCGTCGAGGCCCTCGCGGCCTGGACCGAGTCTCTGCGCGACACCATCGCGGGCGCGGTCGGCCTGGAGCAGGCCATCCCCGCCTCCGCCCGCGCCGCGGCTCCGGCCCTGCGGCCCCACCTGGAGACGCTGGTCGACAGGCTGCGGGCCCGCATGCCGCTGCCGGACGCGCTGCAGCACCTCGCCGACGAGATCAACGACGCGTCCGCCGACATCATCGTCGCCGCGCTGATCCTCAACGCCCGGCTGCGCGGGCCCGGTCTGCGCCAGGTACTGGGCGCGCTGGCCAAGTCCGCGCGCGAGGAGGTCGACATGCGCCAGCGCGTGATGGCCCAGCGCTCCAGCACCCGGCGCAGCGTGCAGATCGTCGTCGGTGTCAGCGTGGCCTTCGTCCTCGGCCTGTCGATCTTCAATCCGGACTTCGTGTCCCCGTACAACTCGCCCCTCGGCCAGGTCGTCCTGGCCTGCGTGTGCGGCCTCTTCGCCCTGGGCTTCTGGTGGCTGCGCAAGCTGTCCACCATCGAGACGCCCGAGCGCTTCCTGGTCCGCGACGCCCAGCCGGTGCGCTTCGCGCAGCCCCCGTCCGAACGTGAGGAGGTCGGTCCGAGGTGAACCTCACCCTTCCGATCGTGATCGGGGCGATCCTCGGTCTCGGCGTCTACGCGCTCGTCCGGGCCCTGGTGCCCTCCAAGAGCGGTGCGGTGGCGACCGTGGCCCGGATCGACGCGATGCGGGCGCGCGGCGCCCTGTACGAGTCGCCCGGCCGCGGGGTCCCCCAGGAGGCGGACTCCGGCCGGTTCGGCAGCTTCCGCGCCGGCATCGGCGTCCGGGTCGCCGACCTCTACCGGGAGCAGGGCTGGGAGCAGCGCTCCCTGCGGGCCGACCTGAACGTCCTGGAGCGCAGCTGGGAGAACTTCCTGGCGACGAAGATGCTGCTCGGTGTGATGGGCCTGATCTTCGGCCCGTTCCTCTTCGCGATCGTCTGGCAACTCGGTCTCGGCAGCGGACCGGTCGTCCCCATGTGGATGGCACTGGTCTTCGCAGCGGTCTTCTTCTTCCTCCCCGACCTGGAGGTGCGGCGGGACGCGGCGAACAAGCGCCGTGACCTGCGACGCGTCATCGGCGCCTACCTCGACCTGGTCGCGATGAACCTCGCGGGCGGCCGCGGCCTGCCCGAGGCGCTCATGGCCGCTGCCGAGATCAGCGACAGCTGGGCGCTGCGACGCATCCAGAACACCCTCGCGGACGCCCGGATCACCGGCACCAGCCAGTGGCAGGCGCTCGGCATGCTCGGCCAGGAGCTGGGCGTGGAGGAACTGAAGGACCTGGCGAGCGCCCTCGGCCTCGTCGCGGAGGACGGCGCGAAGGTCCGCGAATCCCTGGCCTCCCGTGCCGAAACGATGCGGCACCGGGAAATGGCCGAGATCGAGGGCAGCGCCGGCGAGAAGTCGCAGTCGATGCTCGTGGCACAACTCCTGCTCTGTGCGGGCTTCCTGGTCTTCCTGATCTATCCGGCGGCGATGCGCGTGTTCCAGGGCGCTCTCTGACCTCTTGTCCTACTTCCGTTTCGCCAATCTTCTGAGAGGACAACCACCATGAACGGGTTCCGTTCCAGTCACCCCGCTGTCGACTTCCTGGTCACCTTCTTGCAGGGCCGGGTACAGCGCGCCCGCTCGGGGGAGCTGGACCGCGGCGCGTCGGCCGTCGAGTGGGTGATCATCTCCGCGGTCGTCGTGGCCATCGTGGGGGTCGTCGCAGCGATCCTCAACACCGCGCTCAACACGGGCGCCACGAAGGTCGGCACCTGCATCACGGGCGCCACCAACTCCAAGACCTGCTAGGAGCAGTTCTTTCCGTGACCGACGCCGTGAACCGCTGCGCCGCCCGACTGCGCGGCGCCGTACGCGCCAGGGTGGAGGCCGCCTCCGCCCGGGGCGACTCCGGCATGTCCGCGATCGAGTTCGTCTTCCTCACACCGCTGCTGTTCTTCATGATCTTCGCGGCGGTCCAGTTCGCCATGTACTCCTTCGCGGACCAGGTGGCGCAGGCAGCGGCCCAGGCGGGTGCCCGCGAGGGCCGGGCCACGGCGAACGCCAGCCCGGGCGGCTGGCAGGGCAAGGCGCGTGACACGGTGGACAGCTACATCCAGCAGCTCGGTCCACAGTTGGTGCTCAGGCCGGTCGTGGTGACCGACCAGCCGACGCCGAACACGGTGCGCGTCGAGATCACGGCCAAGGCCCCGAGTATCGTGCCCGGGCTGGAGCTGACCATCCACGCGCAGTCGAGCGGGCCGGTCGAGCGTTTCGTGCAGGACGGGGGGTGACGGTCCGTTGACCATGCGGACAGAGCAGGGGGCACGGGAGCGCGTGGCCGACGATCGGGGGATCTCCACCATCGAGGTGGTCATCATCGCCCCCGTCTTCTTCCTCTTCATCCTGGTCCTCGTCGCCTTCGGCCAGCTGGCGAACGGGCGGGGCGCGGTCGACGGCGCCGCGCGCGACGCGGCCCGGGCCGGCTCCATCCAGCGGAACCAGGACACCGCGATGGCCGAGGCCCGCCGGGCGGCGGAGGCCGATCTGAGCGATGTCTGCTCGGGCCCGGTGACGGTG
This sequence comes from Streptomyces sp. NPDC060049, assembly GCF_042736715.1. Taxonomy (NCBI): domain Bacteria; kingdom Bacillati; phylum Actinomycetota; class Actinomycetes; order Kitasatosporales; family Streptomycetaceae; genus Streptomyces; species Streptomyces sp. NPDC060049. Next base: position 28,979 of record NZ_JBHWVV010000004.1, read on the forward strand.
ACGAAGACCAGCCCGGGGTTCGAACCCGGCGGGTTCTTCAGGGTGGAGGTCGCCTGCGAGATCCGCGGCCTCGCCATGCTCGGCATCGACGTCCCGACCCGGGTCAGCGGCAAGGCCACCTCGCCGCTCGACCCCTACCGGAGGGCGGCATGAGCAACCTCCTCGACGGGCTCCGGTCCCGTCTCACGGCGCGCGGGGCGGACCTGGACGACCGCGGTTCCGGCGCGGGCGCCCTGATCATCTTCAGCATCCTCTTCCTGGCCCTGGCCGCCTTCGTCGTCGACGGCGGCATGGCGATCTCCCAGCGGGAGCGGGCGGCGGACGTCGCCGAGCAGGCCGCGCGGTACGCGGCGCAGGACATCGACCGCGCCGCCCTCTACGCCGGCACGGGCGGCGCCCCGATCAGGTTCCAGAATTGCGACGCCAGAGTGCGCGAATTCGCCGTGCAGGCGGAGATGTCGATCCCTGACCGGATGGCGTCCGGCTGCGTTGCGGCCAACGCCCAACAGGTCCAAGTCGAGATCCAGCTCACCTACCAACCCGTGCTCGGCCTCTACCACCGCGGGCCGGTCAAGGTGCGCGGCAGGGCGATCGCCGAGTCCCTGACCGGATAGTCCGGCTCCACCCCTCCGTCCCACCGCTCTCTCCACAGGAAGCCGCCATGGCACGCAGCACCCCCCGTACGAGCGCCGCACCGAGACCGCGGCGGACCTTCGGCGACTTCGTCAAGGCGTTCCTCGCGTTCCTCGCGCTGGCCGTGCTCGTGCTCGGCGTCCCGGTGGCGCTCGCGTCCCAGGTCGGCTGGCCGCTGCCGGACGAGGTGCCCTCGCTGGACATGCTCCGGCAGCAGATCACGGTCGAGACCTTCATCCACGTGCTGACCGTGGTCGTGTGGCTGGCATGGGCCCAGTTCACCGCGTGCGTCCTCGTCGAGGTCAAGGCCGCCGTCTCCGGCTTCGGGATGCCGACGCGCGTGCCCGCCGCCGGGGCGAGCCAGGCCCTGGCCCGGCAACTCGTCGCTGCCCTGCTGCTGGTGACCGCCGGAGCGGCGAGCTTCGCCCCCGGTCTCTCGCAGCTGGGCCAGTCGATCGAGGACCAGCACCGGCCGGGTGTGGCGGCCTCCGCCCAGCAGACCCCCGGACAGCAGGCGCAGCAGGCGGCCCAGGACCGGGCCGCGGAACAGGCGGAGTCCGACCGGCAGGCGGCCGAGCAGGCCAGGGAGGCCGGGACGAAGTTCTACCGGATCCAGCCGCCCGAAGGCCGTCACCACGACTCGCTGTGGGAGATCTCCGAGCGGCACCTGGGCGACGGCCGGCGCTACTCGGAGATCTACGAGCTCAACAAGGACCGCGTCCAGCCCGACGGCGAGAAGCTCTCGAAGGCCAGCCTGATCCGGCCCGGCTGGATCATGGAGATGCCCGCGGACGCGTACGGCGGTGACCTCGTGGCGATGCCGGACGAGGCGCCGAAGGTGTCCGAGAAGGTGCGCGAGCAGATGGTGGAGTACGCCAAGAGCGGCGACCACGCGCAGGCCGCGGGCAACACGGCCCAGGGTGGCGCCGCAGCCTCCACGGGCGCCGTGGACACCGACACCACGCAGTTCGTCCTCCCCCGGGACTGGGCCACCCAGGACCGGTCCGCGGCCGGCCACGCCGACGCCGCGAAGGATTCCACCACCGGAGCCGGCGACCAGGCGCGCGCGACGGACGCCGACGACTCCTCCTTCGGCCTTCCCGAGGCCCTCCTCGCGTCCCCGCTGCTGGCCGCGGGACTGCTGGCCGCCCTCGGCCGCCGTCGCCGCACCGCCCTGTGGCAGTCCGCGACGGGCACCCTGACGGGCCGCGGCGCCACGCCCCCGCCCGTCCCCACGGGTGAAGCGGCCAACGTGCAGGACGCGCTGTTCGTCGGCGCCGACCCCGACGCCGTACGCCGCCTCGATGCCTCCCTGCGCGGCCTGTCCGAGGCACTCACCGCCGCCTCGCGCCCGCTGCCGACCGTGTACGCGGCCTGGCTCGCCGGCGACGAGATCCACCTCCAGCTCGGCGACGGGGAGGGTGCCCCGCCCGCGCCGTGGCAGCACGGCCAGGACCAGACGGTCTGGCGCGTGGACCCGGCCGCCGCCGGGGCCGCCCCCACCGGCGACAGCGCGGCCCCCTACCCCGGACTCGTCAGCATCGGAACCCTGGGCGGGAACCGCCTGCTGCTGAACCTGGAAGCCGTACCGGGCGTGGTCGCCCTGACCGGCGCCCCGCACGACCGGTCGGCGGTCATGTCCTCGATCGCCGCGGAACTCGCGACCAACGGCTGGTCCGACCGCCTGACGATCACCCTCGTCGGCTTCGGGGAGGAGCTCACCGCACTCGCACCCTCCCGCCTGCGCCACCTGCCCGGGATCGACGACCTGCTGCCGGTCATGGAGGCCGAGACCCGGGAGCGGGCCGGCGCGCTGGGCGCGGCGGGCCACGACTCCGTCCTCACCGGGCGCACCGGCCGCGTGCAGGACAACCGCTGGGCGCCGCACTTCGTGCTGATCGCCGCCGAGCCGACCGAGGCCCAGGCCTCCGCGCTCGCCGCACTCGGCTCCGGCGCGGCCCGCCTCGGCATCGGATACCTCCTCGGTACGCCGACGCAGAACCTCCCCGGTGCGGTCTGGGAGCTGGAGGCCACCTCCGACGGCCGGCTGCTCGCCCCGGTGCTGGGCCTCGAACTCCAGGCCCAGACGCTGCCCCGGGCCCAGTACGAAGCCGTCGTACAGCTCTTCCGGGACGCCGACGGCGAGACCGGCCACGACCCGGACCCGGGCGCCCCGCCCTTCCTCGTCGACGTCACCGAGCAGGGCCGCCCCGCGGTCTACGCCCGGATCATCGGCCCGGTCGAGCTCATCGGCCTCGGCACCCCGGATCCCGACCGCGCCGCGATGATGACCGAGGCGCTCGCCATGTGCCTGCTGCACCGCGAGGGGGTCAACCCGAGGGTGCTCGCCGCCGCGCTGTGGCCGCGGGGCGTGACCGACGACGTCCGTGACGCGCTCATCGAGCGGCTGGGGGAGTGGCTCGGCAACGATCCGGACGGCACCCCGAGGCTGCGCGCGGGCGTGGCCGGCCGGCTCACCCTCGCCCCGTCCGTCGTCTCCGACCTCGACGTGCTGCGGTCGCTGCACTACGAGGCGACGCAGGGCCGCGGAGCCCGCAGCGCGAGCACCCGCGAGCGGCTGCTCACCGACGCGCTGGGCCTCGTACGGGGAGACCTGCTCCCGGACCGGCCCGCGGGGCGGTACAGGTGGCTCTCCCACGAGATCATCGACGCGCAGCTGCCCCTGCTCGTCACCGAGGTCGCCCTGACCCTTTCCGAGCACCAGCTCGGAAAGGACCGGCCCGAGCAGGCCATCGGCGCGCTCTCCACCGCCATGTCGCTGTCGCCCGCCGACGAGCGGCTGTGGAACGAGATGCTCCGGGCCACCCACGCCACCGGCGACACGGGCCGCCTCACGGCGCTCGCCGCCTCGTTGGCCCAGCGCGCCGGCGAAGTCGGCGGCGGCCGCGGCCTGCCCCCGCGCACGGCGGCCCTCCTCGACGAGCTCCTGCCGACCTGGCGCGGCGACAGCGCGACGGCGGGCTGACGTTGGACGTCACGGAGGCCGTGGTCACGGCCGGCGCCGCGGTGTGGGGCGCCGGCTCGGGTCTCCTCGTACCGCGCGGCGCCTACCGGCTGGCCGTCCCCCCGGACACCCCCTGGCACGACGCCTGCCCGGCCGGGCACCCGCTGGCCGGCCCGGTCCGCGGCTGGCTCGGCCGCGCGGTGTGCCCGGACTGCGCGGCCGCCGCCCCCGCGGGCCGGCGGCCCGGCGGCTTCGCGGCCGCCGGACCGGCCGTCCTCGCCACCGTGGTGGTCTGCCTGGCCCTCGGCGCCGGGGTAGGGGCGCGGCCCGAGCTGGTGGTGTGGCTGCTGCTGGCTCCGCTCACCGTCCTGCTCTGCCTCGTCGACCGGGCCGTGCACCGGCTGCCCGACGTACTGACCCTGCCGCTCGCAGGGATCACCGCCGCGGCCCTCGGCGCGGCTTCCCTGTCCGGTGGCGCCGGCGGATCCTGGACCCGGGCGCTGCTCGGCGGGCTCGTCCTCGGCGGCTGCTACTTCCTCCTCTTCCTCGTCAATCCGCGCGGCATGGGCTTCGGCGACGTGAAACTCGCCCTCACCGTGGGGCAGGTACTCGGCTGGTACGGGTGGCCCGTGCTGTTCGCGGGCACCTTCACCGCGTTCCTCGCGGGCGCGGTGCACGGCCTCACCCTGATCGCCCTGCGCCGCGCGGACCGGACGAGCCCGATCCCCTTCGGCCCGTTCATGGCCGGCGGGGCCCTCGCGGGAGTGCTGTACGCGGCTCTCGGCCTCGGCGCCTGACCGGGACTCCGAGCCCGGCCGCCCAACCCCCGGCCCCGTTCCGGCCGCTCGGTCCGGGCCGCCGCCGGGGCCGGGGCCGCGTCGGGGCCGGGGCTCTGGGAAAGCGGTACGGCCGCTGGCGTAGGCTGGATCGGTCCGGACCCTTGACACAGCCGAACGACACAGCCGAAAGGTGACGCACCGGTGACCGACCAGGCCGCTCTCCAGTCTGTCCTCGACCGAGCCGCCGCTGGGGGCCGGATCACCAAGGAAGAGGCACTCGACCTCTACCGCCACGCACCGCTGCACGCGCTCGGCCAGGCCGCCGACGCCGCGCGCCGCCTGCGCTACGCGGGTACCGAGCACATCGCGACGTACATCATCGAGCGCAACATCAACTACACCAACGTGTGTGTGACGGCGTGCAAGTTCTGCGCCTTCTACGCGGCCCCCAAGGACGCGAAGAAGGGCTGGTCCCGCGATCTCGAGGACATCCTGCGCCGCTGCGCGGAGACCGTCGAGCTGGGCGGCACGCAGATCATGTTCCAGGGCGGCCACCACCCGGACTACGGCGTCGAGTACTACGAGCAGCACTTCTCCGCCATCAAGCAGGCCTACCCGCAGCTGGTCATCCACTCCCTCGGCGCGTCCGAGGTCGAGCACATGGCCCGCATCTCCGGCGTCTCCGCGGAGGAGGCCATCAGCCGGATCCACGCGGCCGGCCTCGACTCCTTCGCTGGCGCCGGCGCCGAACTGCTGCCGGAGCGGCCGCGCAAGGCGATCGCCCCGCTGAAGGAGTCCGGAGAGCGCTGGCTGGAGATCATGGAGCTCGCCCACAAGCTGGGCGTCGAGTCGACCTCCACCATGCTGATGGGCACCGGCGAGACCAACGCCGAGCGCATCGAGCACATCGCGATGATCCGGGACACCCAGGACCGTACGGGCGGCTTCCGCGCCTTCATCCCGTACACCTACCAGCCCGAGAACAACCACCTCAAGGGCCGTACCCAGGCGACCGTCTTCGAGTACCTGCGCATGATCGCCATCGCGCGCCTGTTCCTCGACAACATCGCCCACATCCAGGGCTCCTGGCTCACCGTCGGCAAGGAAGCGGGCCAGCTCTCCCTGCACTACGGCGCCGACGACCTCGGCTCGATCATGCTGGAGGAGAACGTCGTCTCCTCGGCCGGTGCCAAGCACCGCTCCAACCGCATGGAGATCATCGACCTGATCCGCAAGGCGGGCCGCACCCCCGCCCAGCGCGCGACGACGTACGAGCACCTCCTCGTGCACGACGACCCGGCGAACGACCCGGTCGACGACCGCGTCGTCTCGCACATCTCCTCCACCGCCATCGAGGGCGGCACCGCCCACCCCGAGCTGAAGCTCATCTCCTCGAACTGACGCGCCCGTGCTGACGATCCACACCGCAGAACTCCTCGTCACCGGCCTCACCGGCCCGGGATCCGCGCCGCTCCCCGGCGGCGCGGCCCTGGTCGAGGGCGACCGGATCGCCCGCGTGGGCCCGTACCAGGAGCTCGCCGCCGCCTACCCGCACGCGCGGGCCCGCAGCTGGCCCGGGGTACTGACTCCGGGACTGCTGGTGCGCGGCGGCGACGAGCTGCTGGAGCGCACCTACTACCCGGACGACCCGTACGAGGTCACCGAGCTCGGGGCCGAGCCGATCACCGGCGCCGGGGCACTGGCCGACCTCAAGATGACCGAGGCACGCTGGGGCAACAGCGCCCGGCGCGGCACGCAGAAACTCCTCGCGCGCGGCGTGGTCGCGCTGACCGGGCGCATCACCGTCCCGTCCGTGCGGACCGCCGTGACCCGCTCCGGACTCACCGTCCTACCGCCCGCCCCGTACGAGGGCCCGGCCGGCCTGAACCCCTTCGCCGGGCGGGACTCGGCCGAGGAGGCCTTCCACGGGGTCCTGGAGGCCGGGGCCCCGGCCCGCTTCGCCGCCTTCGCGGTGGCCGGCCCGGCGGAACTGTTCGAGCAGGGCCCGACCAGCTGCGTGGCCACGGTCGTCGGCGGACGGCTGCTGCACCGCCGCCGCTGAGCGGACGGCGGGCGCGGCCTGCGAGAATGGCCGGGTACCCGCGGAGCACGTGCGACGCACCGGCGGCGCGGGCGTACACCGCACCCGCACCGCACCGCAGAGACCCGAGGGGCCTACGCCAGTGACCACCGCTTCCCTGGACAAGCAGCCGCACGAAGTCGCCTCCATGTTCGACGGCGTGGCGGCGAACTACGACCTCACCAACGACGTCCTCTCCCTCGGGCAGGCCCGCCTGTGGCGCAAGGAGGTCGCCAAGGCGGTCGGTGCGCGCCCCGGCCACCTGGTCCTGGACCTGGCCGCCGGAACGGCCACGTCCTCGCTGCCCTTCGCCGCGACCGGCGCGTACGTCGTCCCCTGCGACTTCTCCCTCGGCATGCTCCGCGAGGGCAAGAAGCGCAACCCCTGGCTCCCGCTGACCGCCGGCGACGCGACGAAGCTCCCGTTCAAGGACGGCGTCTTCGACTCCGTCACCATCTCCTTCGGCCTGCGCAACGTCCAGGACACCGACGCCGCCCTGCGCGAGCTGTACCGGGTCTCGAAGCCCGGCGGACAGGTCGTGATCTGCGAGTTCTCGCAGCCCACCTGGGCACCCTTCCGGACCGTGTACACCGAGTACCTGATGCGCGCGATGCCGCCGGTGGCCCGGGCGGTCTCCTCCAACCCCGACGCGTACGTGTACCTCGCCGACTCCATCCGCGCCTGGCCCGACCAGCCGGCGCTGGCCGCGCTGCTGCAGAAGGCCGGCTGGTCCAAGGTCGCCTGGCGCAACCTGAGCGGTGGCATCGTGGCCCTGCACCGCGGTACCAAGGGGTAGGTCCCGGTGGACTACCAGGCGCTGCTGGAACAGGTGGCGAAGGACGTCGCCCCGCTGGTGGGCAGCGGGACGCCCGCCGAGTACATCCCGGCGCTGGCGTCCGTCGACCCCCGCCAGTTCGGGATGGCAGTCGCCGACCTCGACGGCAACGTCTTCGGAGTCGGTGACTGGCGCACGCCCTTCTCCGCCCAGTCCATCACCAAGGTCTTCGCGCTGGCCCTCGCGCTCGCCGAGGGCGGCGACAGCCTGTGGGAGCGGGTGGGCCGGGAACCCTCCGGCAACCCCTTCAACTCCCTGGTGCAGCTGGAGTACGAGAACGGCATCCCGCGCAACCCGTTCATCAACGCGGGCGCGCTCGTCGTCACCGACCGGCTCCAGACGCTGACGGGCGACGCGAGCAGCGAACTGCTGCGCTTCCTGCGGGAGGAGAGCCAGAACCCGGACCTCGGCTTCGACGCGGCGGTCGCCGCCTCCGAATCCGAGCACGGTGACCGCAACGCCGCGCTCGCCCACTTCATGGCGAGCTACGGCAACGTGGACAACCCCGTGCCGGCCCTGTTGGAGCACTACTTCTGGCAGTGCTCGATCGAGATGTCCTGCGCGGACCTCGCGCGCGCCGGCCGCTTCCTGGCCCGGCACGGCCTGCGCGCGGACGGCACCCGGCTGTTGACGCGCAGCGAGGCGAAGCAGATCAACGCGGTCATGCTGACCTGCGGGACCTACGACGCGGCGGGGGAGTTCGCCTACCGCGTCGGCCTGCCGGGCAAGAGCGGGGTGGGCGGCGGAATCGTGGCGGTGGTCCCCGGGGCGTGCACGCTGGCCGCCTGGAGCCCCGGCCTGGACCCCCAGGGCAACTCGGTGGCCGCCGTCGCGGCCCTGGACCGCTTCACCACGCTGACGGGCCTGTCCGTTTTTTGACACGACCCCCGCACGGTTCGGCGCAGCGGCCGCCTACTCGCCGCGCAGGGAAAGCGCGTAGCGCCGGCCGTACCGAGTGCCGTTGGGCAGCAGGAACCGCTCCTCCAGGTCCATCCCCAGCCGCTCCGCCACCGCGATCGACCGGACGTTCGCATCGTCGATCATCGCCACCACCCGAGCCAGCCCGGTCCCCCGCACCCGCTCCAGCGTCGCCAGCGCAGCGGCGTACGCGTAACCCTGCCCCCACGCCGCCCGCCCCAGCCGCCAGCCGATCTCGATCTCCCCGACCGGCCCCCACTCCTTGGCCGCGGGCCACGGCTGGGCCCCCGTGAAGCCGAGCACCTCGCCCTCTGCGTCCAGCAGCGTCCACAGGCAGTAGCCGAGCTGCGCGTCGTGCATGCGCTGGCGCGCGGTGATCTCCTCGTACGCGGACAGCTCGGCCGGTCCGCCGAGGAACTCCATGACCTCGGCGTCGTCGAAGACGCCGTGCCAGGCGCGCGCGTCCTCGTCCGTGGGCACGCGGAGCTGGACGGTGGGCAGTGGCCGGGTCGGCGAGGTGGTCATCAGGGCAGCCCTTCGGATCGTGATCTCTCTCGCTGCATAGACTGCACGTGTCTTGTGCCGTTGGGCACCCCTTATCGAGCCTTCGGGAGACCCCGCTGTGACCGAGCCCCTCTCCGAACACTCCGCGGACGTGATCGTCGTCGGGGCCGGGCCCGCCGGCTCGACCACCGCCTACTACCTGGCGAAGGCCGGACTCGACGTCCTGCTCCTGGAGAAGACGGCGTTCCCGCGCGAGAAGGTCTGCGGCGACGGCCTGACCCCGCGCGCCACCAAGCAGCTCGTGTCGATGGGCATCGACGTTTCCGAAGAGGCGGGCTGGCTCCGCAACAAGGGCCTGCGGATCATCGGCGGCGGTCAGCGCCTCCAGCTGGACTGGCCGGAGCTGGCCTCCTTCCCCGACTACGGACTCGTGCGCAAGCGCGACGACTTCGACGAGACGCTGGCCCGTCAGGCACAGAAGGCGGGCGCCCGCCTCTACGAGCGCTGCAACGTCGGCGAGCCCGTCCGGGACCCCCGCACCGGCCACATCACGGGCGTGCAGGCCAAGCTGGGCGAGGAGAAGACCCCGGTCACCTTCAGCGCCCCGCTGGTCGTCGCGGCCGACGGCAACTCCTCGCGGCTCTCCCTCGCGATGGGCCTGCACCGCCGCGAGGACCGCCCGATGGGCGTGGCCGTGCGGACGTACTTCACCTCGCCCCGGCACGACGACGACTACCTGGAGTCGTGGCTGGAGCTGTGGGACCGGCGCGGCGCCGAGGACCGGCTGCTGCCCGGCTACGGCTGGATCTTCGGCATGGGCGACGGCACCTCCAACGTCGGCCTCGGCATCCTCAACTCCTCCTCCGCCTTCAAGGAGCTGGACTGGCGCGAGGTCCTCAAGGCCTGGTGCGCGTCCATGCCCGAGGACTGGGGCTACACCCCCGAGAACATGACGCAGCCGATCCGGGGCGCGGCCCTGCCGATGGCCTTCAACCGCCAGCCGCACTACACCAAGGGCCTGATGCTCGTCGGTGACGCGGGCGGGCTCGTCAACCCGTTCAACGGCGAGGGCATCGCCTACGCGATGGAGTCGGGACAGATCGCCGCCGACGTCATCGTCCAGGCGCACTCCCGCTCGACCCCCGCGCTGCGCGAACTGACCCTGCACAGCTACCCGAAGGTCCTCAAGGAGACCTACGGCGGCTACTACACGCTCGGCCGCGCGTTCGTGAAGCTCATCGGCAACCCGAAGGTCATGAAGATCGCCACGCAGCGCGGCCTGAGCCACCCGGTGCTGATGAAGTTCACCTTGAAGATGCTGGCCAACCTGACCGACCCCACGGGCGGCGACGCGATGGACCGCGTCATCAACGGCCTCTCGAAGGTGGCCCCGAAGGCCTGACGCGGGGGCGGGCCGTTCAGGCGGGTCGCGCCGGGGGGAGCTCCCCGGTGCGGCCCGTTCCGTCGTGGGGGGCTTCGGCCGCGGGTCCGTGCGGGGCTTCGTCCGCGCCGTGGACCGTCCGGACGCAGCGGGTCAGCAGCACCAGGCCCCAGACCAGCAGCGCCCCCGAGGCCGTCCAGTCGAGGCCCAGGACGATCGGGGAGTTCGGCTTGTGCCACGGGCGGGCGGTGGTCAGCAGCCATCCGCCCAGTGCCAGCAGCCCGAGACCCGCGGCGGCCCGGACGGGGGTGGGGTCGGCGGATACGGCGGGGGCGCCGGGCGGGCGGGCGCCGGAGCCGTGGCCGGGGGGTTCGTCGGACGGCCTGGTGATCACTGATCACCACCTCCTGGGTGACTCGGGCGTGCTCGCCCCGACTATCTTCGCAGGGCTCCCGGCGCTTCGGTACGGGACGCCCGCCAGGCGGGACGGACCTCGGCGCGCCGGCCCGTCCCGCGCTCCGGGGCGAGGGCCCGCGGGAGCGCCGGCGATGGTGCGCAGCCGGGCCCGCGGTGGCCAAGTTGGCTGTGAGACAACTATTTTGACGGTCCATCAGGCCTGAAACTGCTTGCTCATGGTCGGTGACGGACTGTTGAATTCCGGCCGGGCCGAATTCACGGGTCGAGGCCCGCCGCACCATCCGCATTCACCCCCAGGGCAAGGAATACGCGATGAAGAAGGCGCTTCTCCAGCTGGCGGCCGGCGCCGCCGCCACCCTCACCGTCGGCGCGGTCCTCCTGGGTGCGGCCGGACCCTCGGCCGCTTCGGCGAGGGACGGAAATTTGGAGGACCAGGAATTCGGGCTCTTCTACTACGCGGGCCGCACCGGTTGCGTCTTCGACCTGGTCACCAACGACCTCAACTTCGCCGACGACACCTTCCGCGGCTCCTGCGCCGGCAGCGGAGCGGTCGTGAACGACAACACCGAGTCCTACCGCAACCGCGACGTCTACGCCTGGAAGGTCGCCACGGACAGGGACCTGAGCGGCAGCGTCGGGGAGATCCCCTCGAACTACGAGGGCAACGCCTCCACCACCTTCAAGAACCGGATCAGCTCGGCCAAGTACACCCTCCACCCCTGATCCCGGCCGCCGACGAAGGAGTTCCGCCCGATGCGCAACGCCGCCCGAGTCCGCACCGCCGCCCTCACCGCCCTGCCGGCGGCCGCGCTCCTGGCCGGCTGCGTGAGCAGCGCGGGCGCGGCGGGCGCCGAGCCGAAGCTCGGCCCGGTCGAGATCAATCCGCCGACGGCCGCGCTGGCACTGCCCCTGGACGCGTACACGGACACCGAGGCCGAGTCGGTCCGCATGGGGCAGGTGCAGCAGCGCCTCCTCTCCCGGTGCATGGCCCGCTACGGGTTCGCGTACGAGGGGGTGAAGTCGTTTGAGCCCGGCGGCGGCCGCGGACCCGAGGACCGCCACCGCACCCTCTTCGGAGCGGCCGACCTCGCCCACGCCGCCGCCTACGGGTACGAGCCGGCCGGGGGCGGGGGCCCCGCCGCCAAGCCGGCGGCCCCCGAGCTGAGCGACAGCGCGTACGCCGTCATGAACGGCGAACGGCGCGACGCACCGGGCGGGCGGGCGCCCGACGCGATGAACGAGGAGGAAGCCGCGTCCGTGGACAGCGGCCTGACGGCCGGCGGGCAGAAGGTGCCGGCCGGCGGTTGCGGGAGGGAGGCCTACCGCAAGCTGTACGCGCCGACGAAGGACAGCGTGGACCTGCTCTTCGCCTTCGGGCTTGCGGCGCAGGCGCACGACCGGTCCAAGAACGACTCGCGCGTGCTCGCCGTGCTGGAGAAGTGGTCGGCGTGCATGGGCAGATCGGGCTACAGCGGGATAAAGACCCCGTACGACGTGATCGAGGAGCTCGGCCTGCAGGGCGAACAGGGCGGCCCCAAGGCCGTCAACGCGGCCAAGGCCGATGTCGCCTGCAAGCAGGAGGTGAACCTCGTGGGCGTCTGGGCGGCGGTCGAGAAGGCCTACCAGGAGCGGCTCGTCGAGGAGCACGCCCAGACCCTGGCCCTGTACAAGGCGCAGCGCGAGTCCCGCTTCAGACTGGCGGCCGCGGTCGCCTGAGGGGCCGGCAGGCCGCCCGGGCGCCGCTCGGCGGCCCCGTGAGGCACCGCCGCGGCGAAAGGCCGGTACTCGACCCCGTGCGGGGGAGTACCGGCCTCGCGCGTGTCACCGGGAGCGGCCCGGGACGCGTGGAACACATCCGGTGGGAACCGGAGGAACCCGGGCGAACCGGTGGACCGGGGACGCCGGGGGACGGATCCGAGGACGGATCAGAGGACGCGGACGGCGCCGGTCGGCTTGTCGTAGCTCAGCGAGCGCTCGACGATGCCCGTGCCGGAGTTCTGCGCGCCGACGAACTTGCCGCCGCCCACGTAGACGGCGACGTGGTACGCGCTGCCCTTGGAGCCCCAGTACAGGATGTCGCCCGGCTGGAGGGCGCTCAGGGACACCGAGGTGCCCGCCGAGGACTGGGCCTGCGACATGCGCGGCAGGGAGACGCCGGCGGCGCGGTAGGCGGCCTGGACGAGCCCCGAGCAGTCGAACGAGGACGGGCCGGTGCCACCCATGACGTAGGCCTTGCCGACCTGCGCGCGGGCGAAGTTCACGACGGCGGCGGCGGAACCGGTCGCCGGGGCGGCGACGGTGCCCGTGCCCTGCGAGGAGGAGCCCCCGCCGGAGGACGACTTGGCCTGGAGCGAGGTACGGGCGGAGCTGCGGCTGGCGCGCTCGGCCTCGGCCTTGCGGTCCGCCTCCTCCTTCGCCTTCTGCTCGGCGTCGGCCTTCTGCTGCGCGTCGGCCTTGGCCTGCTTCGCCTCGGCGGCGGCGCCGGTGCGGGCGCTCTCCTCGAGGGCGTTGAGCTCGCCCTCGACGGCGGCGGCGCGGGTGTTCTCGGCGGCCTTGGTGACCGCGGAGGAGACCTCGGCGCTCAGGTCCAGGTCGAGGACCGGCATTTCGAGAGTGGTCTCGTGCGCGGGCTCGGCGGAGGGGGTGGCGCTCGCCGTGCCGGCCATGGCCAGGGTGCTGAGGACGCCACCGGCAACTCCGGCGCGGACCGCGAGCTTCGAGGCGCTGCGGCGGGGCTTCCGGTGGCTGGGTATGTGAGCGGTGAGGGACATGGGTACAACCGCTATCAGGGCGTCAGGGTTCCCTTCAAGAAACGTGGTCTGCGCCACAGTTGTGCGCGAAGGGTGCGAACCGGGCGCGTCGGACTTCCTATTGACGCCGTAACGGGCCAATCGGACACCCCGTCACAAGCCTGTGATCATGGGTTTTCTGAAATAAGTCCGAATTGATCCACGGCCTACCATCCACGCGTGCAGATGGCCAAGCCCTCTTTCGCCGCCGTGAATGTGGAGTGGCGCAGGTCACAGGAGTGTCACGCGATGCGGACACTGTGGCCCGGCTGTGACCCGACCGTGAACCGGCCGTGAACCGGCCACCGCGCCGGAGCGCGCTCGGCGCCGGTCCGCGCCCCGTCCGCCGCCCGGTCCGCGCCCGGTCCGCGCCCCGTCCGTCGCCCCGCCCGAGCCGGTCCGCGCCCCGTCCGTCGCCGTCCGCGTCCGGTCGCGCCCGGGTCGCCGACTCCCGCGCCCCGACTTAGTGAACGCGTGCACGCGTCCACTCCCGTATGCGGCAGATCCCCCGACCGGGCGACGCCGATCCCTTTATCACCACGCGCACCGCGTTCGCCAATTTGCGTGCAAGGGCCATGATTGGTAGTGCGGCAGGCCTTCCACCTGCGACTACAGAGGTGGATGTCACCTTTGGTGATCATGTGGATGCTTCGCGTATGAAGATCACCACTCATCGGACTTCATGATCGTTCGTCAGGTGGTGGAGATCACAAACTCGTTGTTGCAACCCGTGTCGCAGATCACAGACGAGCAGGCATAAGATGCGCACCAGTCCGGCTTGTGAACTGCCTCACATGCAAGTGCTCGATCAGCTCGATCACAGTGCGATCTTCGCGAGGCGGGGCGCTTGGCGCCGGCACAGCGGTCCAACGGTCAAGGACGACTGGAAGGAGCGAGGAGCGTGAATGCGTACGCGCCCATCCTCGTGCTCGGCGCCCTCGGCGCAGGGTTTGCGATCTTCTCCGTGGTCATGGCCACGCTGATCGGCCCAAAACGGTACAACCGGGCAAAACTTGAGGCGTACGAGTGCGGCATCGAGCCCACTCCCGTGCCGGCAGGCGGCGGCCGTTTCCCCATCAAGTACTACCTGACGGCGATGCTCTTCATCGTCTTCGACATCGAGGTTGTCTTCCTCTACCCCTGGGCGGTCACCTTCGACTCGCTGGGGATCTTCGGGCTCGTCGAGATGCTCCTCTTCGTGCTCACCGTCTTCGTCGCCTACGCCTACGTGTGGCGCCGCGGCGGCCTGGAATGGGACTGAGGGGCTGAATTTCCATGGGACTGGAAGAGAAGCTGCCGAGCGGCTTTCTGCTGACCACCGTCGAACAGGCCGCGGGATGGGTGCGCAAGTCATCCGTCTTCCCCGCGACCTTCGGCCTGGCCTGCTGCGCCATCGAGATGATGACCACCGGAGCGGGCCGGTACGACCTGGCCCGCTTCGGCATGGAGGTCTTCCGCGGCTCCCCGCGGCAGGCCGACCTGATGATCGTGGCGGGCCGGGTCAGCCAGAAGATGGCGCCGGTACTGCGGCAGGTGTACGACCAGATGCCCGCTCCCAAGTGGGTCATCTCTATGGGTGTCTGCGCCTCTTCGGGCGGAATGTTCAACAACTACGCGATCGTCCAGGGCGTCGACCACATCGTCCCGGTGGACATCTACCTGCCCGGCTGCCCGCCCCGCCCCGAGATGCTGCTGGACGCGATCCTCAAGCTCCACCAGAAGATCCAGGGATCCAAGCTCGGCGTGAACCGGGAAGAGGCGGCCCGCGAGGCGGAGGAGGCGGCCCTCAAGGCGCTCCCCACCATTGAGATGAAGGGGCTCCTGCGGTGAGCGACGACCCGGCCGTGGAGAACGGCCCCCACGCCAGCGATGGCGAGAACGTCCCGGCGCCCCGCGGCGCCGGCGGCCCCGAGGTGATCGGCGTCCGCAAGGGCATGTTCGGCGCCGCGGGCGGCGGCGACACCAGCGGCTACGGCGGCCTCGTGCGCACCGTGGCCATGCCCGGCGCGAGCGCCCGCCCCTACGGCTCGTACTTCGACGAGGTCGTCGACGAGCTGGAGGGTGCCCTGGAGGAGCAGGACCTGCTCCCGGAGAACGCGATCGAGAAGGTCGTCGTCGACCGGGACGAGCTGACCCTCCACATCGCCCGCGAGCACCTGCTGCTCGTGGCGAGGACCCTGCGTGACGACCCGGCCCTGCGCTTCGAGCTCTGCACCGGCGTCAGCGGCGTGCACTTCCCGAACGACAAGGGCCGCGAGCTGCACGCCGTCTACCACCTGCGCTCGCTCACCCA
This sequence comes from Streptomyces sp. NPDC060049, assembly GCF_042736715.1. NCBI lineage: Bacteria > Bacillati > Actinomycetota > Actinomycetes > Kitasatosporales > Streptomycetaceae > Streptomyces > Streptomyces sp. NPDC060049. The sequence continues at coordinate 44,573 of NZ_JBHWVV010000004.1, forward strand.
CGGCCGGATCGTGCGGCTGGAGGTGTCCGCCCCGGACGCCGACCCGCACGTGCCCTCGGTCGTCGCGGTCTACCCGACCAACGACTGGCACGAGCGCGAGACGTACGACTTCTTCGGCCTGGTCTTCGACGGGCACCCGGCCCTCACCCGGATCATGATGCCGGACGACTGGCAGGGCTTCCCGCAGCGCAAGGACTACCCGCTCGGCGGGATCCCCATCGAGTACAAGGGCGCCCAGATCCCGGCTCCTGACCAGCGGAGGTCGTACAGCTGATGTCCACTTCGAACCATGCCCGCCCGTCGCCCGGCCACCGCCCCTCATCGAGCCCCTCCGGGACGCCCCTTTCGACGGCACGCGAGACCACCGAGGGCACCGTCTACACCGTCACCGGCGGCGACTGGGACGAGGTCGTCCGGTCCGCGGCCCGCGCGGACGACGAGCGCATCGTGGTCAACATGGGTCCGCAGCACCCGTCGACCCACGGAGTGCTCCGCCTGATCCTGGAGATCGACGGCGAGACGGTCACCGAGGCCCGCTGCGGCATCGGCTACCTCCACACCGGAATCGAGAAGAACCTCGAATTCCGGAACTGGACGCAGGGCACCACCTTCGTCACGCGAATGGACTACCTGACGCCGTTCTTCAACGAGACGGCGTACTGCCTGGGCGTCGAGAAGCTGCTCGGGATCACCGATCAGATCCCGGACCGCGCCACCGTCATCCGCGTCCTGCTGATGGAGCTCAACCGGCTCTCCTCCCACCTGGTGTGCATCGCCACCGGCGGCATGGAGCTCGGCGCGACCACGATCATGATCTACGGGTTCCGCGACCGCGAGCTGATCCTCGACGTCTTCGAGCTCATCACCGGACTGCGCATGAACCATGCGTTCGTCCGCCCCGGCGGCCTCGCGCAGGACCTGCCCCCGGGCGCGGTCGACCAGCTCCGCGAGTTCGTCAAGACCATGAAGAAGAACCTGCCGGAGTACGACAAGCTCGCCACCGGCAACCCCATCTTCAAGGCCCGCATGCAGGACGTCGGCTACCTCGACCTCACCGGCTGCATGGCGCTCGGCGCCACCGGCCCGGTCCTGCGCTCCGCCGGCCTGCCGCACGACCTGCGCAAGAGCGAGCCGTACTGCGGCTACGAGAACTACGAGTTCGACGTGCCGACCACCGAGTCCTGCGACTCCTACGGGCGCTTCCTGATCCGCCTGGAGGAGATGCGCCAGTCCCTGCGCATCGTCGAGCAGTGCCTGGACCGCCTGGAGCCGGGCCCGGTCATGGTCGCCGACAAGAAGATCGCCTGGCCCGCGCAGCTCGCGATGGGCCCGGACGGCCTCGGCAACTCGCTCGACCACATCAGGAACATCATGGGCACCTCCATGGAGGCCCTCATCCACCACTTCAAGCTGGTGACCGAGGGCTTCCGCGTGCCGGCCGGGCAGGCCTACGCGGCTGTCGAGTCACCCAAGGGCGAACTCGGCGTCCACGTCGTCTCCGACGGCGGCACCCGCCCCTACCGGGTCCACTTCCGCGACCCGTCCTTCACCAACCTGCAGGCCATGGCGGCGATGTGCGAAGGCGGCCAGGTCGCCGACGTCATCGTCGCCGTCGCCTCCATCGACCCCGTGATGGGAGGCGTCGACCGATGACTTCCGATGTCAGCCTGGGCATGCCCCAGCTGCCCGCCCCCGACTACCCGGCCGAGGTGCGCGAGCGGCTGGCGGCCGACGCCGCCGAGGTCGTCGCCCGCTACCCCGACAGCCGCTCCGCGCTGCTGCCGCTGCTCCACCTCATCCAGTCGGAGGAGGGCTACGTCTCGCGCACCGGCATCCGGTTCTGCGCCGAGGTGCTGGGCCTGACGACCGCCGAGGTCACGGCGGTGGCGACCTTCTACACGATGTACCGGCGCAAGCCCTCCGGCGACTACCAGGTCGGGGTCTGCACCAACACCCTCTGCGCGGTCATGGGCGGCGACGCCATCTTCGACGAGCTCAAGGAACACCTCGGCGTCGGCAACAACGAGACCACCCCCGACGGCAAGGTCACCCTCGAGCACATCGAGTGCAACGCGGCCTGCGACTACGCCCCGGTGGTGATGGTCAACTGGGAGTTCTTCGACAACCAGACCCCCGAGTCCGCCAGGGCCATGGTCGACGACCTGCTCGCCGGCCGCCCGGTCGAACCGACCCGGGGCGCGCCGCTGTGCACCTACAAGGAGACCGCCCGGATCCTGGCCGGCTTCCCGGACGAGCGCGCGGGCGCCGTCGAGGCGAGCGGCGGTGCGGGACCCGCCTCGCTGATCGGCCTGCGCATCGCGCGCGGCGAGTCCCCGCAGCTCGGCAAGGTCGTGCGCCCGCGTGCCGAGCCCACGACCGAGGAGGGGGAGTGATGACGGTGACCGCTGAGATGCACGAGAACGGCACCAGCCCGGAGAAGCTGCTGGCACCCGTGCTGTCGGCGTTCTGGGACGAGCCGCGGTCGTGGACGCTGGAGACCTACCGGCGCCACGAGGGCTACGAGGGCCTGCGCAAGGCGCTCGCCATGACTCCGGACGACCTCATCGCCTACGTGAAGGACTCGGGCCTGCGCGGACGCGGCGGCGCCGGCTTCCCCACCGGGATGAAGTGGCAGTTCATCCCGCAGGGCGACGGAAAGCCCCACTACCTCGTCGTGAACGCGGACGAGTCCGAGCCGGGAACCTGCAAGGACATCCCCCTCCTCTTCGCGAACCCGCACTCCCTCATCGAGGGAATGATCATCGCCTGCTACGCGATCCGGTCGGAGCACGCCTTCATCTACCTGCGCGGCGAGGTCGTGCCCGTACTGCGGCGCCTGCACGAGGCGGTGCGCGAAGCGTACGAGGCCGGCTACCTCGGCAAGGACGTCATGGGGAGCGGACTCGACCTCGACATCACCGTGCACGCGGGGGCGGGCGCGTACATCTGCGGCGAGGAAACGGCCCTCCTGGACTCCCTCGAAGGCCGGCGCGGCCAGCCCCGGCTGCGTCCCCCCTTCCCCGCCGTCGAGGGGCTCTACGCCTGCCCCACCGTCGTGAACAACGTGGAGTCCATCGCCTCGGTTCCCGCGATCCTGAACAAGGGCAAGGACTGGTTCAAGGCGATGGGGACCGAGAAGTCCCCCGGCTTCACGCTGTACTCGCTCTCCGGCCACGTCGTCGGCCCCGGCCAGTACGAGGCCCCGCTCGGCATCACCCTGCGCCAGCTGCTCGACATGAGCGGCGGCATGCGGCCCGGGCACCGGCTGAAGTTCTGGACCCCGGGCGGCTCCTCCACGCCCATGTTCACGGACGAGCACCTCGACGTCCCGCTGGACTACGAGGGCGTGGGCGCGGCCGGATCCATGCTGGGCACCAAGGCACTGCAGTGCTTCGACGAGACGACCTGCGTGGTGCGGGCGGTGACCCGCTGGACCGAGTTCTACGCCCACGAGTCCTGCGGCAAGTGCACGCCGTGCCGCGAAGGCACCTACTGGCTGGTGCAGCTCCTGCGCGACATCGAGGCCGGCAAGGGCGTCATGTCCGACCTCGACAAGCTCAACGACATCGCCGACAACATCAACGGCAAGTCGTTCTGCGCGCTCGGCGACGGCGCCGCCAGCCCCATCTTCTCCTCGCTCAAGTACTTCCGCGAGGAGTACGAGCAGCACATCACGGGCAAGGGCTGCCCCTTCGACCCCAAGAAGTCGACCCTCTGGGCTGACGGTCCCAAGAAGAACTCCGAGGTGAACGCATGACCGTCACCACAAACGCCCCCGCCGGCGGCGGCGAGGCAGCGGTGCCGCCCGAGAACACGGTCTCCCTGACCATCGACGGCATCGAACTGTCCGTGCCCAAGGGCACCCTGGTCATCCGGGCCGCCGAACAGATCGGCATCGAGATCCCCCGGTTCTGCGACCACCCCCTCCTCGACCCGGTCGGCGCCTGCCGCCAGTGCATCGTCGAGGTCGAGGGCCAGCGCAAGCCGATGGCCTCCTGCACCATCACCTGCACCGACGGCATGGTCGTCAAGACGCAGCTGACCTCGCCCGTCGCCGAGAAGTCCCAGCGCGGCGTGATGGAGCTGCTGCTCATCAACCACCCGCTCGACTGCCCGGTCTGCGACAAGGGCGGCGAGTGCCCCCTGCAGAACCAGGCCATGTCGCACGGGCAGGCCGACTCCCGCTTCGAGGGCAGGAAGCGCACCTACGAGAAGCCGGTCCCGATCTCCACCCAGGTGCTGCTGGACCGCGAGCGGTGCGTGCTGTGCGCGCGCTGCACCCGCTTCTCCACCCAGGTGGCGGGCGACCCGATGATCGAGCTCCTGGAGCGCGGAGCGCTCCAGCAGGTCGGCATCGGCGAGGGCGACCCCTTCGAGTCGTACTTCTCGGGCAACACCATCCAGATCTGCCCGGTCGGCGCCCTCACCTCGGCGGCCTACCGCTTCCGCTCCCGCCCCTTCGACCTCGTCTCCTCCCCGAGCGTGTGCGAGCACTGCGCGGGCGGCTGCGCGACCCGGACCGACCACCGCCGCGGCAAGGTGCTGCGCCGCATGGCCGCCGATGACCCCGAGGTCAACGAGGAGTGGATCTGCGACAAGGGCCGCTTCGGGTTCCGCTACGCGCAGCGCCCCGACCGGCTGACCACCCCGCTGGTGCGCGGCACCGACGGGGTCCTCGCCCCGGCGAGCTGGCCCGAGGCGCTGGAGGCCGCGGCGAACGGGCTGGCCGGCGCGCGCGGCCGGGCGGGAGTGCTGACCGGCGGCCGCCTCACCGTCGAGGACGCCTACGCCTACTCCAAGTTCGCCCGGGTGGTGCTCGACACCAACGACATCGACTTCCGGGCCCGGGTGCACAGCGCCGAGGAGGCCGAGTTCCTGGCGTCCTCGGTGGCCGGCACCGGCAAGGACCTCGACGGTGGGGCCAGGGGGGTCACCAACAGTTCCCTTGAAGCGGCCCCGGCCGTCCTCCTCGTCGGCATCGAGGCCGAGGAGGAGGCCCCCGGCGTCTTCCTGCGTCTGCGCAAGGCCCACCGCAAGCACAAGCAGCGGACCTTCGCCCTCGCCCCCTTCGCCACGCGCGGCCTGGAGAAGGCGGGCGGCACCCTGCTGGCCGCCGCCCCCGGTACGGAGCCCGAGTGGCTCGACGCGCTGGCCTCGCGGACCGGCCTGGAGGAGGGCGGCGCGGAAGCCGCCGAGGCGCTGCGCCTGCCCGGCGCGGTCATCGTCGTCGGAGAGCGCCTCGCGGGGGTCCCCGGCGCGCTGACCGCCGCCGTACGGGCCGCCGCCGCGACCGGCGCCCGGCTGGTGTGGATCCCGCGCCGGGCCGGCGAGCGGGCCGCCGTCGAGGCGGGCGCGCTGCCGTCCCTGCTGCCGGGCGCCCGCCCCGCCACCGACCCGCGCGCCCGCGACGAGGTCGCCGCCGCGTGGGGCCTGGACGAGCTGCCGCACCGCTACGGCCGCGACACCGGCCAGATCCTCGACGCCGCCGCCGGACGCGAACTGTCCGCCCTGCTCGTCGCGGGCGTCGAACTCGCCGACCTGCCCGACCCGGCCCGCGCCCGTATCGCGCTCCAGGAGGCCTTCGTGGTCTCCCTGGAACTGCGGCCCAGCGAGGTCACCGACCACGCGGACGTGGTCCTGCCCGTCGCGGCCGTCGCCGAGAAGCCGGGGGCGTTCATCAACTGGGAGGGCAGGGTCAGGCCGTTCGAGGCCGCGCTCAAGCCCGAGCAGATGACCCGCCGGCTCGCCCCCGCCGACTCCCGCGTGCTGCACATGCTGGCCGACGCGGCCGACCGGCCGATCGCCCTGCCCGACGTACACGCCGTACGCCGGGAGCTCGACCGGCTCGGCCAGTGGGCCGGGGAGCGCGCCGCCGAACAGTCCGCGGACACCGCGCCGCTGCCCCGGCCCGGAGCGGGCGAGGCGGTCCTCGCGGGCCACCGGCTCCTCCTCGACCAGGGCCGCCTCCAGGACGGCGACGACGCCCTTGCCGGTACCCGGCACGAGGCCGCCGCCCGCCTGTCGGCCGCCACGGCCGCCGAGACGGGCGTCAAGAACGGCGACGTGCTCGCGGTGACCGGCCCGGCCGGCTCCGTGGAACTGCCGCTGCGCATCACCGAGATGCCCGACCGGGTGGTCTGGCTCCCGATGAACTCCACCGGCTCCGGAGTCCTCGCCGACACCGGCGCCCGACCGGGGGCCCTGGTCCGCATCGGCCCGGCCACCCCCGCCGACACCAGCGACGCCACTGCGGAGGTGGGCGCGTGAACACCGTTCAGATCGCTGCCGAAGACCTCTCCCTGTTCGGCGAGGACGTCTGGTGGCTCGTCGTCGTCAAGGCGGTGTTCTGCTTCGCCTTCCTGATGGTGACCGTGCTCTTCTCCATCGTGTGGGAGCGCAAGGTCGTCGCCTGGATGCAGCTGCGCATCGGCCCCAACCGGCACGGCCCCTGGGGCATGCTCCAGTCGCTCGCCGACGGCGTGAAGCTCATGCTGAAGGAAGACCTCATCGTCAAGCGGGCGGACAAGGTCGTCTACGTCCTCGCCCCGATCATCGCGGCGGTCCCGGCCTTCATGGCCATCGCGGTGATCCCCTTCGGCCCCCCCGGCGACGAGGTCTCCATCTTCGGCCAGCGCACCACGATGCAGCTGACCGACCTGCCGATCGCGATGCTCTACGTCCTCGCCGTGGCCTCGGTCGGCATCTACGGCATCGTCCTGGCGGGCTGGTCCTCGGGCTCGACGTACCCGCTCCTCGGCGGCCTTCGCTCCTGCGCCCAGATGATCTCCTACGAGATCGCGATGGGCGCGGCCTTCGCCTCGGTCTTCCTCTACTCCGGGTCCATGTCGACCTCGGCGATCGTCGAAGCCCAGGCGGACCGCTGGTACATCATCCTGCTGCCGGTCTCCTTCATCATCTACGTCATCACGATGGTCGGCGAGACGAACCGCGCCCCCTTCGACATGCCGGAGTCCGAGGGCGACCTCGTCGGCGGCTTCAACACCGAGTACTCCTCCATCAAGTTCGCGCTGTTCATGCTGGCCGAGTACGTCAACATGGTCACCGTCTCGGCGGTCTCGGTCACCCTGTTCCTGGGCGGCTGGCGGGCCCCGGCGCCGATCTCCACGTACTGGGAGGGCGCCAACCACGGCTGGTGGCCGATGCTCTGGTTCGTCCTCAAGGTCCAGCTGCTGCTGTTCTTCTTCATCTGGCTGCGCGGCACGCTCCCGCGCGTGCGCTACGACCAGCTGATGAAGCTCGGCTGGAAGGTGCTGATCCCGGTCTCCGTGGTGTGGCTGATGCTGGTCGCCACCGTCCGGGCGCTGCGCAACGAGAACTACGACTTCACCCAGATCGTGCTCTACGTCGGCGGCGGGGTCATCGCGGTCCTGCTGCTGTCCTTCGTCGCGGACCTCTTCCGCGACAAGAAGGAGAAGGCGGCCCTCGCGGACGCCGAACAGGCTGCGGCCGGGGCGCCCTTCGACCCGCTTGCGGGCGGGTTCCCCGTACCGCCCAAGCCCGGCCAGCACCTGGCACCCGTACCGCGCAGGCGGCCCCGCAGTGAGCGGGAGCTCATTGTCAGTGGCGCGGCGAATACTGACAGTGACCGAGAGGAGGGTGCTGAGAATGTCTGACAAGTCTGACGCCGACCAGGGCGAGCAGTGGCAGAACCCGGTGGCCGGCTTCGGCGTGACCTTCAAGGCCATGTTCAAGAAGCGCCTCACCGAGCAGTACCCGGAGCAGCCGAAGACCACCGCTCCGCGCTTCCACGGGAGGCACCAGCTCAACCGGCACCCCGACGGTCTGGAGAAGTGCATCGGGTGCGAGCTGTGCGCCTGGGCCTGTCCCGCCGACGCGATCTACGTCGAGGGCGCGGACAACACCGAGGAGGAGCGCTACTCCCCGGGTGAGCGCTACGGCCGGGTCTACCAGATCAACTACACCCGCTGCATCCTGTGCGGGCTGTGCGTCGAGGCGTGCCCGACCAGGGCCCTGACCATGACGAACGAGTTCGAACTGGCCGACTCGAGCCGCGAATCGCTCATCTACACCAAGGAGCAGCTACTCGCCGGGCTGACCGAGGGGATGGTCGAGGCTCCGCACTCGATCTTCCCCGGCACCGACGACACCGACTACTACCGCGGGCTGGTGACCGGGGCGGCTCCCGGCACGGTCCGCCAGGTCGCCGTGTCGAAGGGCGAGGGCGCCGGTTCCGCCGAAGCCGGGGCAGCGGGAGCTTCCGCCCGCGGCGAGGGGGTGGGGGCGTGAGCGCCATCGCCGCGGCCGCCTCGGCCACCTCCACCGGTGAGGCAGTGCAGTTCTGGGTCCTCGCCACGGTCGCCGTCATCGGCGCGCTCGCCACGATCCTGATGAAGAAGGCCGTGCACAGCGCCCTGAGCCTGGCCGGGACGATGATCATCCTGGCGGTCTTCTACCTCGCCAACGGGGCGTACTTCCTCGGCGTCGTCCAGGTCATCGTCTACACCGGCGCGATCATGATGCTGTTCCTCTTCGTCGTCATGCTCGTCGGCGTCACCGCCGCGGACTCCCTGACCGAGACCATCAAGGGACAGCGCTGGCTGGCCGCCCTGTGCGCACTGGGCTTCGGCGTCCTGCTGATCGCCGGAATCGGCCACGCCCGGCTCTCCCACTTCAACGGACTGGGCCGGATCAACTCCGGCGGGCACGTCGAAGGCCTGGCCACGCTCATCTTCACCAAGTACGTGTTCGCCTTCGAGGTCACCGGCGCCCTGCTGATCACGGCGGCCGTCGGCGCGATGGTGCTCACCCACCGCGAGCGCACCGAGCGCGCCGCCACCCAGCGCGAGCTCGCCGAGCGCCGCGTACGCGAGGGCGTACAGCTCCCGCCGCTGCCCGCACCCGGCGTCTACGCCCGGCACAACGCCGTGGACGTCGCGGGCCTGCTGCCGGACGGCACCCCCTCGGAGCTCACCGTCAACCAGACGCTGCGCGCCCGCGGCCAGATCAGGGACGTGTCCAGCGAGGCGCTGGAAGACCTGAAGGCACTGGAGCAGCGGTCGTCCGAGCGGCTCGGCCGTGAGGAGGCCTCGAAGTGAACCCGGTCAACTACCTGTACCTGTCCGCGCTGCTGTTCACCATCGGGGCGACCGGAGTACTCATCCGGAAGAACGCGATCGTGCTGTTCATGTGCGTCGAGCTCATGCTCAACGCCTGCAACCTCGCCTTCGTGACCTTCTCCCGGATGCACGGCAACCTCGACGGCCAGATCATCGCGTTCTTCACGATGGTCGTCGCCGCCGCCGAGGTCGTGGTGGGCCTCGCGATCATCGTGTCGCTGTTCCGTACCCGCCACTCGGCCTCGGTCGACGACGCCAGCCTGATGAAGCTGTAAGGGGTCGCTGTGGAGAACATGATCGCGCTGCTGGTAGCAGCGCCCCTGCTCGGAGCGGCGGTGCTGCTCTGCGGCGGCCGCCGCCTCGACAAGGCCGGCCACTGGCTCGGCACCCTGCTCGCCGCCGTCTCCTTCGGGATCGGCGTGGCCCTCTTCGCCGACATGCTCGGCCGCGGGGCCGAGGACCGCACCATGAACCAGCGGCTGTTCAGCTGGATCTCGGTCGAAAGCTTCCAGGCCGACGTCGGCTTCCAGCTCGACCAGCTGTCGATGACCTTCGTCCTGCTCATCACAGGGGTGGGCACGCTCATCCACGTGTACTCGATCGGGTACATGGAGCACGACGAGCGCCGCCGCCGCTTCTTCGGATACCTCAACCTCTTCCTCGCCGCGATGCTGCTCCTGGTCATCGCCGACAACTACCTCCTGCTGTACGTCGGCTGGGAGGGCGTGGGCCTCGCCTCGTACCTCCTCATCGGCTTCTGGCAGCACAAGCCCAGCGCGGCCACCGCCGCGAAGAAGGCCTTCCTGGTCAACCGGGTCGGCGACATGGGCCTTTCGATCGCCATCATGCTGATGTTCACCACCTTCGGCACCTTCGCCTTCGGGCCCGTGCTGGGCTCGGTGTCCGAGGCGGGCGAGGGCAAACTGACCGCGATCGCCCTGATGCTGCTGCTCGCGGCCTGCGGCAAGTCGGCCCAGGTCCCGCTGCAGTCCTGGCTCGGCGACGCGATGGAGGGCCCGACCCCGGTCTCGGCCCTCATCCACGCGGCGACGATGGTGACCGCCGGCGTGTACCTGATCGTCCGCTCGGGCGCCATCTTCAACGGGGCTCCGGACGCGCAGACCGCGGTCGTCGTGGTCGGCGCGGTCACGCTCCTCTTCGGTGCGATCGTCGGTTGCGCGAAGGACGACATCAAGAAGGCCCTGGCGGGCTCCACGATGTCGCAGATCGGATACATGATCCTGGCCGCCGGCCTCGGGCCGATCGGCTACGTCTTCGCGATCATGCACCTGGTGACGCACGGCTTCTTCAAGGCGGGCCTCTTCCTCGGCGCCGGTTCCGTGATGCACGGGATGAACGACGAGGTGGACATGCGCAAGTACGGCGGCCTGCGCAGGTACATGCCGGTCACCTTCGTCACCTTCGGCCTCGGCTACCTCGCCATCATCGGCTTCCCGGGCCTGTCGGGCTTCTTCTCCAAGGACCGCATCATCGAGGCGGCCTTCGCGAAGGGCGGCACGGAAGGCTGGATCCTCGGCGCAGTGACCCTGCTGGGCGCCGCGATCACGGCGTTCTACATGACCCGCGTCATGCTCCTCACCTTCTTCGGCGAGAAGCGCTGGCAGCCCGCCCCGGACCCGGCCACGGCCCCCGGTGTCGAGCCCGGCGCCGACGCGCACCCCGGAGAGCTCCCCCACCCGCACGAATCCCCGAAGTCGATGACCATCCCGATGATCATCCTGGCGTTCGGGTCGGTCTTCGCCGGAGGGTACTTCGCGATCGGCGACCGGTTCGTGAAGTGGCTGGAGCCCGTCACCGGGTACGAGCACGGCCACCCGCCGGTCAGCGCCCTGACGGTGACCCTGGCCACCATGGTGGCCCTGGTCGTCGGCGTCGCCATGGCCTGGGCGATGTACGGCCGCAGGCCCGTCCCGGTCACCGCCCCGCGCGGCGCGCTCCTGACCCGGGCGGCCCGACGGGACCTGTACCAGGACGACTTCAACCACGTCGTCCTCGTGCGCGGCGGGGAGCACCTGACCCGCTCCCTCGTCTACGTCGACCACAGCCTGGTCGACGGAGTGGTCAACGGGACGGCCGCCGGAGTCGGCGGCCTCTCGGGCCGGCTGCGCAAGCTGCAGAACGGCTACGCCCGCAGCTACGCGGTCTCGATGTTCGGGGGCGCCGCGATCCTGATCGCCGCGACCCTGCTGATGAGGGCGGTGTGAGATGAGTTTCCCGCTTCTGACGGTGACGGCCGCGGTCCCCGCGGTCGGCGCGATCCTGACGGCGGCCGTCCCGGCTTCCCGCCGGACCGCGGCCAAATGGCTCGCCCTGTTCTTCTCGCTGGCGACCCTGGCCCTGGCCGTGCTCGTCGCCGTCCGCTTCGAGCCCGGTGGCGACCGCTACCAGCTCACCGAGTCCCACGCCTGGATCCCCGACTTCGGGGTCCGCTACGAACTGGGCGTCGACGGCATCGGGGTGGCGCTCATCGCGCTCACCGCGCTGCTGATCCCCTTCGTCATCGGCGCCGGCTGGCACGACGCCGACCCCCTGGAGACGCACTCGTCCCGCTGGCGGCCGACCCAGGGCTTCTTCGCCCTGATCCTGCTGGTCGAGGCGATGGTGGTCATCTCCTTCGAGGCCACCGACGTCTTCCTCTTCTACATCTTCTTCGAAGCCATGCTCATCCCGATGTACTTCCTCATCGGCGGCTTCGGGGACCGGGCGCACTCCGGGTCCGATGAGAACGCGGCCGCGCAGCGCTCGTACGCGGCGGTCAAGTTCCTCCTCTACAACCTGGTCGGCGGCCTCATCATGCTGGCCGCCGTCATCGGGCTGTACGTCGTCGCCGGGAACTTCTCGCTCCAGGAGATCACCGCCGCCCGCGCCGCGGGCACGCTCGACATGGCGACCAACACCGAGCGGATGCTCTTCCTCGGCTTCTTCTTCGCCTTCGCGGTGAAGGCCCCGCTGTGGCCGCTGCACACCTGGCTGCCGAACGCGATGGGAGAGGCCACCGCGCCGGTCGCCGTCCTGATCACCGCGGTCGTCGACAAGGTCGGCACCTTCGCGATGCTCCGCTTCTGCCTCGGCCTCTTCCCCGAGGCCAGCAAGTGGGCCACACCGGTGATCATCGTCCTGGCCCTGATCAGCATCGTCTACGGCGCGCTGGTCGCGGTCGGGCAGCGGGACATCAAGCGGCTGGTCGCCTACGCCTCGATCTCGCACTTCGGCTTCATCGTCCTGGGCATCTTCGCGATGACCTCCCAGGGCCAGTCGGGCGCGACGCTGTACATGGTCAACCACGGGCTCTCCACGGCGGCGCTCATGCTGGTCGCCGGCTTCCTGATCTCGCGGCGCGGCTCGCGGCTCATCGCCGACTTCGGCGGCGTGCAGAAGGTGGCCCCGGTCCTGGCCGGCACGTTCCTGATCGGCGGCCTCGCCACGCTGTCGCTACCGGGCCTCGCACCGTTCGTCAGCGAGTTCCTGGTCCTGGTCGGCACCTTCGCCCGGTACCCGGTCGCGGGCATCGTCGCGACCCTCGGCATCGTGCTGGCCGCCCTCTACACGCTGGTCCTCTACCAGCGCACCATGACGGGCCCGCTGAAGGAGGAGGTCCGCACCCTGCGGGACCTGGACCTGCGGGAGGTCCTGGTCGTCGCCCCGCTGATCGTCCTGCTGATCGGGCTGGGCGTCTACCCGAAGCCGCTGACCGAGATCGTCAACCCGGCGGTGGAGTACACCATGTCGGACGTGAAGCAGACGGATCCGAAGCCCGACGTCGCCGTCGAGGCCGAGCACGCCAAGAACGGGGAGGCGGCGAAGTGAGCACCGTGACTGCTGCCCAGAACCTGCTGCCGACACTGGCGGCGGCGGCGCCGATCGACAAAATCCCGGCGCCGCACATCGAGTACGCCCAGCTCTCGCCCACGCTCATCGTGCTGGGAGCGGCGGTCGTCGGAGTCCTCGTCGAGGCCTTCGTACCGCGCAAGGCCCGTTACTACGCCCAGGTGTTCCTGGCGGTCGCCGCGCTGGCCTCGGCCTTCGCGGCGGTCGTCGGGCTCGCCGCCGGCGGGTACGGCAGCACCAAGGCGCACATCGCGGCCATGGGAGCCGTGGCCGTCGACGGCCCGGCGCTCTTCCTGCAGGGCACCATCCTGCTGGCCTCGATCGTCGCGGTCTTCACCTTCGCCGAGCGGCGCCTGGACCCGGCCGCCCACGGCAACCGGGTGGACTCGTTCGCCGCGCAGGCGGCGTCCGTACCGGGCAGCGAGAGCGAGAAGGAAGCCGTCAAGGCGGGCTTCACCACCACCGAGGTCTTCCCGCTCGCCCTCTTCGCGATCGCCGGGATGCTGATCTTCCCCGCGGCCAACGACCTGCTGACGCTGTTCGTGGCCCTGGAGGTCTTCTCCCTCCCGCTGTACCTGCTCTGCGCCGTCGCCCGCCGCCAGCGGCTGATGTCGCAGGAGGCCGCCGTCAAGTACTTCCTGCTCGGCGCGTTCTCCTCCGCCTTCCTCCTCTTCGGCATCGCGCTCCTGTACGGCTACGCGGGCTCCGTCTCGTACGCGGTCATCGCGGAGGTCGTCGACGGCACCGTGGCGAACGTCGATCCGGCGCTCGCCGACACCATGGGCAACGACGCGCTGCTGCTGATCGGCGGCGCGCTCATCCTGGCGGGCCTGCTCTTCAAGGTCGGCGCGGTCCCCTTCCACATGTGGACCCCGGACGTCTACCAGGGCGCCCCGACCCCCGTCACCGGGTTCATGGCGGCGGCGACCAAGGTCGCCGCCTTCGGCGCCCTGCTCCGCCTGCTCTACGTGGTCCTGCCGGGCCTGCGCTGGGACTGGCGGCCGGTGATGTGGGGCATCGCGATCGTCACGATGCTCGCGGGCGCGGTGATCGCCGTGACCCAGACCGACGTCAAGCGGCTCCTCGCCTACTCCTCCATCGCGCACGCCGGCTTCATCCTGGCCGGTGTCATCGCCACGTCGGCGCAGGGCGTCCAGGCCGTCCTCTTCTACCTGGGCGCGTACTCCTTCGTGACGATCGGCGCGTTCGCGGTCGTCACCCTCGTCCGCGACGCGGGCGGCGAGGCGACGCACCTGTCCAAGTGGGCCGGGCTGGGCCGCCGTTCACCGCTGACGGCGGCGGTCTTCGCGGTCTTCCTGCTCGCCTTCGCCGGCATCCCGCTGACATCGGGCTTCGCGGGCAAGTTCGCCGTGTTCAAGGCGGCGGCGGAAGGCGGCGCGGGAGCGCTGGTCGTGGTCGGTGTCATCTCGTCCGCGATCGCCGCGTTCTTCTACATCCGGGTGATCGTCCTGATGTTCTTCAGCGAGCCGAAGGCGGACGGCCCGACCGTGGCCGTCCCCTCCCCACTGACGATGACGACGATCGCGGTGGGCGTCGCGGTCACCCTGGTCCTGGGTGTGGCCCCGCAGTACTTCCTGGAACTGGCGGGACAGGCGAGCACGTTCGTGCGCTGACGGGATTCCCGTACGCGTCGGGGCCCGGCTCCCTTCGGGGGGCCGGGCCCCGTGCCGTGCGGGGTTCAGCGTCGCGCCGGGGAGTCCCGGGAGGCCGCTCTCACGGATGGGCGTGCGGGGCGGGAGCCGGGGTGGCGGACACGGGGCAGGTCAGGGCGGGGTTCCAATTGTGGAAGCGGCCCGCCGGGTTCTTCTCGTAAGCCCACAGGTGGAGGTCGTAGTGCTTGGGCATGCCGGCCCAGTGGCCGGGCATGGGCCCGTCGAACGGCAGCCCGAACATGCTCGGCCGGTCGTCGGTGGTCTTCAGGTCCTGGTCGCGGTCGGTGGACATCCATTCCACGGCCTGCAGCTTGCGGCGGCCGCTCCTGTCCTTCGACGCGCTGTACAGGAGCGCGGTCGGCCTGCTCGGGTCCTTCGAACCCCAGTAGGCCTCCTTCACGTAGTGGAAGCCCATGGCGCCCGCCCCGAACGGGTTGTTCATGCACTGGCCCTTCAGGACGTACCCGTCCTTCAGGGCCGCCCGCTCGTCCGCGTACTTGGCCGTCACCCGGATCGCCGTCGCCATGTCGTTCATGGCCTGCCGGTCGGTCGGGTCGGGCGCGGGCCCGTCGACCCCGTGGGCGGGTGCGACGGTGGCCAGGCCGACCGACACGGCGGCCGCGCAGGTCAGGAAGGCCTTGCGGGTGCGGAGGGACATATGGGCTCCTGCCGTTCGGGGGCTTTCGTTCACCATCCCGGCGCGGTGGCGGGGTTGCACGCGGCGCGCCTCCGAACGGGGTCCCGGCGCGACCGGTTCGGGCCGGACGGGTGGTTCCGGGCGGGCCCGCGGCCCGCGGCCCGCGGCCCCAGGACTAGGGACGGGAGGCGTACGCGCGGACGTCCGCGTCCGGGTCGGACGTGGCCGTGGTCAGGGCCGCGGCGGCCGCCGGGTCCGGGCGGTGGGACCGCAGGGACAGGACCGCCGCCTTGCGAACGTCCGCGTTCGGGTCGGCCAGGGCACGCGACAGCGCCGGCACGGCGGCGCCCGCCCCGGCCGCGGCCAGCGCGGCCGCCGCCCCCGCGCGGACCTGCCACGCCGGATCGGCCAGCGCGGCCACCGCCGCCGCCGAGTGGCCGCCCGTGGAGGCGGCGGCGGTCAGGGCCGCGGCCCGGACCAGCGGGTCGGCGTCGGTGAGGAGCGGAGCGAGCGGCGCGGCGGCCCGAAGGGTGCCCAGGGCCTTGGCGACCGCCACCCGGACCTCCCGGGAGCCGTCCGCCGAGGCCGCCGCCAGCGGAGCCGCCGCGTCCACCGACAGCAGCGCCCGGACCGCCTGGATCCGGACGTCCACGTCCCCGTCGCGCAGGGCCCGCGCGTACAGGTCGCGGTCCCCGAGCCGCAGGACCCGCAGGGCTTCGAGCGCCGCCGATCGCACCGCCGCGTCCGCCACCGCGAGCCCCGCCCGCAGGGCCGCGCCCAGTTCCGGTTCGGGCGCGAGGACCTCCAGCAGCTCGCGCAGCGAGGCCGCCGCGGCCGCGCGGACGGCCGGGTCGCGGTCGCCCAGGCGCGCCCCGATGGCGGGACCCGCCCCCGCCGGGACGGTTTCGCCGATCACCGCGACCGCGGTGGCGCGGACGGCCGGGTCGGGGTCTTCGAGGTAGGGCCGCAGCGCGTCGAGGGCCGGGGCCTCCTCGGCGAGCGAGAGCAGTTCCAGGATCCGGGGCGATCCCGGCGCCGATCCGGTGCTCCGTCCGGCCGCGGACGCCGGCGCCCGGCCCC
Source organism: Streptomyces sp. NPDC060049 (assembly GCF_042736715.1). Lineage (NCBI taxonomy): Bacteria > Bacillati > Actinomycetota > Actinomycetes > Kitasatosporales > Streptomycetaceae > Streptomyces > Streptomyces sp. NPDC060049. The sequence goes on from NZ_JBHWVV010000004.1 coordinate 60,910, forward strand.
CGCCCGCCAGGGCCACGCCCACCAGCTCGACCTCGCCCAGGGGGACGCTCGGACCACCCGTCGGGGTGAACTCGGGGACGGGCACCAGGTACGGGTCCACCGGCCGCGCCGTGAACTCCATCGCCCCGGAATCGGATTTGCGCAGGTCCAGGTGGTGCAGCCAGCCCGCGTCATCGCGCTCCGGGTGGTCGAGGCGCTCGTGGTACAGCCCCCAGCGGGACTCCGTCCGGGCGAGGGAGGCGCGCGCCGCCATCTCCGCGCAGTCCCGGATGAAGGAGACCTCCGCGCAGCGCATCAGCTCGTGGGGGGTGTGCCCGCCCATCTCCGAGATCTCGGTCTCCATGCGGGTGAAGGCCTCCACGGCGAGCGACAGCTTCGCGCCCGTCTTGGGCGGGGCCACGTAGTCGTTCACGAAGCGCCGCAGCTTGTACTCGACCTGCGGCTGCGGCGGGCCGGCGGGATGGCGCAGTGGCCGGTAGATCAGCTCGTGGGCGGCGGCGAGCTGCTCGGACGGCAGGTCGCCCTCGTACGGCCGGTACCGCGAGGCGTCCTCGCCCGCCAGGTCGCCGAAGACGAAGGCGCCGATCATGTAGTTGTGCGGTACGGAGGCCAGGTCGCCGGCCGCGTACAGTCGGGGAACGGTGGTGCGGGCGTGGTCGTCGACCCGCACGCCGGAGGCCGAGTGGCCGCCGCACAGCCCGATCTCCGAGATGTGCATCTCGATGTCGTGGGTGCGGTAGTCGTGGCCCCGGTTCGCGTGGAAGGTGCCGCGCGTCGGCCGTTCGGTGGTGTGCAGGATCGATTCGAGGGCGGAGACGGACTCCTCGGGGAGGTGGCTGAGCTTGAGGTACACCGGGCCCCGGTCGGAGGCGAGTTCGGCGGCGAACTCGGACATCATCTGCCCCGACCAGTAGTCGGAGTCCACGAAGCGCTCGCCGTGCCGGTTGACCTGGTAGCCGCCGAAGGGGTTCGCGACGTACGCGCACGCCGGGCCGTTGTAGTCCTTGATCAACGGGTTGATCTGGAAGCACTCGATGCCGGTGAGCGCGGCGCCCGCGTGGTAGGCCATCGCGTAGCCGTCGCCCGCGTTGGTGGGGTTCTCGTACGTCCCGTAGAGGTACCCGGAGGCGGGCAGTCCGAGGCGCCCACAGGGGCCGGTCGCGAGGACGACGGCTCCGGCGCGGACGGTCACGAAGGCACCGGTGCGGGTGTTGAAGGCGGCCGCGCCGATCGCCCGGCCGTCCTCGGGGGACGTCAGGACGCGGACCGGCATCACCCGGTTCTCGATCCGGATCAGCTCGCGCATCTCGCGGCGGCGCAGCTGCCGGTAGAGGACCTTCTTGACGTCCTTGCCCTCGGGCATGGGCAGTACGTACGAGCCCGAACGGTGGACCTGGCGCACCGCGTACTCGCCGTGCTCGTCCTTCTCGAACTTCACCCCGTACGACTCCAGGCGCCGCACCATCGCGAAACCGCGGGTCGCCGTCTGGCGGACCGTGGACTGGTCGACGATGCCGTCGTTGGCGCGGGTGATCTCGGCGACGTAGTCGTCGGGCTCGGCCCGGCCCGGAACGACGGCGTTGTTGACCCCGTCCATGCCCATGGCGAGGGCCCCGGAATGGCGTACGTGCGCCTTCTCCAGGAGCAGGACCCGCGCACCGCGCTCGGCGGCGGTCAGCGCCGCCATCGTGCCGGCGGTGCCGCCCCCGATGACGAGGACGTCGCAGGCCAGTTCCTCGGCGTCGGCGATCGCGGGGATGTCCATGGGGCGGCCTTTCAGAGGGAGTCGATGACGCGTCCGCGCAGGGCGGAGCGGTCGGCGGTGCGAGAGCGGGGGTGGGGTACGTCGATCACCTCGCCGGTGGCGAGGAGCGCGACGCGGTCGCCCAGGAAGAGGGCCTCGTCCACGTCGTGGGTGACGAAGACGACGGTCGCGCCGGTCCCGGCGAGGACGGTGACGAGCAGGTCCTGCATCTCGGAGCGGGTCTGGGCGTCGAGCGCGCCGAAGGGCTCGTCCATGAGGACGGCGCGGGGCGCGGACGCGAGGGCGCGGGCGAGCTGCACGCGCTGGCGCTGGCCGCCGCTGAGCTGGTGCGGGTGTTTGTGGGCGTGATCGGCCAGCCCTACGCGGGCGAGCCAGTCCCCGGCGGTGCGGCGGCGCTCGGCGCGGGGGGTCCCGCGGATGGCGAGGGGCAGCTCGACGTTGGCGCGGACGGTGCGCCAGGGCAGGAGGGCGTCGTCCTGGAAGACCAGGGCCCGGTCGGCGTCGGGGCGGGTGACGGGGCGGCCGTCCTGCTCGACGGTGCCGGCGAGCGGGGGCAGCAGACCGGCGAGGGTGCGGAGCAGGGTCGACTTTCCGCAGCCGGAGGGGCCGACGACGGTGAGGACTTCGCCCGCGCCGACGCTCAGGTGGAGACCGTCGAGGACGGGGGTGGAGGCGGGGTGGTGACCGAGGCGGGTGCCGGTCAGCCGGAGGGTCGCGCCGGGGGGCCGGGCGGGGGTCGTGGTGGCCGTGGCCGTGGGTGCGGACATGGTCCCTCCTGTGGTCGCTGCGGTGGGCCTCAAACGCCGGCGGGGCTGGATTCGGCCGGCGCGGAGGGGGCTGGAGTGGATGTCCGGCGGGGGCTGCGGGTGGGGAGCCAGTGGGTGAGGCGGCTGCCCGTGCGTTCCACCGCTGTGGACGTGAGCCAGCCCAGCGCGCCGATCGTGGCCATGCCGACGAAGACGCCGGGGTAGTCCACGACCGTGTAGTCCTGCCAGGTGCGGTAGCCGACCCCGTACTCGCCGGAGATCATCTCGGCGGAGATCACACAGATCCACGACACCCCGATGCCCACGGAGAGCCCGCCGAAGATGCCCGGCAGCGCACCCGGGAGGACCACCGACAGCAGGACGCGGGGGCGGCCGCCGCCCATCGTCAGGACGGCCTCCTCCCACACGGGGGACAGCGCGGACACCGCGTGCCGGGTCGACACCAGCACCGGGAAGAAGGCCGCCGAGCAGGTGATGAAGACGATCCCCTGCTCGTTGGAGGGGAAGAGCAGGATGGCGACGGGGACGAGCGCGATCGCCGGGACGGGGCGCAGTACTTCGAAGAGGGGGCCCAGCAGGTCCGCCGCGAGCCGGGAGCGGGCGATCGCCGTGCCCGCCGCCACCCCCAGTACGGCCGCCAGCGCGAAGCCCGTCACGATGCGCCGCAGGCTGGAGCCGAGATCCTGCCAGTACGGGCCGATCGTCACCCGGTCCGCGAAGGTCGACGCCACCTCGACCACGGTCGGGAACTGCTCGAAGCGCAGCCACAGGTTGACGTCGAGCGACGTCAGGAGTTGCCACCCGAGCAGGGCCGCGCCGAGCGAAGCCACCCTCAGGAGGCGGCGGCCGGCCGTCATGACGCGATGCCCCCGGCTTCGGCGAAGCTCACGATCCGCGCCCCGGACCCCTGGTGGCGGGCGACGTACGACGTGGCGCCCGACGGGGTGACGAACGCGCGCAGCTCGGAGCCCTCCGCCACCCAGACCGCCTTGTCCGCGAACCAGAGGGTGCCCGTCACCGCGTCCGGGACGTACGCCGCCCGCACGTCCGCGCCCTTGAGGGCCTTGAGGAGGGCGGCGGGTGAGTCGAAGGCGCGGGTGGCCGGCTGCCCCTTCAGCCACAGCTCCGGACGCGCCGGGGCGGCCGCCGGATAGGGCTGGGTGCCCGCGGTGGCGCGGGCGAGCGGCGCCGGGTCGACGAATGCGTCCACGTCCACGGGACCCACGAGCTTCGCCTCCTCGAGTACGGGGACGTCCTCCTTCAGCGCCGCAAGCAGCTCGGGGCGCAGCGCCGGATCGAAGGTCGCGATGCCGTTCGCGCCGTTGTAGAGGTAGACGACCTCAGCCGGCAGGCCGGTCTCCTTCGCCACCGACTCGGCGGCCGCGACCGGCTGCGTGCGCAGGTACTCGGTCGCCTTCAGCTGGGCCCGCAGGAAGTCGTCCAGCACGCCCGAACCCACCCGGTCGCGGGCGAACTTCTCACGGACCGTGACCCCGTGGAAGGTCGGCAGGTCCAGTTCGGCGCCGTCGTACAGGGCCTTCGCCCGCCCCTCGTAGGCCAGTTGGCCCGGCCAGGCGACGAACTGCGACAGGGCGTCGACGCTGCCCGCCTGGAGTGCGGACGCGCCCACGCTGGGCTGCTGGTTGAGCTTCTCGATGCCCGTCGAGGGGTCGATCCCGGCGCGCCGCAGGGCCCGTACCAGGGTCCCGTCGGCCGCCGAGCCGACCGAGGTCGACACCTTCTTTCCGCGCAGGTCGGCGAGGGACTCCAGCTTCGAACCGGGCGCGGTGACCACGGTGTTGAGACCGCCGCGCAGGTTGTATCCGGTGACGGAGACGAGGTGGGTGGGCTGCCCCAGTTCCTTGCCGCGCGCCGCGTTGATCAGCAGCGGGAAGTCGCCCATCGAGCCGATGTCGATCTTCCCGGCCGCCATCTGGGCGGTGATCGGGGCGCCCGTGGCGTAGTCCTGCCATTCGACCTTGTAGGTGACGCCGTCCTTCCCGCCGCGCGCGGCGAGTTCTTCCTCGAAGTAGCCGAGGGAGCGCAGGAGCGTGCCGGCGGTGACGGTGTTGATGGTCTTGGACTGGTAACCGACGGTCACGGTCACGGTCTTGGGGCCGCCGTCCGCTCCCGAGGCGCCGCCGCACGCGGCGGCCAGGGGCAGGAGCAGGAGGAGGGCGGGCGCGAGAGCTCTCGTACGCATGGCGAGTGGGCCTTTCACCGCAGCAGGTAGGGCATGTTGACGGTCACCGCGCCGGTGGGACAGCGGGCGGCGCACGGGCCGCAGTACCAGCACTCGTCCACGTGCATGTAGGCCTTGCCGTTGTCCTCGCGGATCGCGAGCGAGTCGAGCGGACACATGTCGACGCAGAGGGTGCAGCCGTCGATGCACAGGGACTCGTCGATGGTCACGGGCACGTCGCCGCGCTGGGGGACCAGAGGCATGGCTGTCTCCAGGAAAGGGGTCGGGAGGACCGGGAGGGTGCGGGACGGAGGCGGGGGCGGGGATCTACGCGGCGCGGTGGAGCAGGCCGCTCATGGTGATCCGGTCGCCGCGGAAGCGGATGAACTCCAGGTCCACTGGCCGGCCGTCGCCCAGGTGGGTGAGGCGTTCCAGCATCAGGACGGCGGCCCCGCGCGGGGCCTGCAGGACGGCGGCGGAGTGCGCGTCGGCGTTGACGGCCTCCAGGGTGATCTCGGCGTGGCCCAGCGGCTGCCCGGTCAGGGACTCCAGCAGCCGGAAGACGTCGGTGTTCTCCAGATCGCAGCCGAGCAGGCCCTCGCCGACGTCCAGGGGGACGTACGTGAGGTCGAGCGAGAGCGGCAGCCCGTCGAGCAGCCGCAGCCGCTCGATGTAGAGCACCTCGGCGTGCTCGGGGAGCCGCAGCCGGCCGGCGACGGGGGCGGGGGCGCGGACGGGGCCGACGGTGCGGACCTCATTGGTGACCCGGCCGTGTCCGTGGAGGGTCTCGGCCAGGCCCTGGAGCCGGTCGAGCCCATGCCGGTACTTGGCGCAGACGATGACGGTGCCCACGCCCGGCCGTCGTTCGACGAGCTGTTCGCCGCGCAGCAGGTCGAGGGCCTGGCGGACGGTGTTGCGGCCGGCGCCGTAGTCGGCGGCGAGGGCGTCCTCCAGGGGGAGGACGCCGCTGGGGTAGCCGCCCGCCAGGATCTGGTGGCGCAGCAGGTCGGCGAGCTGCCGTGCCTGGTCCGCGCGCAGCCGTCGCCGGCGCGCGGCGGCGACCGGGACGGTGTGTTCGCGGGTGCGTTCGGCTGGCATGGCAGGGAACATACCGAGGGGGCCGGGCCGGTGGTGTTGCCGCAGTGTTGCGCCACCCGCGCGCGGCGGCGTACCTCCGTGACCTGCGAGAACGGCGGGGTGCGGACAAGATCCGCCACCCCGCCGTCATCGGTCGTCCCGAGGCGTGGACTACCGGGTTCCCACGATCCGGCCGACGACCTCGCCGAGACCCACGCGGGTGCCGTCGGTGCCCGGCGCCCAGGCGGTGAGGGTCACGGTGTCCCCGTCCTCGAGGAAGGTGCGCTTGCCGTCGGCGAGTTCGATGGCGTCGCGGCCGTTCCAGGTGAGCTCCAGCAGCGAGCCGCGCTGGTCGGCGTCCGGTCCGCTGACGGTGCCCGAGCCGTACACGTCGCCGGTGCGCAGGGAGGCGCCGTTGACGGTCATGTGGGCGAGCTGCTGGGCGGCGGTCCAGTACATCGACGCGAAGGGCGGGCGGGCCACCTCCTGCCCGTTGATGGAGACGCTGATGTGCAGGTCGAAGCCGCCGGGGCGGTCGGCGGCGGCGTCGTCGAGGTAGGGCAGGAGCGGGAAGTCGCGGGCGGGCGGGGCGACCCGGGCGCCGTCCAGGGCCTCCAGCGGGGTGACCCAGGCGGAGACGGAGGTGGCGAAGGACTTGCCGAGGAAGGGGCCGAGCGGCACGTACTCCCAGGCCTGGATGTCGCGCGCGGACCAGTCGTTGAGCAGGAACAGGCCGAAGACGTGGTCCTCGAAGTCGCCCAGGGCCACCGGGCGGCCCATCTCGGAGGGGGTGCCGACGACGAAGCCGACCTCGGCCTCGATGTCGAGCTTGACGGACGGCCCGAAGACGGGCGCCGGGTCGGTGGGCGCCTTGCGCTGGCCCGAGGGCCGTACGACGTCCGTGCCCGAGACGACGATCGTTCCCGACCGGCCGTGGTACCCGATGGGCAGGTGCTTCCAGTTGGGGGTCAGGGCGTCCCCGTCCGGGCGGAAGATCTTCCCCACGTTGGTGGCGTGGTGCTCGCTCGCGTAGAAGTCGACGTAGTCGGCGACCTCGTAGGGGAGGTGCAGCACAACCTCGTCCAGCGGCAGCAGGTGCGGCTCGACGGCGGGGCGGTGGCCGGGGTCGGTGACCCAGGCGGTCAGCGCGCGGCGCACGTCGCGCCAGGCCGTGCGGCCCGCGGCGAGCAGGGGGTTGAGCGTGGACTGTCCGAGCAGTCCGGTGTACGGGGACCCGAGCGCGGCGGCGGCCGCCCCGGCGTCGAGCACGTGTCCGCCGATGCGGACGCCGATCCTGCGCCGGTCCTCCCCGGCGGTGGAGAACACGCCGTAGGGGAGGTTGTGCGGCCCGAACGGGTCGCCCTCGGGAACATCGAGGGGGCTCTGCTGGGGCATGGGGTGCTGCCTCACTTTCGACGCGGTCCGGGGGTGTCCCGGGGGCTGGTTGACACGTTACGGGGCTGGTGGGGCGTGCGGGAGGCCGGATTCGGGCACTATTTGTAGGACTTGTCCGCACGGGTCCGTATCCTTGAGCGCGTGACTTCCGCCCTCCCCTATGCCTTGATCGCCACTGACCTGGACGGGACTCTGCTGCGCGCCGGAGACACCGTCTCGGCCCGCTCCCGATCGGCGCTCCGGGCCGCCCGCGCGGCCGGCGCCCGGCACATCATCGTGACAGGCCGCCCCGTCCCGCAGGTCCGCCACGTCCTGGACGGCCTCGGCTACAACGGCCTCGCGGTGTGCGGGCAGGGAGCGCAGGTCTACGACGCGGCGGCCGGGCTGCTGCTGCACTCGGTGGCCATGGACCGGGAGCTGGCCGAAGTCGCCCTCGGGAAGATCGAAGCGGAGGTCGGCGAGGTCTTCGCGGCGGTCAACCAGGAGGGCCTCGACGCGGAGATGCTGATAGGGCCGGGCTACCGGATGTGGCATCCGCACCTGCCGACGGTGCGGGTGGCCTCGCGGGCCGGGCTGTGGGCCGCCCCGATCAACAAGGTGCTGCTCCAGCACCCGAGGCTGTCCGACGACGAACTGACGGAGGTGGCACGGGCGGTGGTCGGCGACCTGGTCAACGTGACGATGGCCGGGGAGCACACGGTCGAACTGCAGCCGCCGGGCATCGACAAGGCGAGCGGCCTGGCGGTGGCGGCCGAACTCCTGGACGTCACCGCGTCGTCGACGATCGCCTTCGGCGACATGCCGAACGACATCCCGATGTTCGCGTGGTCGGCGTACGGGGTCGCGATGGCCGACGCCCACCGCGAACTGATGGCCGTGGCCGACGAGGTCACCCTCTCGAACGAGTCGGACGGGATCGCGGTGGTCCTGGAACGCCTCTTCGCCTAGGCCGTCTCTGACCGGAAGGTCCGTTGGGGCCCCGCCGGGGGCGGGGCCCCGGCACGTCAGACCGCCGCACGGGGGAGCCGCCGCTCCCACGTGCGGTGGAACACCACCTCGTCCCCTTCCCGGCAGACCACCTCGTTCGACGTCGAGAAGCCCCCCTCGTCACACGAGATCTCCGACCGCGTCTCCACCGACACGTCCCACCCCAGCTCCGGCCGGTGCAGCCGCACCGTCCACGTCGAGTGGGTGCGGGCCGACAGCGGGTCCGCCTCCTGGATCTCGTACACCTCCAGCGCGTCCTCGCTGAACTCCAGCCCGTCCGGATACACCCGCGTCCCGCCGTACCGCGGGTCGACCTCCAGCCGCCACACGCCCCGCGCGACGTCCCGTACGACGAGCCGTTCCGGCCGGGGCGCGTCCAGCGTGGCCGGGAAGGCGACGCCCAGCGGCTGCGCCTGCTCGGGGGCCTCGAAGAGGACCGGCTCCCCGCCGGCGGACGGATCGCGGACCGGGAGCTCCACGGCGCTGCCCGCCGGGTCCACGGTCCAGCCCCGCTCCGAGCCGGCCCGCGGCCAGATCCACGGCCAGTAGGCGGACGAGAGGGCGAGGCGGATCCGGTGCCCGGGCGGGAAGGAGTGCCCGATGCCGTTCAGTTCGAAGTGCACGTCCTCGTACGAGCCGACGGGCCACGGCACCGCCTTGTCCCGCCCCTGCCGCGCGGACAGGTTCAGCACCCCCCGCGTGACCAGCGTGGAGGACCCGTCGGGAGCCACGTCGCACAGCCGTGCGACGACCTGCCCGTACGGCACGTCCATCCGCAGGCGCAGCCTCACGACCGGCCGGCCCAGGATCTCCACCGGCCCGGAGCCCCCGGCCACCGGGAACTCGAAGCACGCCGACTTCGCGTCCTCCTCCCGCTGGTCGGGCGGCAGGTCGGCGTCGTTGCCGAAGGGGAAGAAGCGGCCCGCGTCCATGCCCGTGTGCTGCGGGGACGCCACGATCACCGGGGCTCCCTGGAAGGCGTACGTGACCGGGTCGACGTGGGGGGAGGGCCAGGACGGGTCACCGACCCACCGGCCCGGCAGGGTCTCGTAGGTCGTCGCGGGCGGGTGGGACTCGGAGATCCACGACCGCAGCGCCGGCTCGCCCATCACGCCGTTGTCGGCGCCCTTGAGCCAGTGGTCCCACCAGCGCAGGGTCTCCTGGAGGAAGCCGATCGCGGGCCCCGGGGGCAGCCCCCGGTCGGGGTACTGGTGAGACCAGGGGCCGATCAGCCCGCGCACCCGGTCGGCGGGCAGGGCGGAGACCAGCCGCAGCACGGTGTCCCGGTACGGGTCGTGCCAGCCGCCCACGGCGAGCACCGCCGCACGGATCGCCCCGTAGTCCTCGCACACGGAGCCGTGGCGCCAGTACGCGTCGCGGGTCTGGTGGGAGAGCCAGGTGTGGACGAGGGGTTCGACCGCGCCGAGGCGCGAGAGCCACTGCTCGCGCCAGCCCTCGCCCGCGTAGAGCGGGTCCGGCGGACGGGAGGAGAACGCCAGCATGGTCGCCGCCCAGGCGTGCATGTCGACGGCGAGCAGCGAGCCGCCCATGTAGTGCACGTCGTTGTCGAAGCGGTCGTCCGTGGAGCAGACGGTGACGACCGCCTTGAGCGGCTCCGGGGCGAGCGCCGCGATCTGCAGGCTGTTGAAGCCGCCCCAGGAGATCCCGAACATGCCCACGGATCCCGTGCACCAGGGCTGGGCGGCCAGCCACTCCACCACCGCGACGCCGTCGGCGAGTTCCCGGGCGTCGTACTCGTCGCCCGGTTCGCCGCCGCTGCAGCCGTGGCCGCGCACGTCGACCCGTACGGAGGCGTAGCCGTGGCCCGCGTACCAGGGGTGGCGCTGCCAGTCGCGCGGCGCCGTCCAGTCGGTCAGCCGGTACGGGATGTACTCCAGCAGTGCCGGGACGGGCTCGTCCGTCACCGGACGCCAGACGCGCGCGTACAGCTCGGTGGCCGGGCCCGAGGTGCCTGCGGGCACCGGGATCCGGACGTCCTCGCGGGTGGTCTCGTAGGGGAAATCGGTACGGATGATCATCGGGGGTTGACCACCAATCACCTCGGCGGACGGTCAGTGGACGGGGTGCATCGTGCGCTTGAGCCACGGCGCGAGCGCGATCACGGCCAGGCCCGCCGCGACGGCGATGGCACCGTTGACGCCGAAGTAGACGGGGTTGGAGACCTCGCCGTAGACCTTGACGACCTGGGCCTGGATGCCGTTGGCCATCGCCAGCGAGAGGAACCACAGCGCCATGGTCTGGCTGCCGAACGCCTTGGGGGCGAGCTTCGTGGTGGCCGACATGCCGGAGGTCTCCAGCAGGATGTCGCCGAGCCCGAGCAGCAGGTACGAGCCGATGATCCACCAGGCGGCCATCTCGTAGGCGTCCCCGCTGTGCCCCGAGGTGGGGATGACCATCAGCAGGAACGACAGGCCGCCGAGGATCACCCCGATGGCGATCTTGTTGGAGGCGTGCGGCTGGCGGCTGCCCATCCGGACCCACAGCGCGGCGACGACCGGGGCCAGGAGCACCTCGAAGGCGCCGAGCGCGGAGGCGTACCAGCCGGCCGGGAAGGCGAAGCCGAGGATCTCGGTGCGGGCGTTCGTCGAGGCGAGCAGCATCATCGTCGAGTACGCCTGGAAGAGGATGAAGTTGAAGGCGACCGAGGCCAGGAAGAGCACCACGTACGGGCGCAGGCGCCCCCGCTCCTCGTCCGTCACCCTGGAGCTGCGGAACATGACCGCGAAGTAGACGACCGGCGCGATCACCGAGGCCAGGGTGAGCAGGTCCACGAACCGGTCCATCGTCAGCCAGCCCTGTACCGCCAGAAGGGTGGCGAGCGCGGCGAAGGCCAGAATTCCGCCGATGATCTTCGTCACTGCGGAGCGCATCGCCTCGGGCGGGAGCGCGAACTCGGCGGAATGCTTCCGTCCGGCCAGGTGGCGGCGCCCCGCGACGTACTGGATCAGGCCCGCGGTCATGCCGATGGCGGCGGCCGAGAAGCCCCAGTGCCAGCCGTTGTGCTCACCGAGCCACGCGGTGATCAGCGGGCCGGCGAAGGCGCCGATGTTGATGGCCATGTAATAGAGGGCGAAGCCGGCGTCGCGCCGCTGGTCGGCCGTGGTGTAGAGCTTGCCGACCATGCTGGCCACGTTCGGCTTGAGCAGGCCGGTGCCTGCGCTGATCAGGCCGAGGCCCACCCAGGTCATGGCGGCCGTGGGCACGGCCATGGCGTAGTGGCCGCAGGCGATCAGGATTCCGCCCCACAGCACGGCGCGGTACGAACCGAGGATCCGGTCGGCGAGCCAGCCGCCGGCGACGGAGACGAGGTAGACCATGGTCCCGTAGGCCGCTGAGACCGAGGCTGCGGTGCCCGGGTTCATCCCCAGACCGCCGTTGGCCACCGAGTCCGCGAAGTAGAGGACGAGGATGGCCTGCATGCCGAGGAACGAGAAGCGCTCCCAGACCTCCAGCCCGGACAGCGTGGCGAGGCCCCGGGGGTGTCCGAAGAAGGCGTGGTCGTCGGCGGGCGGCGGCTGGTCCGACTCGGGGTCCGAGGGTTCGTCTCTATCGGTCACAGTTCTGGACAAAACGTATTCTCCGGTTGTTTCGGCTCCTCAAGAACATACCGGTGCGGATCGGGCACTGCTCGAGTGGTGACCGGACAGCCGCCCTGGGTGATCGAAAAGGGAACCGATACGCTGGCTTGAGTGATGGCAGCGACACATCGACAATCCATGTGATCGTCAACGTGATCGTCAGCAGACAGGAGTACCCCTCGTGACCGTCGTCGGGCCGTTCGGACTGAGCGTGCGGGACCAGGCTCTTGAGACCGATGTCCAGGCCGGACTGGCCGCCGTCGAGGCGGGTCTGCTGGAAGCCACCAAGAGCGAAGTCCCCTTCATCACCGAGGCAGCGCAGCATCTGGTGCGCGCCGGAGGCAAGCGGTTCCGGCCGCTCCTGGTGATGCTCGCCTCCCGTTTCGGCGATCCCTACGCGCCCGGGATCGTGCCCTCCGCCGTCGTCGTGGAGCTCACCCACCTGGCGACGCTCTACCACGACGACGTCATGGACGAGGCGGACGTACGCCGAGGCGTGGACAGTGCGAACGCCCGCTGGGGCAACTCCGTGGCCGTCTTGACGGGTGACTTCCTGTTCGCCCGCGCCTCGCACATCCTGGCCGACCTCGGACCCGAGGCCGTACGCATCCAGGCCGAGGCCTTCGAGCGGCTGGTGACCGGCCAGATCCTGGAGACGGCCGGCCCGCGCGACGGCCGCGACCCCGTCGAGCACTACCTCGACGTCATCGCGGGCAAGACCGGTTCGCTGATCGCGGTCTCGGGCCGCTTCGGCGCGCTGATGTCCGGAGCCGACGAGTCCGTCGTCGACATCCTGACCCAGTACGGCGAGCGGCTCGGCACCGCCTTCCAGCTCGCCGACGACGTCCTCGACATCGCCTCCGACGCGCACGAGTCCGGCAAGACCCCGGGCACCGACCTGCGCGAGGGCATCCCGACACTGCCCGTGCTGCGGCTGCGCGAGATGGCCGCCCAGGGCGGCAACCCGGACGACCTGGACCTCGTACGCCTCCTGGACGGCGATCTGACGGACGACGTCCGCCACGCCGAGGCGCTGACGCGGCTGCGGGCCCACCCCGCCCTGGAGCAGGCGCGCCGGGACACCGTCCGCTACGCGGAGGAGGCGCGGGCCACGCTGGCCCCGCTGCCGGAATGCTTCGCGAAGTCGGCGCTGGTGGAGCTGTGCGACGCGGTGGTCCACCGCGCGGGCTGACGCGGCGCGGTTCTCGCCGAAGACAGGGGCACGGGCCCGCCGTCCCCTACGGGTAGGGGGAGGCGGGCCCGCCCCTTGTCATCCCTGGGGCGTACGCGCAGTTGGCTCCGGGGGCTGACGCCCCCACCCCCTCGGCTTTGGTCAGATAGAGGCACATCCCCACCAGATCGGGTGAGAGTGGCGGCGCGGGGTGGACGTGTACACGCAAGACGGGTAGGTCGCCGCCGTACACACAGAGGCAGGGCAGACAGACATGGCAACGAACTCAAGGACGCGCAAGGCCGCTCGGTACGCCGTACCGGTCGCGGTGTTCGGTGTGGTCGCCGGCACGATCGCGATGGTCCCGGCCTTCGCGAACTCCGGCGGGCCGGACCTGCCGCAGGTGACGGCCCAGCAGCTCATCGAGAAGATCGCCGCCTCGGACGTACAGCAGCTGTCCGGCAGCGCCAAGATCAGCACGGACCTCGGCCTGCCGTCGCTGGCATCCGGCCTGCTCGGCGGCGGCGGGGTCACGGGAGGCTCCGCCGACCCCGAGGACAAGCTCGCGCAGCTGGCGAGCGGCACCCACACCTTCCGGGTGGCCGCCGACGGCCCGGACCGGCAGAGGCTCACCTTCGTCGACGGCAAGGACGAGTACAGCCTCGTCCACAACGGCGACGAAGTCTGGGGATACGACTCCAAGTCCAAGGAGGCCTTCCACGAGAAGGCTCCGGCCGGCGAGGACAAGGGCGGCAAGAGCGCGGAGCGGGGGACCGGCGACCGGCTCGCCGCCACTCCGCAGGAGATCGCCCAGGAGCTCCTGAAGGCCGCCGGACCGACCACGGACGTCAGCGTCGGCGACACGGCCCAGGTGGCCGGGCGCGACGCGTACCAGCTGGTCCTGAAGCCGAAGGCGTCCGGTTCCACGGTCGCCTCGGTGAAGATCGCGGTGGACGCCAAGAACGGCGTGCCGCTGCGCGTGCAGCTCCTGTCCACCGACGGCGGCAAGCCGATCGTGGACGCCGGCTTCACCAAGGTGGACTTCGCCAAGCCGGCCGCCGACACCTTCGCCTTCACCCCGCCCAAGGACGCCAAGGTGAACGAGGGCGGCCGCGACCACGGCAAGGGCGACAAGAACGGGGGCCTGGGCGCCCTGGAGTCCATCCCGGGCCTCGGCGGCCTCACCGGCGGGGCCGACAAGGGCGACATGAAGGTGCTCGGCGAGGGCTGGACGTCGATCGCCCGGATCGAGACCGGCTCGGCCACCGCCCTGAAGGACCTGGAGGGCGCGACGAAGGGCGAGAAGGCTCCCAAGGAGGCCGGGCAGTTCCTCGACGCCCTCGGGGACAAGGTCTCCGGGAAGTTCGGCGAGGGCCGGATCTTCAAGACCCGCGTGGTCAACGCGCTGATCACGGACGACGGCAAGGTCTACGTCGGTGCCGTCACCAAGGACGCGCTCGTCAAGGCCGCCGACGCGAACAAGTAGTCGCACGACGTGCGGGGGTGGGCGGGGACACTGTGTCCCCGCCCACCCTTGCCTCGTTCCGGCCCTGTGTACAGCAAGCCCGCTGTACCGTGAAAAGCATGTCGAGACACGTCACCATCCGCCTGGAAGAAGAGTTCCACGAACGCCTCAAGGCACGCGCGGCGGCGCTGGGGACGACGGTCACCGCGCTGATCACCGAAGTCACGGAACGCGAGCTCGACGAAGACCGGAAGAACTTCCTGTCGGGGATCGAGGAGTTCGCCGACCACTGGGGCTACTTCCAGGAGCGGTTCGGGCATTGAAGATCACCATGGAGTGGGCCTGGACCGCTCTGGCCCACCACCTCCCGTCCGATCCCGCCGTGTGGGACCCCTCCGGCGTGGCCGCCGCCGTGGCCCGGCACCAGAACGACCTCGTGCTGGTGCCCGAGCAGCCCGCCCCGGACACCGCGTGGCGGGCCGCCGCGTTCCTGCACACGCTCGCGGTGTGCCCGGCGCTGGAATCGCCGATGAACGAGTTCTACGCCGCCGCCGCGACCCGCTCGTACCTGCGCGTCGCCGGGGCCAGGCAGCTGCCGTCGCCGGAGGAGCTCGGCGATCTGGTGGAGGCCGCGAAGCTGGGGCGCGCCGATGTCGAGGCGGTCGCGGAGGAGCTGCGCGCCCGGATCCAGGAGACCCTGCCGGCCTCGCTGCGGGGCGGCGCGCAGGACGCGTAGTACGGCCCGGGCTCCGGCGCGATCCGGTAACGGCCGGGGGCTCCGGCGCGATCCGGTCCGGATCTCGCCGGAGCCCCGGGGGCCTGCCGGATCAGAAGGTGATCTTCCAGCTGTTGATGTAGCCGACGTCCTGCGCGGCCACGTCCTTGACCTGGAGCTTCCACACGCCGTTGGCGACCTCGGAGGAGGCGTTGACCGTGACGGACTTGACGATGTTGTCCGCGCTGCCGCCGGTGCGGTTGTGCAGGTTGTACAGGGTGCCGTCGGGAGCGACGAGGTCGACCACCAGGTCACCGATGTAGGTGTGGACGATGTTCACGTCGACCTTGGTGGTGGCCGGGGCGTTGCCCGTGACGCCCGAGACCGTGATCGGCGAGTTCACCGCGGCCGCCGGGGAGTCCGGGATGTTCACGTCCGCGGTGTTCTCGAAGGACGGCCCCGGCGGGACCGGCGTGGCCGCCCCCAGGTTCCAGATCGCGTAGGCGATGGCGTCGGAGTTGCGGTCCAGGGCGGTGTCGTTGATGTTCGCCGTGGTGTCGCAGGAGGAGTGGTAGCAGCGGTCGAAGGCCTGACCGGAGGTGCCGCCCCACTTCTGCGCCTGGGCCGCCGTCTTGGTGTAGTCGGCGCCGGAGAACAGCCCGCCGACGGGGATGCCCGCGTTCTTGAACGGCGCGTGGTCGGAGCGGCCGTCGCCCTCGGTCTCGATCTCGGTGGAGACGCCGATGCCCGCGTAGTAGTTCTTGAAGGTCTGCTCGATCGTCGGGTCGTCGTCGTAGACGAAGTAGCCCGGGTTCGGCGAGCCGATCATGTCGAAGTTCAGGTAGCCGGAGATCTTCGACTTCTCGGCGGCCGGCAGGTTGTTCACGTAGTACTTCGAGCCGATCATGCCCAGCTCTTCCGCGCCCCACCAGCCGAAGCGCAGGTGCTTGGTCGGCTGCAGCTGGGCGCGGGAGACGGCGAGCGCCGTCTCCAGGATGGCGGCCGAGCCGGAACCGTTGTCGTTGATGCCGGGGCCCGCGGTCACCGAGTCCAGGTGCGATCCGGACATCAGGACCGAGTTCGGGTCGCCGCCCGGCCAGTCGGCGATCAGGTTGTAGCCGGTCGCGCCGCTGGAGGTGAAGGTCTGCAGGGTGGTCGTGAAGCCGGCCGCGTCCAGCTTGGCCTTCACGTAGTCGATCGAGGCCTTGTAGCCGGCCCTGCCGTGCGCGCGGTTGCCGCCGTTGGCGGTGGCTATGGACTGCAGCTGCGTCAGGTGCGCCTTGACGTTGGCGACCGGGATGTCGGGCGGCGTCGGCGCCGCGTCGACCGTGGTCGGCGAGGCGAGCGCGGCGGGGGCGGTGGCGGCGAAGAGGCCGGCGACCGCGAGGGCGGTCACGGCGGCCAGGCGCCGGGAAACGGACAGGCTCATGTGGGGGCTCCGGGATTCCGTACTGGGGATGTGTGCGGAACGTGCGGGTGGCGCGGGTGAGCGTGCCTGTGCGCCGGCGCTACTGCGTGGGTACGGCAGTGCGTCGTGCGTCAGTGCGAGCCTGATGTTGGGTGAGAGTGTGACTGCCCGTCAAGAACACAATCCGGTCAGGTTGGTTCGGAAACCGGACGATCCCCGCTCCGGGGCTCCGGGGCGGGGATCGAGGATGCGAGAGTGCGCGCCTTCGTGACCGGGCTATACGGGCTCGCGCGCCGGAGCCTGGACGGGCGTCGTGGCGACGGCGGCGCGGTGCGGGACGCCCGGCGGGAGGGAGCCGAGGCGCAGGGCGCGGGTGCGGCGGGCGGTGCGCAGGGCTTCCCAGGTGAGGATCGAGAGGGCCGCCCAGACCAGGGAGAAGCCGGCCCAGCGGGCGGGCGGCATGGCCTCGTGGAAGTACAGGACGCCGAGCCCGAACTGGAAGACCGGTGCCGTGTACTGGAGCAGCCCGAGGGTGGACAGCGGCACCCGGATCGCGGCCGCGCCGAAGCAGACCAGCGGGATCGCGGTGACCAGCCCGGTCGAGGCCAGCAGCGCGGAGTGCCCGAGCCCCTGGGCGGCGAAGGTCGACTGGCCCCGCGCACCGAGCCACAGCAGGTAGCCGAGGGCGGGCAGGAACAGCAGCACGGTCTCGGCTGCCAGCGACTCCAGGCCGCCCATGTCGAGCTTCTTCTTGATCAGCCCGTACGTGGCGAAGGAGGAGGCCAGTACCAGCGAGATCCACGGCGGCCGCCCGTACCCGACGGCGAGGACCAGCACGGCGGCGACGCCGATGCCGACCGCCGCCCACTGCGCGCGGCGCAGCCGCTCGCCGAGGAGGAGAACGCCGAGGGCGATGCTGACCAGGGGGTTGATGAAGTATCCGAGGCTCGCCTCGACCACCGCGCCGTTGTTGACGGACCAGATGTACACGCCCCAGTTCACGGTGATCAGGGCGGCGGCCAGCCCGGTGAGCGCGAGCTTGCGCGGCCGGCGCAGCAGCTCGCTCACCCAGCCCCAGCGGCGCAGGACGAGCAGCGCCAGGCCGACGACGGCCAGGGACCACACCATCCGGTGGGCGAGGATCTCCAGGGCTCCGGAGGGCTGCAGGAGCGGCCAGAAGAGGGGTACGACGCCCCACATCCCGTATGCGCCGAATCCGTAGAACAGACCGGCGCGCTGGTCGTTCTCCGCCTTCACGGGACCTCCAGTGATATTCAAGCCAACCTGAAGACCGTAGCGCCGCACGCGCCGGATGTCATCACCGTCCGCGCGAAATGCTGCTGACGGGCCGGGGTGGAGGAGTCGACAGTGCGCGCGCACACGCCGAAGCCCGGACCTCGGGAAGAGGTCCGGGCTCAGGACGGCTCCGGCAGGTACGCGGGAGGGCTCAGCCGACGACGGTCCAGGTGTCGTTCCCGCTCAGCAGCGCGCTCAGGTCGCCCTTGCCGCTGCGGTCCACGGCCGTCTCCAGCTGCTCGGCCATGAGCGTGTCGTAGACGGGCCGGCTCACGTTGCGGAAGACCCCGATGGGGGTCCGGTGCAGCGTGTCGGGGTCGGCCAGGCGGGAGAGCGCGAAGGCGTTGGTCGGGGACGCGGAGGACGCGTCGTGGACCAGGACGCGCGACGCGTTCTCCGGCGTCACGGTCACGACCTCCAGGTCACCGGTGGCCGCGTCGCGCACGACGCCCTTGGCGTCGTCGACGCCGAAACGGATCGGCTGCCCCTGCTCCAGCCGGATCACGGCCTCCTGCGCCTGCTCCCGGTCCTTGAGGACCTCGAAGGCGCCGTCGTTGAAGATGTTGCAGTTCTGGTAGATCTCCACGAGCGCCGTGCCCTGGTGGTCGGCGGCCGCGCGCAGCACCTCGGTGAGGTGCTTGCGGTCGGAGTCCACCGTCCGCGCCACGAAGGAGGCCTCCGCGCCGATGGCCAGCGACACCGGGTTGAAGGGCGCGTCGAGCGAGCCCATCGGGGTCGACTTGGTGATCTTGCCGACCTCGGAGGTGGGGGAGTACTGGCCCTTGGTCAGTCCGTAAATCCGGTTGTTGAACAGCAGGATCTTGAGGTTGACGTTGCGGCGCAGGGCGTGGATCAGGTGGTTCCCGCCGATGGAGAGGGCGTCGCCGTCACCGGTGACGACCCAGACGGAGAGGTCGCGGCGGGAGGAGGCGAGGCCGGTGGCGATGGCGGGGGCGCGGCCGTGGATGGAGTGCATCCCGTAGGTGTTCATGTAGTACGGGAAGCGGGAGGAGCAGCCGATGCCGGAGACGAAGACGATGTTCTCCTTCGCCAGGCCCAGCTCCGGCATGAAGCCCTGGACGGCGGCGAGGACGGCGTAGTCGCCACAGCCGGGGCACCAGCGGACTTCCTGGTCCGACTTGAAGTCCTTCATCGACTGCTGGGCAGCGGCCTTGGGGACGAGGGAGAGCAGGGTGGGCGCCTCAGTCATTGATGGCCTCCTCGAGATGCGTGGCGAGCTGCTCGGCCTTGAACGGCATGCCGTTCACCTGGTTGTACGACGCCGCGTCGACCAGGTACTTCGCCCTCAGGAGGGTCGCGAGCTGCCCGAGGTTCATCTCCGGCACCACTACCTTGTCGTAACGCTTCAGTACCTCGCCCAGATTCCTCGGGAAGGGGTTGAGGTGGCGCAGGTGGGCCTGCGCGACGGGCTTCCCCGCGACCCGCAGCCGGCGTACGGCGGCCGTGATCGGGCCGTAGGTCGAGCCCCAGCCGATGACCAGGGTCCGCGCGCCGTCCGGGTCGTCGACTTCCAGGTCCGGGACCTCGATGCCGTCGATCTTGGCCTGGCGGGTGCGGACCATGAAGTCGTGGTTCGCCGGGTCGTAGGAGATGTTCCCGGTGCCGTCCTGCTTCTCGATGCCGCCGATGCGGTGTTCGAGGCCCGGGGTGCCGGGGACCGCCCAGGGCCGGGCCAGGGTCCGCGGATCGCGCTTGTAGGGCCAGAAGACCTCGGTGCCGTCCGCGAGCTCGTGGTTGGGGCCGGAGGCGAACTGGACCGTCAGGTCCGGGAGGTCCGCCACGTCCGGGATCCGCCAGGGCTCGGAGCCGTTGGCGAGGTAGCCGTCGGAGAGCAGGAACACCGGGGTCCGGTACGTCAGCGCGATCCGGGCGGCTTCGAGCGCGGCGTCGAAGCAGTCCGCCGGGGTGCGCGGGGCCACGATCGGGACGGGGGCCTCGCCGTTGCGCCCGTACATGGCCTGGAGCAGGTCGGCCTGCTCGGTCTTGGTGGGCAGGCCGGTCGAGGGACCGCCGCGCTGGATGTCGACGATCAGCAGCGGCAGCTCCAGCGAGACCGCCAGGCCGATCGTCTCGGACTTCAGCGCCACGCCGGGACCCGAGGTCGTCGTCACGGCGAGGGAGCCGCCGAAGGCCGCACCCAGGGCCGCGCCGATGCCGGCGATCTCGTCCTCGGCCTGGAAGGTCCGCACGCCGAAGTTCTTGTGCTTGCTCAGCTCGTGCAGGATGTCGGAGGCCGGCGTGATGGGGTAAGAGCCCAGGTAGAGGGGCAGATCGGCCTGCCGGCCCGCGGCGATCAGACCGTAGGACAGGGCCAGGTTCCCGGAGATGTTGCGGTAGGTGCCGGGAGGGAAGGCGCGGGTGGCCGGGGCCACCTCGTAGGAGACGGCGAAGTCCTCGGTGGTCTCGCCGAAGTTCCAGCCCGCCCGGAAGGCGGCCACGTTCGCCTCGGCGATCTGCGGCTTCTTCGCGAACTTCTGCCGCAGGAACCTCTCCGTTCCCTCGGTGGGCCGGTGGTACATCCATGACAGCAGGCCCAGCGCGAACATGTTCTTGCTGCGCTCGGCCTCCTTGCGGGAGAGCCCGAAGTCCTTCAGCGCCTCGACGGTGAGGGTGGTCAGCGGCACCGGGTGGACGTTGTAGGCGTCCAGCGAGCCGTCCTCCAGCGGGGAGGCCTCGTAGCCGACCTTCGCCATCGGGCGCTTGGTGAACTCGTCGGTGTTGACGATGACGTCCGCACCGCGCGGCACGTCCGCGATGTTGGCCTTCAGCGCGGCCGGGTTCATCGCGACCAGCACGTTCGGGGCGTCGCCGGGCGTCAGGATGTCGTGATCGGCGAAATGCAGCTGGAAGGACGACACGCCCGGCAGGGTCCCGGCGGGCGCCCTGATCTCGGCGGGGAAGTTCGGCAGGGTCGAGAGGTCGTTCCCGAAGGACGCCGTCTCCGAGGTGAAGCGGTCACCGGTGAGCTGCATTCCGTCACCGGAGTCACCCGCGAAGCGAATGATCACCCGATCGAGGCGGCGCACTTCCTTGCCGCCACCCCCGCCGGCGGGGCTGCCGCCGGCCGGGTTGTCACCGTTCGGGCCCGGGGGCGTCCGCTGCTCGCCGACGACCGCGCCTTCGGCCCCGTCGGACTGCTCGGCTGGGCTACTGACCTGGCTGGTCACTGAACTGGACCTCCTTCGAGGCGTGAGCTCTCCCAAGTTCCACCCTACGTCCGTAGGGATTGTTGCCCCTGGATGCTCATTTTCTGGACCGCCCTCTGAGACGGTCTGTCCGAATCCGGCCTTACCTGACAGAGTGTCAGTTGATCAAGATCTTAGGTAGGTGAGGACGGCCAGCACACGCCGGTGATCCCCGTCACTCGGTGACAGACCGAGCTTCATGAAGATGTTGCTCACGTGCTTCTCCACCGCCCCGTCACTGACCACCAGCTGCTTGGCCACCGCGGAATTGGTCCGGCCCTCGGCCATCAGGCCGAGCACCTCGCGCTCGCGCGGAGTGAGCCCCGCCAGCACGTCCTGCTTGCGGCTGCGACCGAGCAGCTGCGCCACGACCTCCGGGTCCAGGGCGGTTCCGCCCCTGGCCACGCGCACGACGGCGTCGAGGAACTCCCGCACCTCCGCCACCCGGTCCTTCAGCAGGTACCCCACCCCGGTGCTGGAACCGGCCAGCAGTTCGGTGGCGTACTGCTCCTCCACGTACTGGGACAACACGAGCACCCCTATACCGGGGTAGTCGCGCCGCAGCCGCACCGCGGCGCGCA
This sequence comes from Streptomyces sp. NPDC060049, assembly GCF_042736715.1. Classification (NCBI taxonomy): domain Bacteria; kingdom Bacillati; phylum Actinomycetota; class Actinomycetes; order Kitasatosporales; family Streptomycetaceae; genus Streptomyces; species Streptomyces sp. NPDC060049. The sequence goes on from NZ_JBHWVV010000004.1 coordinate 82,524, forward strand.
CTCCTTCGTCGGTGTGCGTCGGCGGCATCCGCACATCGGCCACCACCACGTCCGGCAGCGCGTCCTCCGCCGCCAGCTCCGCCACCGTCTTGATCAGGGCTTCCGCGTCCCCGACGCCCGCAACGACGTCATGCCCCCGGTCGGTCAGCAACCGGGTCAGGCCCTCACGCAGCAGCACTGAATCCTCGGCGATGACCACCCGCACCCTGTCTTCCACGACTCAGCAGCTCCCGTGTTCTCTCGCTCGTCTACTTGACGCAGCCAAGCATCCCAGCCTTGCGGCCGGATCAAGGCGGAGTGGGATCAACGAGTAGGGGTGCCCAGACGAATTCCGGGGTCGGAAGCCTTCCCTCCGCCCCGGCCCCCCCCGAGAACCAGGCCCTTCGGCCCCCGCCAAAGGGGTGAGCGGGCGGGGGCCGGACGGCGCCGGAGAGCGGCGCGCACGGCGTTTCGCGCCGGCGGCCGGCCGCGCCCGCGGCGTCTGGTGCCGTGCATGGCAAGGCGGAGGGGCGTGTCGCGTACTGGACGTACTGGGGCGCCCCGACAACGCGGCCAGGTGCGGTGTCCAGGCGTCGCGGGCCCGGCAAGGTCCGAAAGAGACGGCCTAGGCGCGCCAGGGGAGCTCGGCGGTCACGGTGGTGCCGCCTTCCGCGGGGGAGTCCACGACCAGCACGCCGTCGACCGCGTCCAGCCGCTCCGCCAGCCCGGCCAGTCCCGACCCCGCCAGGGCGGACGCGGACGCGGACGCCCCGCCGCGGCCGTCGTCCGAGACCTGGATCAGCAGCCGCTCGCCGGACTTCCACACGTCGACGGCCGCCGTACGGGCCCGCGCGTGCTTGCTGATGTTCTGGAGCAGCTCCGAGACGGTGAAGTACGCGATCCCCTCGATCGCCGCCGCCGGACGCGCGGGCAGCTCCACGGCCACCCGTACCGGCACGGCGCACCGGGAGGCCACCGAGGACAGCGCCGCGTCCAGGCCGCGGTCGGTGAGGACCGCCGGGTGGATCCCGCGGGCCAGGTCCCGCAGCTCCTGCAGGGCGATCTTCACCTCGCCGTGCGCCTCGTCGACCATGCGGGCGGCGGCCCGCGGGTCCTCGGTCAGCTTCTCCTTCGCCAGCCCCAGATCCATGGCCAGCGCCACCAGCCGGGCCTGCGCCCCGTCGTGCAGGTCCCGCTCGATGCGCCGCAGGTCGGCGGCGGCGGTGTCGACGACGACCCCGCGGTCGGACTCCAGCTCGGTGACCCGGTGCGCGAGCCGCGACGGGCCGAGCAGCCCCGCGACGAGCACCCGGTCGACGGTCGTCAGGGCCCGGACCACCCAAGGGGTGGTGAGGGTGAAGACCAGCCCGATCGCGCAGGTCACCGCGATCGCGAGAGGTGAGTCCAGGTAGAACGAGTAGTCGTCGTTCTGGAAGAGCTGCAGCCCCGGCTGGTCGGTGTAGGCCGGGAAGACCCAGAACCAGAGCGGGTACAGCAGCATGGCCCACCCGTAAGCCCAGAAGACCAGGGCCACGCAGAAGCTGAACACCGCCCAGGGGAAGTGGATCACCGAGTACAGCACGTGCCGCCAGGCGCTCCCGCTCTTCAGCAGCGCCCCCATGGCGGCGATCGCCCCGCTCTTCCTCGCCCGGACCGGCGCGGGCTCGGCGATGTCGTGGCCCAGCATCCCGCGCACCCGGGCGCGCTCCAGCCGGCCGAAGCCGCGGCACATGGCGAGCACCCCGGCGAGCACCGGGACCCCGAGGAAGGTGACCAGCAGCCCGGCGCCGAGGCTGACGCCCGTGATGGCGAGCGAGAAGTAGAGCGTGCTGAGCGGCAGCCCGACCATCAGGTACCCGAACTCCCGCCAGGTCCGTCCCTCCACGGGAGCCCGCAGCACCCTGCCGATCCCACCGCTGCCGTGCGCGCTGCTGCCCATGATCCCGACCCGCCCTTCGATCCGCCTTGACCCCCCAACCCTCCCGCCGCGCCCCCACCGAAACCATCCTGCGCGTCGGTCTCTCCCCCCGGGGGTTATCCCCACCCCTCACACCGGCCCCCACCCCTACGCCGCCCGGAGCGTCCCCACCGAGCCGAGTCATGCCCCGGCCCCCGCCAGGGAGCGTTGCCCGGGCGGGGGCGCCTCCCGGGCGGGACCGGAGCCGGCGGAGCAGGCCATCCACCCAGGCCATCCGCTCAGGCCATCCACCCAGGCCATCCGCTCAGGACCTTCCTGCCGCGCCGAAGCCATGGCTCAGCCCCGCCCCGGAGCACCTCCCGGGCGGGGCTGGAAACAAGGGGCACCAGAGCCGTTCATCAGCCCCGCCGGCGTTCGAGGCGCGGCCACGGCGCCGCAGCCGGAAACGGCGGGCCGCCCGGGAAACACCCGGGCGCCGGGCCGCAGCCGGAAACGGCGGGCCGTTCAGGAACACCCGGGCGCGGGGCCCCGCCGGGCCACCGCTCAGGCCGCGCGGTCGCGCCACGGCAGCTCCGCCGTCACCACGGTCCCCGCCCCCTCCGGGGACTCCACCGCCAGCACGCCGTCGACCGCGTCCAGCCGCTCGCCGAGCCCCGCCAGTCCCGACCCGCTCCGGACGTCCGCACCGCCGCGCCCGTCGTCCGACACCCGGATCAGCAGCCGCCGCTCCGCCCGCCAGACCTCGACGGACGCGCCCCGCGCCTGCGGACCCGCGTGCTTGCTCACGTTCTGCAACAGCTCCGAGACCACGAAGTACGCGATCCCCTCGATCGCCTCCGCCGGCCGCGCCGGCAGGTCCACCGCCACCTTCACCGGTACCAGGCACCGCGAAGCCACCGACGACAGCGCCGCGTCCAGCCCCCGGTCGGTCAGTACCGCCGGATGGATGCCCCGCGCCAGGTCCCGCAGTTCGCGCAGCGCCAGCTTCACCTCGCCGTGCGCCTCGTCCACCATCGCCGCCGCCCCCTCGGGGTCCTCCAGCAGCTTCTCCTTCGCCAGGCCCAGCCCCATCGCCAGTGCCACGAGCCGCGCCTGCGCCCCGTCGTGCAGGTCCCGCTCGATGCGCCGCAGGTCCGCCGCCGCCGTGTCGACCACGACCCCCCGGTCGGACTCCAGCTCCGCGATCCGCCGCTCCAGCTCGTCCGACGGCGACAGGAGGCCCCGTACCATCGCCCGGTCCACGTTCGCGAGCCCGCGGGCCACCCACGGCAGTACCGGCCACAGCACGAACAGCCCGGTCAGCGCCACGGTGAAGGTCAGCAGCGCCCACGGCAGCCGCACCAGCTCGAACAGCACGGTCCGCCACGCCACCGGGTCCTTGAGGCAGGCCCACAGCCAGGGGAAGAAGCCGCCGGCGCGGGACGGCCCGGGCATCGGGCTCGGCTCGTCCACGCGTACGCCCAAGAGGTCGCGCGCCCGCGCCCGTTCCAGCCGTCCCATCTGGCGAGACAGGAAAAGACCGCAGGCGAGCAGCGGAAGCCCGATCGCGGTCACGGACAGTCCGCCCGCGGTCGCCACCATGAAGACCGTGTAGACGAACCCGATGAGGGCGGCGGGCAAATTGCTCAGCAGGTACGCGAGTTCCTTCCACGTCACGGCACTGAGGGGAGCGCGTACGGGAGGGGGAGCGTCGTCGCCGGGGGTGTGATCGGTCGCGGTCATGCGCCCACCCTGTCAAGCGCGCGCGCCCGATGCCATGGGGTAGCCGGGCCGAGGTAAACGGGGGATAACCCCACCCCGTGGGAGCCAGGCCCTAGACTCCCGTCCGTACCAGATCAACCTGATCGTCGACAGTCGCCGAGGAACGAGGAACGGACGTGCCCGAACCGACGGTATCGACCGTAACCGTGCTCGCCGCGGACTACTTCCGGACGTATTCGGTCGTCGGCCTCCTGGCCGCGCTCGGCGTGCTGTTCGTGGCGGTGGCGTTCGGCGCGGGCCGCCTGCTGCGGCCCGTCGTCCCGACCCGCGAGAAGCTCCTGACGTACGAGTGCGGCGTGGACCCGGTGGGCGAGGGCTGGGCGCACACCCAGGTCCGCTACTACGTCTACGCCTTCCTCTACGTCATCTTCGCCGTCGACTCGATCTTCCTGTTCCCGTGGGCGACGGTGTTCGCCGCCGCCGGTTACGGCGCCACGACGCTGGTGGAGATGTTCATCTTCCTCGGCTTCCTGGCCGTCGGCCTGCTCTATGCGTACAAGAAGGGCGTCCTCGAATGGCTGTGACACCGGCTGGGACACCGGCCGTGCCGTCGGAGCCGCAGCTGCTCCCGGAGCCGAAGAAGCTGGGAGTGCTCTCCCGCCTCGCGCCCGAGCCCATGAAGGTGGTCCTCAACTGGGGCCGCCGCTACAGCTTGTGGGTCTTCAACTTCGGCCTCGCCTGCTGCGCGATCGAGTTCATCGCGGCCTCGATGGCCCGCCACGACTTCATCCGGCTCGGCGTGATCCCCTTCGCCCCCGGCCCGCGCCAGGCCGACCTCATGATCGTCTCCGGCACGGTGACGGACAAGATGGCCCCCGCCGTCAAGCGGCTGTACGAGCAGATGCCCGAGCCGAAGTACGTCATCTCCTTCGGCGCGTGCTCCAACTGCGGCGGGCCGTACTGGGACTCGTACTCGGTGACCAAGGGCGTCGACCAGATCATCCCGGTCGACGTCTACGTCCCGGGCTGCCCGCCCCGCCCCGAGGCGCTGCTGCAGGGCATCCTCAAGCTCCAGGAGAAGATCGCCCGCGAATCGCTGGCCGAGCGCTACGCGACGACGGCCCCGCCCTCGCCCGCGCAGCTCACCAGCGCCCTGGTCACCCCTCCGGCCACCCCCGGGACGGACGCGTGAACCTCTACGACTCCCTCCCGGACGCGGCGGGAACGGTCTTCGGCGCAGAAGCCGTCGGCTCGTACGCGTACTCCGTCCTCACCGTCGACGTCCCCACCGCGAGCTGGATCCCCGCACTGGAGATCGCCCGCGACAAACTGGGCTGCACGTACTTCGACTGGCTGAGCGCGGTCGACGAGCCGGGCACCGGCTTCCGGATCTGCGCGCACGTGGTCTCGCTGGAGAACCACCGCGTACGCCGCCTCCTGCTGCGGACCACCGTCCCGCACACCGCGCCCTCCCTGCCCTCGGCGGTCTCGGTGTACGCGGGCGCCGAATGGCACGAGCGCGAGACCTTCGAGATGTTCGGCGTCGTCTTCACGGACCACCCGAACCTCGTACCGCTGCTCCTCCCCGAGAACTTCGAAGGCCACCCGCTGCGCAAGGACTTCGTCCTCGCCGCGCGCGTCGCCAAGGCCTGGCCGGGCGCGAAGGAGCCGGGCGAGGCACACGACCCGGACGCCCCGAAGCGCCGCCAGATGCTTCCGCCGGGCGTGCCGGACCCCAACGACTGGGGCCCGATGAAGGGCCAGCTCCCGCCGGCCCCCGCCCGCCCCGCCCGCACCCCGCGGGCGGCCGCCGGGGAACGCCCCGTCCGCGCCCCGCGCGAGGGCGCCCCGGTCCGCCGCACCCGGACGGTCGGCGAGGGCTCCGCGAGCCAGGCCGCCGACCCGGCCGCCCAGGCGGCCACGACGGCTCCCGCCCCGGACGAGGCCGCCCCGCCCCGCGCGCCCCGCCGCACCCGCTCGGCATCCGAGGGCTCCGCGAGCCAGGCGCCGGCCCCGGCGGACGCCGCGTCCACCCCGGCCGGCCGGGCCGGGACCCCGGCGGCCGGCGAAGGCGCCCCCGCGGCGGAGCCGGGCACCGGCCCGGCCGACGCCCCGCGCCCCGCGCGCCGCACCCGCACCGCGTCCAAGGGCTCCGCGAGCCAGACGGCCGAGCCCGCGCGGGAAGCCCCGCCGAAGCGGCCGGGGCCCCGGAGCACGGACGCCCCCTGGCACGACCCGAAGCCCGCCTTCGACGAGCCCCCCGCCGAACCGGCCGACGCCGCCGAACCGGCCGACGCCGCCGAACCGGCCGGGACCACCGGCTCCGGGACCGAAGCCGAGACCAGCACCGACACCGGGACCGGTACCAGCACCGACACCGACACCGACCCCACCACCGACAAGGGAGGCGACGCGTGAACGACGTCCTCGACGTCGCCCTGCGGCTGATCGTCGTCTTCGCCGTCTTCCTCGTGCTCCCGCTCGTCATCGGGCAGACCGAGCACAAGGTGATGGCCCACATGCAGGGCCGCCTCGGCCCCATGTACGCCGGCGGCTTCCACGGCTGGGCCCAGCTCGTCGCCGACGGGGTCAAGTTCGCGCAGAAGGAAGACATCGTCCCGGCCAACGCCGACCGCCGCGTCTTCCAGCTCGCCCCCGCCGTCGCCCTCCTCCCGTACCTCCTGGTCCTCCTCGCCATCCCCGTCGGACCCGGCGAGGGCGCCGTCGGCCAGGTCATCGACGCCGGGCTCTTCTTCGCACTCGCCGTCATGGGCGTCGGAGTGCTCGGCTCGCTCATGGCCGGCTGGGCCTCGGCGAACAAGTTCTCCCTCCTCGGCGGCCTGCGCACCGCCGCGCAGCTGCTCGCCTACGAGCTCCCCATGCTGCTCGCCGCCGCCTCGGTGGCCATGGCCGCCGGGACCGTCTCGCTCCCCGGCATCGTCGGTGCCTTCGAGTGGTGGTGGCTGCCCTGGCAGATCGTCGGCGGGCTCGTCTTCTTCACCGCCGGCCTCGCCGAACTCCAACGGCCCCCCTTCGACATGCCCGTCGCCGACTCCGAGATCATCTTCGGCGCGTACACCGAGTACACCGGCCTGCGTTTCGCACTGTTCCTGCTCGCCGAGTACGCCGGCATCGTCGTCCTCTGCGCCCTCACCACCGTCCTCTTCCTGGGCGGCTGGCACGGCCCCTTCGGCGGCGACGACTTCGGCTGGGCCTGGACCCTGATCAAGATCGCCGCGCTCTCCTTCGTGGTGATCTGGCTCCGCGTGAGCTACCCCCGACTGCGCGAGGACCAGCTGCAGAAGCTCGCCTGGACCGTACTCATCCCGCTCGCGCTCGCCCAGATCGCGCTCACCGGCATCGTGAAGGTGGCGATCCAGTAAATGCCCCCCATCCCCGGATCCGGCCTCGCCAAGGGCCTGGCCGTGACGCTGCGCACGATGACGAAGCGCGCGCACACCGCCCAGTACCCCGAGGTGCAGCCCGAGCTCCCGCCGCGTTCGCGCGGGGTCATCGGCCTGTTCGAGGAGAACTGCACGGTCTGCATGCTGTGCGCGCGCGAGTGCCCCGACTGGTGCATCTACATCGACTCCCACAAGGAGACGGTGCCGGCCTCCGTCCCCGGCGGCCGTGAGCGCAGCCGCAACGTCCTCGACCGCTTCGCCATCGACTTCTCCCTCTGCATGTACTGCGGCATCTGCATCGAGGTGTGCCCCTTCGACGCGCTCTTCTGGTCGCCGGAGTTCGAGTACGCCGAGACCGACATCCACGAGCTCACCCACGAGCGCGACAAGCTGCGCGAATGGATGTGGACCGTCCCGGCCCCGCCGGCCCTGGACCCGGCCGCCGAGGAACCCAAGGAAGTCGCCGCGGCCCGCAAGGCCGTGGAGAAGGCCGAGGCCGCGGCAGCGGCGGCAGCCGCCGCGGAGGCCGAGCCGCACCCCGAACCCCCGGCTCAGGCCCCGGAAGGAGACGCGTGATCACCGCAGCCGCCCAAGGCAACGGCTTCCTCTCCCCGACCGGCGTCGAGATCGCCTTCGTCCTCGTCGGCCTCGCCACCCTCGGCGCGGCCGCCGTCACGGTCACCACCAAGCAGCTCGTGCACGCCGCCCTGTGGCTGGTCGTCGCGCTCGGCGGCGTCGCCGTCGAGTACCTCCTGCTGACCGCCGAGTTCATCGCCTGGGTCCAGGTGCTGATCTACCTCGGTTCCGTGGTCGTCCTCCTCCTGTTCGGCCTGATGCTCACCAAGGCGCCCATCGGCCGCTCGCCGGACGCCGACTCGGGCAACCGCCCGGTCGCGCTCGGCGTCGCCCTCGTCGCGGCCGCCGCGCTCGGCTGGGTGGTCGTCGACGCCTTCCGCACCACCTGGATCGACCTCGACGGCCCCGCCCAGGGCTCCACCAAGGTGTCCGGAGAGATCCTCTTCCGGCACTGGGTGCTCCCGTTCGAGGCGCTCTCGGTCCTCCTCCTCGCGGCCCTGATCGGCGCCATCGTGCTGTCCCGCAAGGACGCCCCCGCCACGGGGACGCCCGCCACGGGGACGCCCACCAGCCCGACGCCCGCCACCCCGACGCCCGCCAGCCCGACGCCCACCAGCCCGACGACGGCCGGTGCGCCCGCCGCGGACAAGAAGGGGCAGCGCTGATGCACCTCGCCTACCCCGCCGTGCTGGCGGTGCTCCTCTTCTGCACGGGCCTGTACGGAGTACTCGCCCGCCGCAACGCCATCCTGGTCCTGATGTCCGTCGAGCTCATGCTCAACGCCGTCAACCTCAACCTGGTGGCCTTCGACGTCTGGCTGCGCGACACCCTGCACGCAGGCCAGGCCCTCACCCTCTTCACCATCGCCATCGCCGCCGCCGAGATCGGCATCGGCCTCGCGATCGTGCTGATGGTGTACCGCAACCGGGGCACCGCGGACGTCGACAAGCTGCGCGACACCGCCGAGGGCCACGAGCCGGACAGCGCGACTGGAGCCGCCGCGTGAGCACCCCGACCCTCGCCGTACTCGTCCTCCTCCTGCCCTTCCTGGGCGCGCTGGCGGGACTGCTGCTCGGCCGCACCGCCCCCGGCTTCGTCAGGCCGCTCGCCATCCTCCCGACGCTGGCCGCCGCCGTACTGGCCGCACTGGTCGCCTTCCGCCAGGGCGGCGGAACGCCCATCGAAACGGCGACCGAGCTGACCCCGACCGGCTCGGTGCCGATCGAGCTCTCGCTCTACCTCGACGGTTTCGCCGTCATGGCGGCCGTGCTGGTCGGCGTCGTCGCCACCTGCGTGCAGATCTACTCGACGGCGTACCTGCGCGACGACCCGCGCTACCCGTCCTACGCCGCCCTGATCTCCCTGTTCACCTCCGCCATGCTGCTCGTCGTCTACTCCGGCGACCTGATGGTGCTGCTGGTCGGCTGGGAAGTCATGGGCATCTGCTCCTACTTCCTGGTCGGGCACTACTGGGAGACCGAGGCGGCCCGCTCCGCCTCCCTGAAGGCCTTCCTCGTCACCAAGCTCGGCGACGTCCCGTTCCTCATCGGCCTGTTCGCGCTCGCCACCGACGCCGGCTCCTTCCAGATCACGAAGGTCCTCGGCACCGTCGCCGCCGGCGAGCTCGACCATCCGACACTGATCGCGCTGCTCCTGCTGGCCGGAGCCGCGGGCAAGTCCGCACAGTTCCCGCTGCACACCTGGCTTCCGGACGCCATGGCGGGCCCGACCCCGGTCTCCGCCCTGATCCACGCAGCGACGATGGTCGCCGCGGGTGTCTACTTCATCGCCCGGCTCTTCCCGGTCTTCGCGGCCTCGCAGGCCGCGCTGGTGGTCATGGCCGTCATGGCGGCCGTCACGATGGTGGGCTCCGCCCTCGCCGCCCTGGCCCAGGACGACATCAAACGGGTGCTGGCCTACTCCACGATCGGCCAGCTCGGCTACATGACCGGCGCCCTGGCCGTCGGCGACCGCTCGGCCGCCGTCTTCCACCTCCTGTCCCACGGAGCGTTCAAGGCGCTCCTGTTCCTCGGCGCCGGCGTGATCATCCACGCCGCCGGCACGAACTCCCTGGCCGCCATGTCCCGCATGCGCGGCCTGGCCGGGCGCATCCCCGACGCCTTCTGGACCATGACGATCGCGCTGCTCGCCCTCGCCGCCATCCCGCCCTTCGCCGGCTTCTTCTCCAAGGAAGCCGTCCTCGTCGCCGCCGAGCACACCGCCGGCGGCCACTCGGAGGTCGCGCCGACCGCGGCCGGCTGGCTGGTCCTCGTCGCCGGCGTGCTGACCGCCCTGCTCACCGCCGCCTATGCCACGCGGCTGTGGCTGATGGCCTTCCGGGGCCGGGGCGCCGACGCCCCGGACCACGGCAAGGAGCCCTTCGCCATGACGGGCGTGCTATGGCTGCTGGCGATCCCGTCCGTGGGGTTCGGCCTGCTGGCCGGCCCGCTCGCCGACTTCTTCGACGGCAAGGAGCTCACGCCGTCGCTGACGACCTCGGTCCTCGGCACGGGCGCCGCCGTCGTCGGCGCCGTCCTCACCTACGCCCTGTGGCAGCGCGCCGAGGCCAGGGCCGCCCTGCTCCCGGCCGGAGCCCCCGCCACCCGGCCCGAGGCGTCCGCGTCCGTCGCCGCCGCCGAATCCGCCGCGGAGACCCCCGAGGTCGACGAGGTCACCCACGACCACCCCGTCGTCCCGGCCGGCCCCGCCGCCGACCCCGGTCGCGCGCTGCTCGGCCCGCTGCACCGGCACGCCGCCGACGGCTTCCACCTCGACGCCGTCTACGACCGCCTCTTCGTCCGGCCCGTCCGAGCCGCCGCAGGCCTCGTACGCTTCCTCGACCGCGAGGTCGTCGACACGTACGTCCGTGGCGCGGGCCTCGGACCCCGGCTGCTCGGGGGCCTCGTACGCCGTGCCCAGACCGGCAACGTGCAGAGCTACCTGAGCGCCCTGCTCGCCGGCGCCGTGGTCCTGGCGGTCGCCACCGCCGTCCTCGCCAACGTCAACGCCGGATCGTGAGCCGTGAGTCAGCCGTGATTGATATCAGCCCGTCCGTGATGCAGTTCCTTCTGGCGTTCGTCGTGGCCGCACCGCTCCTCGGAGCGGCCGCGGCCCTCCTGCCCGCCCCGCCCGGACTGAAGGGCAGGAGCCCCGAACAAGCCGTGCTGCGCCACGGCGTCACCGTCACCGGCGTCATCCTCGCCGCCGCGATCGCCCTCGCCCTGGGCTTCGACCACGACGCCCCGTCCCGCTTCCAGGCGACGACGGACATCAGCTGGATCCAGGCGCTGAACGTCCGGATCCACCTCGGCATCGACGGCATCTCGCTCCCCCTCCTCCTGATGACCGCGCTGCTGTTCTTCCTGTGCGCGCTCTACAGCTACTTCAAGCTCCCCGCAGGCCCTTCCCCGAAGGCCTTCGTCGCGCTCCTCCTGGTCCTGGAGTCGGGCACCCTCGCGACCTTCGCCGTGCTCGACCTGCTGCTCTTCTTCCTGGCCTTCGAGATGGTCCTCATCCCGATGTACTTCCTCATCGCCCGCTGGGGCGGCGCCCAACGGCAGGCCGCGGCCTGGAAGTTCATCCTCTACACGCTCCTCGGCTCCGTCGTCATGCTCCTCGGTCTGCTGCTGATCGGACTGAACAGCGGCACCTTCGACATGGTGGCACTCGCCTCTGACAACGGCCGCGAACTGACCCATACCACCCAGATCCTGGCGGTCCTCGCCATCGGGACCGGCCTCGCCGTGAAGACCCCGATGTGGCCGCTGCACAGCTGGCTGCCCGACGCCCACACCGCCGCCCCCACCGTCGGCTCCGTCCTCCTCGCGGGCGTGCTGCTGAAGATGGGCACGTACGGGTTCGTGCGCATCCTGCTGCCGGTCACCCCCGACGGCATGGCCACCTTCGCCCCGTACCTCGGCGCCTTCGCCGCCATCGGCATCGTCTACGGGTCCCTGGCCTGCCTCGCGCTCGCACGCAAGGGCGGCAAGGGAGACCTCAAGCGACTCATCGCCTATTCGTCCGTCGGCCACATGGGCTTCGTCCTCCTCGGCATCGCCTCGATGACCCCCACCGGCGTCAACGGCGCGCTCTTCGCCAACATCGCCCACGGCCTGATCACGGGCCTGCTCTTCTTCCTCGTCGGCGCGCTCAAGGACCGGTACGGCACCGCCGACCTCGACACCCTCGCCGGAGCCACCGGCGCGGCCCTCTACGGCCGCGCCCCCCGCTTCGGCGCGTTCCTCGCCTTCGCCGCCGTCGCCTCCCTCGGGCTGCCCGGCCTGGCCGGGTTCTGGGGCGAGATGCTCGCCCTCTTCGGGGCGTTCGACCCCGCCGAGGGGCTGTCGCGGCCCGCGTTCCTCACGTACACGGCCGTCGGAGCCTTCGGGACCCTGCTCACCGCCGCCTATCTTCTGATCGTCGTACGGCGGGTGTGCATGGGCGATCCGAAGACGGCCGGCGCCGTGAGCACCACCCCGGCGGTCCTCGCCGACATCCAGCGCTACGAGTTCGCCGCGTGGACCCCGCTCGTCGCCCTCACCGTCCTCGCCGGCCTGTGGCCCGCTGTCCTCCTCGGCCTCACCGACCCGGCCGTCCAGAAGCTCCTCGCGGGAGGAAACTCATGACGGTCCTTCACCCCGGCGTCATCACCGCCGCCGACGCCCCCAGCCTGGTCCAGTCCGTCGACTGGCTCGCCATCGCACCCGTCGTCATCACCGCGGCCGTCGCCGTGGCCGTCCTCGTCGCGGACCTCTTCCTGCCCGAGCACCGCAAGCCGCTGCTCGGCTGGATCTCCGTGGCCGGACTGGCCGCCGCGACCGCCACCCTGCTGCCGCTGCGCGCGGGCGACCGCGCCACCTTCTGCCTCGCCGGCACGGACGCGGGTGCGGCGGCCGGCGCGTGCAGCTACGCCGCCGACCACTTCGCGCTCGTCATCCAGTTCCTCGTACTGGGCGGCGCCCTGGTCACCGCCCTGCTGTCGGTCAGCACGGTCAGCGAAGCGCGCATGCCGGCCGGCGAGTACTGGTTCCTGCTGCTCTCCTCAGCCGCCGGGGCGGCCCTGCTGCCCGCCTCCCGCGACCTCGCGACCCTGATCGTCGCCCTCGAAGTCGCCTCGCTGCCCGCCTTCGCCCTCGTCGGCATGCGCCGCGGCGACCGGCTCTCCTCCGAGGCCGCCCTCAAGTTCTTCCTCTCCTCCGTCACCGCCACCGCCGTGTCGCTGATGGGCGTCAGCTTCGTCTACGCCACCACCGGCTCCCTGCACCTCACGCGGATCGCCGAACAGCTCGAACACGTCCCCGGTCAGCTCGACACCCTCGCCATGGCGGGCGTCGCGCTCACCCTCGTCGGCTTCGCCTTCAAGACGGCCGCGGTCCCCTTCCACTTCTGGGTCCCGGACACCTACGTCGGCGCGCCGCTGCCCGTCGCCGGATACCTGTCGGTCATCGGCAAGGCGGTCGGCTTCACCGGCCTCATCCTCGTTACCGTGATCGCGTTCCCGTCGTACTCCGACATCTGGGGCCCGGCCCTCGCCGTCCTCGCCGCGCTCACGATGACGCTCGGCAACACCGCCGCCCTGCGCCAGTCCGCCGACCGGCCGGGCGGCGCCGTACGGCTGCTCGCCTGGTCCTCGGTCGGCCAGGCCGGCTACCTGCTCGTCCCGATCGCCGCCGCCGCGTACGCCGGCCGCGACCAGATCGGCTCCACGGTCGCGTACGCCCTCATGTACGCCGCCGTGAACCTCGGCGCCTTCGCCGTGGCCGCCCTGGTGGCCCGTACGAAGCCGCTGCACCGGCTCGCCGACTACCGGGGGCTGTACGCCGAGCGTCCGCTCGCCGCCCTCGCGCTGGCCTTCTTCCTGCTCTGCCTGGCCGGTCTGCCGCCTGGCATCATCGGGCTCTTCGCGAAGGTCACCGTGTTCCAGTCCGCGGTCGACGCCGGACTGGGCTGGCTCGCCGTGGTCATGGCCGTCAACGTCGTCATCGCGCTGTACTACTACCTGCGCTGGACGGCCCTGCTCTTCCGCACCCCCGAGGGCGGCGCCCCGGAAGAGGGCGCCGGGACCCGTACGAGGGCCCCCTGGCCGCTCACCGCGGCCGTCGTGCTCACCGCCGCCACCGCCCTGGTCCTCTCGGGCGCCCCGCAGCTGGTGCTGCGCTTCGCCACGGGCAGCCTGTTCCCGTTGTAGGCCGCACGCACGCACGCACGTCCGGTGCGGTGTCGGGGCCACCCGTACGCGTGTCACCCGTACGGCCCAACAGGCGCGGCCGCCCCACGGCCGGGGCCGCGGGGGCGGCGGGGCGGGCGCGCGCCGGGAACCTGGCGTCCCCACCTGGCGTTGACCAGGAAGGAAGGGTCCACTGGACCGTAGGCCCCTCAGATCCACCATCCTGGACGGGTCCCCCTGCCGCACCACTTGGAGGGCGTACCGTGCACCGCCGGCACAACGGGCTGAAGACCGCCGTACTCCTCGGCGGTCTGTCGGCCCTCATCATCCTCATCGGAAGCCTCTTCGGCCGGGGCGGCCTGATCGTCGCCGTCCTCGTCGCCCTGGGGACCAACGCGTACGCGTACTGGAACAGCGACAAGCTGGCTCTACGCGCGATGCGCGCCCGCCCCGTCAGCGAGTTCGAGGCACCCGAGCTCTACCGCATGGTGCGCGAGCTCTCCACGTCCGCGCGCCAGCCCATGCCACGGCTCTACATCTCACCGACCGAGGCCCCCAACGCCTTCGCCACCGGCCGCAACCCGCGCAACGCCGCCGTCTGCTGCACGGAGGGCATCCTGCGGATACTCGACGAGCGGGAGCTGCGTGGGGTCATCGGCCACGAGCTGAGCCACGTCTACAACCGCGACATCCTCATCTCGTCGGTCGCCGGCGCCCTCGCCTCCGTGATCATGTTCCTGGTGAACTTCGCCTGGCTGATCCCCATAGGCCGCTCCAACGACGACGAGGGACCCGGCCTCTTCGGCATGCTGCTGATCATGATCCTGGGCCCGCTGGCCGCATCCGTGATCCAGCTCGCCATCAGCCGCTCGCGCGAATACGAGGCGGACGCCTCGGGGGCCCAGCTCACCGGTGACCCGCTCGCCCTCGCGAGCGCCCTGCGCAAGCTGGACGCCGGCACCAAGCAGCTGCCGCTGCCGCCCGAGCCCCGATTGGAGACGGCGAGCCACATGATGATCGCCAATCCCTTCCGTCCCGGGGAAGGACTGTCCAAGATGTTCTCGACACATCCCCCGATGGCCGAGCGCATCGCCCGGCTCGAACAGATGGCAGGCCGAAGTCAGTGAAGACCATCCTGAATGTCATTTGGCTCGTGCTCAGCGGTGTCTGGCTGTTCCTGGGCTACTGCCTGGCCGGCGTGATCCTGTGCATCACCATCATCGGGATCCCCTTCGGCATCGCGTCCTTCCGGATCGCGGTCTACGCCCTGTGGCCCTTCGGCTACACCACCGTCGAGCGGCGTGACGCGGGCGCCGCGTCCTGCGTGGGCAACGTGCTCTGGCTGGTCCTCGCGGGCTGGTGGCTCGCCATCGGCCACATCGTCACCGGCCTCGCGCTGTGCCTCACGATCATCGGCATCCCCTTCGGCATCGCCAACTTCAAGATGGTCCCGCTCTCCCTGCTCCCGCTGGGCCGCGAGATCGTCCCGACGGACGCGCCGTTCGCCTCGCGCTAAGGTGCCGGGTCGCGGCCGAGCGACGCGCACAGTGGCACGAGCGACGGGCAGGGAAGAACCGATGCCGACCGATCCCTCCACGACCCCGCAGGCCACGCACCCGCAGGCGGTGACCCCGCAGGCGGTGCCGCCCGCGCCCGCGACCCCCGCGCCCACGACCCCCTCGCCCACGACCCTCTCGGTCGTCGTGCCGATGTACAACGAGGAGGCCGCGCTCCCGGCCCTCGTGGCCAGGCTGCGCCCGGCGCTCGACGGCATCGGCACCGGCTACGAGGTCGTCGCCGTCGACGACGGCAGCGAGGACCGCACGGCGCACCTGCTGACCGGCTTGCGGGCCGAGTGGCCCGAGCTGCGGATCGTGCGGCTGCGCGGCAACTCCGGCCACCAGGCCGCCCTCACCGCCGGCTTGCACGCAGCGGTGGGCGCCTATGTCGCCAGCATCGACGCGGACCTCCAGGACCCGCCGGAGAAGATCCCGGAGATGCTCGCCCTGGCCCGCGACGAGGGCCTCGACATCGTGTACGGGGTCCGGGACGACCGCAGCGCCGACACCGCCTTCAAACGGCGCACGGCCGGCGCCTACTACTGGCTGGTGCGCCGCCTGGTCGGCAAGCAGGTGCCCGCTCAGGCGGGCGACTTCCGGCTGCTGAGCCGCGCGGCGGTCGAAGCGGTCAAGTCCATGCCCGACCAGCACCAGGTGTACCGCCTGCTGGTGCCCTGGCTCGGCTTCCCGAGCGGCCAGGTCCCCTACCGCCGCGAGGAGCGGGTGGCGGGCGAGACCAAGTACCCGCTGAGCAGGATGGTCCGCCTCGGCGTCGACAGCATCGTCAACTTCTCCGCCGCTCCCTTGCGCCTGGCGACCTGGCTGGGCGTGGCCAGCTTCTTCGGCTGCCTGCTGATGGTGGCGGCCACCCTCGTGGTCTACCTGGTGGGCAGGACCGTGCCCGGCTGGACCTCGCTGTTCATCGCGATGCTGTTCCTCGGCGGGGTGCAGCTGATCTGCGTCGGCCTGCTCGGCGAGTACATCGGCCGGATCTACACGGCCGTACAGCGCCGACCCACCTACTTCGTCGGGTACGACTCCGCGCGCGAGACGGAACGGGAAGCCGACTGAAAGTGCAGGTCAGGGCGATTGTCAGTGGTGGATGTCACTGTGTGTGCATGAATCGGAACGAGAAGTCAACGAAGCCGGTCGCCCGCCGCGCGCGCAGCTCCCACCAGCAGCTCGACGCGGCGGCCGGGGCCCCGACCGTACCCACGCCGATGCCCCTGGCCGTCGCGGGCCCGCACCGGGTCTTAGCCCGGCCTCGCGGACCGGCCCGGCGGGCCCGACGACAGCGCGCGGTTCGGCGAGGAGTCGAAGGCGGGGGAGGAGCGGGACCCGGAGCCGACCCCCGGGGCGGCCTCAGATCCCGGATGTGAGCCGCCGGCGCAGGCCGTAGGCCGCCGCGCCCAGCGCCAGCACCGCGGCCCCCGCGACCGTCGACGCGGCGGGCAGCGCGCAGGCGAGCACCACGCAGCCGGACAGCCCCGCCGCTGCCACGGCCCGCCCCTTGACACCTGAACCGAGAGTCCACGCGGAGGCGTTCGCGATCGCGTAATAGGCCAGCACCCCGAAGGACGAGAAGCCGATCGCGCCCCGCAGATCGGTGGTCGCCGCGAGCACCGCCACCACCGCCCCGACCGCGAGCTCGGCGTGGTGCGGCACCTGGTGGCGGGGATGTACGGCGGCCAGCGCGCGCGGGAGATGGCCGTCCCGGGCCATCGCCAGCGTCGTCCGCGACACACCCAGCACGAGGGCCAGCAGCGAGCCCAGCGCGGCCAGAGCCGCACCCACCCGCACGACGGGAGTCAGTGCGGACCACCCGGCCGCGCGCACGGCGTCGGCCAGCGGCGCCGCCGACCGCGCCAGACCCCCGCTGCCGAGCACGGACAGCGCCGCCACCGTGACCGCGGCGTACACGAGCAGGGCGATCCCCAGAGCGAGGGGCACCGCCCGCGGGATCGTGCGCTCCGGATCCCGGACCTCCTCGCCCAAGGTGGTGATCCGGGCGTAGCCCGCGAAGGCGAAGAACAGCAGCCCGGCGCCCTGGAGCAGACCGGCTGCGCTCCAGTGCGCGCCGCCGAGACGAGCGGCGTCGGCCGCGCCGGAGGACAGGCAGGCCACGACGACCCCGGCCAGCACGGCCAGTACCGCCGCCACGATCACCCGGGCGATCCGGGCGGACTTCTGCACCCCGCCGTAGCTCGCGGCGGTCAGTGCCACCACCGCCGCCACGGCCACGGCGCGCTGCTGCCCGGGCCACGCGTACGCCCCGACGGTGAGGGCCATCGCCGCGCAAGAGGCGGTCTTGCCGATGACGAAGCCCCAGCCGGCCAGATATCCCCAGAAGGGCCCGAGCCGCTCGCGCCCGTACACGTAGGTGCCGCCCGAGGAGGGGTACCGCGCCGCCAGCCGCGCCGAGGAGTGCGCGTTGCAGTACGCCACCAGGGCCGCCAGCGCGAGCGCCGCGAGGAGCGCTCCGCCGGCCGCGCGCGCCGCCGGTGCGAGCGCGGCGAAGATCCCGGCCCCGACCATCGCTCCGAGCCCCACGACGACCGCGTCGGACACTCCCAGGGTGCGCTTCAGCTCGTTGTCCACGGCCGGAGGGTAGCCGGGCTAGATGACGCCCTCCCGGGCCGGGAGCGCCGTCCGGGCCTGCTCCCAGCCGTCGAGTGCCGTCAGGCAGGCGTGGCCGAGGTGGCGCAGCCCGCTCAAGTCGAGCCGTGCGACCCTCCCGTGCGGCAGTGCGTCCAACGCGTCGAGGAGTTCGGGCAGCCGCAGGAAGCCGGCGTTGCCCAGGATCCGGACGCGCAGCTCCTCCCCCTCCCAGACCTGTTCGACGTGCACGTGGGAGGTCTCCCACGCGGCCTTGGCGATGGCGATCCGCAACCCGACGAGCACACCTTCGAAGAGGTTCGTGACCACGATCGCGGAGGCCGTCGCCACCGGCACGACCGCCTCGCCCCGGTGCGTGCGCCACAGGGCGGCCGCCGCCCGGGCCGGCAGCAGCTTCCAGCCCGCGTGCAGCAGCACCCCGGCGAGCGCGGCGAGCGGGACCGCCTCCAGGAGCCCGGGGACGGCCACGGCGAACAGCAGCAGCCGGCCGCCGTGCAGGAGACGGGCCGCCCGAGTCCGGGCCCCCGCCTCGACGTTGGCGGCGCTGCGGACGATGACGGCGGTCATCGGCAGTGCGCCGAGTAATCCGCACAAGGTGTTCCCGACGCCTTGTGCGACCAGTTCGCGGTCGTAGTCGGTCGGGCCCCGTCGTGCATCCGGTCCACGGCGGCCGCGTTGAACAGCGTCTCGGCGGAGGCGATCAGCGCGAGCGCCACCACGGTCCCGAGGGCTCCCAGGGAGGCCAGCACCTCGAAGTCCCCCCAGCCGGGCGGTGTCACCGCCTGCAGGACACCCGTCACCCGGACCCTTTCCACGGGCAGCCGCAGCACCGTCGCCGCGGGGTCGCGGCCGCCACCCCGACGAGCGCCCCCGGCACCAGTCGCAGCCGGTCCGGCATCCGCCGCCACAGCACCAGGACGGCGACGGTCCCGGCCCCGAGCGCCACGGCGGTCCAGTCGGCCCGCAGGCCGAGCTCCCCCGACCCGGCCAGCTTCTCCAGGGTTCGCGCGGGAGCCCGCACACCGGCCAGGGCGTACAACTGGCCCGCGATCAGGACGAGTCCGATCCCGGCCGGCATGCCGTGCACCACGGCCACGGAGATCGCCCGGAACCACCTCCCGAGCCGCAGCGCGCCCATGCCCGTCTGGGCCAGTCCGGCGGCGAGGACGAGTACGCCGAGCGCGGGTAGCCCGTACGTCCGCACGGCCTCGTAGACGAGCACGGTGAGCCCGGCGGCACGGCCCGCTCACCTGCAGCGAACTGCCCCGGAACCATCCGGTGACCAGTCCGCCCACCACGCCGGTGACGATCCCCGGTTCGGCCGGCACCCCGGAGGCGACGGCCACCCCGACGCAGAGCGGTAGCGCCACCAGGGCGACGACGACGGAAGCCCCGAGTCTTCACGGAACGTGCCGGCCCCAGGCATGCGGGAACCCCCTGTCGCTGCGGTGATGGACACCCCTCAGCGTGGTGGGCGCACTTCCCCGTCACCCGAGTGACCACAGGAGGCGCCACGGGCGCGCACGCCTCTCACGCCCGGCACACGCCCCCGGGCGCCGGACCGGGCGGCCCGGCGCGATCACCACGCCGGCGCCGAGCGCTGGGGCGGGCCGTGCGTGAGCCCGGGGGGAACGCGAAGGGGGCACCCGTCGAGGTGCTCCTCGGCGATGTGCCCCCGTCGTCACCCGCGTTCGCGCAGGTCAGGGATGCTGATCAGCGATCAGCGGTAGTTCACGAACTGGATCGCGAAGTCCAGGTCCTTGCCCTTGAGGAGGGTCTGGACGGTCTGGAGGTCATCGCGGCTCTTGGAGCTGACGCGCAGCTCCTCGCCCTGGACCTGGGCCTTGACGGCCTTGGGGCCCTCATCCCGGATGATCTTCGCGACCTTCTTGGCGTTCTCCTGGGAGATGCCTTCCTCGATCGTGGCGAAGATCTTGTACTCCTTGCCGGACAGCTGCGGCTCACCGGCGTCGAGCGCCTTGAGCGAGATGCCGCGCTTGACCAGCTTGGTCTCGAAGACGTCGAGGACGGCCTTGACGCGCTCCTCGGAGTTGGCCTCCATGAGGATCTTCTCGCCCGACCAGGCGATCGTGGCGCCGGTGCCCTTGAAGTCGTAGCGCTGCGAAAGCTCCTTGGCGGCCTGGTTGAGGGCGTTGTCGACCTCCTGCCGCTCGACCTTCGAGACGATGTCGAAACTGGAGTCGGCCATGTGCTGTGGCTCCTTGAAGTCGGTTGCGATCGCCCCGAAGGGCACGGCCGGACATCCCCGGTCCGCTCCGCAAAGCCTAGCCACCGCGCCCGCCTGCGGCGCTGATCAATCCAGTGGCGAAGCACCCCCGGCCATCGGGTATTGTTTACGTCGTTGCCACGGAGCGCCGCCGAAAGGCGGAAAGACGGCAGCGATCATGGCGGTGTGCCCGAGTGGCCAAAGGGAGCAGACTGTAAATCTGCCGGCTCAGCCTACCCAGGTTCGAACCCTGGCGCCGCCACGCGAGTGAGACCCCCGTTCATTGCGGAAACGCAGTGAACGGGGGTTTTCTCGTATGTCGCGTGCGCCGCGTACGCCGTGCCGCATACGCCGTGTGCCCCGTGCGCCCTCGCCGGGCAGTGAGTGGAAAACCCCGTGCGCCGGCGGGCGCGGAGGCGCATGCTGACCGCATGATCAATATCAGCGGCCGAAAGGGCCATGGCGCGTAAGGCGCCCTCGCAGGTCAGGTCGGACCTGCCACGCCGGGTGCCCGGAAGGGCCGCCCGAGCCGTCGTCCCCGGTGTCTCCTCCCGCACCCTCGCCGAGATCGCCCGCATCGAGCGCCACCGGACCGAGCTGGGTTCCGCCCATAGGGCGCTGACCGGGTTGCGCGCCATGGTGTACCAGCGCGGACCGTGGGTGATCTACCCGAGCTGGTACCGCGACTGCCCCTGCTGCGCACCGGACTGGGGAGACGACCGGGAGATCCTGGAAGCGTTCTGCCACCTGCTGACCCGCCGTGCCGCGCGGGAGCTGCGGGCCGTGCTCGCGCCGCTCGACGCGCGGTTCCTCGCCCGCACGCTGGCCGATCCGTACGCCCCGGCGCGCGACCCGTGGTGGCGGCGCAGGCTGGAAACGGCGTGAGGGGCCCGCCGGCGGGGACGCGGCGTGACCCATCGGGCGGATCCCGCGTGCCGATGAGGGCGCCCGGTCGTTCATCGGGGGTGAAATTTACTTCTGAGACGCGCGGAAAGGTCGGCGGCGGGGTACTCCTCGCCCTGCTCGGCGCCGGGATCCCGGCTTTGGTCGGAGCCGCACTGGACACCCAGGTGGGAGAGCCCTACCAGGAGACCCGGCTCTACTTCGGCACCGAGCGGCCGGGCCGGCCGCCGGTCGGGGAGCGGGAGTTCATGGGCTTCCTCGAGAGGGAGATCACCCCGGCCTTCCCCGAGGGGCTCACCCTCCAGGACGGGCGCGGCCAGTGGCAGCGGGACGGGAAGGTCATCCGCGAGATCTCGTACGAGGTGGTGCTGCTGTACCCGGAGAAGGAGGCCGAGGATCGCAGCGCCCGGGTCGAGCGGATCCGGCGGGCGTACGAGGAGCGGTTCCAGCAGGACTCGGTCGGCCGGTCCGACGACCAGTTGACCGCCGAGTTCTGACCGCCGAGTTCTGACCGCAGGGCCCTGACGGCGGGGCTCGGGCCGCCGGGTGGCGGGCGGTCAGTTGCCCGCCACGTCCTTGACCGCCACCGGGACGGGCGTCGAACCCGAGATCAGCTCCAGGGTGAGGCCGGCCGTCGCGGGCGTCTCGATCAGCTCGGCCAGCACCGCCGCCACGTCGTCGCGCGGGACCGGCCCGCGGCCCGTCCGCGCCTCCAGCCGGACCAGGCCGGTACCCGCGTCGTCGAGCAGCCCGCCGGGGCGCAGGACCGTCCACTCCAGGCCCAGGCGGGTACGGACGTGGTCGTCGGCCTCGCCCTTGGCGCGGAGGTAGGCGTCGAAGACGTCGTCGCCCTCGTGGCGCGCGTCGGCGCCCATGGAAGAGACCATCAGGAAGCGCCGCACGCGGGCCCGTTCGGCCGCGTCCGCGAAGAGCACCGCCGCGCCCCGGTCCACCGTGTCCTTGCGTCCGACACCGCTGCCGGGGCCCGCGCCCGCCGCGAACACCGCGACGTCCGCGCCCTGCAGGATGCCCGCCACGTGCTCGACCGACGCCGACTCCAGGTCGCACAGCACCGGTTCGGCGCCCGCCTCCCTGAGGTCGTCGCCCTGTGCCGGGTCGCGGATGATGCCCGCGACCTCGTACCCGCGCGCGGCGAGCAGGCGCTCCAGCCGCAGCGCGATCTGACCGTGTCCACCCGCGATGACGATGCGCATGTCCCGACCGTACGACGAGCCGGGCGAGCGCGCCCGCGAACGCACGGCGAACTTTCAGGGGCCGGCCTCCGCGCGGCCCTGCCGGGGCAGGTCCAGGGCCACGGCGACCGCGGAGTCGCAGTACTCCCGGACGGCACTCGTCCGGGCTACCACCCGCCCGCGGTGGATCACGATGCGGCTGTACGCCAGGGAGAGCACGCCGGCGATCCGGTCCCCGCGCACGGCGAGGAGTTCCGCCGGGAAGCCGGCCTCCACCCGCACCTCGGGCAGCCCCATCGCCTCGCGGGCGGCGGCGCTGACCGAGTGGTAGGCCTCGGTGGCGCGCAGCCCGCCCTGGGAGGCCAGGAGGTACGCGGCTTCGAGCGGATCGCCGCGCCCGACCGGATTGCCCGCGTCCCGCAAAGCCCCGCTGCCCGCGGCGACCCGGACCCCGGCGGCGCGCATCAGCCGCACGGGGGCGGTGCGCAGGCCGCGGCGTTCCAGGGCCGCGCAGTCGCCCTGGGGCAGGCAGGTCACCCGTACGCCTGCCGCCGCGAGCTGGTCGGCCGCGCGGCTCGCCGCGTCCAGGGGGAGCCGGGACAGGCCGCCGCAGGGGCCGATGGAGACGCCGGGGCGCAGTCCGCCGGCCATGGCAGCGAGCCGGGAGAGGCGGGCGGGGTCGTCGCCGTCGGTGTGCAGGTCGACGGGGCAGCCGTGCTCGGCGGCGAGTTCCAGCACGGCTTCGAGGAAGCCCGTCGGGTCGGGGTCGAGGTCGGGGCAGCCGCCGATGACGGAGGCGCCCATCTTCACGGCGTCCCGCAGCATGGCGAGCCCGTCCGCTCCGGCCACCCCGGTCAGCAGCCGGGGGACGGCGACGGCGGTGAGGTCGGCGAGCCCGCGCAGGGAGCGGCGGGCCTGGAGCACCGCCTCCAGGGGGCCGAGGCCGTGCACGTCGCCGATGCGCACGTGGGACCGTACGGCCGTGGCGCCGTGGCCGAGCTGGAGCAGGGCGGCCTCGGTCGCCCGGCGCTGCACCTCGTCGGGGGCGTAGGAGACCGGGCCCTCGCTGTCGGCGGTCAGCGCGGTGTCCCCGTGGGCGTGGGGCTCGGCCGGGGCGGGGAGCAGGAGGTACCCGCCGAGGTCGACGCGGGAGGCCGCGGGGGCGGGCAGGCTGCCGGCCGTGCCGACGGCCTGGATGCGGCCGCCGTCGAGGCGGACGTCGACGGTGCGGCCGTCGGTGAGGCGGGCGCCGGTGAGGAGGAGGGTGGCGGACCCGCCCTCGACGGGGCCGGGGTTCCCCCAGCCGCCGGGGGTGCTCCCCTGGCCGTGCCGCGGGTGGCCGTGCGAGGTGCCGTACGGGTGCCCGCTGCCGGCCGGGCGGTTGCGCGGGGACTGGGACGGCGGCTGCGGCTGGCTGTCGGACATCGCGCTCCTGCGGTGGCTCGGGCGGTCCTGGGCCTTGGCCGCGGCCCGCGGCCCAAGATCACGCAGCGTGCTCAGAGCCTAGGGGTCGGGGGTGCCCGCTTCACGGAAGAGGCGAATAGTCGTACTGGTGCGTCCGGGTGGACCGCGATGTGACACCGGACACCTTCAGGGGTGAAAAGTGGCCGGAGAGGCCTTTCGCGGTGATCGCAGAAAGGCGGCGGCGTCGCTCCGAGCCCAGGCCCCGCAAAGGATTTGGGCGATCGGCGGACGACCGTGTAATGTCTTCCTCGCTCGCCCCAATAGCTCAGTCGGTAGAGCGTCTCCATGGTAAGGAGAAGGTCTGCGGTTCGATTCCGCATTGGGGCTCTGGTGAGAGAGGTTCCCCACCCTCGGGTGGGGAGCGGATCTCATCAAAGCGGCGTAGCTCAGTCGGTAGAGCAAGCGGCTCATAATCGCTGTGTCACCGGTTCAAGTCCGGTCGCCGCTACACACAGTAGCCGATTGCGGGGTCGGTCTCCCGGTCGGCTACTCTTGTATGCGTTCATCCGTCCCAATTTCCGTCAAGGAGCACTCACGTGGCTGCCACCGACGTCCGCCCGAAGATCACGCTGGCCTGCGTGGAGTGCAAGGAGCGGAACTACATCACCAAGAAGAACCGGCGTAACAACCCGGACCGTCTTGAGATGAAGAAGCACTGCCCGCGTTGCAACTCGCACACCGCGCACCGCGAGACCCGCTGACAACTGGCGAAGTCTCGTTCAACAGGCACCGTCATGAGGTCGTCCCCGTCATTGGGGGGCGGCCTTGTGTCGTTTCAACAGGCCGTTCCGTCAAGCCGTTCCGTCAAGCCGTTCCATCAGGTCGTTCCATCAGGTCGTTTCACCAGGCCGTTTCACCAAGTCGTTTCAACAGGGAGGTAGGCAGTCATGGCGCTCGACCAGTCCTTCGTGGGGCGGAGCTACCCGCCCACCGATCCGTACGAGGTCGGCCGGGAGAAGATCCGCGAGTTCGCGGTCGCGGTGGGTGACGACAATCCCGTCTACACCGACCCCGACGCCGCCAAGGCCTTCGGTCACCTGGACGTCATCGCTCCTCCCACCTTCGTGTTCGCCATCACCTTCGCGGCGGCCGGCCAGGTCGTCGAGGACCCGCAGCTGGGGCTGGACTACAGCCGCGTCGTGCACGGCGACCAGAAGTTCGCCTACTCGCGCCCCGTCCGGGCCGGTGACCGGCTGACGGTCACATCGACCATCGAGGCCGTGAAGTCGCTCGCGGGCAACGACATCATCGACATCCGCGGCGAAGTCCACGACGAGACGGGCGAGCACGTGGTGACCGCGTGGACGAAGCTCGTCTCGCGGGCCCCGGCGCCCGAGTCCGCCGCCGCTTCCGCCCCCGAGGAGGCCTGAGATGGCTGCCCAGATCCAGTACGACGCGGTCGAGGTCGGCACCGAGCTGCCGGCCGCGTCCTTCCCCGTGACGCGGGCGACGCTGGTCCGGTACGCGGGTGCGTCGGGTGACTTCAACCCGATCCACTGGAACGAGAAGTTCGCCACCGAGGTCGGACTGCCGGACGTGATCGCGCACGGCATGTTCACCATGGCCGAGGCGGTCCGCGTGGTGACCGACTGGGTGGGCGACCCCGGCGCCGTCGTGGAGTACGGGGTGCGGTTCACGAAGCCGGTCGTCGTCCCCAATGACGAGCGGGGCGCGCTGATCGAGGTCACGGCGAAGGTCGCGGCGAAGCTCGACGACAACCGCGTGCGGGTCGACCTGACGGCGATGAGCGCCGGCCAGAAGGTGCTGGGGATGTCGCGCGCGGTGGTCGTCCTCGCGTAGCCACTCTCCGTCAAGGCCCTGACCAGTGGATGAATCCGCTGGTCAGGGCCTTTTCCGTGAGCGGGGTGCGGGAGGGGTTGTCAAGTTAGTGATTGAGCACTAACTTCGAAGCATGGCAAGGATGAGTGCGGGAGAGCGGCGCGAGAGCGTCATCCGGGCGGCGATGAGCGAGTTCGCCCGCGGCGGGTACTACGGGACCTCCACCGAGGCGATCGCCAAGCGCGTCGGGGTGTCGCAGCCGTACCTGTTCCGGCTCTTCCCGAACAAGCAGGCCATCTTCCTCGCCGCCGCCGCCCGCTGCATGGAGGACATCCGGCTCGTCTTCGAGGAGGCCGCCAAGGGCGTCCAGGGGGAGGAGGCGGTCCAGGTCATGGGGGCGGCGTACATGCAGCTCATCGCCGAGCAGCCCGACAAGCTGCAGATGCAGCTCCAGATCTACGTGACCGTCGCCGCCGCCGAAGCCGCCGGGGAGCCGGAGTTCGGGGAGATGGTGCGGGCCGGCTGGATGGAGCTGTGGGACACCGTTCACGAGCCGCTCGGCGCGGACGTGGGCGAGACGACCACGTTCCTGGCCTACGGAATGCTGATCAACACCCTGTCCGCCATGGGATTCCCGGCCGGGCACCGGGTCTGGGAGGGGTGCTACCCCGAAGTCCAGCCCCAGCCCCAGCCGCGGCCCGAGCCGCAGGAATCCCCGCAGGAGCCTGAAGCGCAGCCCGGGTCCTAGCCCGGGTCCTGGCCCGGTCCCGGTCGGGTCCCGGCCCGGCCTCAGTCGGCGGTGACGGTCCGGTCCGCCCGGTCGCACGTCCCCGCCGCCCGCGCGCGGTCCGATGGGGGCGGAGCTCTGTCCGTAAAAGTTAGTGATCAATAACTAGTCTTGGGGGAAGCCGTGCAAGACACCAAGCTCCGCGGGCCCGCGATATGGGCCCTGATCATCACCGGCGCCGCCAGTTTCATGGCCGCACTCGACAACCTCGTCGTCACCACCGCCCTCCCGTCCATCCGTGAGGACCTGGGCGGGAAGCTGGAGGACCTGGAGTGGACGGTGAACGCCTACACGCTCACCTTCGCCGTCCTGCTCATGTTCGGCGCGGCCCTCGGTGACCGGTTCGGACGCCGGCGACTCTTCATCGCGGGGCTCGGCATCTTCACCGCAGCGTCGGCCGCGGCCGCCCTGTCGCCCGGCATCGAGGAGCTCATCGCGGCGCGGGCCGTCCAGGGAGTCGGCGCGGCGATCATGATGCCGCTCTCGCTCACCCTGCTCACCGTCGCCGTCCCCGCCGCGCGCCGCGGAATGGCCCTCGGCATCTACGGCGCCCTCACCGGCCTCGCCGTCGCCAGCGGACCGCTCATCGGCGGCAGCCTGACCGAGCACATCTCCTGGCAGTGGATCTTCTGGCTGAACGTACCCGTCGGGCTCGCACTGATCCCGCTCGCCCGACTGCGCCTCGGCGAGTCGACCGCCCCGCGGGCGAGGCTCGACATCCAGGGGACGCTGCTCATCAGCGGCGGGCTCTTCGGGATCGTCTACGGTCTGGTCAACGCGAACGCGCACGGCTGGACCAGCCTCCCCGTCCTGACGGCGCTGATCGCCGGGGTCGCGCTGGTGGGCGGCTTCGTCCTCCACGGGTTCCGCAACGCCAACCCCGTGCTGCCCATGCGGCTCTTCCGCGACCGCGGGTTCTTCGGCATCAACATGGCGAGCCTGCTGATGTTCGTCGGGATGTTCGGCTCCATCTTCCTGCTGAGCCAGTACCTCCAGGGCGTCCTCGGCTACTCGCCCACCGAAGCCGGCCTGCGCATGCTCCCCTGGACCGGCATGCCCATGATCGCCGCACCGATCGCCGGGATCCTCTCCGACCGGATCGGCAGCCGGCCCGTCGTCGTCGCCGGGCTGGCCTTCCAGGCCCTGGGCCTCGGCTGGTTCGCCATGATCCTCGCCACGGACGTCTCCTACTCGGCCCAGCTGCCGCCGCTGATCCTGAGCGGCATCGGCATGGGGCTGTTCTTCGCCCCCGCCTCCAACGCCCTCATGTCCACCGTCGCCCCCGCCGACCAGGGCAAGGCCTCCGGAGCCAACAGCGCCCTGCGCGAAGTCGGCGGAGCCCTCGGCGTCGCCGTCCTCGCCTCCGTCTTCTCCTCCCGGGGCGGCTACGAGTCCCCGCAGTCCTTCACCGACGGCACCATCCCCGCCATCTGGATCGGCGCCGTGGTCGTCGCCGTCGCGGCCGGGCTGGCGCTGCTGCTCCCCGGCCGGGCGAAGGAGCAGGCGCAGGCCGCCCAGGCCTGGGAACACGAGCAGAACCAGGCCGGCGCGCGGAACCGGGCGCACGAGCAGGCGGTCCCGGCGGCGGCAGTGGCCGACGCCGAGGCCCCCGCTCTCGAGAAGGCCGCTGCCGGCGGCTGACCGGGCCGGCCCCGTCCGCGGGCCGGGGGCCGCGCGGTGCGCGGCCCCCGAGAACCGCAGCGGGGGAGCGGCACGAAGATCCGTACCGATCCGTACGCCTCGTCGAGAAGGAGAAGCCCGTCATGCCCGACATCCCCTGGTCCACGCCCACCCAGGCCGCCCCCGAGGCCGAGGTCTACGTCATGGCCTCCCGCTTCGAGACCGCCGGCCTGACCGGAGCCCTGCGGTTCTTCCTGAAGGCGCCCGGCATCATCGGCCAGATCCGCAAGGCCCCCGGCGCGCACGGGGTCGCCCTGCGGGCACGGGTCCTCCGCCGGACCTTCCTGACCCTGTCCGCCTGGGAGGACCGCGACGCGCTCTACCGGTTCGCGCGCAGCGAACCGCACCGTTCCAGCTCGCGGGCGGCCGCCGCCCACATGAAGGAGTCCCGGTTCACCTTCTGGACCGTCCGGGCGAGCGAGCTGCCCATCGGCTGGGCGGAGGCGGAGCGCCGCCTCGCCGAGCAGAAGACGGGCTACTGAGCCCGCGTACCGGGCCCGCGTACCGGGCTCGTGGTGCGACGCCGGTCCGTGGCCCCGTCCGGTTCGGGGGCACGGACCGTACTCTTGTCCACGTGCAGGAACTCCACGACGCCCCCCTCGCCCCGCTGACCACCTTCCGCCTCGGCGGCCCCGCCGCCCGCCTGGTCACCGCGACCACCGACGCCGAGGTGGTCGCCGCCGTGCGCGCCGCGGACGAGAGCGGCACCCCGCTCCTGGTCATCGGTGGCGGCAGCAACCTGGTCATCGGCGACCAGGGCTTCGGCGGCACCGCGCTGCGCATCGCGACCACCGGGTTCACGCTCGACGGCACGCGCCTGGAACTCGCGGCGGGTGAGAACTGGAGCGACGCCGTCGCCCGGGCGGTCGACGCGGGGCTCGCGGGGATCGAATGCCTCGCCGGGATCCCCGGATCCGCGGGTGCCACGCCGATCCAGAACGTCGGGGCGTACGGCCAGGAGGTCTGCGACACGATCACCGAGGTCGTCGCCTACGACCGCACGCGCGGCGAGACGGTCACGCTGTCGGCCGCCGAGTGCGCGTTCTCGTACCGCGACAGCCTCTTCAAGCACCAGCCCGAGCGGTACGTCGTCCTGCGCGTCCGCTTCCGCCTGGAGGACGCGGGCGGCCTCTCGGCGCCGGTCAAGTACCCCGAGACCGCCCGAGCCCTCGGCGTCGAGGCGGGCGACCGGGTGCCGGCGGCGCAGGCCCGCGAGACCGTCCTGCGGCTGCGCGCCGGCAAGGGCATGGTCCTCGACCCCGCCGACCACGACACCTGGTCGGCCGGCTCCTTCTTCCACAACCCGATCCTGAGCGACGAGGCGTACGCCGACTTCCTCGCCCGCGCCCAGGACCGGCTCGGCCCCGAAGCCGCCCCGCCCGCGTACCCGGCGGGCGAGGGCCGTACGAAGACCAGCGCGGCCTGGCTGATCGACAAGGCCGGCTTCGCGAAGGGCTACGGCGACGGCCCCGCCCGCATCTCCACCAAGCACACCCTCGCCCTCACCAACCGCGGCGGAGCCACCACCGAAGACCTCCTCGTCCTCGCCCGCGAGGTCGTCGCGGGGGTCCACGCGGCCTTCGGCGTCACCCTCGTCAACGAGCCGGTGACGGTCGGCGTCAGCATCTGAGGAGTCCCGGCCCGCCCATGCTCTGTCCCCTGCACGGGGCCGGTACGGACCCCACCCGGCTGGTGGGACGCACGATCAGGAAGGTCGTCGCGTCCTGGCACATCAGCGACGGCGAACGCTCCGAGGCTCCCCTCGACGTCTGGCTCCTCGACAGCGACGGAGAGTCCACCCGGATCACCACCGGGTCCGACGCCTGCCTGATCGTGGAGTCCGCGGCGCCGCACGAGCCCTACGACATGGGGGAGTGGGGCCGGGTCGAAGTCGGCGAGGACCTCGGCGACCACCCCTTCCTGCGCCACCTCGGCGAGACCGTCGCCTCGGTCGCCGAGTACGCGCTGCCCGCGCAGGGCCGTACGCACCTGGAGATCGGCTTCCCGGACGGCGCCCGGGTACGGGCCGACTGCCACGACGGCGACCTGCGCCTCACGCGCTGACGCGCCGGCCCGCGCCTACGAGGTCAGCCAGTGGTCGATCCCGGCGAGCAGCTTTTCCTGTACGTCGGCGGGCGCGGCCGAACCGCGCACCGACTGGCGTGCCAGCTCGGCGAGCTCCGCGTCCGTGAAGGCGTGGTGGCGGCGGGCGATCTCGTACTGGGCCGCGAGGCGGGACCCGAACAGCAGCGGGTCGTCCGCGCCGAGGGCCATGGGGACCCCCGCATCGAAGAGGGTGCGCAGCGGGACGTCCTCGGGGCGCTCGTAGACACCGAGGGCGACGTTGGAAGCCGGGCAGACCTCGCAGGTGATCTGCCGGTCGGCGAGGCGCTGCAGCAGGCGGGGGTCCTCGGCGGCCCGCACGCCGTGCCCGATGCGGGCGGCGTGCAGATCGTCGAGGCAGTCGCGTACGGAGGAGGGGCCGGTGAGCTCGCCGCCGTGCGGGGCGGCGAGCAGGCCGCCCTCCCGGGCGATGGCGAAGGCCCGGTCGAAGTCCCGGGCCATGCCGCGGCGCTCGTCGTTGGAGAGGCCGAAACCGACGACGCCCCGGTCGGCGTAGCGGACGGCGAGCCGGGCCAGGGTGCGGGCGTCGAGGGGGTGCTTCATGCGGTTGGCGGCGATGAGGACGCGCATGCCGAGGCCGGTCTCGCGGGAGGCGGCGTCCACGGCGTCGAGGATGATCTCGACGGCCGGGATCATCCCGCCGAGGAGGGGGGCGTAGGAAGTGGGATCCACCTGGATCTCCAGCCAGCCGCTGCCGTCGCGCACGTCCTCCTGCGCGGCCTCGCGGACCAGCCGGTGGATGTCGTCGGGTTCGCGCAGGCAGGAGCGGGCGGCGTCGTAGAGCCGCTGGAAGCGGAACCAGCCGCGTTCGTCGGTGGCGCGGAGCTTGGGCGGCTCGGCGGCGGTCAGCGCGTCCGGCAGCCGGACGCCGTACTTGTCGGCCAGCTCCAGCAGCGTCGACGGCCGCATCGAGCCGGTGAAGTGCAGGTGGAGGTGGGCTTTCGGCAGAAGCGTGAGATCGCGTACGTGCTCCATTGGGTGATCCTGCCGTACCGCCGCCCCCGGCGGGAGGGGGTTTTACCGATCGGGGGCTTGCGCGAACGCATGAGCAGACCCGGAGAACGCCCGAGCGGCGGCCCCCCGAGGGGGAACCGCCGCTCGGAACCGGCTGCCGGGCCGCCCGGGCCTAGGCCTTGGCCTCCGCGAGGAGCTTCTGGATGCGGGAGACGCCCTCGACCAGGTCCTCGTCGCCCAGGGCGTAGGAGAGGCGGAGGTAGCCGGGGGTACCGAAGGCCTCGCCCGGGACGACCGCGACCTCGGCCTCGTCCAGGATCAGGGCGGCGAGCTCGACCGAGGTCTGAGGGCGCTTGCCGCGGATCTCCTTGCCGAGCACGTCCTTGACCGTCGGGTACACGTAGAACGCGCCCTCGGGGGTCGGGCAGAAGACGCCGTCGATCTCGTTCAGCATCCGCACCATCGTCTGACGGCGGCGGTCGAAGGCGGTGCGCATCTCGTGGACGGCTTCCAGGTTGCCGGAGACGGCGGCCAGCGCCGCGACCTGGGCCACGTTGGAGACGTTGGAGGTGGCGTGCGACTGGAGGTTGGTCGCGGCCTTGACGACGTCCTTCGGGCCCACGATCCAGCCCACCCGCCAGCCGGTCATCGCGTACGTCTTCGCGACGCCGTTGACGATGATGCACTTGTCGGCCAGCTCGGGAACGATCGCCGGGAGCGAGACGAACTTCGCGTCTCCGTAGACCAGGTGCTCGTAGATCTCGTCGGTCAGGACCCACAGGCCGTGCTCGACGGCCCAGCGGCCGATCGCCTCGGCGTCGGCCTCGGAGTAGACGGCGCCGGTCGGGTTCGACGGGGAGACGAAGAGGACGACCTTCGTGCGCTCGGTGCGGGCCGCTTCGAGCTGCTCGACGGAGACGCGGTAACCGGTGGTCTCGTCGGCGACGACCTCCACCGGGACGCCGCCGGCGAGACGGATCGACTCCGGGTAGGTGGTCCAGTACGGAGCCGGGACGATGACCTCGTCACCCGGGTCCAGGATCGCCGCGAACGCCTCGTAGATCGCCTGCTTGCCGCCGTTGGTCACCAGGACCTGGGACGCGTCGACCTCGTAGCCCGAGTCGCGCAGCGTCTTCGCGGCGATGGCGGCCTTCAGCTCGGGCAGGCCGCCGGCCGGCGTGTAGCGGTGGTACTTCGGGTTGCGGCAGGCCTCGACGGCGGCGTCGACGATGTAGTCCGGGGTCGGGAAGTCGGGCTCGCCGGCGCCGAAACCGATCACCGGACGCCCGGCGGCCTTGAGGGCCTTGGCCTTGGCGTCGACGGCGAGGGTGGCGGACTCGGAGATGGCACCGATGCGGGCGGACACGCGGCGCTCGGCGGAAGGCGTTTCAGAGGTCATGCGGCCAATCGTCCCAGACGCCAAAGAAGCGCCGCACGCCGTTTCACTTACCGGACGGGGCGCCCGCGGATGACGCTGTTCGACGTCAGGGCCCGGACCACGTACACTCAACCGTCGTTGGCCCTCGTCGGCCGCTGCAGAAGTGAGCACACCGTGCACTCGTCTGGATGCGGTAGGTTGGGGCACGCAAAGGGTCGTAGCTCAATTGGTAGAGCACTGGTCTCCAAAACCAGCGGTTGGGGGTTCGAGTCCCTCCGGCCCTGCTCCACACTCCTTCTCGGATGTGTGCGCAGGTACGTACTTAGATGCAACGCCGTGCGGCGCAACCGGGCGCGGCTACGGCCACGACCCGGATTCAGGTGAGAGACGTGACGGACGCCCTGGGCTCCATCGACATGCCTGACGCCGAGGATGACACTCGCGAGAAGAAGGCCCGCAAGGGCGGCAAGCGCGGCAAGAAGGGCCCTCTGGGTCGGCTCGCGCTGTTCTACCGCCAGATCGTCGCGGAACTCCGCAAGGTTGTATGGCCCACTCGCAACCAGCTCACGACGTACACCACTGTGGTGATTGTCTTCGTCGTCATCATGATCGGTCTGGTGACCGTGATTGACTATGGGTTCCAGGAAGCCATCAAGTTCGTCTTCGGCTGATCCCCGCGGAGGGCGGCGCCTTGATGGGTGCCGCCCGTTTTCGCATGTTCGACCACCTTTTGTATCCAGGAAGAAGCAGCCACCGTGTCTGACCCGAACCTGAACGCGAGCCCCGACTCCGTCGAGTCCGTCGAGGACGCGCTCGACATCGTCGAGGCGGCAGACGCTGTGGACCCCGACGAGGCCGAGCTCGCCGACGCCGAGGCGGGTGTCGCCGCCGAGGAGGCCGCGCTGCACGTCGAGGGCGAGGTCGACGCCGAGGCTGAGGACGACGCCGAGGCCGAAGAAGCCGACGACGACTCCGGCGAGACCGAGGACGAGGCCGTAGAGGCCTCCGACGAGGACCAGGCCGAAGAGGACGACGCCGCCGAGGCCGAGGCCGACGTGGAGGCCGAAGAGGCCGCCGACGCCGAGCCCGCCGAGCCCGTCGACCCCATCCAGGCCCTGCGTGACGAGCTGCGCCTCCTGCCGGGCGAGTGGTACGTCATCCACACCTACGCCGGCTACGAGAAGCGCGTGAAGGCGAACCTCGAGCAGCGCGCCGTCTCGCTCAACGTCGAGGACTTCATCTACCAGGCCGAGGTGCCCGAGGAAGAGATCGTCCAGATCAAGAACGGCGAGCGCAAGAACGTCCGGCAGAACAAGCTGCCCGGTTACGTTCTCGTCCGCATGGATCTGACGAACGAGTCCTGGGGCGTCGTGCGCAACACGCCTGGTGTCACCGGCTTCGTCGGCAACGCCTACGACCCGTACCCGCTGACCCTGGACGAGATCGTCAAGATGCTCGCCCCCGAGGCTCAGGAGAAGGCCGCCAAGCTGGCCGCGGAAGAGGCCGGCCTGCCCGCGCCCTCCGTCAAGCGCACCATCGAGGTCCTGGACTTCGAGGTCGGCGACTCGGTCACCGTCACCGACGGTCCGTTCGCGACGCTGCAGGCGACCATCAACGAGATCAACCCGGACTCGAAGAAGGTCAAGGGTCTCGTCGAGATCTTCGGCCGCGAGACCCCGGTCGAGCTGAGCTTCGACCAGATCCAGAAGAACTGATCCACAGTCTTCGGACCATGCTTCCGGACAGGTCAGATTGCCCGCTTGCGGGCGGTCTGACCTGCTCGGTTTTTAGCCCCGCGCCGATACCCGTTATCGTGGTGCGGTATGCCTCCATCCGGATGACCGGATTGGCGGCGCGAAACTCTCACTAGGACCCGGAGAGAGCAATGCCTCCCAAGAAGAAGAAGATCACGGGGCTTATCAAGCTCCAGATCAAGGCCGGTGCGGCCAACCCGGCTCCGCCGGTCGGCCCCGCGCTCGGTCAGCACGGCGTCAACATCATGGAGTTCTGCAAGGCCTACAACGCCGCGACCGAGTCGCAGCGTGGCATGGTCGTGCCGGTGGAGATCACGGTCTACGACGACCGCTCCTTCACCTTCATCACCAAGACGCCGCCGGCCGCGCGCCTCATCCTGAAGAGCGCGGGCGTGGAGAAGGGCTCTGGCGAGCCGCACAAGACCAAGGTCGCGAAGCTTACGCGCGACCAGGTCCGCGAGATCGCCACGATCAAGCTCCCCGACCTGAACGCCAACGACCTGGACGCCGCCGAGAAGATCATCGCCGGCACCGCCCGTTCCATGGGCATCACGGTCGAAGGCTGATTCAGCCACCCCCCAGCACCATCAGTGGTAGGGCCAAGCGCTGGTCCGCACCACGACTCCACGCCTGAAGTCACAACACAGGAGCAGAAGTGAAGCGCAGCAAGACTCTCCGCGCTGCGGACGCCAAGGTCGACCGGGAGAAGCAGTACGCCCCGCTCGAGGCCGTCCGTCTCGCCAAGGAGACCTCCGCGACCAAGTTCGACAGCACCGTCGAGGTCGCCTTCCGCCTGGGTGTAGACCCGCGCAAGGCCGACCAGATGGTCCGTGGCACCGTGAACCTCCCGCACGGCACCGGCAAGACCGCCCGGGTCCTGGTCTTCGCGACCGGTGACCGTGCTGCGGCCGCGGAAGCCGCCGGCGCCGACATCGTCGGCGACGACGAGCTCATCAACGAGATCGCCAAGGGCAACCGCCTCAACGAGTTCGACGCCGTTGTGGCCACCCCGGACCTCATGGGCAAGGTCGGCCGCCTCGGCCGCGTGCTCGGTCCCCGTGGCCTGATGCCGAACCCGAAGACCGGCACCGTGACCATGGACGTCGCGAAGGCTGTCACCGAGATCAAGGGTGGCAAGATCGAGTTCCGTGTCGACAAGCACTCGAACCTGCACTTCATCATCGGCAAGGTCTCCTTCTCCGATGAGCAGCTGGTCGAGAACTACGGCGCGGCCCTCGACGAGATCCTTCGTCTGAAGCCGTCCGCCGCGAAGGGCCGCTACATCAAGAAGGCCGCCCTGAGCACCACGATGGGCCCCGGCATCCTGCTGGACCAGAACCGCACCCGGAACCTCCTCGTCGAGGAAGACCCGGCCGCGGTCTGATCAGGCTCGGGCCCCAGGGCTCCGAGCTGAGCCCTACGGCTCGCTGATCGACTGAAAGGGCCCCTCGCCACCCCTCACCGGGCGGCGGGGGGCCCTTTCGCGTCACCGGGCCGCCCGTACGCCCGCGGGACCGCCGTGCCTGCCCGTACGCCTACCCGTAGCCCGCTCGGGCGCCCGAGGGGGCTCACGGGGCCTGTCGGGCGGCCCGGGCGGGCTTGAAGAGCGGCGCCCCGCGAGGGGGCTCCAGGGGCCTCCGGTGACCGATTTGCTCTGGACGGCACCGTTCACGTACTCTTCCGAGGAAGCCAAAGACCGCTGGTCGTTGCCGTGCCTGCAAGGGTGCGGTGGCCGAAGGATCCGCTAACTGCGGACGTCCTGCGCAGGTGACTGTGGAAAGTTCCCGGATTTTCGGTAGAGCTACGCCCTGGCGCCTGCGCCGGGGCGTTTTGTATTTATGCCCCTTCTGAGCGGTCCTCATCACCCGGAAGGAGGCCGACGCACTATGCCGACGCCCAACAAGGCTGCCGCGGTAGCCGAGCTCAAGGACGCGTTCCAGAGCTCGAACGCCGCCGTGCTGACCGAGTACCGGGGTCTCACCGTCGCGCAGCTCAAGACGCTGCGTCGTTCTCTCGGTGAGAACGCCCAGTACGCCGTGGTGAAGAACACGCTGACCAAGATTGCGGCCAACCAGGCCGGGATCACCGCGCTGGACGAGCACTTCGCTGGTCCGACCGCGGTCGCCTTCATCACCGGTGACCCGGTGGAGTCGGCGAAGAGCCTGCGTGACTTCGCCAAGGAGAACCCGAACCTCATCATCAAGGCGGGTGTCCTTGATGGTAAGGCGCTCACCGCTGATGAGATCAAGAAGCTTGCGGACCTCGAGTCCCGCGAGGTTCTGCTCAGCAAGCTGGCCGGCGCGTTCAAGGGCAAGCAGTCTCAGGCTGCCTCGCTCTTCCAGGCGCTGCCGTCGAAGTTCGTCCGCACTGCGGAAGCGCTTCGCGTCAAGCTCGCCGAGCAGGGCGGTGCCGAGTAATTCGGCTCGCGCATTGATCCACGCCGCCTAGTGCGTGGGTCGTAGCGGGCCGTTACGCCCGCCTCTATATACATCCGGCACCTGCCGAATTAGTGGAAGGATCGCCCATCATGGCGAAGCTCTCTCAGGACGACCTCCTCGCCCAGTTCGAGGAGATGACCCTCATCGAGCTCTCCGAGTTCGTTAAGGCGTTCGAGGACAAGTTCGACGTCACCGCCGCCGCGGCCGTCGCCGCCGCCCCGGCCGGTGGCGCTGCCGCCCCCGAGGCCGTCGAGGAGCAGGACGAGTTCGACGTCATCCTCACCGGTGCCGGCGACAAGAAGATCCAGGTCATCAAGGTCGTGCGTGAGCTGACCTCCCTGGGCCTCAAGGAGGCCAAGGACCTCGTGGACGGCGCCCCGAAGCCCGTCCTCGAGAAGGTCGCCAAGGAGGTCGCCGACAAGGCGGCCGAGTCCCTCAAGGGCGCCGGTGCGGCCGTCGAGGTCAAGTAACACCTCTGGGGCCCTCTAGGGCCCCAACCAAGGGCGATCACCCGTAAGGGTGGTCGCCCTTTGGCGTACCCGGAGTGCCTGACTTGCCCCTGTCTCGTTGGGGAGTAGGGTGATCTTCGTTGCTCTGGGGCAGGGTCCTTCGATGATCCGCACGGAGCAGGGGGCCTTGACGAACGGCACGCGGCGCGCAATTCTCAGATCCGTCGTGAGATCGGGCCGTTCGATCCGGGATCCGAGGCATGGATCGGGTCGGTATCGGGCATGGATCGACTACGAAGAGGGCAGTACTGTTACGCGCTCTGTATGCGGAGCCGAAGCGTTGGATGCAGTGTTCAAACGACATGGGGAAGGCCTGTTGCCGGTTTCCGGAAACCTGGTCTGGACATCAGTGAGCCAAGTGGCTACACTGACCCTTTGCGCTGCCTGTTAGCTGCCCCCTGCCCGTCGCCAGGGGCATGCCCACGCATGAGCACACTTGATTGTTCGCCCTGACCTGGTCTTTCGACCGGGGTGGAAGCGCCTGTCTTCTGTGTCAGCTGGGACCGGTACGCGCGTAGTGAGTCCGAGCCCTCGGAAGGACCCCCTCTTGGCCGCCTCGCGCAACGCCTCGACCAATACGAACAACGGTGCCAGCACCGCCCCGCTGCGCATCTCCTTTGCAAAGATCAAGGAGCCCCTCGAGGTTCCGAACCTCCTGGCGCTGCAGACCGAGAGCTTTGACTGGCTGCTCGGCAACGCCGCCTGGAAGTCTCGCGTCGAGTCGGCGCTTGAGAGCGGACAGGACGTTCCCACCAAGTCCGGTCTGGAAGAGATCTTCGAGGAGATCTCGCCGATCGAGGACTTCTCCGGGTCGATGTCGCTGACGTTCCGCGACCACCGTTTCGAGCCGGCGAAGAACTCGGTCGACGAGTGCAAGGAGCGCGACTTCACGTTCGCGGCGCCGCTCTTCGTCACCGCCGAGTTCACGAACAACGAGACCGGAGAGATCAAGTCTCAGACGGTCTTCATGGGCGATTTCCCGCTCATGACCAACAAGGGCACCTTCGTCATCAACGGCACCGAGCGTGTCGTGGTGTCGCAGCTGGTCCGTTCCCCCGGTGTCTACTTCGACTCCTCGATCGACAAGACGTCCGACAAGGACATCTTCTCCGCCAAGATCATCCCGTCCCGGGGTGCCTGGCTGGAGATGGAGATCGACAAGCGCGACATGGTCGGTGTCCGCATCGACCGCAAGCGCAAGCAGTCCGTCACCGTCCTCCTGAAGGCTCTCGGCTGGACCACCGAGCAGATCCTCGAGGAGTTCGGCGAGTACGAGTCCATGCGCGCCACCCTGGAGAAGGACCACACCCAGGGCCAGGACGACGCGCTGCTCGACATCTACCGCAAGCTGCGTCCGGGCGAGCCGCCGACCCGCGAGGCCGCTCAGACGCTGCTCGAGAACCTCTACTTCAACCCGAAGCGCTACGACCTCGCGAAGGTCGGCCGCTACAAGGTGAACAAGAAGCTCGGCGCGGACGAGCCGCTGGACGCCGGCGTGCTCACCACCGACGACGTCATCGCGACCATCAAGTACCTGGTCAAGCTGCACGCCGGTGAGACCGAGACGACCGGCGAGTCCGGCCGTTCGATCGTCGTCGAGACCGACGACATCGACC
This sequence comes from Streptomyces sp. NPDC060049, assembly GCF_042736715.1. Classification (NCBI taxonomy): domain Bacteria; kingdom Bacillati; phylum Actinomycetota; class Actinomycetes; order Kitasatosporales; family Streptomycetaceae; genus Streptomyces; species Streptomyces sp. NPDC060049. The sequence goes on from NZ_JBHWVV010000004.1 coordinate 121,249, forward strand.
ACTTCGGCAACCGTCGTCTGCGCAACGTCGGCGAGCTCATCCAGAACCAGGTCCGCACGGGTCTGGCTCGTATGGAGCGCGTCGTCCGCGAGCGGATGACGACCCAGGACGTCGAGGCGATCACGCCGCAGACCCTGATCAACATCCGGCCGGTCGTCGCCTCCATCAAGGAGTTCTTCGGCACCAGCCAGCTGTCGCAGTTCATGGACCAGAACAACCCGCTGTCGGGTCTCACCCACAAGCGCCGCCTGTCGGCGCTCGGCCCGGGTGGTCTGTCCCGTGAGCGGGCCGGCTTCGAGGTCCGAGACGTCCACCCGTCGCACTACGGCCGCATGTGCCCGATCGAGACCCCTGAAGGCCCGAACATCGGTCTGATCGGCTCGCTCGCGTCCTACGGCCGCGTCAACGCGTTCGGCTTCGTCGAGACCCCGTACCGCAAGGTCATCGACGGTGTCGTCACGGACGACGTCGACTACCTGACGGCCGACGAGGAAGACCGCTTCGTCATCGCCCAGGCCAACGCCGGCCTGAGCGACGAGATGCGCTTCACCGAGAACCGCGTGCTGGTTCGCCGTCGTGGCGGCGAGATCGACTACATCGCCGGCGACGACGTCGACTACATGGACGTCTCCCCGCGCCAGATGGTGTCCGTCGCGACCGCGATGATCCCCTTCCTCGAGCACGACGACGCCAACCGCGCCCTCATGGGCGCGAACATGATGCGCCAGGCCGTTCCGCTCATCAAGGCGGAAGCGCCGCTCGTCGGCACCGGCATGGAGTACCGCTGCGCGGTCGACGCCGGTGACTCGATCAAGGCGGAGAAGGACGGTGTCGTCCAGGAGGTCTCGGCCGACTACATCACCGTCGCCAACGACGACGGCACGTACACCACGTACCGCGTCGCCAAGTTCTCCCGCTCGAACCAGGGCACCTCGGTCAACCAGAAGGTCATCGTCAACGAGGGTGACCGGATCATCGAGGCCCAGGTGCTCGCCGACGGTCCGGCGACCGAAGAGGGCGAGATGGCCCTCGGCAAGAACCTGCTCGTCGCGTTCATGCCGTGGGAAGGTCACAACTACGAGGACGCGATCATCCTGTCGCAGCGCCTCGTGCAGGACGACGTCCTCTCCTCGATCCACATCGAGGAGCACGAGGTCGACGCCCGTGACACCAAGCTCGGCCCCGAGGAGATCACCCGGGACATCCCGAACGTCTCCGAGGAGGTCCTCGCGGACCTCGACGAGCGCGGCATCATCCGCATCGGTGCGGACGTCGTCGCCGGCGACATCCTGGTCGGCAAGGTCACGCCCAAGGGTGAGACCGAGCTGACCCCGGAGGAGCGCCTGCTCCGCGCGATCTTCGGTGAGAAGGCCCGCGAGGTGCGCGACACCTCGCTCAAGGTTCCTCACGGTGAGATCGGCAAGGTCATCGGTGTCCGCGTCTTCGACCGCGAGGAGGGCGACGAGCTTCCTCCGGGCGTGAACCAGCTGGTCCGCGTCTACGTCGCCCAGAAGCGCAAGATCACCGACGGTGACAAGCTCGCCGGCCGCCACGGCAACAAGGGTGTCATCTCCAAGATCCTTCCGATCGAGGACATGCCCTTCCTTGAGGACGGCACGCCGGTCGACATCATCCTCAACCCGCTGGGTGTCCCGTCCCGAATGAACCCGGGACAGGTCCTGGAGATCCACCTCGGCTGGCTCGCCAGCCGCGGCTGGGACGTCTCCGGCGTGGCCGAGGAGTGGGCCGAGCGGCTGAAGGTCATCGGCGCCGACCGCGTCGAGCCCGGCACCAACGTCGCCACCCCCGTGTTCGACGGTGCCCGCGAGGACGAACTCGCCGGCCTCTTCGAGCACACCATCCCGAACCGCGACGGGGACCGCCTGGTCCTCCCGACCGGTAAGGCGCACCTGTTCGACGGCCGCTCCGGCGAGCCGTTCCCGGAGCCGGTCTCGATCGGCTACATGTACATCCTCAAGCTCCACCACCTGGTCGACGACAAGCTCCACGCTCGGTCGACCGGTCCGTACTCGATGATCACGCAGCAGCCGCTGGGTGGTAAGGCGCAGTTCGGTGGCCAGCGCTTCGGTGAGATGGAGGTGTGGGCGCTCGAGGCTTATGGCGCCGCTTACGCCCTCCAGGAGCTCCTGACCATCAAGTCCGATGACGTAACCGGCCGCGTGAAGGTCTACGAGGCCATCGTCAAGGGCGAGAACATCCCCGAGCCGGGCATTCCCGAGTCCTTCAAGGTGCTCATCAAGGAAATGCAGTCGCTCTGCCTCAACGTGGAGGTGCTGTCCTCGGACGGCATGTCCATCGAGATGCGCGACACCGACGAGGACGTCTTCCGCGCGGCGGAGGAGCTCGGTATCGACCTGTCCCGGCGTGAGCCGAGCAGCGTCGAAGAGGTCTGACGGGCCTGACGGGGGGCTCGCTCAAGAGCCCCCCGTCATCCCCGGGACCGTTCAGACCATGATTGAGACTCGACCCCGAAAGAGGGATTGACGCACAGTGCTCGACGTCAACTTCTTCGACGAGCTGCGGATCGGCCTTGCCACCGCGGACGACATCCGAACCTGGTCCCACGGCGAGGTCAAGAAGCCGGAGACCATCAACTACCGCACCCTCAAGCCCGAGAAGGACGGACTCTTCTGCGAGAAGATCTTCGGTCCTACCCGGGACTGGGAGTGCTACTGCGGCAAGTACAAGCGTGTCCGCTTCAAGGGCATCATCTGTGAGCGTTGTGGCGTCGAGGTCACGCGCGCCAAGGTGCGCCGCGAGCGGATGGGCCACATCGAGCTTGCCGCTCCCGTCACCCACATCTGGTACTTCAAGGGCGTCCCGTCGCGCCTCGGATACCTGCTGGACCTCGCGCCGAAGGACCTCGAGAAGGTCATCTACTTCGCCGCGTACATGATCACGTTCGTGGACGACGAGCGCCGCACCCGCGACCTCCCGTCCCTGGAGGCGCACGTCTCCGTCGAGCGCCAGCAGATCGAGAACCGCCGCGACGCGGACCTCGAAGGCCGTGCCAAGAAGCTCGAGACCGACCTGGCCGAGCTCGAGGCCGAGGGCGCGAAGGCCGACGTACGCCGCAAGGTGCGCGAAGGTGCCGAGCGCGAGATGAAGCAGCTCCGTGACCGCGCCCAGCGCGAGATCGACCGCCTCGACGAGGTGTGGGCGCGCTTCAAGAACCTCAAGGTCCAGGACCTCGAGGGCGACGAGCTGCTCTACCGCGAGCTGCGCGACCGCTTCGGTACGTACTTCGACGGCTGCATGGGCGCCGCGGCGCTGCAGAAGCGTCTGGAGTCCTTCGACCTCGACGAGGAGGCCGAGCGCCTCCGCGAGATCATCCGTACCGGCAAGGGCCAGAAGAAGACCCGTGCGCTCAAGCGCCTCAAGGTCGTCTCCGCGTTCCTGCAGACCAGCAACAAGCCCAAGGGCATGGTTCTGGACTGCGTGCCGGTGATCCCGCCGGACCTGCGTCCGATGGTGCAGCTGGACGGTGGCCGCTTCGCGACCTCCGACCTGAACGACCTGTACCGCCGCGTGATCAACCGCAACAACCGCCTGAAGCGCCTTCTCGACCTCGGTGCCCCCGAGATCATCGTGAACAACGAGAAGCGCATGCTCCAGGAGGCCGTCGACGCCCTCTTCGACAACGGTCGTCGTGGTCGTCCGGTGACCGGTCCCGGCAACCGGCCCCTGAAGTCCCTCAGCGACATGCTGAAGGGCAAGCAGGGTCGATTCCGCCAGAACCTCCTCGGCAAGCGCGTGGACTACTCCGCGCGTTCCGTGATCGTCGTCGGTCCGCAGCTGAAGCTGCACCAGTGTGGTCTGCCCAAGGCCATGGCGCTGGAGCTCTTCAAGCCGTTCGTGATGAAGCGCCTGGTCGACCTGAACCACGCGCAGAACATCAAGTCGGCGAAGCGCATGGTCGAGCGCGGCCGCACGGTCGTCTACGACGTGCTCGAAGAGGTCATCGCCGAGCACCCGGTCCTCCTGAACCGTGCGCCCACGCTGCACCGCCTCGGCATCCAGGCCTTCGAGCCCCAGCTGGTCGAAGGCAAGGCCATCCAGATCCACCCGCTCGTCTGCACCGCGTTCAACGCGGACTTCGACGGTGACCAGATGGCCGTGCACCTGCCGCTTTCGGCAGAGGCGCAGGCCGAGGCCCGCATCCTGATGCTGTCCTCGAACAACATCCTGAAGCCGGCGGACGGTCGTCCCGTCACCATGCCGACCCAGGACATGGTGCTGGGTCTGTTCTTCCTCACCACCGACGGCGAGCTCCGTGACGTCAAGGGCGAGGGCCGCGCGTTCGGCTCGACCGCCGAGGCGACCATGGCGTTCGACAACGGTGAGCTGGCGCTCCAGTCGGCCGTCGACATCCGCTTCCCGGTGGGCACCATCCCGCCGCGGGGCTGGGTGCCCCCGGTCGCCGAAGAGGGCGAGCAGGAGTTCCAGCCGGGTGACAGCTTCCGTCTGCGCACCACCCTGGGCCGCGCGCTCTTCAACGAGCTGCTGCCCGAGGACTACCCGTTCGTCGACTACTCGGTGGGCAAGAAGCAGCTCTCCGAGATCGTCAACGACCTGGCGGAGCGCTACCCCAAGGTCATCGTGGCGGCGACGCTCGACAACCTGAAGGCGGCCGGCTTCCACTGGGCGACCCGTTCGGGCGTCACCGTGGCCATCTCCGACGTCGTCGTGCCCGAGGCCAAGAAGGCCATCGTCGCGGGCTACGAGGCGATGGACGAGAAGGTCCAGAAGCAGTACGAGCGCGGTCTGATCACCAAGGACGAGCGCACGCAGGAGCTCATCGCGATCTGGACCAAGGCGACCAACGAGGTTGCCGAGGCGATGAACGCGAACTTCCCCAAGACGAACCCCATCTTCATGATGGTTGACTCGGGTGCCCGAGGAAACATGATGCAGATGCGACAGATCGCCGGTATGCGTGGTCTGGTGTCGAACGCGAAGAACGAGACCATCCCGCGTCCGATCAAGGCGTCCTTCCGTGAGGGCCTCACCGTTCTGGAGTACTTCATCTCCACGCACGGTGCCCGTAAGGGTCTGGCGGACACCGCCCTGCGTACCGCCGACTCGGGTTACCTCACCCGTCGTCTGGTGGACGTCTCGCAGGACGTCATCATCCGCGAGGAGGACTGCGGCACCGAGCGCGGCCTGAAGCTGAAGATCGCCGTTCGCGGCGAGGACGGCACGCTGCGCAAGGCCGACGACGTCGAGACCTCGATCTACGCCCGCATGCTGGCCGAGGACGTCGTCATCGACGGCAAGGTCATCGCGCCGGCCAACGTCGACCTCGGTGACGTCCTGATCGACGCCCTCGTCGCCAACGGTGTGGAGGAGGTCAAGACCCGCTCGGTCCTGACCTGTGAGTCCGCGGTCGGCACCTGTGCCTTCTGCTACGGACGCTCCCTCGCCACCGGCAAGCTGGTCGACATCGGTGAGGCGGTCGGCATCATCGCCGCCCAGTCCATCGGTGAGCCCGGTACCCAGCTGACGATGCGTACCTTCCACACCGGTGGTGTGGCCGGTGACGACATCACGCAGGGTCTGCCGCGTGTCGTCGAGCTCTTCGAGGCCCGTACCCCGAAGGGTGTCGCCCCGATCTCCGAGGCCGCCGGCCGCGTGCGGATCGAGGAGACCGAGAAGACGAAGAAGATCGTCATCATGCCCGACGACGGCAGCGAGGAGACGGCCTTCCCGATCTCCAAGCGCGCCAAGGTCATCGTCGGCGAGGGCGACCACGTCGAGGTCGGCCAGAAGCTGACCATGGGTGCCACCAACCCGCACGACGTGCTGCGCATCCTCGGCCAGCGTGCGGTCCAGGTCCACCTGGTCGGCGAAGTCCAGAAGGTCTACAACTCGCAGGGCGTGTCGATCCACGACAAGCACATCGAGATCATCATCCGGCAGATGCTGCGCCGCGTGACGATCATCGAGTCCGGCGACGCGGAGCTCCTGCCGGGCGAGCTCGTCGAGCGGTCGAAGTTCGAGACCGAGAACCGTCGTGTGGTCACCGAGGGCGGTCACCCCGCCTCCGGCCGTCCGCAGCTGATGGGTATCACCAAGGCCTCGCTCGCGACCGAGTCGTGGCTGTCGGCGGCGTCCTTCCAGGAGACGACCAGGGTTCTGACGGACGCGGCGATCAACGCCAAGTCCGACTCCCTGATCGGCCTCAAGGAGAACGTCATCATCGGTAAGCTCATCCCGGCCGGTACGGGCCTCGCCCGCTACCGCAACATCCGGGTCGAGCCGACCGAGGAAGCCAAGGCCGCGATGTACTCGGCCGTCGGCTACGACGACATCGACTACTCGCCCTTCGGCACCGGCTCCGGCCAGGCTGTCCCGCTGGAGGACTACGACTACGGCCCGTACAACGGCTGAGTCCTAGGAAGTACGAGGAAGCCCCCCGCCGCTCCGAGAGGAGAGGCGGGGGGCTTCCTCGTACCCGGGGACCGGGCCCGGCCGGCGTCAGGCCCGGACGCGGCGGCGGCGGAGGGTGGCGATCGTGGCCGAGGTCAGGGCCAGGAGGGCCAGGGTGGCGGCGGCCAGGCCCGGGGTGAGGCCCCTCGGGGTGAAGGCGCAGGACACCTTGTCCGTGCCGGGGGGCAGGGGGACCGACACCAGGCCGTGGAAGGAGACCGGGCTGGCGGTCCCGCCGCCCGCGGTGCACTGCCAGCCGGGGACGTCGGTCATCGCGAAGACCGCGGTGCCGGAGGAGCCCTTCGGGAGGGTGGCCTCGATGGAGTGGCCGCCCGCGGAGACCGCCGTGGCGCCGGTGGCGGTGAGGCGGGTGACCGTGTCGGCGAGCGCCGCCCGGTCCAGGCAGCCGATGGGGTGCTCCCCGGCGGTGGCGTTCTGCGTAAGGGTCCTCACGGTCACGTCGAGCACGCCGGACGCGGGGACCTCGCCGAGGCGCAGGACGCCCGTCATCCGGTCTTCCAGGGGCTGCTCGGTGCCCGCGGAGGCGAGGGTGCCGTAGAGCGCGGGGGAGTACCAGAAGGCTTCGGAGCCGGGCGCGCACCGGGCGGCGTAGGTCTGCTCCGTGGCGCTGCCTCCCAGGGTGACCTGCGGGACCCGGTAGACGGTGGCGCCGAGGACGGACTCCTGGTGCGCGTAGACGCTGCCGGCCGGGTTGGGGGAGGCGTAGGCGCCGGCGCGGACGGTGACCAGGGGCGGGGCGGGGAACTTCGAGCCGGTCCAGGTGTCCTGGTCGGAGCCGGGCCGCACGCGCGCGCCGATCGAGAAGATCGCGTCGAGGACGGGGCTGTCGGCGCCGAAGATCGTCCGGCCGTCGTTCTTGTAGCCGTAGCCGAGCGGCTCCAGCGCCTGGAAGGTGACCGCGGGCAGATAGCTGCTGTAGTACTGCGGGCCTTCCGCCCGGAGCGCGAGCGCGTCGTTGTACGAGGTCCGGGGCGCGCCCGAGTCGGTCCGGTAGGCGGGCCAGCCGTCCACGGAGCGGACAGCTTCGAAGTGGCGGGTGATCGACTGGCTGGAGGTGACGACGGGCTTCGCCCAGCGTTCGCGCGAACGGCGGGCGTCGGCGTAGGCCGCGGCGGCCGTCGACTCGGCGAAGACGACGCCGACCATCAGGACCGCGGCCACGGGGACCAGTACGCGGCGCTTCTCGCCCAGCGCCAGCAGGACCAGGGCCAGCAGCGAGACCGCGCCGCCGCCGAGGACCGCGGGCCAGGTGGCGCCGCCGAAGTCGTCGGTGCGGCGGAGCACGAAGGTGGCGGCGACCAGCAGGCCCGCGGTCAGCGCCAGGTGCGGCGGGCGCGGCCGGTTGGCCAGCGACAGCCAGGCGAGGACCACGACCATCCCGCTGAAGACGAAGGCCTCGCGATAGGGATTGCCGTTGGGCACGGCCAGCCCGTGCCACACGTACTGGGTGGGCGGGAACTGGAAGGAGAGGACGACGAGGAGGCTCGCGGCCGCCCACACCAGGCGGGTCCTGCGCGCGACGGCCGTGTTCAAGAGGAAGGACCCGGCCAGGATCAGGCCCAGGGAGGCCACGTACAGCCGGGGCCGGCCGCCCCACAGGTAGGTGCCGGGGAGCATGCCCGTCAGGAACACCTCGATCCGCACCGGATCGAAGGCGGCGGCCTTGGTGGGCTGCGCGGCCCCGCTGGAGAGGAACGACGGCAGGAGGAGCGGGAGCGTGAGCAGGATGCCCGTCGCGGCGGCCGTAGCGGCCCGCCACACGGCGCGCAGCCGCTGCGCGCCGGTCATGTCGAGGACGATCAGGCGGACGGCGAGCAGGACGCAGGCGGCCATCGTCGCCATCATCGCGGTGTAGAAGTTCCCGAACCAGGCGAACGCGACCAGCAGCGCCACTCCGGGCCAGCGGCGCTGCTCCAGGCACCACTCGACGGCGATGCCGAGGAGCGGGAGCGCGACCAGGCCCCACAGCCACATGGGGATGTACGAGGCGTCGCTGAGCGCCCAGCCGCACAGCCCGTACACGGCTCCGAGCAGGCCCCGCTGCCACCACGGGCCGGGGTGCAGCTTGCCGAGGTAGACGCTCATCAGGGCGGCGGCGGTGCCCATCGTCACCGGGGTGACCGCGAAGACGGCGAGGTCCACCTGGGCGCGGGGGACGAGGACGGCCAGCCACGAGAAGGGGTTGCCGAGGTAGGTGTAGTAGTCGGACAGGAACTGCTGGCCGAAGCCGCCGCGCCAGGTGAACAGGACGTCTCCGGCGGCCTGCCCGTGCACGAGGTCCCACAACGCCTGGTGGAAGGGCACGTACTGGTTGGCCTGGTCGTTGATGGCGCGGCCGGTGGCGCCGAAGGGGTGGGAGCCCCGCGCGACCCAGGCCGCGCAGAAGGCGCCCGCGGTGACGAGGAAGGCGAGGACCGGGCCGCCGTACCGTCGCGCGGCGCGGCGACGCGGCGCCGGCCGGTCCTGATCGGGGGGTGGACTGCTTTGCTTCGCGGGCTCGACGGCCACGGTCCCCAATGCTCTGCTCCCTGCTGATCGGCTGTCAGGATCCGCCGCCGCATGCGGCGGTTCGTCCGAATCGTCAGTCTAAGTCGGTGAGGGCGGCGGACCCGTGCGGCCCCAACTCGGGTTGTGGCGGCCGGGATACGGATCCGTGTACCGGACGGGCCGGTTCCTTGCCGGTGCCGCGCGGTGCGCTGCTGGTCGCGGACCTGGCGGGCCGTCATGGCGGCGCCGGGCGTGCGGCGGGCGTTCCTGGCGAGCGACTTGACGGTTGGTCGGGTTGGCTGCGCCGGGGCAGGAGGGGCTGCGATCAGTCGGCGGCGGGTGTGGTGGGACTCCATCGCGTCGCGGAGGCAGGGCAGTTGGGGTGATGACAGTGCCTCGTGCGCCCTGCCCGCCCGCCGTGTCGGTGGCGCGCGCTCGTCCGCCGGGCGCTCGTCGTGGGGGAGGAGGGCGTGGGGGAGGGGGGCGCGGTGGCGGGCGGCGGTCGGCGTCGTGCGGGCACTCCGTGCGCGGCCCGCGGGCTGCACGGCCTCTACGCCGGCCAGGTGGCGGCGACACGGTGGCCCGGCGTGGACGCCGGGGGTGATCGCGTGGGGGACGGCGGGAGGGCCATCGCGAGCGCGGTGCGGACGAGTGTGTGCAGGGTGCGACTTTCGGCTCCGGAGGGGTGGTGCCTTCTTTCGGTCGAACGGTGAGGAGCGGTCGGCCGGTGTACGGGACCTCGGGCCTCCCGCCCCCGGAGGCGCGGCCAGGCCGGCCGGCGTGGGTGTCGGCGCCCTCGGTCCGCCGGGCGAATGCACCGTCCGGGGTGAGGGCGGGGTGCGCGGCGGAGACCACGTCCGGGGGGTGGCGGCCGGGAGGGCGGCGGCCGGGAGGGTGGCGCGCGCCGGAGGGCCACACCCGAGGGTCGGCACGCGCAGGAGCACGTTCCGAGGGCAGTCGGAGCACACGGAGTAGCCCCTCCGAGGGGAGGCGACCTGCGGGGATCACGCCCGAGGGGCTGGGAGATGCGGAAGATCAGGTCCGGGGGTGCGGTGCGCGCGGTGTGAGGCCACGCCCGAGGGGCTGGGGCACGCGCAGGAGCACGTTCCGAGAGCAGTCGGAGCACGTGGAGTAGCCCGTCCGACGAAAGTCGGCGCACGCGGAGGACCTCGTACGAGGGGAGGCGGGAACCCGAGGGCCTCGTACGAGGGGAGGCGGGGCAGGCACGCGGGGCCCACGGGCGGGGGAGGCGGCCCACGTGGCGCGCGGCGGCTGAGCACGTTGAGGGAACGCCGAGCGTGCCGGGGTGCGGGGCGGTGTCGGCGGGGGGTGTGGAACCCGGGTAGGGCGGCTCCTCCGGGGCCGCCGTGCGGGGTCGTCGGCGCGGCACTGGAGCCAGGCGGGGTCGGGGCGACGCAACCTCCGGCGGGCCGGGCCCCTGGACGGGGCCGGGGGTGGCGCATCCTGCGACGGGCCCGCCGCCGGGCAGCCGGGCAGCCGGGCCGCCGGGCCGCCGGGCCGTCGCGGTGGCGGGCGCTGCGCAGGGCCGGCCGTCGCCGGGCCGTCGGGGTGGCGCGGGCCGCCGGGCGGGGGGTGGCTTAGCACACGCGGGCCCCGTCCGCACATCGGAGGGGCCGGATGCCGGCTTCGCCTTGCGGCTACTGGACGGTGGGGCCTCCGGTGCCCCGGGTCAGGGGCTTTTGTTTTGACCGGAGTGGATGCGGTAGGTACGCTCAGACCTTGTGCCTGGGGTGTGCCTGGGCTCCTGTGCGTGTCCATCAACCGCGCTTGAGCCGTATCAGCCACCGCGATCCATGCGTCTCCGTGCTTGCGCGGAGGTCCGCTGGATCCGACACACCCGACCGCGTGGGTCGGCAAATGTTCCAGGTTAGCTTCACTACACGGCACACAGAAACCGGAGAAGTAGTGCCTACGATCCAGCAGCTGGTCCGTAAGGGCCGGCAGGACAAGGTCGAGAAGACAAAGACCCCCGCGCTTGAGGCTTCGCCCCAGCGTCGCGGCGTCTGCACGCGTGTGTTCACGACCACCCCGAAGAAGCCGAACTCGGCGCTCCGTAAGGTCGCGCGTGTGCGTCTGACCTCCGGCATCGAGGTCACGGCCTACATTCCGGGTGAGGGACACAACCTGCAGGAGCACTCGATCGTGCTCGTGCGTGGTGGCCGTGTGAAGGACCTGCCGGGTGTTCGTTACAAGATCATCCGCGGTGCGCTTGACACCCAGGCTGTCAAGAACCGCAAGCAGGCCCGCAGCCGCTACGGCGCCAAGAAGGAGAAGTAGAAATGCCTCGTAAGGGCCCCGCCCCGAAGCGCCCGGTCATCATCGACCCGGTCTACGCATCCCCCTTGGTGACGTCGCTCATCAACAAGATCCTCCTGAACGGCAAGCGCTCCACTGCCGAGCGCATCGTTTACGGCGCCATGGAAGGCCTCCGCGAGAAGACCGGCAACGACCCGGTCATCACGCTGAAGCGCGCGCTGGAGAACGTCAAGCCGTCCCTCGAGGTCAAGTCCCGCCGTGTCGGTGGCGCCACCTACCAGGTGCCGATCGAGGTCAAGCCCGGTCGCGCGGCGACCCTCTCGCTGCGCTGGATCGTGGGCTACTCCCGCGCCCGTCGCGAGAAGACCATGACCGAGCGCCTCATGAACGAGCTCCTCGACGCCTCGAACGGCCTCGGTGCGGCCGTCAAGAAGCGTGAGGACACGCACAAGATGGCCGAGTCCAACAAGGCCTTCGCGCACTACCGCTGGTAGTCCCAACCCACATCGAGACCGAGAGAAGACTGAGCCGATATGGCTACCACTTCGCTTGACCTGGCCAAGGTGCGCAACATCGGCATCATGGCTCACATCGACGCGGGCAAGACGACCACCACCGAGCGCATCCTGTTCTACACCGGTGTGTCTTACAAGATCGGTGAAGTCCACGACGGCGCTGCCACGATGGACTGGATGGAGCAGGAGCAGGAGCGCGGCATCACGATCACGTCCGCCGCGACGACCTGCCACTGGCCGCTCGAGGACGTCGACCACACCATCAACATCATCGACACCCCGGGTCACGTTGACTTCACCGTCGAGGTGGAGCGTTCGCTCCGCGTCCTCGACGGCGCCGTCACCGTGTTCGACGGTGTCGCCGGTGTGGAGCCGCAGTCCGAGACCGTTTGGCGTCAGGCGGACCGCTACGGCGTGCCGCGCATCTGCTTCGTCAACAAGCTGGACCGCACCGGCGCCGAGTTCCACCGCTGTGTCGACATGATCAAGGACCGCCTCGGTGCGGTTCCGATCGTCATGCAGCTCCCCATCGGTGCCGAGATGGACTTCCAGGGCGTTGTCGACCTGGTCACCATGAAGGCGTTCGTCTGGTCCGCCGAGGCGACCAAGGGCGAGATGTACGACATCGTCGACATCCCGGACACCCACAAGGAAGCCGCTGAAGAGTGGCACGCCAAGCTGGTCGAGACGGTCGCCGAGAACGACGACCAGATCATGGAGCTGTTCCTCGAGGGCGTCGAGCCCACCGTCGAGCAGCTGCACGCCGCTGTGCGTCGCATCATCATCGGTTCCAAGGGTGACAAGGGCGCCACGATCACCGCGGTGTTCTGTGGCACGGCGTTCAAGAACAAGGGCGTTCAGCCCCTGCTCGACGCCGTCGTCCGCTACCTCCCCTCGCCCCTGGACATCGAGGCCATCGAAGGCCACGACGTCCGGGACGCCGAGGTCGTCGTGAAGCGCAAGCCGTCTGACGAGGAGCCCCTCGCGGCGCTCGCGTTCAAGATCATGCGCGACCCGCACCTCGGCAAGCTCACCTTCGTCCGGGTTTACTCGGGCCGCCTGGAGGCCGGCACCTCGGTGCTGAACTCCGTCAAGGGCAAGAAGGAGCGCATCGGCAAGATCTACCGCATGCACGCCAACAAGCGTGAAGAGATCGAAGCGGTGGGCGCCGGTGACATCGTCGCCGTCATGGGCCTGAAGCAGACCACCACCGGTGAGACGCTGTGTGACGACAAGGCACCCGTGATCCTGGAGTCCATGGACTTCCCGGCTCCGGTCATCCAGGTCGCCATCGAGCCCAAGTCCAAGGGTGACCAGGAGAAGCTGGGTGTCGCCATCCAGAGTCTCGCGGAGGAGGACCCCTCCTTCCACGTTCACTCGGACGAAGAGACCGGCCAGACCATCCTCGGTGGTATGGGCGAGCTGCACCTCGAGGTGCTGGTCGACCGTATGAAGCGCGAGTTCAAGGTCGAGGCCAACGTCGGCAAGCCGCAGGTCGCGTACCGCGAGACGATCCGCCAGACGGTGGAGCGTCACGACTACACCCACAAGAAGCAGACCGGTGGTACCGGTCAGTTCGCCAAGGTGCAGATCGCGATCGAGCCGATCCTCGAGGCCGACGGTCCGGCGTACGAGTTCGTGAACAAGGTCACCGGTGGCCGCATCCCGAGGGAGTACATCCCCTCGGTCGACGCGGGTGCGCAGGAAGCCATGAAGTTCGGCATCCTCGCCGGCTACGAGATGACTGGCGTCCGCGTCATCCTTCTCGACGGTGGCTACCACGAGGTCGACTCCTCCGAGCTCGCGTTCAAGATCGCCGGTTCGCAGGCCTTCAAGGAGGCCGCGCGCAAGGCTTCTCCCGTGCTCCTCGAGCCGATGATGGCCGTCGAGGTCACCACGCCGGAGGAGTCCATGGGTGACGTCATCGGTGACATCAACTCCCGCCGTGGCCAGATCCAGGCCATGGAGGAGCGTCACGGAGCTCGCCTCGTGAAGGGCCTCGTGCCCCTCTCGGAGATGTTCGGCTATGTCGGAGACCTCCGCAGCAAGACCTCGGGTCGCGCCAGCTACTCGATGCAGTTCGACTCCTACGCCGAGGTTCCCCGGAACGTCGCCGAGGAGATCATCGCGAAGGCCAAGGGCGAGTAACTCTTCCGAGTACACGCTTTAGGCTTGTCACCGGAGCCTCTGGGGCAACAGGAGCAACCCTCCTTTGCCCCGGAGGAACCGGCTTTCCAGCAAAGATCACCTGGCGCCGATGAGCAAGGCGTACAGAACCACTCTCCAGGAGGACCCCGTGGCGAAGGCGAAGTTCGAGCGGACTAAGCCGCACGTCAACATCGGCACCATCGGTCACATTGACCACGGTAAGACGACCCTCACGGCCGCCATTACCAAGGTGCTGCACGACGCGTACCCGGACCTGAACGAGGCCTCGGCCTTCGACCAGATCGACAAGGCTCCTGAGGAGCGCCAGCGCGGTATCACCATCTCGATCGCGCACGTCGAGTACCAGACCGAGGCGCGTCACTACGCCCACGTCGACTGCCCCGGTCACGCGGACTACATCAAGAACATGATCACCGGTGCCGCGCAGATGGACGGCGCGATCCTCGTGGTCGCCGCCACCGACGGCCCGATGCCGCAGACCAAGGAGCACGTGCTCCTGGCCCGCCAGGTCGGCGTCCCCTACATCGTCGTCGCCCTGAACAAGGCCGACATGGTGGACGACGAGGAGATCCTGGAGCTCGTCGAGCTCGAGGTTCGCGAGCTCCTCTCCGACTACGAGTTCCCGGGCGACGACCTTCCGGTCGTCCGCGTCTCCGCGCTGAAGGCGCTCGAGGGCGACAAGGAGTGGGGCGAGAAGCTTCTCGGCCTCATGGCTGCCGTCGACGAGGCCATCCCGACCCCGCCGCGTGACACCGAGCTGCCGTTCCTCATGCCCGTCGAGGACGTCTTCACGATCACCGGTCGCGGTACCGTCGTCACCGGCCGTATCGAGCGTGGTGTCCTGAAGGTCAACGAGACCGTCGACATCATCGGTATCAAGGAGACCAAGACCACCACCACGGTCACCGGTATCGAGATGTTCCGCAAGCTGCTCGACGAGGGTCAGGCGGGCGAGAACGTCGGTCTGCTCCTCCGTGGCATCAAGCGCGAGGACGTCGAGCGCGGCCAGGTCATCATCAAGCCCGGTTCGGTCACCCCGCACACCGAGTTCGAGGCCCAGGCCTACATCCTGTCGAAGGACGAGGGTGGCCGTCACACCCCCTTCTTCAACAACTACCGTCCGCAGTTCTACTTCCGTACCACGGACGTCACGGGTGTCGTCACCCTGCCGGCCGGCACGGAGATGGTCATGCCGGGCGACAACACCGAGATGACGGTCTCGCTGATCCAGCCGGTCGCCATGGAGGAGGGCCTGAAGTTCGCCATCCGTGAGGGTGGTCGTACCGTGGGCGCCGGCCAGGTCACCAAGATCACGAAGTAATTCGTGTTCTGACCTGGTAGCTCGTGCGAGCGAGCACCATGTTTGACAGGAGGGCCCCTTCCCCGTCGTTCGCGCGACGGGGGAGGGGCCCTTCGTCGTACCCGCCGCGTCCGGGGGGCACGCGAAGAGGGCCGCACCCGTGGGGGTACGGCCCTCTCCTGTACGCCGTGTCGTGCGCGGCGGCGGTCAGTTCACCCGCAGGGACTCCGTGAACTCGATGCAGGCGCCGTGGTCGGGCAGCAGGCCCGACGCGATGGCGTCGGCCAGCGACGGGGCGGCCTCGTCGCGGGCGGACAGCAGCGGGACGTCCGCCGGCCAGTCGATGCCCAGGTCGGGGTCGAGCGGGTGCACCGAGTGCTCGCCCGTCGGGTTGTACGTCTCCGAGCAGAGGTAGGACAGCGTGGCGTCGTCGCTCAGCGCGCAGAAGCCGTGGCCCATGCCCTCGGGGATGTAGACCGCACGACGGTCCACGTCGTCCAGGCGGACGCCCTCCCAGCGACCGAAGGTCGGGGAGCCGACCCGCAGGTCCACGATGGCGTCGAGCACGGCGCCGCGCACGCAGGTGACGTACTTGGCCTGGCCGCGCGGGACGTCGGCGAAGTGGATGCCGCGCACCACACCGCGCTGGGAGACCGAGAGGTTCGCCTGGGCGAGGTTCAGCGGGTGTCCGACGACCTCGGCGAGGCGGTCGAAGCGGTACCACTCCATGAACATGCCGCGCGGGTCACCGTGCTGCTGAGGGGTGATCTCGAAGACGCCCCCGATGGAGAGTTCACGGAACTTCACCGGGCGGCCTCCTCTTCGAGCAGGCCGATCAGGTAGTCGCCGTAACCGCTCTTGGTGAGCGGCTCGGCCAGCGCGCGCAGCTGCGCGGAGTCGATCAGACCCGCACGCCAGGCGGCCTCCTCGATGCAGCCGATCTTGAAGCCCTGTCGCTCCTCGATCACGCGCACGAACTCCGAGGCCTGCACCATCGAGACGAAGGTGCCGGTGTCCAGCCAGGCGGTACCGCGGTCGAGGATGGTGACATTCAGCTCACCGGCCTGCAGGTACGCGTCGTTGACCGCGGTGATCTCCAGCTCGCCGCGGGCGCTGGGCTTCAGGCCGCGGGCGATCTCCACGACGCGGTTGTCGTAGAAGTAGAGACCCGGCACGGCGTAACGGGACTTGGGCTCGGCCGGCTTCTCCTCGATGGAGATGGCCTGGCCGTTCTCGTCGAACTCGACCACGCCGTACGCCGTCGGGTCCGCCACCGGGTACGCGAAGACCCGGCCGCCCTTGGAGTCGGTGTGCTCGGCCAGGCGGGTGCCGAGGCCACTGCCGTGGAAGATGTTGTCGCCGAGGATCAGCGCGACGGAGTCGTCACCGATGAAGTCGGCGCCGAGCACGAACGCCTGGGCGATGCCCTCGGGACGCTCCTGTACGGCGTATTCCAGCCGGATGCCGAACTGCGAGCCGTCGCCGAGCAGCCGCTCGAACTGGTCGCGGTCGTCCGGGGTGGTGATGACGAGGATCTCGCTGATCCCGGCCATGACCAGGGTCGAGAGCGGGTAGTAGATCATCGGCTTGTCGAAGACGGGGAGCAGCTGCTTCGAGACTGCCCGGGTCAGCGGCCAGAGTCGGGATCCGGTGCCACCGGCCAAGAGAATTCCACGCATGGGGCCAACCCTATGCGAGAGCGCCGGAGCTACGAGTTCCGGGCCGGTAACGGTGTGGGCGGGCGGCCTTGGCGCTGTGGGCGGGCGGCTAGACTGTTTGTATTATGCGCATCCTTGTGACCGGCGGCGCCGGCTTCATCGGTTCAGAATTCGTCCGCCAGCAGCTCGGTTCGGACCCCTCGGCCCAGATCACCGTCTTCGACAAGCTGACGTACTCAGGCGTCGAAGCCAACCTCGCCCCGGTCGCCGGTCACCCCGGCTACGCCTTCGTCAAGGGTGACATCTGCGACGCCGAGGCCGTCGACCAGGTGATGGCCGGCCACGACGTCGTCGTGCACTTCGCGGCCGAGTCCCACGTGGACCGCTCGATCGCCGGCGCGGGGCCCTTCGTGATGACCAACGTCGTGGGCACCCAGGTCCTCCTGGACGCCGCCCGCAAGCACGGCGTCGGCCGCTTCGTCCACATCTCCACCGACGAGGTGTACGGCTCGATCAGCGAGGGCTCCTGGACCGAGGAGTGGCCGCTGGTGCCCAACTCCCCGTACTCCGCCTCCAAGGCCTCCTCCGACCTGCTCGCGCTGGCCTACGCCCGCACGCACGGCATGGACGTCGTCGTCACGCGCTGCTCCAACAACTACGGGCACTACCAGTTCCCGGAGAAGGTCATCCCGCTGTTCGTCTCCAACCTGATGGACGGCAAGAAGGTCCCGCTGTACGGCAACGGCGGCAACGTGCGCGACTGGCTGCACGTCTCCGACCACTGCCGCGGCATCGACCTGGCGATGCGCAAGGGTCGCGCCGGCGAGGTCTACAACATCGGCGGCGGCGTCGAGCTCACCAACAAGGAGCTCACCGGCGTACTGCTGGAGGCCGCCGGCCTCGGCTGGGACATGGTCGAGCGCGTCGAGGACCGCAAGGGCCACGACCTGCGCTACTCGATCGACATCAGCAAGATCGGCTCCGAGCTGGGCTACGCCCCGCAGGTCACCTTCGAGGAAGGCATCGCGGCGACCATCGACTGGTACCGCGAGAACCGCGCCTGGTGGGAGCCGCTGAAGGCGAAGGCAGCGCTGCAGAAGTGACCTCGAACCCCGCCGGCGCGCGCTGGCTCGTCACCGGCGCGGCCGGCATGCTCGGCCAGGACGTCCTGGCCGTCCTCAAGGACGCCGGCATCGAGGCCGAGGGCCTGCGCCGCACCGATCTCGACATCACCGACCCGGCCTCCGTCCGGGCCGCCGTCGAGGGCGCGGCCGTGGTCGTGAACTGCGCCGCCTGGACCGACGTGGACGGCGCCGAGACGGCCGAGGAGGCCGCCACCGCCGTCAACGGCACCGGCGTGCGCGTACTGGCCGAGGCCTGCGCCGCGGCCGGAGCCCGCCTGCTGCACGTCTCCACCGACTACGTGCTGCCCGGCGACGCCTCGCAGCCGTACGCCGAGGACGCCGCGACCGGACCGGTCAACGCCTACGGCCGTTCCAAACTGGTCGGCGAACAGGCCGTCGCCGAACTGCTGCCGCAGGACGGCTACGTGGTCCGCACCGCATGGCTGTACGGCGAGCACGGCCCGAACTTCGTCGCCACGATGCTCAAGCTGGCCGCCCAGCGGGACACCCTGGACGTGGTCGACGACCAGCACGGCCAGCCCACCTGGTCCTACGCGCTGGCACGCCGCCTGGTCGAGCTCGGTACGGCCGCACTGGACGGCCGCGCCCCCGGCGGGGTCTACCACGGCACCGCGAGCGGCCGGACCACCTGGTTCGGGCTGGCCCGCGAGACCTACCGGCTGAGCGGGCTGGACCCCGAGCGGATCCGGCCGACCGACTCCACCGCGTTCGTGCGTCCCGCGGTCCGCCCGGCCTTCAGCGTGCTCGCGCACGAGCGCTGGGCCCGGGCCGGGCTGGCCCCGCTCGCCGACTGGCGAGAGCAGCTGGCCGAAGCCCTGACCCGCCCGTCCTTCGAGGCGCCCGCCGGCGCGGACCGCAGGGGCAGCGCGGAGTGAGGACCCTGCTGGGCAAGATCACCGCGGCCCTGCCGCCGGGCACCGTCGCGGTGGCCGGCGGCACCGTCGTGCTCGGCGCGGCCTCGTACGTCCACCTGGGCGTGGCCGGCCACAGCCTGTCGACGGAGGCCATGGCCAACGTCTCGGTGCTGTGGACGATCGTCATGGCGATCGGGCTCGGCATCTTCTTCCCCGTCGAGCAGGAGCTCACCCGGATCGTCGCCGCCCGCGCGGTCGACGGCCACGGAGCCGCCCCCGTCCTGCGGCGGGCCACCCTGCTCACCGCGGGCATGCTCGGCGCGACCCTGCTCGTACTCGCCGCCGGCGCGGGCCCCATCGCGGACCTGCTCTTCCACGGTGACCGCGGCCTGGTCGCCGCCCTCGGCGGCGCCTTCACCGGCATGGCCGTCTGCTACCTCACCCGCGGTGTCCTGGCCGGCCTCGGCCGGTTCGGCGCGTACGGCACCCAACTCGCCGTCGACGGCGGGCTGCGGATCGTCCTCGCCTTCGGCTGCGCCGTCTTCGGACTGCACACCGCGCTCGCCTTCAGCCTCGTACTGGCCGTCGCGCCCGTCGTTGCGGCCCTGGTCACGCTGCCCGCGCTGCTGCGCGCGGCGGAGCCCGGCGAGGAGATCGGCTGGCGCGAGCTGTCCGCCGGGCTGGGCCTGCTGATCTGCTCGACCCTACTCTCCCAGGTCGTGGTCAACGCCGCGGTGATGAGCACCAAGCTGCTGGCGCCCACCGACAGCGTGCTGATCGCGGCCCTGCTGAACGCGCTGGTGCTGGCCCGGGTGCCGCTCTTCGTGTTCGGCTCGCTCCAGGCCTCGCTGCTCAACGGCCTGAGCGCCGCCTACCAGGCGGGCGACCGGGCCGCGTTCTCCGCGATGCTGCGCCGGATCGGCGCCGTGGTCGGGGCGCTCGGCCTGCTCGGCGGCGTCCCCGCCACCGTGTTCGGCCCCTGGCTGATCGGTGTCCTCTTCGGCGCCGAACCGGCCCTGGGCTGCTTCGACTTCTTCCTGTTGTCCACGGGCACCGTGGCGTACATGTTCGCGATGGTGCTCGGCCAGGCGCTGATGGTATTCAAGCGGCACAACCTGCAACTGCTCTGCTGGGCCGTCGGTACCGCCGTGCTGGTCGGCGTCACCTTCGCCCCGGGTGACGTGGCTCTCCGTGTGATCCTGGCCTACGCTCTCGGATCTCTGGCCACAGTGCTCGCTATGCTGACGGCGCTGCGACTGGGGTTCCCGGGCGCGGCCTCGGGAGGCGCTCCCGAAGCCGCCGAAGGCCCCGGGCAGACGGATGCCGCGAGCCCCCTGGGCGCCGCCGCGGGCAGGGAGTGACCATGGCCGCCTCCGAAGTACCACCGATCCCCGGGCACTCGCATGTGCCACGTTCCGCTGGAGTTACCGTGTCTCAGTACGACGATGTCTGGCTGGTCATACCGGCCTATAACGAGGGCCAGGTGATCGCCGATGTCGTCGAGGGAGCGCGCAAGACCTTTCCGAACATAGTCGTCGTCGACGACGGCAGCTCGGACGACTCCGCCAAGCACATCGCGACCACGGGCGCCCACCTGGTGCAGCACCCGGTCAACCTCGGCCAGGGAGCTGCCCTGCAGACCGGCCTGAAGTACGCGCTCTCCCAGCCGGGTGCCCGCTACTTCGCCACCTTCGACGCGGACGGCCAGCACCAGACCGACGACGTCGAGAAGATGGTCGCGGTGCTGCGGGACGGCGAGGCCGACGTGGTGCTCGGGTCCCGCTTCATCGAGCAGAACGGCCAAGTCCCGTGGATCAAGCGGGTCGTGCTGCGCACGGCCGCGGCCGTCAGCCCGACCGCCCGCAAGCTCAACCTCACCGACTCGCACAACGGCCTGCGCGTCCTGGGCCGCGAGGCGGCCGAGCAGCTGCAGATCACCCACAACGGCATGGCCCACGCCTCCGAGATCGTCGGCTACCTGGCCGGGTCCGGACTGCGCGTCGTCGAGGTCCCCGTGGACATCCTCTACACCGAGTACTCGCGCGCCAAGGGTCAGTCCCTGATCAACGGCGTCAACATCCTCTTCGACATCACCCTGCGGGAGCGTGGCCGCCGATGAAGTACTTCTGGATCCAGCTGGTCCTCATCCTGGGCTCCGTCTCGCTGGCCCTCATGTTCATACGCAACTGGGACCAGGCCAAGACCCGCGCCTGGAAGCGCATCGCGTTCTCGGTCTTCGTCCTCGTCAACGTCTACGCCGTCCTGCGGCCGACCGACGTCACCTGGCTCGCACACCAGCTCGGCGTCGGCCGCGGCACCGACCTGGTGCTGTACGTGATGGTCCTTGCCATGGGCTTCCTCACCCTCAACACCTTCCTGCGTTTCCGCTCGCTGGAGAAGAAGATCACCGACCTGGCCCGGACGGTGGCCCTCAGCGAGGGCGCGCGGCACAACGACGAGCGCCTCGGCGGCGACGCCTCCAAGCCGGCCGCTCCGGCCGCGCCCGCGGTGTCCGCGGCACCCGCCGAGCCCGCGGCGGCCGAGCCCGCAGACTCCGTCAAGGCCTGAGGAATCGCCGTGGTGACCTTCGACTTCATGCTCCCCTACTACGGGGACGTCCAGCTGATGCAGGACGCCGTCCGCAGCGTCCTGGCGCAGACGGATCCGGACTTCCGGCTCGTCGTCATCGACGACGGCAAGGAGCCGGACGTCCCAGGCTGGTTCGCGGAGCTCGGCGACGAGCGGGTCCACTACACCCGCAACGAGCAGAACCTCGGCATCACCAAGAACTTCCAGAAGTGCGTACGGCTCTCCGAGGCCGACTACGTCGTCATCATGGGCTGCGACGACCTGCTGCACCCGCACTACCTGGAGACCGTCCGAGGGATCACCGCGGCCCACCCGGGCATCGGCATGGTCCAGCCCGGCGTCGAGGTGATCGACGGCGACGGCGTGGTGACGCAGGGCCTGGCGGACAACACCAAGAAGCGGCTGTACGCACCGCCGGTCAAGGGCAGCCGGCTGATGGCCGGTGAGGAGCTGGCCGCCAGCGTGCTGCGCGGCAACTGGCTCTACTTCCCCTCGATCGCCTGGCGCGGCGAGGCGCTGCGCGAGGTGAACTTCCGGGACGACTACTCGGTGATCCAGGACCTCGCGCTCGTGGTCGACCTGCTCGAAGGCGGAGAGCAGATGGTCGTCGACAACTCCACCACGGTCTTCCAGTACCGCCGGCACGCCGTCAGCGAGTCGTCGGTCCAGGCCTTCTCCGGCACCCGGTTCACCGAGGCCGAGCGGTACTTCTCCGCGGTGGCCGCCCGCATGGACGCCCGCGGCTGGCCGAAGGCGGCCCGCGCCGCACGCTTCCACAGCGCCTCCCGCCTGCACGCCCTCACGATGCTCCCCGGGGCGCTGCGCCGCGGACACCGCGACGGCGCCCGCACGTTGGCCCGGCACGCCTTCACCTCCGGCCAGAGCTGAGCCGTCCGCACCCGCGTGTGCGAGAGGTCCCAACCAGAACAGGATGTGCCAGGGGTGCAGTCGGGAACCGAAACGATGGACGTGGCCGGTGCCACCGGCCCGTCCGCTCCTGAACGGGCCGGGAAGCCCGCCAGGACCGAGCGGCTGCTCGCCCTGGGAGCCGACGCCGTCCGCCGCCGGTGGTTCTGGCCGGCGGCGCTGGCCGGCGGGTATCTGACGCAGGTGGTGTTCCGGCTCTTCCTGGTGTGGGGCAACAGCTACCCCTCGGTGCACGCGGACGAGTCCTCGTACCTCGTACTGGCCCGGGTTCTCGCGGGGCGGCCGACGACGGAGATGCCCGTCGGATCGGTCATTCCCGGCGGCTACGCGCTGCTGATCTCCCCGGCCCTGCGGTTCACGGACGACCCGGTCACCGCGTACCAGCTGGTCATGGGCATCAACACCCTGATCAACGCACTCGTCTTCCCCCTTGTCTTCGTCGCCCTGCGCAGGCTCGACGTGCCCAGGGGACTCTCGGTCCTGATCGCCATGGCGGCCGCGCTGATGCCGCCCGTGGTCTTCTACTCCGAGTTCGCGATGTCCGACACCCTGCTGCCCGTGGTCCTCCTCGGGTGGCTGATCACCCTGCACGGCTGGCTGAGCGAGGGCGAGCCGGGCCGCCGCGCCCGGTACGGCGTGGGAGCCGGCCTCCTGGCCGGCTTCTCCATGGCGGTGCACGACCGCGGCGGCGTGGTGGTGGCCCTCACCGCGGCCGTTCTGGTGGGCGCGCTCGTCTTCAAGTGGGCTCCGCTGCGGTCGACGCTCGCCGCGTGGGGCGGACTCGCCGTCTCCGTGCTGGGCGCCAAGCTGCTCTCCACCTGGCTGGAGGCGCAGTTCAAGGACCAGCCGCCGAGCTCGGTGGGCACGCAGGTCCTGGAGAACCTCGTCGACCCCGACCTGCTGCGCCGCACGGTGACCCGTGCGATCGGCCAGCTCTGGTACTTCTCGGTCTCGTCCTGGGGCTTCGGCGCGCTCGCCGTCGCCCTGTGCGTGTACGCGGTGTTCAGCCCCCGCTTCACCCGGGCCTCGCGGGTGGTCTCCTTCGTCATGGTCGCCCTGCTGTGCGGCATCGCGCTCGCCGCGGCCGCCGGACTGCCGACGGACGACCGGATCGACAACTGGGTCTACGCCCGCTACCTGGCCCCGCTCGTGCCGGCGTTCTTCCTGGTGGGCGTCACCGTGCTGTGGCGCGCGCGGCCCGGTGCGCTGCTGCGCCTGGTGCTGGGCGCGGTGGTGTTCACCGTGGTCACCGCCGAGTTCGTCATCCTGGTGGTCGGCAAGGGCCTCTACAAGCTGAACATCATCGAGTGGGCCATGCCGGACGCGCTGTTCCTGGCATCGGAGTGGACGAAGCTGCACATGTGGCGGACGATCGCCGGCGCGCTGCTGGTGCTCGGAGCCTGCGTGCTCTTCCGGCTGGCCGGCGGACGCCGGGTGGTCTGGGCCGTGGCGCTCTCGCTGGCCCTGTTCGCGACGTACGCGACGACCACGGTCACCGCGAACGTGGCCGTGCCCTACATGAAGCACCGCAAGCCCCTGGCCACCGGATTCACCGCGACCTCCGGCCTCAAGCCTGGGGAGAACCTGGTGATGGACTGGGACGTCGACTGGGGTCTGCGGATGGCCCAGACGTACGAGGTGTACGAGGGGCGGGTCTGGACGCGCGACCTGGAGCACGGCGAGGAGCCGCCGGCCGGGGCGGACGCGGCAGTGCTGCGGCTGACCTCGAAGGAGGCCAGGGCGGAGGACACCTGGCCGCTGGCGCCCGCGGGCTGGTACGTCGCCAAGGCCGACAAGGCGCACGGATGGGCGCTCTGGCGCCGTCAGTGACGGTTCCCGCACGACGAGGACCCCGGTCCGCCGATCGCGGCGGACCGGGGTCCTTCGCGTGGGGGAGGCGCCGGGGCCCGCTGGGTGCCCCCGCCGCATCCCTCGAGCACACGTGCCAGTAACATCCGGGCGGATCAGCTGTGTTGCCGGAAAGCTGGAAAACCAGGGGTTGGGGACAACTTGAGATTGGGTCGTGTGCGCGGTACCGCTCTGGCCACCGCACTCGGTGTGGCGGCGGTACTCGGTTTTCAAGGGATGGCAGGTGGATCCGGACCGGATTCCTCCGAGGCCAAGGGGTCGGGGAAGGTGAAGGCGTACAGCGCCGGAGCCGAGCAGACCGGACCGGTCAAGAGCGGGATCAGCAAGCTCGCCCTCCAGTCCAAGGGCGGCGGCGAAGCCGGACTGCCCCAGCAGGACACCAAGCTCTACGGCCTCCTCGGCGTGTCCTGGACGGACCCCGAGGCCGAGGTCAAGGGCACCATCGAGGCCCGCTCCCGTAGCGCGGAGACCGGGAAGTGGTCCAAGTGGATCACCCTGGAACCCGCGAAGCGCGGGCTCGACGGCAAGCGCCCCGGCGCGCTCGGCGCCACCGAGCCCGTATGGGTCGGCGCGTCGAACGGTGCCGAGGTGCGCGTGAAGGGCGGTGACCTGCCCGCCGGCCTGGAGCTGAACCTGGTGGACCCGGGTACCGGCGCCGCCAAGAAGAAGGGCGACCTGCCCGCCCAGCCGGTGGCCTTCGCCGCCCCCTCGGTGGAACCCGGACCGGTCTCCACCGCGCCGCAGCCGAAGATCGTCTCCCGGGCGGAGTGGGAGGCGGACGAGAGCCTGAACAACGAGGGCCCGCTCTACCTCCCCGGCCTCAAGGTCAAGGCAGCCTTCGTCCACCACACCGTGAGCGCGCCGTACGACTGCTCGCAGTCCGCGGCCATCGTCCGGGCCATGCACGTCTTCCACGTGACCGGCCCGGACAAGTGGCGCGACATCGGCTACAACTTCCTGGTCGACAAGTGCGGCACGATCTTCGAGGGCCGCCAGGGCGGCATCGACCAGGCGGTCCAGGGCGCGCACACCTACGGCTGGAACTCCGAGTCGACGGGTATCGCCGTGATCGGCGACTACCAGACCGCCGGAGCCTCCGACGCCGCGCTCGAGGCGGTCTCCCAGATCGCCGCCTACAAGCTCGGCCAGTACGACGGCGACATGAACGGCACGACCACGCTGCGGGCCGGCGCCACGCAGAAGAACAACTTCAACGACTCGTTCGTCGAGGGCCAGTCGTACACGTTCAAGGCGCTCTCGGGCCACAAGGACGGCTTCAACACCGTGTGCCCGGGCGGCGGGCTCTACGACCAGCTGGGCAGGATCCGTACCGCGGGTCCGGCGGCGCAGCTGAAGATCACCACGGTGAACGGGGCGGCGGCTACGCCGGGTGCCGACTACAAGTCCACCGGGCCCCTGACCCTCGGCTGGAACACCAGCACGGACAGCGGCCTGCTGAGCAAGTTCGACCTGCTGGTGGACGGGGTCTCGGCCGCGAGCACCCCGGGTACGGCCCGTAGCGCGTCCGCGGTACTGGCCACCGGCACCCACAAGGTCCAGGTGCGGGCGACCGCCGCGAACGGCAAGGTCTCCACGAGCCTCCCGGTCACCGTCGTGGCGGACGTCCCGGTGGCGAAGGAAGCCAAGTTCGTCCCGGTCACCCCGAAGCGCCTGATGGACACCCGTTCGGGTGAGGGTGTGGCGAAGGGGAAGGTCGGTCCGCAAGGTGTGGTGACCCTGCCGGTCGCGGGCACCAACGGCATCCCGGGGGCGGGCGTCACGGCGGTCGTGCTGAACGTGACCGCCACGAACCCGACGGCGTCGAGCTACGTGTCGGTGTACCCGAGCGGCACGGTCCGCTCCAGCGCATCGAACCTGAACGTCACGCCCGGCCTGACCATCCCGAACCTGGTGGTCGTGCCCGTGGTCGACGGCAAGGTCAGCTTCTTCAACAACGACGGCACCGTGGACCTGATCGCCGACATCACCGGCTACTTCACGTCGACCGATCCGGGCTCCACGCACCTCAACATCGGTCCGAAGCGCCTGATGGACACCCGTTCGGGTGAGGGTGTGGCGAAGGGGAAGGTCGGTCCGCAGGGTGTGGTGACCCTGCCGGTCGCGGGGACCAACGGCATCCCGGACTCCGGTGTGACCGCGGTGGTGCTCAACGTGACCGCCACGAACCCGACGGCGTCGAGCTACGTGTCGGTGTACCCGAGCGGTACGACCCGCTCCAGTGCCTCGAACCTGAACTTCACGCCGGGCAAGACGATCCCGAACCTGGTGGTCGTGCCCGTGGTCGACGGGAAGGTCAGCTTCTACAACAACGACGGCACCGTGGACCTGATCGCCGACATCACCGGCTACTTCACCTCGGCCGGTACGGGTGCCACGCACATCAACATCGGTCCGAAGCGACTGATGGACACGCGTGCGGGTCTGGGCGTGCCGCAGGCCAAGGTCGGCGCGCAGGGCGTGGTGACCCTCTCGGTCGCCGGCGCCAACGACATCCCGGCGACGGGCGTCACCGCCGTGGTGCTGAACGTGACCGCCACGAACCCGACGGCGTCGAGCTACGTGTCGGTGTACCCGAGCGGGACGGTCCGCTCCAGTGCCTCGAACCTGAACTTCACGCCCGGCCAGACGATCCCGAACCTGGTGGTCGTGCCCGTGGTCGACGGGAAGGTCAGCTTCTACAACAACGACGGCAGCGTCGACCTGATCGCGGACATCACCGGCTACTTCGCCAAGTAGTCCGAGGTTCCATCGGCGGGGGTTTCCCGGACTCGGTCCGGGGGACCCCCGCCGCCGTGTCCGGGGCGTCCGGGGCGCCGGCCCGGGTACGGATCCCCGCAGAGTGGTGCGGTTTGACCACGCAGCGTGGCGGGGTATTCTCTTCGGCCCGATTAGCCAGGTACGTGCCTCGTATGGCAGACTACTCAAGTTGCTCGGCTGAGTGCCGATGCTGCGCGCCTCCCGCCGGGAGGACCGGAAGCGAGTCCCACAGTACTCGTCGCCTTACCTGCCTCTCGGGGCAGCAATGGGGCGGACGTACGGGAATCTTCTGGGAAGCGTCAGCACGGTGCCTGCCAGGTACTCGGTGGGTGTTTGCCCCCGATCTGCGGTCTTGGGACCGCGCCCCCTTGGACGAGGGAATTTCCGTATGGGAATTTTCTGTAGAGGGAGCGCGACACGCCCGACCGCGTGGGTCGGAGGAAAGCGGCGGAGCGATCCGCAGCCGACCGAATGCCAGAGCGTTTCCACAACAGACAGGACTACGGAGTAGCCATGGCGGGACAGAAGATCCGCATCCGGCTCAAGGCCTACGACCACGAGGTCATCGATTCGTCGGCGAAGAAGATCGTCGAGACGGTGACGCGCACTGGTGCGTCGGTCGCGGGCCCGGTGCCGCTGCCCACTGAGAAGAACGTGTACTGCGTCATCAAGTCGCCGCACAAGTACAAGGACTCGCGCGAGCACTTCGAGATGCGCACTCACAAGCGCCTGATCGACATCCTCGACCCGACTCCCAAGACCGTTGACTCGCTGATGCGCCTGGACCTTCCGGCCGGCGTTGACATCGAGATCAAGCTCTGAGAGGCGTCGAGAAGATGGCAAAGCAGATCAAGGGCGTCCTGGGCGAGAAGCTCGGCATGACCCAGGTCTGGGACGAGAACAACCGTGTCGTCCCGGTGACCGTGGTCAAGGCCGGACCCTGCGTCGTGACCCAGGTCCGTAAGAACGAGATCGATGGCTACGAGTCGGTCCAGATCGCCTTCGGCGAGATCGACCCGCGCAAGGTGAACAAGCCCCTCAAGGGCCACTTCGCCAAGGCCGACGTGACCCCCCGCCGCCACCTGGTGGAGCTCCGCACCTCCGACGCCAGCGAGTACACGCTCGGCCAGGAGATCACCGCTGCTGTGTTCGAGTCCGGCGTCAAGGTCGACGTCACGGGCAACAGCAAGGGCAAGGGCTTCGCCGGTGTCATGAAGCGTCACAACTTCAAGGGCCTCGGCGCTGGTCACGGCGTCCAGCGCAAGCACCGCTCCCCCGGTTCGATCGGTGGCTGTGCCACCCCTGGGCGTGTCTTCAAGGGCATGCGCATGGCCGGTCGCATGGGTAACGAGCGCGTCACCACCCAGAACCTGACCATCCACGCGGTTGACGCGGAGAAGGGTCTGCTCCTCATCAAGGGCGCGGTCCCCGGTCCGAACGGCGGCCTCGTCCTGGTCCGTACCGCGGCCAAGGGGGCTTGAGGTAATGAGCACCATTGACATCCTTTCGCCGGCAGGCGACAAGGCCGGTACCGTCGAGCTCCCCGCGGAGATCTTCGACGCGAAGACCAGCGTTCCGCTGATCCACCAGGTCGTTGTCGCACAGCTGGCTGCTGCCCGTCAGGGCACGCACAAGACCAAGCGTCGTGGCGAAGTCCGTGGTGGTGGCCGCAAGCCGTACCGCCAGAAGGGCACCGGCCGCGCACGCCAGGGTTCCACCCGCGCTCCGCAGTTCGTAGGCGGTGGCGTCGTCCACGGCCCGCAGCCGCGTGACTACTCGCAGCGGACCCCGAAGAAGATGAAGGCCGCCGCCCTGCGCGGTGCCCTCTCGGACCGCGCGCGCCACTCCCGCATCCACGTCGTCACCGGCGTGGTCGAGGGTGCTGCCTCCACGAAGGCCGCCAAGACGCTGTTCGGCAAGATCTCGGAGCGCAAGAACCTGCTCCTGGTCGTCGAGCGCGCCGACGAGGCCGCGTGGCTGTCCGCCCGCAACCTGCCCCAGGTTCACATCCTGGAGCCGGGCCAGCTGAACACGTACGACGTGATCGTCTCTGACGACGTGGTCTTCACTCAGGCCGCTTTCGAGTCCTTCGTGTCTGGCCCCAAGGCCGATGAGACCGAAGGGAGCGACGCCTGATGTCTGAGGCGACCGTTACCAGCAAGACCTTCACTGACCCGCGCGACCTGCTGATCAAGCCGGTTGTCTCGGAGAAGAGCTACGCGCTGCTGGACGAGAACAAGTACACGTTCATCGTCGCGCCCGGCGCCAACAAGACCCAGATCAAGCAGGCCGTCGAGGCGGTCTTCTCGGTCAAGGTCACCGGGGTCAACACGATCAACCGTCAGGGTAAGCGCAAGCGCACCAAGACCGGTTTCGGCAAGCGCGCGAACACCAAGCGCGCCATCGTGACCCTCGCTGAGGGCGACCGAATCGACATCTTCGGCGGCCAGGCCTCCTAACGGAGGTCTAGTCGTCCGGAATCGGACGAGGACTGAGAAATGGGTATCCGCAAGTACAAGCCGACGACCCCGGGCCGTCGTGGCTCCAGCGTCGCCGACTTTGTCGAGATCACGCGGTCCACGCCGGAGAAGTCGCTGGTTCGCCCGCTGCACAGCAAGGGCGGCCGTAACAACACCGGTCGGATCACTGTTCGCCACCAGGGTGGCGGCCACAAGCGCGCCTACCGTGTGATCGACTTCCGTCGTCACGACAAGGACGGCGTGCCGGCCAAGGTCGCGCACATCGAGTACGACCCCAACCGCACCGCGCGCATCGCGCTCCTGCACTACGCGGACGGCGAGAAGCGCTACATCATCGCGCCGAAGAGCCTGAAGCAGGGTGACCGGATTGAGAACGGCCCCACGGCCGACATCAAGCCCGGCAACAACCTGGCGCTCCGCAACATCCCGGTCGGTACCACGATCCACGCGATCGAGCTCCGTCCCGGTGGCGGCGCGAAGTTCGCCCGCTCGGCTGGTGCCTCCGTGCAGCTGCTGGCGAAGGAGGGCACCATGGCCCACCTTCGTATGCCGTCCGGTGAAATCCGTCTCGTCGACGCGCGCTGCCGCGCGACCGTCGGTGAGGTCGGCAACGCCGAGCAGTCGAACATCAACTGGGGCAAGGCCGGCCGCATGCGCTGGAAGGGCGTTCGCCCCTCCGTCCGCGGTGTCGCGATGAACCCGGTCGACCACCCGCACGGTGGTGGTGAGGGTAAGACCAGTGGTGGTCGCCACCCGGTCTCCCCGTGGGGTCAGAAGGAGGGTCGTACTCGCTCGCCGAAGAAGGCTTCGAGCAAGTACATCGTCCGCCGCCGCAAGACGAACAAGAAGCGCTAGGAGCGGGTTTAGATGCCGCGCAGTCTCAAGAAGGGACCCTTCGTCGACGGACACCTCATCAAGAAGGTGGACGTACAGAACGAAGCCGGTACCAAGAACGTCATCAAGACCTGGTCCCGTCGCTCGATGATCATCCCGGCCATGCTGGGTCACACCATCGCGGTGCACAACGGCAAGATCCACGTCCCGGTGTTCGTCACCGAGTCGATGGTCGGCCACAAGCTCGGCGAGTTCTCGCCGACTCGCACCTTCCGCGGCCACGTCAAGGACGACCGGAAGTCGAAGCGCCGCTAAAGGCGGGGTGGTAACGACTATGACTTACACCGAAGGGACAACCATGGAAGCCAGGGCCCAGGCGCGGTACATCCGCGTCACGCCCATGAAGGCCCGCCGAGTGGTGGACCTTATCCGTGGCATGGATGCCACGGAGGCTCAGGCGGTCCTGCGTTTCGCCCCGCAGGCCGCGAGCGTGCCGGTTGGCAAGGTGCTGGACAGCGCCATTGCCAACGCCGCACACAACTACAACCACCCGGACGCCACTTCGCTGTTCATCAGCGAGGCGTTCGTGGACGAGGGCCCGACCCTGAAGCGGTTCCGTCCGCGTGCGCAGGGCCGTGCCTACCGGATCCGCAAGCGGACCAGCCACATCACCGTGGTCGTCAGCAGCAAGGAAGGTTCCCGGTAATGGGCCAGAAGGTAAACCCGCACGGGTTCCGGCTCGGCATCACCACCGACTTCAAGTCGCGTTGGTACGCCGACAAGCTGTACAAGGACTACGTCAAGGAAGACGTCGCCATCCGTCGGATGATGACGTCCGGCATGGAGCGCGCCGGCATCTCGAAGGTTGAGATCGAGCGCACCCGTGACCGCGTGCGTGTGGACATCCACACCGCTCGTCCGGGCATCGTCATCGGCCGCCGTGGCGCCGAGGCCGACCGCATCCGCGGTGACCTCGAGAAGCTCACGGGCAAGCAGGTCCAGCTGAACATCCTCGAGGTCAAGAACCCCGAGGTCGACGCTCAGCTGGTCGCGCAGGCCGTTGCCGAGCAGCTCTCCTCCCGCGTCTCCTTCCGTCGCGCCATGCGTAAGAGCATGCAGGGCACGATGAAGGCCGGCGCCAAGGGCATCAAGATCCAGTGTGGCGGTCGCCTCGGCGGCGCCGAGATGTCCCGCTCCGAGTTCTACCGCGAGGGTCGTGTGCCGCTGCACACGCTGCGCGCGAACGTGGACTACGGCTTCTTCGAGGCCAAGACCACCTTCGGCCGTATCGGTGTGAAGGTCTGGATCTACAAGGGCGACGTCAAGAACATCGCCGAGGTTCGCGCCGAGAACGCTGCGGCCCGTGCGGGTAACCGCCCGGCCCGTGGTGCGCAGGGCGCTGGCGACCGTCCCGCCGGCCGTGGTGGCCGTGGTGGCGAGCGCGGCGGCCGTGGTGGCCGCAAGCCGCAGCAGGCTGCTGGTGTCGAGGCCCCCAAGGCCGACGCTCCCGCCGCCGCTCCGGCCGAGAGCACCGGAACGGAGGCCTGACCGACATGCTGATCCCTCGTAGGGTCAAGCACCGCAAGCAGCACCACCCGAAGCGCAGCGGTATGGCCAAGGGCGGTACTGAGGTCTCGTTCGGCGAGTACGGCATCCAGGCGCTGACCCCGGCCTACGTGACGAACCGCCAGATCGAGGCGGCTCGTATCGCGATGACCCGCCACATCAAGCGTGGCGGCAAGGTCTGGATCAACATCTACCCGGACCGCCCCCTGACGAAGAAGCCTGCCGAGACCCGCATGGGTTCCGGTAAGGGTTCTCCCGAGTGGTGGATCGCGAACGTGCACCCGGGCCGGGTCATGTTCGAGCTGTCCTACCCGAACGAGAAGATTGCTCGTGAGGCGCTCACCCGCGCTGCTCACAAGCTTCCGATGAAGTGCCGGATTGTTCGGCGCGAGGCAGGTGAGTCGTGATGGCGACGGGAACCAAGGCGTCCGAGCTGCGTGAGCTCGGTAACGAGGAGCTCGTTGGCAAGCTGCGCGAGGCCAAGGAAGAGCTGTTCAAGCTGCGCTTCCAGGCGGCCACGGGTCAGCTGGAGAACAACGGCCGGCTCAAGTCCGTCCGTAAGGACATCGCTCGCATCTACACCCTGATGCACGAGCGTGAGCTCGGTATCGAGACGGTGGAGAGCGCCTGATGAGCGAGAACAACGTGACTGAGAAGACCGATCGCGGTTTCCGCAAGACCCGTGAGGGTCTCGTCGTCAGCGACAAGATGGACAAGACCGTCGTCGTCGCCGTCGAGGACCGCGTGAAGCACGCCCTGTACGGCAAGGTCATCCGCCGTACGAACAAGCTCAAGGCTCACGACGAGCAGAACGCTGCCGGCGTCGGCGACCGCGTCCTCATCATGGAGACGCGTCCGCTGTCGGCGAGCAAGCGCTGGCGCATCGTCGAGATCCTCGAGAAGGCCAAGTAATTATCTGAGGCCCCGGGCAGCATGCCCGGGGGCCCCTCAGGTTCGTTCCGCCAGGCTCGGTGGGGGCGGTAGCTCTTCGGAGTGATGCCCCCGCCGGGAACCGGCAGACAAACAGGAGATAGACGTGATCCAGCAGGAGTCGCGACTGCGTGTCGCCGACAACACTGGTGCCAAGGAGATCCTTTGCATCCGTGTTCTCGGTGGCTCCGGTCGCCGCTACGCGGGTATCGGTGACGTCATTGTCGCCACCGTCAAGGACGCGATCCCCGGTGGCAACGTGAAGAAGGGTGACGTCGTCAAGGCGGTCATCGTTCGCACCGTGAAGGAACGCCGCCGCCAGGACGGCTCGTACATCCGCTTCGACGAGAACGCCGCCGTCATTCTGAAGAACGACGGCGACCCTCGCGGCACCCGTATCTTCGGCCCGGTGGGCCGTGAGCTGCGCGAGAAGAAGTTCATGAAGATCATCTCGCTCGCGCCGGAGGTGCTGTAAGCATGAAGATCAAGAAGGGCGACCTGGTTCAGGTCATCACCGGTAAGGACAAGGGCAAGCAGGGCAAGGTCATCATGGCCATCCCTACTGAGAACCGTGTCCTCGTCGAGGGTGTCAACCGGGTCAAGAAGCACACCAAGGCCGGCCAGACCGCTGGTGGCTCGCAGACCGGCGGCATCGTGATCGTCGAGGCGCCGATCCACGTCAGCAACGTTCAGCTGGTTGTGGAGAAGGACGGCCAGAAGGTCGTTACCCGCGTCGGTTTCCGCTTCGATGACGAGGGCAACAAGATCCGCGTTGCCAAGCGGACGGGTGAGGACATCTGATGGCTACCACTCCGCGTCTCAAGACGAAGTACCGCGAGGACATCGCGGGCAAGCTGCGTGAAGAGTTCTCCTACGAGAACGTCATGCAGATCCCCGGCCTCGTGAAGATCGTGGTCAACATGGGTGTGGGCGACGCCGCCCGCGACTCCAAGCTGATCGACGGCGCCATCAAGGACCTGACGACGATCACCGGTCAGAAGCCGGCCGTCACGAAGGCCCGCAAGTCCATCGCGCAGTTCAAGCTGCGCGAGGGTCAGCCGATCGGCTGCCACGTCACCCTCCGTGGTGACCGCATGTGGGAGTTCCTGGACCGTACGCTGTCGCTCGCGCTTCCGCGTATCCGTGACTTCCGTGGTCTGTCGCCGAAGCAGTTCGACGGCCGTGGCAACTACACCTTCGGTCTCACGGAGCAGGTCATGTTCCACGAGATCGACCAGGACAAGATCGACCGTACCCGGGGTATGGACATCACCGTGGTCACCACGGCGACCAACGACGACGAGGGCCGCGCCCTCCTTCGTCACCTCGGCTTCCCCTTCAAGGAGGCGTAAGCGAGATGGCGAAGAAGGCTCTCATCGCGAAGGCTGCCCGCAAGCCCAAGTTCGGTGTGCGTGCGTACACCCGCTGCCAGCGCTGCGGTCGCCCCCACTCCGTGTACCGCAAGTTCGGCCTGTGCCGCGTGTGCCTTCGTGAGATGGCTCACCGTGGCGAGCTGCCGGGCGTGACCAAGAGCTCCTGGTAATTCCCTCTCGTCCGCAAGGACTTGGGAACTTCCAGGCACTCTCGGTAAGCATCTGGACGGCGGATGCCCGGCCGCGCATGCCTTAGGCTTGTGTGGTTGGGCGTCCGCCGCCCATAACGACTTACTACGCCGTAGGTCCCCGCACCGCACCCGTCCCGCCACTGAGTGGGGAGAGGGATGGCGCATACAGGAAACCCCGGCGAGAGAGGCCGAAGGCCACTTCATGACCATGACTGACCCGATCGCAGACATGCTCACGCGTCTGCGTAACGCTAACTCGGCGTACCACGACACCGTGGTGATGCCGCACAGCAAGATCAAGTCGCACATCGCGGAGATCCTCAAGCAAGAGGGTTTCATCACCGGCTGGAAGGTCGAGGACGCCGAGGTCGGCAAGAACCTCGTCCTCGAGCTGAAGTTCGGGCCGAACCGTGAGCGCTCCATTGCGGGCATCAAGCGGATCTCGAAGCCCGGTCTGCGCGTGTACGCAAAGTCCACCAACCTGCCGAAGGTGCTCGGCGGCCTGGGCGTGGCGATCATCTCCACGTCCCACGGTCTGCTCACCGGCCAGCAGGCAGGCAAGAAGGGCGTAGGTGGGGAAGTCCTCGCCTACGTCTGGTAGTCGGGAACGGAGGAAAAGCAATGTCGCGAATCGGCAAGCTCCCCATCCAGGTTCCCGCCGGTGTGGACGTCACCATCGACGGCCAGGCGGTCGCTGTGAAGGGCCCCAAGGGTTCCCTCGCGCTCACCGTCAAGGCTCCGATCGAGATCGTCAAGGGTGAGGACGGCGTTCTGAACGTCATCCGCCCCAACGACGAGCGTCAGAACAAGGCCCTGCACGGCCTGTCCCGCACGCTGGTGGCGAACATGATCACCGGCGTGACCACGGGTTACGTCAAGGCGCTCGAGATCAGCGGTGTCGGTTACCGCGTCGCCGCGAAGGGCTCCGACCTGGAGTTCCAGCTTGGTTACAGCCACCCGATCCTGATCGAGGCGCCCGAGGGCATCTCCTTCAAGGTCGAGTCGCCCACCAAGTTCTCGGTCGAGGGCATCGACAAGCAGAAGGTCGGCGAGGTCGCCGCCAACATCCGCAAGCTGCGGAAGCCCGACCCGTACAAGGCCAAGGGTGTCAAGTACGCCGGCGAAGTCATCCGCCGCAAGGTCGGAAAGGCTGGTAAGTAGCCATGGCATACGGTGTAAAGATCGCCAAGGGCGACGCGTACAAGCGTGCCGCCAAGGCCCGTCGCCACATCCGCATCCGCAAGAACGTCTCGGGTACGGCGGAGCGTCCGCGCCTCGTCGTGACGCGTTCCAACCGCAACATCGTTGCTCAGGTCATCGACGACCTCCAGGGTCACACCCTGGCGTCCGCGTCGACCCTGGACACCTCGATCCGCGGTGGCGAAGGCGACAAGAGCGCCCAGGCCCAGGCCGTCGGCGCGCTCGTCGCCGAGCGTGCCAAGGCTGCGGGTGTCGAGACCGTCGTGTTCGACCGCGGTGGCAACCGATACGCCGGGCGCATTGCCGCTCTGGCTGACGCCGCCCGCGAAGCCGGGCTGAAGTTCTAAGCCCCGGTTCCGGGACTCACGGACGTAACAGAGAGAGGTAATCCAATGGCTGGACCCCAGCGCCGCGGAAGCGGTGCCGGTGGCGGCGAGCGGCGGGACCGGAAGGGTCGCGACGGTGGCCCTGCCGCCGAGAAGACCGCTTACGTTGAGCGCGTTGTCGCGATCAACCGCGTCGCCAAGGTTGTCAAGGGTGGTCGCCGCTTCAGCTTCACCGCGCTGGTCGTGGTGGGCGACGGTGACGGCACTGTAGGTGTCGGTTACGGCAAGGCCAAGGAAGTTCCCGCGGCCATCGCCAAGGGTGTCGAGGAAGCCAAGAAGAACTTCTTCAAGGTTCCGCGCATCCAGGGCACCATTCCTCACCCGATCACGGGCGAGCGCGCTGCGGGCGTCGTGCTGCTGAAGCCGGCGTCCCCTGGTACCGGTGTTATCGCCGGTGGCCCGGTGCGCGCCGTTCTGGAGTGCGCCGGCGTTCACGACATCCTGTCGAAGTCGCTCGGCTCGTCCAACGCGATCAACATCGTGCACGCGACCGTTGCTGCGCTCAAGGGCCTGCAGCGTCCCGAGGAGATCGCGGCTCGCCGTGGTCTGCCCCTCGAGGACGTCGCCCCCGCGGCTCTGCTCCGTGCGCGTGCCGGGGCGGGTGCTGCGTAATGGCCCGCCTCAAGATCACGCAGACGAAGTCGTACATCGGTAGCAAGCAGAACCACCGTGACACGCTGCGTTCGCTCGGGCTCAAGCGCCTGAACGACGTGGTCGTCAAGGAGGACCGCCCCGAGTTCCGCGGAATGGTGCAGACCGTCCGCCACCTCGTGACGGTTGAGGAGGTTGACTAACATGGCTGAGAACAGCCCGCTGAAGGCCCACAACCTCCGTCCCGCCCCCGGCGCCAAGACCGCGAAGACCCGTGTCGGTCGTGGTGAGGCGTCGAAGGGTAAGACGGCCGGTCGTGGTACGAAGGGCCAGAAGGCCCGTTACCAGATCCCGGTGCGCTTCGAGGGTGGGCAGATGCCCCTCCACATGCGCCTGCCGAAGCTCAAGGGCTTCAAGAACCCGTTCCGCACCGAGTTCCAGGTCGTGAACCTGGACAAGCTCGGCGCTCTCTACCCCGAGGGTGGAGAGGTCACGGTGGCCGACCTGGTCGCCAAGGGCGCGGTTCGCAAGAACAGCCTCGTCAAGGTCCTGGGCCAGGGCGAGATCTCCGTGGCGCTGCAGGTTTCGGTTGACGCCGTCTCCGGCTCCGCCAAGGAGAAGATTGCCGCCGCTGGTGGCACCGTGACCGAGCTCGTCTAAGACGAACTCAGTGACAAATAGCTAGAAACCCGACCGGGGATGCCTCACATATGGGGCATCCCCGGTTGGTCGTTCCATGGGGGCCGCAGACGCCGGTATGGTGGCCTGCACCTTTGCTTGTACGTAATCGTCGATCCCTCAGACCGTCACCTCTGACGCAGTAGCGCGGGGGTCGCAGGAGGCACCGTGCTCACCGCGTTCGCCCGGGCGTTCAAGACGCCCGACCTGCGCAAGAAGCTGCTCTTTACGCTCGGCATCATCGTGCTGTATCGGCTCGGGTCCCACGTCCCGGTACCCGGCGTGAGCTACAAGAACGTTCAGATCTGTGTTGACCAGGCCGGCAGCAGCAATGGCCTCTTCGGTCTCGTCAACATGTTCAGCGGCGGTGCGCTGCTGCAGATCACGATCTTCGCGCTCGGCATCATGCCCTACATCACGGCGAGCATCATTCTGCAGCTGCTGACCGTGGTCATCCCGAAGCTGGAGACCCTCAAGAAAGAGGGTCAGTCCGGCACGTCGAAGATCACTCAGTACACGCGCTATCTGACGGTCGCGCTCGCGATCCTGCAGGGCACCGGCCTCGTCGCCACCGCCCGCAGCGGCGCCCTTTTCCAGGGCTGCCAGGTCAAAGACCAGATCGTCCCGGACCGATCGATTTTCACCACCGTCGTCATGGTGCTCACCATGACCGCGGGCACCTGCCTCGTCATGTGGCTCGGTGAGCTCATCACCGACCGCGGCATCGGCAACGGTATGTCGATCCTTATGTTCATCTCGATCGCCGCGGGCTTCGTTGGAGCCCTGTGGCAGATCAAGCTCCAGGGCAAGATCGCGGACGGCTGGGTCGAGTTCGGCGTGGTCATCCTGGTCGGTCTCGCGATGGTGGCCCTCGTCGTCTTCGTCGAACAGGCGCAGCGGCGGATCCCGGTCCAGTACGCGAAGCGCATGATCGGCCGGCGTGCGTACGGCGGCACCTCGACGTACATCCCGCTCAAGGTGAACCAGGCCGGTGTCATCCCGGTCATCTTCGCCTCGTCGCTGCTGTACATCCCGGCACTGATCGTCCAGTTCAGCGGTTCCACCGCCGGCTGGGCGAACTGGATCAGCAAGCACTTCGTCAAGGGCGACCACCCGTACTACATCGCGACCTACTTCCTCCTGATCGTTTTCTTCGCGTTCTTCTACGTGGCGATCTCGTTCAACCCCGAGGAAGTTGCGGACAATATGAAGAAGTATGGTGGGTTCATCCCGGGCATCCGCGCCGGTCGGCCCACCGCCGAGTACCTCAGCTACGTACTCAACCGGATCACCTGGCCGGGGTCGCTGTACCTGGGTCTCATCGCTCTTGTGCCGACGATGGCGTTGGCGGGCTTCGGGGCGAACCAGAACTTCCCGTTCGGCGGGACGAGCATCCTGATCATCGTGGGTGTGGGTCTGGAAACCGTGAAGCAGATCGAGAGCCAGCTCCAGCAGCGTAATTACGAAGGGTTCCTCCGCTGATGCGAATCGTCCTCGTCGGACCGCCCGGTGCGGGCAAGGGAACGCAGGCCACTGTCCTTGCCACGACCCTGTCGATCCCGCACATCTCCACGGGCGACCTGTTCCGGGCCAACATCAGTCAGGGCACCGAGCTGGGCCGGCGTGCCAAGGCGTTCATGGACGCCGGCGACCTCGTCCCGGACGAGATCACCATCGGCATGGCCAAGGACCGCATGGAGCAGCCCGACGCGGCGGCCGGCTTCCTGCTCGACGGCTTCCCGCGCAACGTGTCGCAGGCCGAGGCCCTCGACGTGATGCTCAAGGCCGAGGGCATGAACCTCGACGCCGTCCTCGACCTGGAGGTCGAGGAGGACGAGGTCGTCAAGCGCCTCGCCGGGCGCCGTACGTGCCGCAACGACAGCGCGCACGTCTTCCACGTCGCGTACCGCCCGTCGAAGGTCGAGGGTGTCTGCGACATCTGCGGCGGCGAGCTGTACGTGCGCGAGGACCAGTCCGAGGACGCGGTCCGCAACCGGCTGGACGTCTACCACACGCAGACCGAGCCGATCATCGACTACTACAAGGCCCAGGGCCTCGTGTCGACGATCCCGGCCCTGGGTGAGGTCAAGGACGTCACGCAGCGCGCGATGGACGCCCTGAAGAAGTAGCTCCCCCTGTAGTGCAGCCCCGGCCGCGGTGTCCCCAGGACGCCGCGGCCGTACTGTTGAGAAGACCCGAATCCGAAGGTGGAAGGCCCGTTCATGGTGCAGATCAAGACCCCCGAGCAGATCGTCAAGATGCGCGAGGCGGGACTGGTCGTCGCGGCGATCCACGCTGCGACTCGTGAGGCGGCCGTGCCGGGCGCGACGACGCGCGATCTGGACATGGTGGCCCGCAAGGTCATCGCGGACGCCGGCGCCAAGTCGAACTTCCTCGGCTACGGCGGCTTCCCCGCGACCATCTGCACTTCGGTCAACGAGGTCGTCGTCCACGGCATCCCCGACGACAAGACGGTCCTCAAGGACGGCGACATCATCTCGATCGACGCCGGCGCCATCGTCGACGGCTGGCACGGCGACGCCGCGTACACCGCCTTCGTGGG
The DNA here is from genome assembly GCF_042736715.1 of Streptomyces sp. NPDC060049. Classification (NCBI taxonomy): domain Bacteria; kingdom Bacillati; phylum Actinomycetota; class Actinomycetes; order Kitasatosporales; family Streptomycetaceae; genus Streptomyces; species Streptomyces sp. NPDC060049. The sequence goes on from NZ_JBHWVV010000004.1 coordinate 161,080, forward strand.
CACTGGGCACGCGCCTGAGCTCCTGGAGCTCTCCCGGGTGACCGAGGAGTCCATGTGGGCCGGCATCGCCGCCATGAAGGCCGGCAACCGCCTCGTGGACATCTCCAAGGCGATCGAGACCTACATCAAGCGCCAGCCGCGCCCGAGCAGCGGCGAGCACAGCCTCGGCAAGTTCGGGATCATCGAGGACTACGGCGGCCACGGCATCGGGACCGAGATGCACATGGACCCCCACCTGCTGAACTACGTCTCGCGCAAGCGGGGCAAGGGGATCAAGCTCGTCCCGGGCATCTGCCTGGCGATCGAGCCGATGGTCTCCCTGGGCACGGCCCAGACGGAGGTCCTGGCGGACGACTGGACCGTCATCACCACGGACGGGACCTGGTCCTCGCACTGGGAGCACTCCATCGCCCTGACCGAGGAGGGCCCGCTCGTGCTGACCTCGCCGGACTGCGGCAAGGCCAGGCTGGCGGCTTACGGCGTGTCCGTCGCGCCCGACCCGCTTGGTTAATGATCTAGTCTCTAGGGCACACTTTCCGGATTCGTCTTTCTGGGTGCCCTGACGTAGACTGACTCGTCGGCTCCTTTGCACCCGCATGTCCACATGCGAAGCGGGGAGCTGATCAAGGTAGCCGATTCGAAAGGCGAAGCGTGGCCAAGAAGCAAGGTGCCATCGAAATCGAGGGCACCGTGATCGAGTCCCTCCCGAACGCGATGTTCAAGGTGGAACTCCAGAACGGTCACAAAGTCCTCGCGCACATCAGCGGCAAGATGCGCATGCACTACATCCGCATCCTCCCTGATGACCGGGTCGTGGTGGAGCTGTCTCCGTACGACCTGACGCGTGGCCGGATCGTCTACCGGTACAAGTAGATCTTGTCTTCACTCCCGTCCGGACGTCCTGTCCTGACGCGGGTGGTGGCACTGACCCGGAGAACCTCACCAACATGAAGGTCAAGCCGAGCGTCAAGAAGATCTGCGACAAGTGCAAGGTGATCCGCCGTCACGGTCGGGTCATGGTCATCTGCGACAACCTGCGCCACAAGCAGCGCCAGGGCTGACGCACGCCGACCGACCTGCACTCCGCAGTTCTTCGCGCGACGTAAGAAAACGTACATACGCAGAACCCGCCCAGCCCTGACGGGGCCGGCGGCACCTCCGGCGGGGGCCGGGGACCCGGACGTACCACCACCCAGCAGGTGTGGTCGGCGGTCGGGGTCGGTTCTGCGGAAGACCCCCGAACACACAGGAGCCATTGAATGGCACGCGTTTCCGGTGTTGACATCCCGCGCGAAAAGCGTGTGGAGATCGCACTCACCTACGTCTTCGGTGTCGGTCGCACCCGGTCCAAGGAAATCCTTGAGGCCACCGGTGTGAACCCGAACACCCGCGTTCGTGACCTGGCCGAAGAGGACCTGGTCAAGATCCGCGAGTACGTGGACGCCAACCTCCGCACCGAGGGTGACCTCCGCCGCGAGATCCAGGCCGACATCCGCCGCAAGGTCGAGATCCAGTGCTACCAGGGTATCCGCCACCGTCGCGGCCTCCCGGTGCACGGTCAGCGCACCAGCACGAACGCCCGTACCCGCAAGGGTCCGCGTCGCGCGATCGCCGGTAAGAAGAAGCCGGGCAAGAAGTAGTCCTGTTCAGCGGTCTTGCGCTGTAGGACCGACCACCTCCCGTAGGAGATTTAGATGCCCCCCAAGGGTCGTCAGGGCGCTGCCAAGAAGGTGCGCCGCAAGGAAAAGAAGAACGTCGCTCATGGGCACGCCCACATCAAGAGCACGTTCAACAACACCATCGTTTCGATCACCGACCCCTCGGGCAACGTGATCTCCTGGGCCTCCGCCGGCCACGTCGGCTTCAAGGGCTCGCGCAAGTCCACCCCCTTCGCCGCGCAGATGGCCGCCGAGTCGGCCGCCCGTCGCGCGCAGGAGCACGGCATGCGCAAGGTCGACGTCTTCGTCAAGGGTCCCGGCTCCGGCCGTGAGACCGCGATCCGCTCCCTCCAGGCCACCGGCCTCGAGGTCGGCTCGATCCAGGACGTCACCCCCACCCCGCACAACGGCTGCCGTCCGCCGAAGCGCCGCCGCGTCTGATCCGGGGCGGCGCGATCCGCGCCGCCGCGCATGACGAAGCGGACGCACTGTGCGTCTTTGAGTGTCCGGGCGGTACGGACCCCCTCGCGGGGGACGTACCGCCCGTACCCTTGTAGTCGGCAGCGTCAAGCTGCACCCGTCGGGCGTCAAATAGTGGGCGTCCACGAATGAAGGAACACAGACATGCTTATCGCTCAGCGTCCTTCGCTGACCGAAGAGGTCGTCGACGAGTACCGCTCGCGGTTCGTGATCGAGCCGCTCGAGCCGGGCTTCGGCTACACCCTCGGCAACTCGCTCCGCCGCACGCTCCTGTCCTCGATCCCGGGTGCCGCTGTCACCAGCATCCGCGTGGACGGCGTCCTGCACGAGTTCACCACCGTGCCGGGTGTCAAGGAAGACGTCACCGACATCATCCTCAACATCAAGCAGCTGGTCGTCTCCTCGGAGCACGACGAGCCGGTCGTGATGTACCTGCGCAAGCAGGGTCCCGGCCTGGTCACCGCTGCCGACATCGCGCCCCCGGCCGGCGTCGAGGTGCACAACCCGGACCTGGTCCTCGCCACGCTCAACGGCAAGGGCAAGCTGGAGATGGAGCTGACCGTCGAGCGCGGTCGCGGCTACGTCTCCGCCGTCCAGAACAAGCAGCTGGGCCAGGAGATCGGTCGCATCCCGATCGACTCCATCTACAGCCCGGTCCTCAAGGTCACCTACAAGGTCGAGGCGACCCGAGTCGAGCAGCGCACCGACTTCGACAAGCTGATCGTCGACGTCGAGACCAAGCAGGCCATGCGCCCGCGCGACGCCATGGCGTCCGCAGGCAAGACCCTGGTCGAGCTGTTCGGCCTGGCGCGCGAGCTCAACATCGACGCCGAGGGCATCGACATGGGCCCCTCGCCGACGGACGCGGCCCTGGCCGCGGACCTGGCGCTGCCGATCGAGGAGCTCGAGCTCACGGTCCGCTCGTACAACTGCCTCAAGCGCGAGGGCATCCACTCCGTGGGTGAGCTCGTCGCCCGCTCCGAGGCCGACCTGCTCGACATCCGCAACTTCGGTGCGAAGTCGATCGACGAGGTCAAGGCGAAGCTGGCCGGCATGGGCCTGGCCCTCAAGGACAGCCCGCCCGGATTCGACCCGACCGCCGCCGCCGACGCCTTCGGCGCCGACGACGACGCGGACGCCGGTTTCGTCGAGACCGAGCAGTACTAAGCACCACCAGTACTTTCCCGCGGCATCCGCCCCGGGGGAACTGACACCGGTACCTGACACGGCCGGTGCAGATATGAAGGAGTATGACCATGCCGCGTCCCGCAAAGGGTGCCCGTCTGGGCGGCAGCGCCGCGCACGAGAAGCACCTCCTCGCGAACCTCGCGAAGGCGCTCTTCGAGCACGGCCGCATCACCACCACCGAGGCCAAGGCCCGCCGCCTGCGTCCCTACGCCGAGCGTCTGGTGACCAAGGCCAAGAAGGGCGACATCCACAACCGTCGCCTGGTGCTGCAGACGATCACGGACAAGAGCATCGTGCACACGCTGTTCACCGAGATCGCCCCGCGCTACGAGAACCGCCCCGGTGGTTACACGCGCATCACCAAGATCGGCAACCGTCGTGGCGACAACGCCCCGATGGCCGTGATCGAGCTGGTCGAGGCCCTTACGGTCGCCCAGCAGGCCACTGGTGAGGCCGAGGCCGCCACCAAGCGCGCGGTCAAGGAGGCGGAGGCTGTCGAGACCCCCGCCGAGGAGACCAAGGAGGCCTGATCCCGCTTCGGGATCGAGCTTGCTTGAACGGCTCTGAACGGGCCCGCCCCTTCCCGGGGCGGGCCCGTTCTGGCGTAGTAAGAAGATTTCGCCTGAGAGGATCTGTCACGTGAGTGACGAGGTGGAGCCCGGACACGTCCGGGTCCGGCTGGACCTGAGCTACGACGGCAAGGACTTCTCCGGCTGGGCGAAGCAGCGGGTGCTGCGCACGGTGCAGGGCGAGCTGGAGTCGGCGCTGCAGACCGTGATGCGGCTGCCCGACCCGGTCGAGCTGACCGTGGCCGGCCGTACCGACGCGGGCGTGCACGCGCGCGGACAGGTCGCGCAGTTCGACGTACGCGACGAGGTGTGGGCCGAGCACCACGACAAGCTGCTGCGCCGTCTCGCGGGGCGGCTGCCGCACGACATCCGGGTGTGGAAGGCCGCCGAGGCCCCCGCGGGATTCAACGCGCGGTTCTCCGCCATCTGGCGCCGCTACGCCTACCGCGTCGGTGACCACCAGGCGGGCGTCGACCCGCTGCGCCGCGGCCACGTGCTGTGGTACCAGTGGCCGCTCGACGTCGACGCCATGAACGAGGCCGCGGCCGCGCTGGTCGGCGAGCACGACTTCGCCGCGTACTGCAAGAAGCGCGAGGGAGCCACGACGATCCGTACGCTCCAGCAGCTCAGCTGGGAGCGGGGCGAGGACGGGATCATCACCGCCACCGTCCGCGCCGACGCCTTCTGCCACAACATGGTCCGCTCGCTCGTCGGCGCCCTGCTGCACGTGGGCGACGGACACCGGACGGCCGACTGGCCCGGGAAGGTGCTGGCCGCGGCCGTACGGGACTCCTCGGTGCACGTGGTCAAGCCGCACGGGCTGACGCTGGAGGAGGTCGGCTACCCCGCCGACGAGCTGCTGGCGGCCCGCAGCAAGGAGGCGCGGAACCTGCGCACCCTGCCCGGGGCCGGCTGCTGCTAGCCCGACTGCGCGGAGGTCACCGGTGCGGGGTCCGCTCCGCGGTCAACCCGTTTGGGCGGAGCGGCACCGGACCGGGACAATGCCCCGCATGGGACATCTCGAAGCCAGCCACCTGGAGTACTACCTTCCCGACGGGCGGGTCCTGCTCCCCGACGTCTCCTTCCGGGTGGGGGAGGGGTCGGTCGTCGCCCTCGTGGGGGCGAACGGGGCCGGCAAGACCACCCTGCTGAAGCTGATCTCCGGTGACCTCCAGCCGCACGGCGGCGGGGTCACCGTGAGCGGCGGCCTGGGCGTGATGTCGCAGTTCGTGGGCTCGGTCCGGGACGAGACGACCGTGCGGGACCTGCTGGTCTCGGTGTCCCAGCCGCGCATCCGGCAGGCCGCCGAGGCCGTCGACCGCGCCGAGCAGCTGATCCTGACCGTCGACGACGAGGCCGCACAGATGGCCTACGCGCAGGCGCTGAGCGACTGGGCCGACGTGCAGGGCTACGAGGCGGAGACCCTGTGGGACGTCTGCACGATGGCCGCGCTGGCGGTCCCCTACGACACCGCGCAGTTCCGCGAGGTGCGCACCCTCTCGGGCGGTGAGCAGAAGCGCCTCGTGCTGGAGGCGCTGCTGCGCGGACCGGACGAGGTCCTGCTGCTCGACGAGCCGGACAACTACCTGGACGTCCCGGGCAAGCGGTGGTTGGAGGAGCAGCTGAAGGCCACCCGCAAGACGGTCCTCTTCATCTCGCACGACCGGGAGCTGCTGACCCAGGCCGCCCAGAAGATCATCAGCCTGGAGCCGGGCCCCATGGGCACGGACGTCTGGGTGCACGGTGCGGGCTTCGGCACCTACCACGACGCCCGCAAGGAGCGCTTCGCGCGCTTCGAGGAGCTCAAGCGGCGCTGGGACGAGGAGCACGCCCGGCTGAGGGCGCTGGTCCTGCGGCTGCGGAACCAGGCGGCGAGCAGCCCCGACATGGCCTCGCGCTACCGGGCGATGCAGACGCGCTTCCAGAAGTTCGAGGAGGCGGGCCCGCCGCCGGAGCCGCCGCGCGAGCAGGACATCCGGATGCGGCTCAAGGGCGGGCGTACGGGCGTGCGCGCGCTCACCGTCGAGAACCTCGAGCTGGTCGGCTTGATGAAGCCGTTCTCCCTGGAGGTCTTCTACGGGGAGCGGGTCGCGGTCCTCGGTTCGAACGGCTCCGGGAAGTCGCACTTCCTGCGCCTGATGGCGGGCGAGGACGTCAAGCACACGGGTACGTGGAAGCTCGGTGCCCGCGTGGTCCCCGGCCACTTCGCGCAGACCCACGCCCACCCCGAGCTGTTCGGCCGTACGCTCGTCGACATCCTGTGGACGGAGGCGGCGAAGCCGCTCGGCGCGGCGATGGGCGCCCTGCGCCGCTACGAGCTGGAGCGCCAGGCCGACCAGGCCTTCGAGAAGCTCTCGGGCGGCCAGCAGGCACGTTTCCAGATCCTGCTGCTGGAGCTGGCCGGGACGACGGCGCTGCTGCTGGACGAGCCGACGGACAACCTGGACCTGGAGTCGGCCGAGGCACTGCAGGACGGCCTGGAGGCGTACGAGGGCACTGTGTTGTGCGTCACGCACGACCGCTGGTTCGCCCGCACATTTGACCGTTACCTGGTCTTCGGTTCAGACGGTGTTGTGCGGGAGACTACGGAGCCCGTCTGGGACGAACGTAGGGTCGAACGCAAGCGCTAGGGGGAGACCGCCCCCTGCTGGTCGAGGGGACGTCGTTGTGGGGCTGCGGCCTAGTGTCTGGGTCATGAAGTGGGACAGCCCGTCCTCATGGGACCGGCGGGTGGAATGGCTGTTGCGGCCGGCCCCCCGGTCCTGGCGGGCCGTGGGCCTGGTGATCCTGCTGTCCGTCGCGGTCTCGGCCAGCCTGCGGGCGAACTGGGGCTCGGACAACGCCTTCGTGGTCAAGGCGGCGGACGCGCTGCTCGCCGGGGTCTCCCCGTACGAGGACAAGCGGTTCCTCTACCTCCCCAGCGCCGTGGTCATGGCGATTCCGGAGGCGCTGCTGCCGGCTCCGCTGCTGCGCTGCGTGCTGCCGCTGGGGATGACCGGGCTGGTGGGTCTGGGCTGGTGGGCCTCGCTGCGGCTGTTCTCGGTGCCGGTGCGTTCGCGGCTCGCGGTGGGCGGTTTCGGACTGTTCGCGCTGGCCTACAAGCCGTACATCAACCTCGTGCTGATCGGGAACTGGACGGCCATCTCCGCCGCGGCCCTGCCGGTGGCGCTGCTGCTGGCGCATCGGCGGTCGTGGGCGGCGGCCGGGCTCGTGGTGGGGCTCGCCATCGCGTGCAAGCCGATGCTGGTGCCGATAGGGCTGCTCTTCGTACTGGCGCGGCAGTGGCGGGGGCTGGCCGTGGCGGTGGGCGTGCCGGTGGGGCTGTCGCTGGCGGGGGCGCTGATGATGCCGCGCCCGACGCTGTTCTTCACCAAGACCCTGCCGTTCCTGCTTCAGGGCCAGGACTCCTACGCGCTGCCCTGGGACGCCTCGCCGATCGCGGCGCTGCCGCGGCTGGGCGTGCCGGAGCCGCTGGCGGTGCTGGTGGCCTTCGCGGGGGCCGGCTGCGGGCTGTGGGCGGCCTGGCGGCGCTGGCGGCGCCCGGTGGCCGTGGACGGCGACGGGGGCGAGCTGAGGCTGGTGGAGACGGCGTGCATGGTGATGCTCGCCGCATTCCTGGTGTCGCGGCCGTCGTTCGACCACTACCTGCTCGTGGTGCTCCCGCTCCTCCTGGCGTCGGGGGTGCGGGAGGGCTCGATGCCGCGCTCGCCTTGGTTCTGGGCGGCCCTGCTGCCCCAGACGGCGGGCATTCCGTGGCCGTCGGAGTTCGAGCACAAGCGGCGGGCGTTCAAGGACATGGTGACCCTGTGCGGACTGGCCGGGCTGCTGGCGCGGCACTGTCTGCGCTCGCGGCGGGTTACCCTGGAAGTCGTACGAACTGCGGGGTCCCCACCCAGGACCGATCCGGAGTGCACCGCGACCCCCGTTGATACGGGGTCGCGGACCGCGTTTTGACCCTTCCAGGTCTTCACGGGTATCCTGCTGGTTCGTTATGCGTATTGGCTTGCTCATTCTCACGTGAATTGGCCTTACGCCGGTCCACCGGGCCGATGACCAGCGGTTACACACGGGTTGCGTCCCCGATGTGAACCAGGGCTGTCGTGATCGTCCGTGGTGACCCATGTCAGGACCCGTCCCTTCGGGCTCACCCCCCGGGGATGACCCACCACTGAAGAAGCGAAGGCATACGCGTGCGTACGTTCAGCCCCAAGCCCGGCGACATCTCGCGCCAGTGGCTCGTCATCGACGCCCAGGACGTTGTCCTCGGCCGTCTGGCGACCCAGGCCGCTGCCCTCCTGCGGGGCAAGCACAAGCCGACTTACGCCCCCCACATGGACATGGGCGACTTCGTCATCATCGTCAACGCCGACAAGGTTCACCTGTCCGGCAACAAGGCGACCCAGAAGATGGCGTACCGCCACTCGGGCTACCCGGGTGGTCTCCGCTCGGTCCGCTACGACGACCTCCTGGCGAACAACCCGGAGAAGGCCGTCGAGAAGGCCATCAAGGGCATGCTCCCCAAGAACACCCTGGGCCGTCAGATGATCTCGAAGCTGAAGGTCTACTCGGGCGACACGCACCCGCACGCTGCGCAGCAGCCGGTGCCGTTCGAGATCACCCAGGTCGCGCAGTAGTTCCGGCCACCCCCTAAGACGTAGAAAATTCTGAGGAGCATCGTGGCCGAGACCACCGCCGAGACGACCCCCGTCGACGAGTTCGAGGGCAACGTCGAGGAGTACACCACCGAGACCGCGGACGTAGTCGAGGGTGACTACACCTCCGAGTCCCTTGCCGGTCGCTTCGGCGACCCCCAGCCGGCTGCCGGCCTGGGCCGTCGCAAGAACGCCATCGCCCGCGTCCGGATCGTTCCGGGCACCGGCAAGTGGAAGATCAACGGTCGCACCCTTGAGGACTACTTCCCCAACAAGGTGCACCAGCAGGAAGTCAACGAGCCGTTCAAGCTGCTCGAGCTGGACAACCGCTACGACGTCATCGCCCGCATCTCGGGTGGCGGCGTTTCCGGCCAGGCCGGCGCCCTGCGCCTCGGTGTGGCCCGTGCGCTGAACGAGGCGGATGTCGACAACAACCGCCCGGCGCTGAAGAAGGCCGGCTTCCTCTCCCGCGACGACCGTGCGGTCGAGCGCAAGAAGGCCGGTCTCAAGAAGGCCCGTAAGGCTCCGCAGTACAGCAAGCGTTAATCTGCGCCTGCTGTTCTGCAACGAAACCGCCCCGGCAGCACTCTCCGTGCTGCCGGGGCGGTTCGTTTACCGCCACAAGCGGCAAATAGATGGCACAAGCGGTCACAAGCGATGCGGAAACTCGGGAGGACAACAGTGGGACGACTCTTCGGGACGGACGGTGTACGAGGCGTCGCCAACGCGGATCTGACGGCCGAGCTCGCGCTCGGCCTCTCCGTGGCGGCGGCGCACGTACTGGCCGAGGCGGGCACCTTCGCGGGCCATCGGGCCACCGCGGTGGTCGGCCGGGACCCGCGGGCCTCGGGTGAGTTCCTGGAGGCCGCAGTCGTCGCGGGCCTCGCCAGCGCGGGAGTGGACGTCCTGCGCGTCGGTGTGCTGCCCACCCCGGCGGTGGCGTATCTCACCGGTGCGCTGGGCGCCGACCTCGGCGTCATGCTGTCGGCCAGCCACAACGCCATGCCCGACAACGGCATCAAGTTCTTCGCGCGCGGCGGCCACAAGCTCGCCGACGAGCTGGAGGACCGGATCGAGTCCGTCTACGAGGAGCACCGCACGGGCGCCCCGTGGCAGCGGCCCACCGGCGGCGGCGTCGGCCGCGTCTCCGACTACGACGAGGGCTTCGACAAGTACGTCGCCCACCTCATGGGTGTCCTGCCCAACCGCCTCGACGGCCTCAAGGTCGTCCTGGACGAGGCGCACGGCGCGGCCGCCCGCGTCTCGCCCGAGGCCTTCGCCCGGGCCGGAGCGGAGATCGTCACGATCGGCGCGGAGCCCGACGGCCTGAACATCAACGACGGCTGCGGCTCCACCCACCTCGGCCTGCTGAAGCAGGCCGTCGTCGAGCACGGCGCCGACCTCGGCATCGCGCACGACGGGGACGCCGACCGCTGCCTCGCCGTGGACGCGAACGGCGCCGAGATCGACGGCGACCAGATCCTCGCGGTGCTGGCGCTGGCCATGCGCGAGGCCGGGCAGCTGCGCGAGGACACCGTGGTCGGCACCGTGATGTCGAACCTCGGTTTCAAGCTGGCGATGGAGTCCGAGGGCATCCACGTCGTGCAGACCGGCGTCGGCGACCGGTACGTCCTGGAGTCGATGAAGGAGAACGGCTACGCGCTGGGCGGCGAGCAGTCCGGCCACGTGATCATCCTCGACCACGCCACCACCGGGGACGGCACCCTGACCGGCCTGATGCTGGCGGCGCGGATCGCGGCCACGGGCAAGTCGCTGACGGAGCTGGCGGCGGTCATGAGCCGGCTGCCGCAGGTGCTCGTCAACGTTCCCGACGTGGACAAGTCGCGGGTCGCGACCTCGGGCGAGCTGGCCGCGGCCGTCGCCGACGCGGAGCGGGAGCTGGGCTCGACCGGGCGCGTGCTGCTGCGTTCGTCGGGCACGGAGCCGCTCGTACGGGTGATGGTGGAAGCCGCCGACATCGAGCAGGCCCGCTCGGTCGCCGGCCGCCTCGCGGACGTGGTGAAGTCGGCGCTCGGCTAGAACCTCCTGCCCCGGACCGGCCCCGCGCTACGGAGACCCGTAGTGCGGGGCCGGTCCTGTTCCGGGGGCCGGGCTCAGGCCGTGGGGGGCGTACGCCGCCAGCGGTCGCGCTGGGTGCGCCACAGGAGTTTTTGGCCGAGCAGGGTGAGCACGCCGGCCAGCATGATCCCGAAGAGGTTCAGCAGCAGTTGCTCCGCCGAGCCCCACATCTGGCCGAAGTCGCCGTAGCTGAGCGCGACGGCCGCGTTGGCCGCCGCCGGGACGGTGGTCACCGAGATCGCCACGCCGACCAGCGCGCCCGACTTCGCCGAGGTCAAGGAGAGCACCCCCGCCACGCCGGCGAGCAGCGCCACGACGAATGAGAACGGGTCCGGCTGCCAGATGAAGCTGGTGTTGGGGCGGGCCTTGTCCAGCATCCCCCCGTGGAACAGGCCCATGGCGTCCATCACCAGGCTGAAGGCGGTCGTCGCGATCATCGCGGCGGCGAAGCCGACGAGGAGGGCGAAGAGCGAGCGGGCGGCCTGCCGCGGGGCCCGGCGCACCAGGTTCGTGCACACGCCGGCGAGCGGACCGAACTCCGGGCCGACCGCCATCGCGCCCACGATCAGGACGGCGTTGTCGAGGACGACACCGCAGGCCGCGATCATCGTCGCGATGATCATGAACGCGCAGTAGGTGATGCTGAGGGTGGACTCCTCGTGGGTCGCCTCGCTCAGCTGCTCCCACAGGACGGCGTCGGCGCCCTCGCCCGGGGCTTCCTTCTCGGCCAGGTCGGCGCGCTCCGAAAGGGAGAAGTCGATGTTCTCGACCGCGATCGAGCCGTCCTGGTCGATGCCGAGCTCGCGGAGCTCGTTCAGGAGCTCGTCGCCGGCCTCGCGCGCGACGTCGCACATCACGATGTCGCCCGGCGGGACGCGGGCCGCGCCGGGCACCACGACCAGATGGGTGGTGCCGACCGTGCCCTCGACGATCCGGACCACGGCGTCCGTGCGGTCGGCCGGGGTGATCATCCGTAGATGCAGCATGGGCCGCACAGTAGCCTCAGAGCTTGCGCAGGCTCAGCTTCTGCACCTTGTGGTCGGGGCCCTTGCGGACGACGAGGGTCGCGCGGCCGCGGGTCGGGGCCACGTTCTCCAGCAGGTTGGGCTTGTTGATCGTCCGCCACATCGTCTGCGCGTACTCCAGCGCCTCCTCCTCGGAGACCTGGGTGTACTTGCGGAAGTAGGAGAAGGGGTTCTGGAAGGCCGTCTCGCGCAGCTTGCGGAACCGGTTGAGGTACCAGCGCTCGATGTCCTCGGGGCGCGCGTCCACGTACACGCTGAAGTCGAAGTAGTCGGCGAGGCCCACCCGGGTGCGGCCGTCGTTGCCGGGCAGGGCCGGCTGCAGGACGTTGAGCCCCTCGACGATCAGGATGTCCGGGCGGCGCACGACGAGCCGCTCGCCGGGGACGATGTCGTAGATCAGGTGCGAGTAGACCGGGGCCGTGACCTCGTCCTTGCCCGCCTTGATGTCGGCGACGAAGCGGGTCAGCGCGCGGCGGTCGTAGGACTCCGGGAAGCCCTTGCGGGCGGTCAGCCCGCGCCGCTGGAGCTCCTTCATGGGATACAGGAAGCCGTCGGTGGTGACCAGCTCCACGCGCGGGTGTTCGGGCCAGCGGGCGAGGAGGGCCTGGAGGAGACGGGCCACGGTGGACTTGCCGACGGCGACGGAGCCGGCGACCCCTATGACGAAGGGGGTGCCCTGCTGCGCGCCGTGCCCGTTGCCGGCGTCGCCGAGGAAGGTGTTGAGGGTGCCGCGCAGGTTGCTGGTGGCGCCGACGTACAGGTTCAGGAGCCGGGAGAGCGGCAGGTAGACGTCGCGGACCTCGTCGAGGTCGATGACGTCGCCCAGGCCGCGCAGTCGCTCGACCTCGTCGGCCGTCAGCGGGAGCGGGGTGCGCTCGCGCAGCGCGCTCCACTCGGCGCGGGTGAGGTCGACGTAGGGGGAGGCCTCGTGGCCCCGGCGGCGCGTGGGGTGCGCCTGCCCGGGGGTCGCGGGGTGCTCCGATCCGTCGGGGTTCTCCGTTGCGCGGTCCGGCGTGCTTCGTGGCGGCGAAGTGATCACACGGCCATTGTCGGCGCTCGCGGGCGGTTGTGGGTGGTGTGGTCGGTCACGTGGGATGGGGCCGTATGTCCCGCGGCGGGCGGGTTGTGCGGGGGTCGGTCTCGATTGGAGGCACCTGCGGTCTCGGCGGGGTCACGATGCGCGGGACCGGGCGAACAAGTGCGGATGCGCGGTCCCGGCGCGCCGTACGGTGTTGATCACCGCAGCTCGCGACGGGTCCCCGCTCCGGGGCGTCGTGTGCTGCCCTTTTTTCGCAGACCTTTCCCGTGGGGGGACCACCACCATGCGCACCGCACTCGTACGCCGTACCGTCCTGTCCGCCTCGGCCCTGTCCCTGGCGCTGCTCGCCACCGCGTGCGGCTCCTCCGACAAGGCCGACGCGCAGGACGACACCAAGCCGTCCGCTTCGGCCTCCGCGCCGGCGGCCTCCGCGGCGCCCGCCGCGAAGGCCAAGACGGACGCCGAGCTGGGCGGCCTGCTCGTGACCAAGGCCGACCTGCCGGCTTACGAGTTCGCCGCGGTCCCGCCGTCCGAGGTGGCGATCGGCAGCGCCGCCGCCAGCGACAAGGCCGAGTGCCTGCCCGTCGTCAAGACGCAGGGCGCCGTCACGGTCGGCACGGCCGCCGCAGTGGCGCGGACCAAGGCCGTCGCCCTGCCCAAGGAAGGCGCCACCCCCGAGGAGAAGGCCGCCGCCGGGCTGAAGGCCCTCGGCGCCACCCGCACCTCGGTCACCCTCGCGTCGTACGAGGGCAAGGGCGCGGAGGAGGCCTTCGCGGCCGTAAAGGCCGCGGCCACGTCCTGCGCCGGCGGTTTCACGCTGACCATGGAGGGCGAGACGACGAAGATCGACAAGGTGGTCGCCGGCACCGCCACCGGGGGCGACGAGGCGCTCGCCCTCACCCTGCAGGCTGACGTGGAGGGTACGAAGGTGACGACCGAGACCGTCATCGTGCGCAAGGGCAACACGCTCGCCACCCACACCGCGTCGAGCCTCGCGGGTGTCGCCGACAAGCCGGCGGCCGTCGTGGCCGCGCAGGTCAAGAAGCTCGGCTGAGGCCGGGCGGACCACGCGTCGACCCCCGCCCCGGCGCACACGCCGGGGCGGGGGTTTCGTCTTGTTCAGGTACCGGGCAGGAGACCAACTGAGGCGTACCCTGCGGCTTATGTGCGGAATCGTGGGTTACGTGGGAGCGCAGTCGGCGCTCGATGTGGTCATTGCCGGGCTCAAGCGGCTGGAGTACCGCGGCTACGACTCGGCGGGTGTCGCCGTGCTCGCCGACGGGGGGCTCGCCGCGGTCAAGAAGGCCGGCAAGCTGGTCAATCTGGAGAAGGAACTGGTCGGGCACCCGATGCCGGCCGGTTCCACCGGGCTCGGACACACCCGGTGGGCGACCCATGGCGGTCCCACCGACGTCAACGCCCACCCGCACCTCGACAATGCGGGGCGGGTGGCCGTCGTGCACAACGGGATCATCGAGAACTTCGCCGCGCTGCGCGCCGAACTCACCGAGCGCGGGCACCGGCTGGAGTCCGAGACGGACACCGAGGTGGTGGCGCACCTGCTGGCGGAGCACTTCTCGGCCTGCGGGGACCTCGCCGAGGCGATGCGGCAGGTGTGCCGGCGGCTCCAGGGCGCCTTCACGCTGGTCGCCGTGCACGCCGACGATCCGGACGTGGTGGTCGGCGCGCGCCGGAACTCGCCGCTGGTGGTGGGCGTCGGCGAGGGAGAGAACTTCCTCGCCTCGGACGTGGCCGCGTTCATCGCCCACACCCGGGCCGCGATCGAGCTGGGGCAGGACCAGGTCGTCGAGCTCCGCCGCGACGGTGTCTCGGTGACCAACTTCGACGGGTCGGCCGCGCAGGTGCGGGCGTACCACGTGGACTGGGACGCCTCGGCGGCCGAGAAGGGGGGATACGACTACTTCATGCTCAAGGAGATCGCCGAGCAGCCGAAGGCCGTCGCCGACACCCTCCTGGGCAGGATCGACGCGGACGGCCTGCTGACGCTCGACGAGGTGCGGATCCCCGACTCCGTGCTCCGCGAGGTCGACAAGGTCGTGATCGTGGCGTGCGGTACGGCCTACCACGCGGGCATGATCGCCAAGCTGGCCATCGAACACTGGACCCGCATCCCCTGCGAGACGGAACTGGCGAGCGAGTTCCGCTACCGCGACCCGATCCTGGACCAGCGGACGCTGGTGATCGCGATCTCGCAGTCCGGCGAGACCATGGACACCCTCATGGCGCTGCGGCACGCCCGTGAGCAGGGCGCCAAGGTGCTGGCCGTCTGCAACACGAACGGCTCGACGATCCCGCGCGAATCCGACGCCGTGCTCTACACGCACGCCGGTCCCGAGGTGGCCGTCGCCTCGACCAAGGCGTTCCTGACGCAGCTGGTGGCCTGCTACCTCGTCGCCCTCTACCTCGGGCAGGTGCGGGGCACGAAGTGGGGCGACGAGATCCAGGCGGTCATCCGGGAGCTGTCGGACATCGCCGCGGCGGTGGACACCGTCCTGGAGACCATGGAGCCGGTACGGGCGCTCGCGCGCTCCCTGGCCGACAAGAACACCGTGCTCTTCCTCGGCCGGCACGTCGGCTACCCGGTGGCGCTGGAGGGTGCGCTCAAGCTCAAGGAGCTGGCGTACATGCACGCCGAGGGCTTCGCGGCGGGCGAACTCAAGCACGGGCCGATCGCCCTGATCGAGAAGGACCTGCCGGTGGTGGTCGTCGTACCGTCGCCGCGCGGGCGCTCGGTGCTGCACGACAAGATCGTGTCGAACATCCAGGAGATCCGGGCGCGCGGGGCGCGGACCATCGTGATCGCCGAGGAGGGGGACGAGGCCGTGGTCCCGTACGCCGACCACCTCATCCGCATCCCGGCCACGCCGACGCTGCTCCAGCCGCTGGTGGCGACCGTGCCGTTGCAGGTCTTCGCGTGCGAGCTGGCGACCGCCCGGGGCAACGAGGTGGACCAGCCGCGCAACCTCGCGAAGTCGGTGACGGTGGAGTGATCGGAGCGCGCGGAGCAGGTCGCCGACAATGGGCGCAGTCGGTGACGGTGAAGTGAGCGAAGCGAGTTGTCGTTGTGATTATCGGTGTGGGCATTGACGTTGCCGAGGTCGAGCGGTTCGGCGCCGCGCTGGAGCGAACGCCGAACCTGGCGCAACGGCTCTTCGTCGAAGCCGAGTTGACCCTGCCGGGCGGCGAGCGGCGCGGGACCGCCTCGCTCGCCGCCCGGTTCGCGGCCAAGGAGGCGCTCGCCAAGGCGCTCGGCGCGCCCGGCGGGCTGCTGTGGACCGACGCCGAGGTGTACGTCGAGGACAGCGGGCAGCCCCGGCTGCGCGTGTCGGGGACGGTCGGGGCGCGGGCGGCGGAGCTGGGCGTGCGGTCCTGGCACCTCTCGATGAGCCACGACGCGGGCATCGCGTCCGCTGTGGTGATCGCCGAGGGTTAGCGGGCACGCTGGTGCCATGCGTACTGCTTACAGCGTGGAGACCGTACGGGCCGCCGAGCGCGAGCTGATGGCCCGGCTGCCCGAGGGCGCCCTGATGGCGCGGGCGGCGGCCGGACTGGCCGCCGTCTGCGCCCGGTTGCTGCCCCGGGTGTACGGGGCACGCGTGGTGCTGCTGGTCGGCCCGGGGGACAACGGGGGCGACGCGCTGTACGCGGGCGCGCGCCTGGCCCGCCGCGGGGCCTCGGTGACGGCGGTGGCGATGGATCCGGCGCGGGTGCACGCGGGCGGGCTGGCCGCGCTGCGGGCCGCCGGCGGGCGGCTGGCCGGGGAGGTGCCGCCGCGGGCGGACCTCGTCGTGGACGGGCTCGTCGGCATCGGCGGCCGGGGCGGGCTGCGGCCGGCCGCGGCCGCGCTGGTGGAGCGGATCCCGGCGGGCGCGGCGGTCGTCGCGGTGGACCTGCCGAGCGGGGTGGACGCGGACACCGGTGAGGTGGCGGGGGCGGCCGTACGGGCCGACGTCACCGTGACCTTCGGGGCGCACAAGCCGGGGCTGCTGATCGATCCGGGGGCCTCGCTGGCCGGGGCGGTGCACCTGGTGGACATCGGCCTGACCCTCCCGGAGCCCCCGGACGTGCAGGCCCTGCAGCACGCCGACGTGGCCGGGCTGCTGCCGGTGCCGTCGCGGACGAGCGACAAGTACCGGCGGGGCGTGGTCGGCATCGTCGCCGGGTCCGCGCGCTACCCGGGCGCGGCGGTCCTCGCGGTGGCGGGGGCGCTGCGGGGCGGCGCGGGCGCGGTGCGCTACGTCGGACCGGCGGCCGTCGCGGAGGCGGTCCTGGCCCGCTACCCGGAGACGCTGATCGGGCCGGGCCGCGTCCAGGCGTGGGTGGTCGGACCGGGCCTGGGCGACGAGGACGGCTCGCGGGCGCTGTCGGAGCCGGTGCCGGTACTGGTGGACGCCGACGGGCTGCGCGGACTGGACCCCGCGGCGCTGCGGGCGCGGGCGGCGCCGACCCTGCTGACCCCGCACGCGGGGGAGGCGGCGGCGCTGCTCGGGGTCGCGCGGGAGGTGGTGGAGGCGGGGCGGCTGACCGCGGTGCGGGAGCTCGCGGAGCGCTACGGAGCGGCGGTCCTGCTGAAGGGGTCGACGACGCTGGTCGCCTCCGGCGGTTCCCCTGTCCGGGTGAACCCGACCGGGACTCCGTGGCTGGCCACCGCCGGGAGCGGGGACGTGCTGTCCGGGCTGGCGGGGTCCCTCCTGGCGGGCGGCCTCTCGGGGCCGGACGCGGGGGCGGTGGCGGCGTACCTCCACGGCCTGGCGGCCCGTCTGGCCGGCGGCCCCCTGCTGGCGCAGCAGGTGGCCGAAGCCCTGCCGGAGGCGTGGCGCGACGTCTCCGCTGCGCGGGCCTAGGTCGTCTCTTTCGGATCGTGGCGGCGGCCGAGCCCGCGGCGTTTGGTGCCGTGCACGGCAAGGCGGAGGGGCGTGTCGCGTACTGGACGTACTGGGGCGCCCCGACGACGCGGCCAGGTGCGGTGCCAGGCGTCGCGGGCCCGGCAAGATCCGAAAGAGACGGCCGAGACCGGGGACTTGGCGGCCCGGCCCCGTGCGTCGGCGCCGGCCGGGTGCAGGACCGGGGCTCCGCCCCGTACCCCCGCGCCTCGAACGCCGGCGGGGCCGGATCTGCCGGGGCCGGATCTGCCGGGCGTCGGCCTGCGCGGGCCGCCGTGGGACGGAGGTGTCGACCGGGCGTGGGGCCGGGCTCTGAGAGACTGGGGGGGATGAACGAGACACCCACGCGCGTGTACGCCGAGATCGATCTTGAGGCCGTACGGGAGAACGTGCGCGCACTGCGCGCGCTGGCACCCCGTTCCGGCCTGATGGCCGTCGTCAAGGCGGACGCCTACGGGCACGGAGCCCTGGCCTGCGCCAAGGCCGCACAAGAGGCCGGGGCGACGTGGCTCGGGACCGCCACGCCCGAGGAGGCGCTCGCGCTCCGCGCCGCCGGGATCCGCGGACGGATCCTGTGCTGGCTGTGGACCCCCGGCGGGCCGTGGCGGGAGGCCGTCGAGGCCGATGTGGACGTGTCCGTCAGCGGGATGTGGGCCCTGGACGAGGTACGGGAAGCCGCCCGAGCCGCCGGGCGGACCGCGCGGATCCAGCTCAAGGCGGACACCGGGCTCGGCCGCAACGGCTGCCAGCCCGCCGACTGGGCGGAGCTGGTCGGCGCGGCCGTCGCCGCCCAGGCCGAGGGAACCGTCGTCATCACCGGCGTCTGGTCCCACTTCGCCTGCGCCGACGAGCCGGGCCACCCCTCCATCGCACCCCAGCTGTCAGCCTTCCGCGACATGCTCGCCTACGCGGAGAAGGAGGGGGTCGAGCCCGAGGTCCGGCACATCGCCAACTCGCCCGCGACCCTCACCCTGCCGGAGAGCCACTTCGACCTCGTGCGCTGCGGGCTGGCGGTCTACGGGGTCTCGCCCGCTCCCGAGCTCGGCACTTCCGCCGAGCTCGGCCTGCGGCCCGCCATGGCCCTGAAGGCCTTCGTGGCCCTGGTCAAGGAGGTGCCCGCCGGGCACGGCGTCAGTTACGGGCACCACTACGTGACCAAGGAAGAGACCCGTCTCGCGCTGATCCCGGCGGGTTACGCCGACGGGATCCCGCGGCACGCCTCGGGCCGCGGCGCCATCCTCCTCGGCGGCCGGACGAGGTACGTGGCCGGGCGCGTCGCCATGGACCAGTTCGTCGTGGACCTCGACGGCGACGACCACGTCCGCGCGGGCGACGAGGCCGTCATCTTCGGCGACGGCACGCACGGCGAACCCACCGCCGAGGACTGGGCTCGAGCGGCGGACACCATCGCGTATGAGATCGTCACCCGTATCGGGGCGAGGGTGCCCCGGGTGTACCGCAACGGGCCCCGCAACGGCTGAATGAGGACGGCGGCGTGAGCGAGAACTGGCGCAAGGCCGGCTGGGCCGGCGCCGCCATCGGCGTGATAGCCGCGGGCGCGGCGGCCGGTGTCGCGGTCGAACGGATCACCGTCGGGCGCGGCATGCGCATGAAGGCGCGCCTCGCCCTCGACGCGACCGGCGACTACGGTTCGCTGCGCGGAGCCCCCGGCACCGCACGGGCCGAGGACGGCACCGCGCTCTACTACGAGGTCGACGAGCTGCCCGAGGAGGGCAAGCGCCGGCGGCTGCGCCGCAAGACCCCGGCCCAGCCGACCGTCGTCTTCTGCCACGGCTACTGCCTCGATCAGGACTCCTGGCACTTCCAGCGCGCCGCCCTGCGCGGTCTGGTCCGCGCCGTGTACTGGGACCAGCGCAGCCACGGCCGCAGCGCGCGCGGCCTCGCCCAGGCCGACGGCGTACCGGTCACCTTCGAGCAGCTCGGCCGCGACCTGGCGGCCGTCATCGCGGCAGCCGCCCCCGAGGGCCCGCTGGTCCTCGTCGGTCACTCGATGGGCGGTATGACCGTCATGGGACTGGCAGACCAGTTCCCCGAACTCGTCCGGGACCGGGTGGTCGCGGTGGCGCTGGTCGGCACCTCCAGCGGCGGACTGGGGGAGGTCACGTACGGGCTGCCCTCCGTCGGCTTCGGGGCGGTACGGCGGATCCTGCCCGGTGTGCTCAAGGCGCTCGGCTCGCAGGTGGAGCTGGTGGAGAAGGGCCGACGGGCCACCGCCGACCTGTTCGCCGGCATGGTCAGGAGCTACTCCTTCGCGTCGCGCGACGTGGACCCGGGCGTCGCCCGCTTCGCCGAGCGGCTCATCGAGGGCACGCCCATCGACGTCGTCGCCGAGTTCTACCCGGCCTTCCAGACGCACGACAAGACGGCCGTCCTCCAGCGGTTCGCGGACATCCCCGTCACCGTCATCGCCGGGGACGGCGACATGGTCACCCCGCCCGGCCACAGCCGGGCCATCAAGGAGGCGCTGCCCTCCGCGGAACTGGTGGTCCTGGAGTCTGCCGGGCACCTGATGATGCTGGAGCACCCGGACACCGTGACCGGGCTGCTCGTCGAGCTGATGGCGCGCACCGGTCTGGTGTCCGTACCGGCTAACGTTGGCGGGCATGGAAGAAGTACCGCGGGAAGCACCGCGCAGCCAGGGCCAGGGCCAGGAGCAGGTACCGGAGCGGGCGCAGGCGGCTGACGCCGCAGCGCACGTCACGGTCGGCTCGCCCGACGCCATGCAGGACCTCGGCCGGAGGATCGCGGCGCTGCTGCGCCCCGGCGACCTCGTCCTGCTCACGGGGGAGCTGGGCGCCGGCAAGACCACTTTGACCCGCGGCCTCGGCGAGGGCCTCGGCGTGCGCGGGGCGGTGACCTCGCCGACGTTCGTGATCGCCCGGGTCCACCCGTCGCTGACCGGCGGTCCGGCCCTGGTGCACGTGGACGCGTACCGGCTGGGCGGCGGGCTGGACGAGATGGAGGACCTGGACCTCGACGTCTCCCTGCCCGAGTCCGTCGTCGTCGTGGAGTGGGGCGACGGCAAGGTCGAGGAGCTGTCCGACGACAGGCTGCACGTGGTGATCCGGCGCGCGGTCGGCCACGAGGAGGTCCTCGACGACGTACGGGAGGTCGCGGTCCGCGGTGTCGGTGCGCGCTGGTCCGCCGGGGCCGGTCTGGAGACCCTCGCGGGCGTCCTCTCGGAGTGAACGTGCCGACAACGCGTCGGCAAGATATTGCGCGGGCGGCAGCGCGCGTGGTCACATGGTACCGAGGGCTGGTTAGGCGTACCTAAGTACAGACTGGCCCCGTCCAGGAGGCAGCCATGTCGACAGCAGGACCAGCGCGCGTCCCCCGGGCGTCCGGCGTGTCCATGGGGGCGCTGCTCGCAGCGGGCGCCGCCGCCAGTGCCGTGTCGACGCCGCCCGCGCGCCGACACGCCGAGGAACCGGATCCCGCAGGGGCGGGGGCCGAGGAGAGCGAGCGGCCCGCCGCGGAGTCCGAGGCGGCCTGAGGACGCCGGGGCGGACGCGGCGCGGGCACAGAGGCATCGGAGGTCGCCCGTACGGGTGGAGTCGGCGTACCGGAGCTCGTCAGGGAACGACGACGACCTTTGCGCCGATCGTCGCGAAGGCCCACATCGCGTCGCCGTCCGCGCGCGTCATGCGGACACCGCCGGTCTTCTTGTTCGGGTCGGGCGCCGGCAGGGTGTTGTCCACCCGGGCGCTGAAGCCGACCACGACGCCCTGGGGGCTGGCGAACCGGACCACGTGCTCGATCGGCACCCCGTCCGAGCCGGTCACCGCGCCCTGGCGGGAGCCCACCGTGTAATTGCCCGGCGCCGGGTGGACCGTGCTCGGCATCACCGCGAACGACTTCGGCTCCGCTGCGGTGGCGTCCACCAGCCACACGCGCTTCGCGCTCAGGGAGTACACGACGCGCGCCCCGGAACCGGAGCCGGACGGGAGGGGCACCGGCTTCGCCGGGTCCGTCTTGGGGGCGCCCGCGCTCGGGGCGGGCGGGGGAGTCTGCGCGACGGCCTTCGGCGGGTGCGCGGGGGCGGTGGCGGATGCCTGGTAGCCGAGGAAGCCGACGACGGCGAGTGCCGCGACGGTGAGCCCGGCCACGATTCCCGAGCTGCTGCGTGCCACCTTGCTCCACCTCTCCGCATGGTCCATGTCGTCGGACGGCCGGCCCGACCGTCCTTCGAACGATCAGCTGAACGATCGGTCGAACGGTCAGGTCGAGACCTGGGTCGAAGGTAGCAGCCGGGGTGCCCGCAGACCGGCCGCAAGGGCACGGGGCCCCGGAGTCGTAGGCTGTTCGCGTGCTCTTGCTCGCTGTAGATACCGCCACGCCCGCCGTCACCGTCGCCCTGCACGACGGCGAGTCCGTACTCGCCGAGTCGAACCAGGTCGACGCCCGCCGCCACGGGGAGCTCCTGCTGCCCGCCGTCGACAAGGTCCTCGCGCAGGCGGGGGTCACCCTCGAGGCCGTCACCGGCATCGTCGTCGGCGTCGGCCCCGGCCCCTACACCGGACTGCGGGTCGGCCTCGTCACCGCCTCCACCTTCGCCTCCGTCCTCGGTGTGCCCGTGTACGGGCTGTGCACCCTCGACGGCCTGGCCCACGCGGCCGGCGCCGCCGGGATCGAGGGCCCCTTCACCGTCGCCACCGACGCGCGGCGCAAGGAGGTCTACTGGGCCCGCTACGAGGACCCGCGCACCCGGCTCGGCGAGCCCGCGGTCGACCGGCCGGCCGACATCGCCGAGCGGGTCGCCGGACTGCCCGCCGTCGGGCAGGGCGCGCGGCTCTACCCGGAGGTCTTCACCGACGCGCGCGACCCCGAGCACCAGTCGGCCGGCGCCCTCGCGGCCCTGGCGGCCGAGCGGCTCGCCGCCGGAGCGGCCTTCGAGAACACCGACGGCCTGCCCCCGGCCCCGCTCTACCTCCGCCGGCCCGACGCCCAGGTGCCCAAGAACTACAAGGTGGTCACCCCGAAGTGACCGGCCCGACCGCCCCGACCGCCAGGGCCGCCGGAGCCGCTCCGGCCGTGGTGCTGCGCGAGATGCGCTGGTGGGACATCGGGCCCGTGCTGGAACTGGAGCACGAGCTGTTCCCCGAGGACGCCTGGTCCGCCGGGATGTTCTGGTCCGAGCTCGCCCGCGCGCGCGGCCCCGAGGCCACCCGCCACTACGTCGTCGCCGAGACGGTGCCCGACAGCGGCTCCGCCGCGGGGTCCGGCCGCCTGGTCGGCTACGCCGGGCTGGCCGCCGCCGGCGACCTGGGCGACGTACAGACCATCGCGGCCGCGCGCGACCAGTGGGGCACCGGACTCGGCGCCCGGCTGCTCACCGACCTGCTGCGCGCCGCGACCGCGTTCGAGTGCGCCGAGGTGCTCCTGGAGGTCCGGGTGGACAACACCCGCGCCCAGAAGCTGTACGAGCGCTTCGGCTTCGAGCCGATCGGCTTCCGGCGGGGCTACTACCAGCCCGGCAACGTGGACGCGCTCGTGATGCGCCTCTCCGATCCCGCCACCTCCCTGCCCCCGACATTCCAAGACGCCGTAAGAAGTGAGACCCATGGCTGACGAACCGCTCGTCCTCGGCATCGAGACCTCCTGCGACGAGACCGGCGTCGGCGTCGTGCGCGGCACCACCCTGCTCGCCGACGCCATCGCGTCGAGCGTCGACGAGCACGCCCGCTTCGGCGGCGTCGTGCCCGAAGTGGCCTCCCGCGCGCACCTGGAGGCGATGGTCCCCACCATCGAGCGCGCCCTGAAGGAGGCCGGGGTCAGCGCCCGCGACCTCGACGGCATCGCCGTCACCGCGGGCCCCGGCCTCGCGGGAGCACTGCTGGTGGGCGTCTCGGCCGCGAAGGCGTACGCGTACGCGCTGGGCAAGCCGCTGTACGGGGTGAACCACCTGGCCTCGCACATCTGCGTCGACCAGCTGGAGCACGGGCCGCTGCCCGAGCCGACGATGGCGCTGCTGGTCTCCGGCGGGCACTCCTCGCTGCTGCTGGCTCCCGACATCACCTCCGACGTACGGCCGCTCGGCGCGACCATCGACGACGCGGCGGGCGAGGCCTTCGACAAGATCGCGCGCGTGCTGCAGCTGGGCTTCCCCGGTGGGCCGGTCATCGACCGGCTCGCGCGCGAGGGCGACCCGAGGGCGATCAACTTCCCGCGCGGGCTGACGGGGCCGCGGGACGCGGCCTACGACTTCTCCTTCTCCGGCCTCAAGACCTCGGTCGCCCGCTGGATCGAGGCGAAGCGCAAGGCGGGGGAGGAAGTGCCGGTCCGCGATGTGGCGGCGTCCTTCCAGGAGGCCGTGGTGGACGTGCTGACGCGCAAGGCGATCCGCGCGTGCAAGGACGAGGGCGTCGACCACTTGATGATCGGCGGCGGTGTCGCGGCCAACTCCCGGCTGCGCTCGCTCGCGCAGGAGCGGTGCGACGCCGCGGGGATCGTCCTGCGGGTGCCGCGGCCGGGGCTGTGCACGGACAACGGCGCGATGGTGGCGGCCCTGGGCGCGGAGATGGTCAAGCGGAACAGGCCCGCCTCGGACTGGGACCTGTCGGCGGACTCCTCGCTCCCGGTGACCGACCCGCACGTCCCGGGTCGCGCGCACGACCACGGACACGACCACGGACACGACCACGACCACGTGCACGAACTGAGCAAGGACAACCTGTACTCGTGAGCACCGTCGCACTGATGTGGGAGGCCCGGGCGGTGCCCGGGCGGGGCAACGAGCTGCTGGAGTGGGCCCGTTCGCGGGTCCTGGCCCGAGAGCCGGTGCGGCGCGAGGTGTTCCGGGCGCCGCAGGACCGGGTGCTCGTCATCACCTGGTGGGACGCGCCCGGCGGAGTCTTCGAAGAGCTGCCCGAACTCCCGGAGCCGGAGGCCGACTTGATCACGCGGGCGGTGCACCGCTGGCGCTTCGAGTCGGTCGAGGCCGAGCCCGCCGACGGAAGCTGAGCCTCCGGGCGGGGGTCCGGCGGGTCCGTACGGCCTGCGGATATGGTCATGCACATGCCCCGCTTCGACCTGCCCCCGCCGCCCCCTCCCGCGCACCTGCGCGCCTGGCTCGACGAGGGCACCGTACGGGCCGACCGCGCCCGGTTCCTCAGGGAGCTCGGGCGGCGCAGCCTGGGGTTCGGGCGGCTGCTGCTCCTCTGGTCGGTGTCGGCGGTCTTCGCCCTCGGCTGGTCCTTCGTCGGCATGGCGCTGATGGCCATCGAGAAGCACGATCCGTTCTCGTACCTCTTCGGACTGATCTTCGCCGTACTCGGGGTGGGCGTGCTGATCCCGGCCGGATTCTGGTTCGCCTGGGGGGCCAAGCGGGACCGGCAGGTGCGCCGCCTGATGTGCGCGTGGGCGGAACTGGAACCGGACCCGGCCGCCGACCGGGCGGTGCGCGCGCCGGTGCGCAGCCTGACCTGGCTGCTGGCCTCCTTCGCCCTCGGCGTGCTCGGGCTCTGGGTGACCTTCGGGTCCGCGGCGGCGGCCCGGCCGGGCGAGGACACCTACGGCGAGGTCGCCTACACCATGGGGCTCGGCATGATCCTGTGGATCACGGCCCTGCTCGGCCTCGGCAAGGCGGGCGCGCACTACCGGTGGGCGGTCCGCTTCTACCGCGGCGGACCCGCGTCCTCCTGAGCTCCGGCCCGGGCCTGCGCCGCTGCAGCCGGTGAGCCGATCAGCATCGAGGGCGCCCCGGCGACCCGGGTCAGGAACACGGTCGCCGAACGGGGCCCCTGCGGCTTCACCTTCCTGCGCAGCTCCTCCGGCTCGATCGCCGAGCCGCGCTTCTTCACCGTCAGGATGCCGACGCCGCGCTCGCGCAGCAGCGCCTTGAGCTTCTTCAGGCCGAAGGGCAGTACGTCGGTGATCTCGTACGCGGTCGCGTACGGGGTCGGGAGCAGCTCGTCCGCGGTGATGTACGCGATGGTCGGGTCGATCAGCCGGCCGCCCAGCCGCTCGGCCACCTCGGCGACGAGGTGGGCCCGGATGACCGCGCCGTCGGGCTCGTAGAGGTAGCGGCCGACGGGCCCGGCCTGCGGGTCGGGCAGCGGATCGGCGGTCGCCAGCGCGCGCGGCCCGGGCAGCAGGGTGGCGCGGATCTCGCCCGGCGCGGTCCCGAACCACAGGACGGCCTCCTTCACGTCGCCGTGGTCGGAGATCCACTCGGCTTCGGCGTCCGCCGGAACGGCCTCGTGGGGGATCCCGGGGGCGATCTTGATGGCGGCGAACTTCGCGGCGCGGGCGGTCTCCACGGCCCACGACAGCGGCGGGGAGTACGACTCCGGGTCGAAGATGCGGCCGCGACCGCCCCGGCGGGCCGGGTCGATGAAGACGGCGTCGTAGCCGGCGGTGTCGACCTCGGTCACGTCGGCCTCCCGGACCTCGATCAGGTCCGCCAGGCCCAGCGCCCGGGCGTTGGCGCGCGCCACGGCGACGGTCAGCGGGTCGTGGTCCACCGCGAGGACGCGGATGCCGAGCCGGGCCAGGGCCAGGGCGTCGCCGCCGATGCCGCAGCACAGGTCCGCGAGGCTGCGTACGCCCAGGGCGGCGAGCCGCTCGGCGCGGTACGAGGCCACCGACGCGCGGGTGGCCATCTCGCCGCCGCCGGGCGTGAAGTACATCCGGTGGGCGTCCTCGGCCCCGAACTTGGCCACCGCGCGCTGTCGCAGGCGGGCCTGCCCGAGGGCCGCGGAGACGAGCGCGGCGGGGTGTTCGCGGCGCAGCCGGGTGGCGACGGCGAGCTCCTGGGCGGGGTCGTAGTCCCGGAGCGAGTCGAGGAGGGCGTGGCCCTCGGGGGTGAGGAGCGCGGCGAAGTCTTCGGGGGTCACGGGATCCATTGTCGGCCACGGTGGGCCACTCGGAGGAAGGTCGAATTCCGTTCGCGGTGTCGGCCGGGGCGGGCGCGGGGCGGATGCCAGGATGCTCAGCTATGCAGCTAGTCCGACAAAAGGAACATAAGACGCAACAGGGTCACCGGATCGCGGCAGCAGCGCGAGGCCGGTTGGGGACGGCCGCGACGGCCGCACTCCTGGTCTCCGTGGTGGCGACCGGATGCGGATCCTCGGAGCCCGGGACGCCGGACAAGGCCGCGAAGGCGAAGGCCTCCGCCGGCGCCGAGCCCGCCGGCGCGGCCGGAGCGCTCGGCGGCCAGGCCGCGAAGCTGAAGGCGGCCCAGCAGGCGCGGGCGGTCGCGGCGAAGAAGTGGGGCCTGGCCACACCGCCGCTCATGGCCCCGGCGGCGCCCAAGTCGAAGCCGGAGATCACCACCCGGGACGGCTTCGAGGTGGAGGACCAGGAGAACCTGCCGCCGGTCTTCACCACCATTCCCACGGAGGAGAAGGTCGTCTTCCTGACGATCGACGACGGCGCGGAGAAGGACCCCGAGTTCCTGAAGATGATGCAGGAGCTGAAGCTCCCGTACACCGCGTTCCTGAGCGACTACCTGGTGCGGGACAACTACCCGTACTTCAAGGCGATGCAGGCCGCGGGCGTCACGCTGAACAACCACACGCTCAACCACCGCTACATGCCGGCGCTCTCCTACGAGAAGCAGCGCCAGGAGATCTGCGGGCAGCAGGACACGATCCAGAAGCAGTTCGGCAAGCGGCCGACGCTGTTCCGCCCGCCGTACGGCAACTACAACGAGGACACGCTGCGCGCGGCCAAGTCCTGCGGCATCAAGGCCGTTCCGCTGTGGAACGAGGAGGCCTTCCCGAACAGGATGGACTGGCGGGAGTGGGACAAGGACCTGCATCCTGGAGACATCATCCTCACGCACTTCCGGGGCAAAGAGGACTGGAAGGGCAGCATGACTGACATGATCCGTCATGTCATGAAGACCGTCACGGCAAAGGGTTACGCCGTGGCTCGCTTGGAGGACTACTTGTGAGGTACGCGCGCCGGTTGGTGGCCGCAACGCTGGTGACCGGCGCGCTGGCCCTGTCCCTGGCGGGGTGCGGGGACGGCGTCGAACCCACCGAACGGATGGGCCGCAAGGCGACGGGGGGCAAGGAGTCGGCGTCGCCTTCGGCCGCCGCCTCCCCCTCCGGGGTGGGGAGGGGTCCGACGGCAGGACCGGGCACCGCGGGGGACGAGGCGTACAAGAAGTGGGGCCTGAACGCGCCCCTCCAGTACGCCCCCAAGCCGACGGCCAAACCCTCGATCCCGCCGGCGAAGCCGGGCAGGGCCCAGGTCCTGGACCGAATACCCGTCCCGGCGGACGACAAGGTCGTCTTCCTGACGTTCGACGACGGCGCCGAGAAGAGCCCCGAGTTCCTGGAGATGGCCGCCGACCTGAAGCTGCCGATCGGCATGTTCCTGACGGACAGCATCGCCGCGTCGGACTACGGCCACTTCGAGAAGCTCCGCGACAACGGCTCCGGCAGCACGGTGAACAACCACACCCTGACCCACCCGAATCTCCGGACGCTGCCCTTCGAGGCGCAGAAGAAGGAGATATGCGGCCAGCAGGAACGCCTGGAGAAGCGCTTCGGTACGAAGCCGCCCCGCTTCCGCCCGCCGTACGGGAACTACAACGACGACACCCTCAGGGCCGCGCACGAGTGCGGGATATCGCAGATGCTCCTGTGGCGCGTGTCGATGCAGATCAACAACTTCCAGTACGCCGAGGGATCTGCGCTCAAACCCGGCGACATCATCCTGGCCCACTTCCGCGGCCCGTCGGAGCTCAAGGGCACGACGGAGACCGAGATGACGACCCGGATGCTCCAGCGGATACAGGAGCAGGGCTACAGGATCGGGCGGCTGGAGGACTACCTGTAGGCCGTCTCTTTCGGATCCTGCCGGGCGACAAGATCCGAAAGAGACGGCCCGGCCCGGTCCTGTCGCGCAGGGGGGCCGGAGGCGGACCGCCCCGGCCCCTTCAGCCCGGCTGCGGGCTCAGTACCGGAGTGATCGTCGTCTCCACCGGTCCGTGGCTGTCCGCCTCGCGCTGGCGTTCCGCGCTGTCGGATATGCGGAGCAGCAGGGCGATCATGATCCAGTTGGCCAGCAGGGACGAGCCTCCGCTGGCCAGGAAGGGCAGGGCCTTGCCCGTCAGCGGGATCAGGCCCGTGACCCCGCCGGCCACCACGAAGACCTGCAGGGCGAGCGCGGAAGCCAGGCCCATGGCGAGCAGCTTGCCGAAGGGGTCGCGCGCGCCCAGCGCCATCCGCAGCCCCCGCTGCACGAGGAGCGCGTACAGGACGAGGACGGCCATGACGCCCGCCAGGCCGAGCTCCTCGCCCACCGTCGTCAGGATGAAGTCGCTGCGGCCGGCGAAACCGAGCAGTTCAGGGTGGCCCATGCCGAGTCCCGTGCCGGTGATGCCGCCGGTGCCGAAGCTGAACAGCGCCTGCGCGGACTGGTCCGAGATGATGCCCGGCGGCCGGGGGTCCCAGTAGTAGGACAGCGGGTCGAGCCACGCGGCCACGCGCGCCTTGACGTGCGGCTCCGTCGAGCCCACGACGAAGGCGCCCACGCACGACAGGAGCAGGCCGCAGACGATCCAGCCGGTGCGTTCGGTGGCGACGTAGAGCATCACCACGAAAACGCCGAAGAAGATCAGCGAGGTGCCGAGGTCGCGCTCGAGGACGAGGACGATCAGCGACACGATCCATACCGTGATGATCGGTCCGAGCTGGCGCATCGGGGGCATCTGCACGCCCAGGAACTTGCGGCCCGAAAGGGCCAGGGAGTCGCGGTGGATGACCAGGTAGCCCGCGAAGAAGATCGCGATCATGATCTTCACGAACTCGCCGGGCTGGAGCGAGAGCCCGCCGACGACGATCCAGCGCTTCGCCCCGTAGGTGTCCGCGCCGAAGAACGCGGGCGCGATCAGCGCCACCAGCGCGACGGCCATCGTGATGTAGATGAACCGCTGCAGCAGCCGGTGGTCGCGCAGGACCCCCAGCACCGCGATGCAGGCCGCGACGCCGACCACCGACCACATCAGCTGGCCGGGCGCCGTCGCCGGCGAGCCGTACCGCTCGAGGTACCCCTGGTCGAGGCGGTGCAGCAGCACCAGCCCCATCCCGGTCAGCAGCAGGGCGAGGGGGAAGATCAGCGGATCCGCGTACGCCGCGAACCGGCGCACGGCCAGGTGCCCCACGAGCGCGAGCAGCGTCATGCTGAGCACGAAACCGGTGAGGCCGGGCGGCAGCGTGTCGTTCATCGCCAGGCTCGCGCTGATGTGGCCGAAAATGGTCACGCAGAGGACGAGGACGAGCAGCAGCGCTTCGGTGCGGCGTCGCGCGCCCGCCGCCGTCAGAGGTGTCAGTCCACGCACGGGATGCCGCCGCCGTCGATGGCGGTGATGCCGCTGTCCTTCGACGGGGTGGGTGCGGGTGCGGAGCCCGGGGCGGGTGCGCCAGGAGCCGACGCGGAGCGGTCCGGCGCGGGCGTGCCCGCCGATGAGGGAGCGGCGCCCGGTGCGCTCGGGCTCGCAGAGGCCTTGGGACCGATCTGCTCGGCAATGAGGCGCTTTATCTTCATATCGTCTACGACGTTTATCTCCGAGCCATGGTTCCTGTCGAATCGCTCGATGGGAAGGGTCACAAACTCGACGTTGCCCCCGGAAAGGCTCTTGGCCTGCTTGAGGAACGCCAGCAGATCCCACCCCTGATCAGTGACGACGTCCTGTTTCGCGGTGTCGATCAGCTTGATCAGCTTCACCGGATCGGTGAAGGTTCCGGCCTGGTTCAGCTTGTGCGTCACCCCCGCGAGGAAGGCCTGCTGCCGCTTCGTCCGGTCCAGGTCGCCCATGGTCAGCCCCATCCGCTGGCGGACGAAGGCCAGCGACTGCTCCCCGTTCAGCGTGTGCCGCCCGGCCGCGAAGTCGGCCCCGGAGTTCTTGTCCTTCACGGCGTGGTTCAGGCACACCGGCACGCCGTCCAGCGCGTCCGCCAAGTGGTAGAAACCGGCCAGGTTCAGCTCGGCGAAGTGGTCGATCGGCACCCCGAGGAAGGCGCGGACCGTCTCGATCTCCGCCTTGCGCCCCGCTTCGCGCCCCTCGCGCTCCAGCTGCCGCTTGTCCGTGACCCCCCGGGCGGAGAGCTGCTCCTCCGTCGTGGCCTTCGCCCTCCCGTACGCCTCTTTGATCTTCGCCTTGCCCGTGTGGCCGGGCACGCCGCGCAGGTCGACGAAGTTGTCGCGCGGTACCGAGAACGCCTTGGCCTTGCTCCCGTCGCCCGGGACGTGGAGAAGGATCAAGGTGTTGGTGTTGTAGCCGCCGACCTGGGAGCTCGCGCCCGCGTGCAGCTTGTCGAGGACCTCCGGCGGCAGGTCCTCGCCGTTCTGGTCGCGCCGGCTGTCCAGCCCCATCAGCAGGATGTTCGTATCGCCGGACTTCGACTTCTCGGCGCCCTCCAGGGCCTTGGAGCTGCCGATGCTGGAGGCCAGGTCCCGGTACAGGTACCAGGCCGAGCCGCCGCCGATCACCGCCAGCGCGCAGCCGCCCGCCAGCAGGGTGCGGACGAGCCGGGTCCGGCGCGAGGGCCTGCGGCGGCGGGTCGCGGGGGCCTGCGGCCGTTCCCGTCCCGGGGGCTTCCTGCGGTGGGCGCTCATGCCTGTCGATGGTGGGGGAGCGGTGCTGAAGGAATCCTGAAGGTCCTGAAGCCGCCTTCAGGGACGGGGCGCGGCGGGACCGCGCTCCGGCACGCGGAGCATGAACCGCGCGCCCGCGCCCCCGGCGGACGCGGGGAGCGCCCGGACCTCGCCGCCGTGCGCCCGCGCGATCTCCCGGGCGATGGCCAGGCCCAATCCGGTGCCGCCGCTGGTCCGGCCCCGGTCCGCGTCCAGTCGTACGAACCGCTCGAAGACCCGGTCCCGGTCCGCCTCCGGGATGCCCGGCCCGTCGTCCTCGACCTCCAGCAGCGCCCAGCCGTCGCCGCTCGCAGCCGCCCGGACGGTGACCCGGGTGCGGGCGTACCGCAGGGCGTTGTCCACGAGGTTGGCCAGCGCCCGCTCCAGCCGCGCCGGATCCCCGGCGGCCGGTACGGGGGCCCGCGCGTCCAGCCGTAGCGCGACCCGGGGCTCCGGGCGCCGCGCCACGTCCTCGGCGGCCAGCAGCGCGAGGTCCACCGGCTCGGTGCGCGGCGCGGGTCCGCCGTCCAGGCGGGCCAGCAGGAGGAGGTCGGCCGCGATGCCCTGGAGCCGCTCGGTGTCGGCCAGGGCGGCCGCCACCGACTCCCGGTCGGGGTCGCGCAGCGCCACCTCCAGCCGGGACCGGACGGCCGCGAGGGGGTTGCGCAGCTCGTGCGAGGCGTCGGCGGTGAACTGCCGCTGCCGGGCGTCACCGCGCTCCAGGCGGTCGAGCGTGTCGTTGACGGTCCGGGCCAGCCGTGCGATCTCGTCGGCGCCGCCCGGGTCGGGGACCCGGCGGTCCAGCTCGCTCGCGGTGACCGCGGCCAGCTCGGTGCGGATCGCGGTGACGGGGCGCAGCGCGTGCCCCGTCACCCACCACGCCAGTGCCGCCGAGAAGGCGATCAGCGGGGGCGCGCCGGCCAGCAGGCCGACCGCGACGGCCCGGTTGGCGTCCTCGACGTCGCCGAGCACGGTCATGGCGTAGACGGTGTGCGGGGCGCGCGCCCCCGGCGGGCCGGGCGCCTCCACGGCGACCACCACGCGCCGGTGCCCGCCGGGTCCCGCGGGAGGCAGGATCGCCGAGCGCACGTCGTCGCCGGTTGCGGGGCGCAGCCCGGCGAGCCCGGAGCTCTGCCCCGGGTCCCCGCTGGTGGCCACGACGGCGCCGGCCGCGTCCCGTACGAGGACCAGATCGACCCCGCCCTCGGGTGCGGGCAGCCGCCCGTCGGCCGGGAGGGCCGCGGTGTCGAGACGGGCGGCGACCTTGCGGGCCGCGAGCTCGGCGCGGCCGGTGGTGTTCTCGATGAGGTTGGCGCGCAGCAGCGTGTACAGCCAGAGCCCGCCGGCGGCGAGGACGGCGGCCATCGCGAGGGCGGCGGCCGCGGCGGCGCGGGCCCGCAGGCCGGCGGGGCGCCGGGGCCGGCGCCGGGCCGTGGGCCGGGGCCTATCCACCGTCGGCGGCCATCCGGTAGCCGGTGCCGTGGACGGTGAGGATCGAGCGCCGGCCGAAGGGGGCGTCGATCTTCCGGCGGAGCGAGGAGACGTAGACCTCGACGATGTTCGGGTCGATGCCGTGCGGGGCGTCCCAGACCTCGTCGAGGATGTCCTGCTTGGCGACGGCCCGGCCGGGCTGCTCCATCAGGCAGGCCAGCACGCCGAGCTCCCGGGAGGTCAGCTCGATCTCGTGGGCGCCGCGGCGGCAGCGGCGGCCGCGCGGGTCGAGGAGGAGGTCGCCGGCCTGCAGGACGCTGGGGCGCCCGGCGGCGGCGCGGCGGGCGAGCGCGCGCAGGCGGGCGGCGAGGACGACGAAGGAGAACGGCTTCGTGAGGTAGTCGTCGGCGCCCGAGTCCAGGCCGTCGGCCTCGTCGTACTCGCCGTCCTTGGCGGTCAGCATGAGGACCGGGGTGGAGTCGCCGTGGGCGCGCATGCGCCCGCAGATCTCGTAGCCCGAGAGCCCGGGGAGCATCAGGTCCAGGACGACGACGTCGTACGGCCCCCCGGTGAGGGCGAGGTCCAGCCCGCGGTGCCCGTCGTGGGCGAGGTCGACCCAGTGACCGTCGGCGCCGAGCCCGCGCCGCAAGGACTCGGCGAGGCCCATTTCGTCTTCGACGACCAGGATGCGCATGGACCAAGCGTCACATACCGCCCCACTCCGCCCACCCCTGCCGCCCCTCGTTCCCCGACGCGCCCGCCCGCGACGACCCGACGGGGCCGGGCGGGCCGGCCGCAGCCGACCGGCGGGGCGGGGGGCCCGCGGGGGCCGCCCGGGGTGGGGTTCCGGGGCGCCTCCGGGCGCCCAGGACGGCGAAACCAGCGGCGCGTATTGGCACTCCGCTTGACCGAGTGCTAATCCCCGGAATAGTCTCGCGTCTGGCACTCGCCCCTGGTGAGTGCCAACACAGCGACAGGCAGATCCGGCACCCGCGACGACGGATCGACCTGGTCGCCACCTCAGACAGTTAACCCCGGATCTCCGAAGGGGGAGGTCGGATCGTGACGACCACCAGCTCCAAGGTTGCCATCAAGCCGCTTGAGGACCGCATTGTGGTCCAGCCGCTCGACGCCGAGCAGACCACGGCCTCTGGCCTGGTCATCCCGGACACCGCGAAGGAGAAGCCCCAGGAGGGCGTCGTCCTTGCCGTGGGCCCGGGTCGCTTCGAGGACGGCCAGCGTCTCCCGCTGGACGTCACCGTCGGCGACGTCGTCCTGTACTCCAAGTACGGCGGCACCGAAGTGAAGTACAACGGCGAGGAGTACCTCGTCCTCTCGGCCCGCGACGTGCTCGCGATCGTCGAGAAGTAATCACTTCTCCAGTTTTGCTTTGAGCTACGCCCCTGGTCACCCCTGCTGATGCCGGGCGGCGAGGGGCGTAGTTCGTTCAAGGCGGTCGCGGTGAGCGGCCGGGGATCGCAACGAGAGGGCTGAACCGCTCCCATGCCGAAGATTCTTAAGTTTGACGAGGACGCCCGTCGCGCCCTCGAGCGCGGCGTCAACAAGCTTGCCGACACGGTCAAGGTGACGATCGGCCCCAAGGGCCGCAACGTCGTCATCGACAAGAAGTTCGGCGCCCCCACCATCACGAACGACGGTGTCACCATCGCTCGCGAGGTCGAGCTGGACGACCCGTACGAGAACCTTGGCGCGCAGCTCGTGAAGGAGGTGGCGACCAAGACCAACGACATCGCGGGTGACGGCACCACCACCGCCACCGTGCTGGCCCAGGCCCTGGTCCGCGAGGGTCTGCGCAACGTCGCCGCGGGTGCTTCCCCGGCCGCCCTGAAGAAGGGCATCGACGCCGCGGTCAAGGCCGTGTCCGAGGAGCTCCTCGCGACCGCCCGCCCGATCGAGGACAAGTCCGACATCGCCGCCGTGGCCGCGCTCTCCGCGCAGGACCAGCAGGTCGGCGACCTCATCGCCGAGGCGATGGACAAGGTCGGCAAGGACGGTGTCATCACCGTCGAGGAGTCCAACGCCTTCGGCCTGGAGCTCGAGTTCACCGAGGGCATGGCCTTCGACAAGGGCTACCTGTCCCCGTACATGGTCTCCGACCAGGAGCGTATGGAGGCCATCCTCGATGACCCGTACATCCTGATCAACCAGGGCAAGATCTCCTCCATCCAGGACCTCCTGCCGCTGCTCGAGAAGGTCATCCAGGCCGGCGCCTCCAAGCCCCTGCTGATCATCGCCGAGGACGTCGAGGGCGAGGCGCTCTCCACCCTCGTCGTCAACAAGATCCGTGGCACCTTCAACGCCGTCGCCGTCAAGGCGCCCGGCTTCGGTGACCGCCGCAAGGCGATGCTGCAGGACATGGCCACCCTCACCGGTGCCACCGTCATCGCCGAGGAGGTCGGCCTCAAGCTCGACCAGGCCGGTCTGGACGTACTGGGCTCCGCCCGCCGCGTCACGATCTCCAAGGACAACACCACCATCGTCGACGGTGGCGGCAGCTCCGAAGAGGTCCTCGGCCGCGTCAACCAGATCAAGGCCGAGATCGAGTCGACCGACTCGGACTGGGACCGCGAGAAGCTGCAGGAGCGCCTGGCGAAGCTCGCCGGCGGCGTCTGCGTCATCAAGGTCGGCGCCGCCACCGAGGTGGAGCTCAAGGAGAAGAAGCACCGCCTCGAGGACGCCATCTCGGCGACCCGTGCCGCGGTCGAGGAGGGCATCGTCTCCGGCGGTGGCTCCGCGCTCGTCCACGCCGTCAAGGTCCTCGAGGGCAACCTCGGCCTGACCGGCGACGAGGCCACCGGTGTCGCGGTCGTGCGCCGTGCCGCCGTCGAGCCGCTGCGCTGGATCGCCGAGAACGCCGGCCTCGAGGGCTACGTCATCACCTCGAAGGTCGCCGAGCTCGACAAGGGCCAGGGCTTCAACGCCGCCACCGGCGAGTACGGCGACCTGGTCAAGGCCGGCGTCATCGACCCGGTCAAGGTCACCCGCTCCGCCCTGGAGAACGCCGCTTCGATCGCGTCGCTGCTGCTCACGACCGAGACCCTGGTCGTCGAGAAGCCGGCCGACGATGAGGCCGACGCCGGTCACGGCCACGGCCACGGCCACAGCCACTGACCTCGTCAGTAGTCGAGGCAAAGCCCCGGTCACCGCTGCCCAGCGGTGGTGACCGGGGCTTTCCCGTGTGCGGACGCGCGGCGCGCCGTCTCGGCGCGCCGGGTGCCCCGCGCCGTCGGAGCGCTACATGGCGCCCAGTTCCTTCATGAGGCGCATGGCGTCGTAGTGCCACCAGCCTTCCTTGATCATCCCGCCCTCGCACCGGAAGACCGTGGTGCCGGTCATCTCGCAGGTCTTGCCGGTCGGGGCGATCCCCATGAACTCGCCCTTGTGCACGCCCTTCCAGGTCCACAGCGTCGTGACGTAGTCGTCCTGCGCCGTCTGCGCGTTCCGCGTGAAGGTGAAGTCGAAGCCGTCGCGCCACGACTGCACGTCCTCGCGGATGCCCTCGCGGCCCGTCTTGTCCTCGGGGTTGCCGATGTCGTGGTCGAGGTAGTCCGTGGCGAAGATCTCCTCGATCACGGCCATGTCGCCCTTCATGGCGACCTCGTCGTACAGCCGGTTGACGAGCTGGACGTTGAGGTGCTCGTCGCGCACCACGTCGAGGTTCATGAACTTCGGCATGCCCTCGCACAGGGCCACCATCTCCTGGAACATCCTGTCCGTCTCCGGGAGCTGAGAGTTCCTCATGGCCTCTTCGTACGAAGGGAATTCGACGAGGTCGACGAAGTGGGTCCGGGCGTCGCGGTCCTTGCCGATCATCGTGTGGGTTACCGTGCGCCGGCCGCTCGACTGCTCGGCCCAGCGGTCGATGAGGGCGTTCATCTCGTCGAACCGCGTGGTCTCATAATCGATTACTTGTACGAATGTCATAAGTCGCCTCCCGCGCTGGATGGGACATGTCCAGTCTAGGGAAATTTCACCCATGTGCCGCGTTTGTCGGCTGGTTACTGAGGCCCGTACTTGCGCCCCGTACGCGAGGAGACCCCGCCCAGCAGTCCGCGCGGCGCGAGCTTCACCACACCCATCAGCGCCTTGTACCGCGGGTCCGGGATCGACACCGTCTTGCCCCGGGCCAGGTCGGCCAGGGCCGCGGCCACCAGCTTGTCGGCGTCCAGCCACATCCAGCCGGGGATGTTGTCCGTGCCCATGCCGGCGCGCTCGTGGAACTCGGTGCGCACGAAGCCCGGGCACAGCGCCATCAGCCGGACGCCCGAACCCGACAGGTCCTTGGCCGCGCCCTGCGTGAACTGCACGACCCAGGCCTTGCTCGCCCCGTAGGTGCCGCGCGGCAGGAAGGCGGCCACCGAGGCCACGTTGATCACGCCGCCGCGCCCGCGCGAGCGCATCGATTCCGTCGCCGCCGAGGTCAGCCGCAGCACGGCCTCGATGTGCACCTTCAACATGGTCAGCTCGTCGGCCATGGAGACTTCGAGGTAGCGGCCCTTGTTGCCGAAGCCCGCGTTGTTGACCAGCAGGTCCACCGGGTGCTTGCGGTCGCCGAGGCGTTCCTCGACCGCCGCGATGCCCTCGTCGGTGGAGAGGTCGGCGACCAGCACCTCGGCTTCGATGCCGTGCCGGTCGTGCAGCTCGGTGGCCTGCTCGCCGAGCCGTTTGGCGTCCCGGGCCACCAGAACGAGGTTGTGCCCCTGGGCGGCGAGCCGCCGGGCGAAGGCGGCGCCGATGCCCGCC
The DNA here is from genome assembly GCF_042736715.1 of Streptomyces sp. NPDC060049. Lineage (NCBI taxonomy): Bacteria > Bacillati > Actinomycetota > Actinomycetes > Kitasatosporales > Streptomycetaceae > Streptomyces > Streptomyces sp. NPDC060049. The sequence goes on from NZ_JBHWVV010000004.1 coordinate 198,477, forward strand.
GTGGATCCCGTAATCAACGCAGTCGTCATACGCGCAACCTAGCCGCCCGGGGCGCCGCCTCCCGTACCGGCCGGTGCGTCAGCCCTCTTGGGGGAGGCGCTCCTTCCGGTACTTCTCCACGTACGCCAGCGCCTTGTCCCGCGCCTCGGGCTCCAGTGCGTCGCCCGCCGCCAGGGTGCGCGCCAGCAGCTCCCGCTCGGTGGTGAAGGCGCGGAACCAGAACTCCACCGTCACCTCGTGGTCGGGGCGGTGCAGCACCTCGATGGTGTCGCCGGGGGAGACCCGGCCCTCCTCGATCACGCGCAGGTACGCGCCCGGCCGCGCGGCCCGGGTGAACCGCTTGACCCAGGCCTTCTCGCCGAGCGACCCCTGGAAGGTCTGGCACGGTATGCGGGCCGAGGCCACCTCCAGGACCAGGTCGGGGCCGACCCGCCAGCGTTCTCCGAGCTTCGCGCCGTTCACGTCGAGGCCGGAGGTGGTGAAGTTCTCGCCGAAGAGCCCACCGGGCAGTTCGCGTTCCAGCTCGCCCTCCCACCACTCCAGGTCCTCGCGGGCGTACGCGTACACGGCCTGGTGGTCGCCGCCGTGATGGCGCAGGTCGCAGACGTCGTCCCCCTCGACGCCGCTCGCCGCGACGCCCTTGGGGCCGGGGGCGAAGACGCGTACGGGGCCGGGGACGGGGAGCTTGCGGTGGCCGGTCACCCCACCCTCCGCGTCGGTGTATTCGACGGCCGTCGCGCGGCCGAGGTTCACGGAGATGAGATGCATGCGGTCACGCTAACCGAATCGCCTCAAAGCGGCACGGGATTATTGGCGCCTCGATCAAAGTAGCCCTTATGCTCGAAGGGTGATCGAGGCACGTCATCTCCGAGTTCTGCGCGCTGTCGCCGGAACCGGGTCCTTCTCAGCCGCCGCCCGCGAGCTCGGCTGCACCCAGCCGGCCGTCTCCCAGCAGATGAAGGCGCTGGAGCAGTCCGCCGGCACCCCCCTGCTGATCCGTACCGGGCGCGAGATGCGCCTCACCCAGGCCGGTGAGGCCCTGGTCCGCCATGCCGCCGGGATCCTCGCCGGACTGACGGCCGCCGAGGAGGAGGTCGCGGCCATCGCCGGGCTGCGTGCGGGCAGGGTCCGGCTCGTCTCCTTTCCCAGCGGCAGTTCCACGCTGGTCCCCACCGCGCTCGCGGCGATGCGCGCCGAGCATCCGGGGACCCGGATCTCGCTGGTGGAAGCGGAGCCGCCGCGCTCGGTGGAGATGCTGCGCGAGGGCGACTGCGATCTCGCGCTGGCCTTCCGCTACGGCGGCGCGTCGGGGCCCTCCGCCGAGTGGGAGGACCTCGTGGTCCGGCCGCTGCTGACCGACCGGCTCGTCGGACTGGTCCCCGACGGGCACCGGCTGGCCGGCGCGGAACGGGTGGGCATGGCGGAACTGGCCGGCGAGCCCTGGATCGCGGGCTGCCCGCGCTGCCGCCGCCATCTGGTCGAGGTGTGCGAGGGCGCCGGATTCACCCCGCGCATCGACTTCGCCACCGACGACTACCCGGCCGTGGTCGGCCTGGTCGGTGCCGGGCTGGGCGTCGCGGTGCTGCCCGAGCTCGCGGTGGAGTCCGTACGGGCCAAGGGTGTGAGCACCCTCGTCGTGGAACCTGCCGTCGAACGCGAGGTCGTGGCCCTGACCCTGCCGGACCTGGCCCGGGTGCCGGCGGTGGCCGCGACCCTGGCCGAGCTGGAGCGGGCGGCCAGGCGCTGATCCCGCGCGGGTGCCCCCGTACGCGGCTCCGTGCGGGGGCGCCCCCCGGCCTGGCCGGACCGCCACGCGAGAGACCGTACGGCGGTACGGCCGGTCGGGTGACGTCCCGGGCCGGTGCGCGGCACGCGGGTGCGCGCCACGGGTAGAAGAAACGTTCCTTCGGCTCGTTTCGCCGGGTCCGCTAGTGCGGGCCGGTCGGCCCGATGACGGTCGCCGCCGGGACCAGGCGATGGCGGGCCCGGCCCATCAGTTCTTCTCGTTCGTCCTCGGTGAGGCCGCCCCACACCCCGTAGGGCTCGCGGACGGCGAGTGCGTGCGCGGCGCATTCCGCACGCACCGGGCAACGCATGCAGACCTCTTTAGCCGAGGCCTCGCGCGCGCTCCTGGCCGCGCCCCGCTCGCCTTCCGGGTGGAAGAAGAGGGAGCTGTCGACTCCGCGGCAGGCAGCCAGCAGCTGCCAGTCCCAGAGATCGGCGTTCGGTCCGGGGAGGCGGGAGAAATCTGCCATTGGTAGTCCTCTTGGTGCCGGTACTGAGGCGGATAGGTCCATGTCTCCACACCTACTGTCGTAGTAGATGTAAATATGACTCATTGGGAATCTAGCCTCAGACATGCGCCAAACGGAAGGAAAGCCGCCAAATAGGTCATAACGCCAAATGGACGACACGCGGAGAGTGGTGCCCGCGTTGTGTTCGCTTCCTCACGTAGAGTGCCGAAGGTGTCCGTCCGACCCGTAACTCTTTCGAGTGACCATCGTTGAGAGTGCGAAGGCGGTTGAACCAAGAAGTTCTCGGACAGGTGTCCGGGAGCATCGACCGCACAGGTGACGATACGTACCAGCCTGGAGGCTCAAGGTGACGCGCATCAGCAGCTGCGGAGGGCGGTCATGACATCCGTCCTCGTCTGCGACGACTCCCCGCTTGCCCGAGAGGCGCTCCGCCGCGCGGTTGCCACCGTGCCCGGCGTCGAGCGTGTGACGACGGCCGCCAACGGCGAGGAAGTCCTCCGCCGCTGGGGTGCCGACCGCTCCGACCTGATTCTGATGGATGTACGGATGCCCGGGCTCGGCGGTGTGGAGACGGTTCGCCGGCTGCTCTCGGCCGATCCCGGCGCCCGCATCATCATGCTGACGGTCGCCGAGGACCTGGACGGCGTGGCCCTCGCGGTCGCCGCCGGCGCCCGGGGCTATCTGCACAAGGACGCCTCGCGCGCCGAACTGCGGGCCACGGTCACCCAGGCCCTCGCCGACCCGACCTGGAGGCTGGCCCCGCGCCGGCTGCGCTCGGCCGAGATGGGCGCCGCGCCCACGCTCACCGCGCGCGAGATCCAGGTGCTGGAGGGCATGAGCCACGGCCGGTCCAACGCGGAGATCGGGCGCGAGCTCTTCCTCTCGGAGGACACGGTCAAGACGCACGCCCGCCGACTGTTCAAGAAGCTCGGCGCCTCGGACCGGGCGCACGCCGTGGCGCTCGGGTTCCGCTGGGGCCTGGTCCGCTGACCGCACGACCGCCGGCCGTCAACGGCCGGCGGTGCCGCGCCGGAACGGGCCGGGCCGGGCTCCCGATGGCAGGTCCCCGGGGCGCCTCCGACCGATCCCCCGCAACCTGCTGCGGACGGGGGATTGGCGGGGCACAATCCGGGGGACGTGTCGCTTCGCGCGGCATGCCGCATGCTTGAGGGTGTGGCGCATCCTGGAGATGTCGCCTCGAGGGCGATTCGGCCGAGCGGGAGGGGAGGGGCCAGAGCATGAGTTCCGGTGCACCCACCCCGCATAACGCTTCGACGCACAACACGGGCCGCAGTGCCGCGAATGCTCCGGCGCCAAGGCACCATGGATTGATGCGCGACGACGAGACCCCGGGTTCACCGGCGGTCACAGGGTCCACCGGCGCCGCCAGGGGTGGCGGCGACGGGACCGTCGGCGCGCTCGTACGCCGTGCGGTCGAGGGCGACGAGCAGGCCACGCACGATCTGCTCGCCTTCGTGCACCCCCTCGCCATCCGCTACTGCCGCACCCGGCTCTCGCGGCTGCCCGGTGACGCCCGTCACTTCGTGGAGGACCTGGCGCAGGAGGTCTGCGTGGCCGTCCTGATGGCGCTGCCGCGCTACCGCGACACCGGGCGCCCCTTCGAGGCCTTCGTCTTCGCCATCGCCGCGCACAAGGTCGCCGATCTGCAGCGGGCCGCCATGCGGCACCCGGGCAGCACGGCCGTGCCCTCCGACGAGATGCCGGAACGGCCGGACGACTCGCTGGGCCCGGAAGAGCGCGCGCTGCTGAGCAGCGACGCGGCCTGGGCCAAGAAGCTGCTGGCCAACCTCCCGGAGAACCAGCGCGAGCTCCTCGTGCTGCGGGTCGCCGTCGGTCTGACCGCCGAGGAGACCGGGCAGATGCTCGGAATGTCTCCCGGAGCGGTGCGGGTGGCCCAGCACCGGGCGCTCAGCCGGCTCCGCGCGCTCGCCGAGCAGTAGAACGGCTTTGCCGGGCGGGAGAACGGTTTCGCCGGGCGGGAGACCGGCGCAGACGGTTGATCCCTGTGCGCCCTGGTTTAGGACGTTCATCCATCGTAGGAAACAACGAACCTTGGGCTTGATCTTGGTCGTGGAATGAGACGCGTCGGGATCCCGTTAGCATGGACATCCGCGCTGAGCAAGACCATCTGGGAAGGTGTCATGACTGTGAACGCCGACGGAGTGCCCGACAAATTCGCCACACTCGGCCTCACGTACGACGACGTGCTGCTGCTTCCCGGCTCGTCGGACATGTCTCCGGACGCGATCGACACCTCCTCCCTCATCTCGCGCAACGTCCGCGTGAACGTCCCGCTGCTCTCCGCCGCGATGGACAAGGTCACCGAGGCCCGCATGGCCATCGCGATGGCCCGTCAGGGTGGCGTGGGCGTCCTGCACCGCAACCTCTCCATCGCCGACCAGGCCAACCAGGTCGACCTGGTCAAGCGCTCCGAGTCCGGCATGGTCACCGACCCGATCACGGTGCACCCGGACGCGACGCTGCGCGAGGCCGACGAGCTGTGCGCGAAGTTCCGCATCTCCGGCGTCCCGGTCACCGACCCCGCCGGCAAGCTCCTCGGCATCGTCACCAACCGCGACATGGCCTTCGAGTCGGACCGCAGCCGCCAGGTGCGCGAGGTCATGACGCCGATGCCGCTGGTCACGGGCAAGGTCGGCATCTCCGGCGTGGACGCCATGGAGCTGCTGCGCCGCCACAAGATCGAGAAGCTGCCGCTCGTCGACGAGTCCGGTCACCTCAAGGGCCTCATCACGGTCAAGGACTTCGTCAAGGCCGAGAAGTACCCGAACGCCGCCAAGGACAAGGACGGCCGGCTGCTCGTCGGCGCGGCCGTCGGCGTCGCCGGCGACGCGTACGACCGCGCCCAGGCCCTGATCGAGGCGGGCGCCGACTTCATCGTCGTCGACACCGCCCACGGCCACTCCCGCCTCGTCGGCGACATGGTCTCCAAGATCAAGTCCAACTCGTCGGTCGACGTCATCGGCGGCAACATCGCCACCCGTGACGGCGCCCAGGCGCTCATCGACGCCGGCTGCGACGGCATCAAGGTCGGCGTCGGCCCCGGCTCCATCTGCACCACCCGCGTCGTCGCCGGCATCGGCGTCCCGCAGGTCACCGCGATCTACGAGGCCTCCCTCGCCGCCAAGGCGGCCGGCGTCCCGGTCATCGGCGACGGCGGCCTGCAGTACTCCGGCGACATCGCCAAGGCGCTCGTCGCGGGCGCCGACACGGTGATGCTCGGCTCGCTGCTCGCGGGCTGCGAGGAGTCCCCGGGCGAGCTGCTCTTCATCAACGGCAAGCAGTTCAAGTCGTACCGCGGCATGGGCTCGCTCGGCGCGATGCAGTCCCGCGGCGACCGCAAGTCCTTCTCCAAGGACCGCTACTTCCAGGAGGGCGTGGGCGGCGACGACAAGCTCATTCCCGAGGGCATCGAGGGCCAGGTCCCCTACCGCGGCCCGCTCTCCGCGGTCGTGCACCAGCTCGTCGGCGGCCTGCGCCAGTCGATGTTCTACGTCGGCGGCCGCACGGTGCCGGAGCTCCAGGACCGGGGCCGGTTCGTCCGGATCACCTCGGCGGGGCTCAAGGAGAGCCACCCGCACGACATCCAGATGACCGTGGAAGCGCCGAACTACTCCCGCAAGGGCTGAGTCGCGCGAGCCTGACGGTGGAGGGCGGGTCCGGGTTTCCGGGCCCGCCCTTCCGTCGTCGCCGGGGACTTCGGCGCCGGCCCCGCGCGCCCCGCACGCCGGCGGAGCCGGATTGGGCCGTCCGCACAGCGGTCATGGGAACGCGACGCGCCGCCCTTCGGGGATACTGGACGGGCAGACCCAGAGGAAAGGCCACCACACGTGACTGAGATCGAGATCGGGCGCGGCAAGCGCGGCCGCCGGGCGTACGCGTTCGATGACATCGCCATCGTCCCCAGCCGCCGTACCCGGGACCCGAAGGAGGTCTCGATCGCCTGGCAGATCGACGCCTACCGCTTCGAGCTCCCGTTCCTGGCCGCCCCCATGGACTCGGTCGTCTCCCCGCAGACCGCCATCCGCATCGGCGAGCTCGGCGGCCTCGGCGTGCTGAACCTCGAAGGCCTGTGGACCCGGTACGAGGACCCGCAGCCGCTGCTCGACGAGATCGCGGAGCTGGAAGAGGAGTCCGCCACCCGCCGTCTCCAGGAGATCTACTCCGCGCCCATCCAGGCGGACCTGATCCGCCGGCGCATCAAGGAGGTGCGCGACTCGGGCGTCGTCACCGCCGCCGCGCTCTCCCCGCAGCGCACGGCCGAGTTCTCCAAGGCCGTCGTCGAAGCGGGCGTGGACATCTTCGTGATCCGCGGCACCACGGTCTCGGCGGAGCACGTCTCCGGCGCCGCCGAGCCGCTGAACCTCAAGCAGTTCATCTACGAGCTCGACGTCCCGGTCATCGTGGGCGGCTGCGCCACCTACACCGCGGCCCTGCACCTGATGCGCACCGGCGCCGCCGGTGTCCTCGTCGGCTTCGGCGGCGGCGCCGCGCACACGACGCGCAACGTCCTCGGCATCCAGGTCCCGATGGCCACCGCCGTCGCGGACGTGGCCGCGGCCCGCCGCGACTACATGGACGAGTCCGGCGGCCGCTACGTGCACGTCATCGCCGACGGCGGCGTCGGCTGGTCCGGCGACATCCCGAAGGCCGTCGCCTGCGGCGCCGACGCCGTGATGATCGGCTCCCCGCTGGCCCGTGCCACCGACGCGCCCGGCAAGGGCAACCACTGGGGCATGGAGGCCGTCCACGAGGACGTGCCGCGAGGCAAGAAGGTCGACCTCGGTACGGTCGGCACCACCGAGGAGATCCTCACCGGCCCCTCGCACTCCCCGGACGGCTCGATGAACATCTTCGGCGCGCTGCGCCGTTCGATGGCCACCACCGGCTACAGCGAGCTCAAGGAGTTCCAGCGGGTCGAGGTCACGGTCGCGGACTCGCAGCACCACCGCTGACCGCACGCCGCGTACGTACGCCGGTCAGTTCTTGCCCTTGCTGCGGCGGTTCATGCAGATGCCCCACGGGATCAGGAAGGCGCCCGCGACGAGCAGCCAGTCGAACAGGAACTGCGCGTTGTCCCGGGCGATCTGGCCGTGCTCGTCACCCATGACGATGCCGAGCACGACGACCGCCCCGCCGATGAGCAGCCCGGGGACTCCGAGCAGCCACAGCACGACGGTGAACCAGACGGCCGGGCGGGCGGCCGGAGCGGCGTCCGGGGCCGCCGGCCGGGTCGGCCGGGCGGGGAGGGCGGGCGGCGCCGGCCTGGGCGGGAGCGGGATGCGGGCCGGGTCGCGGGGCGGCATCGCGAGGACCACGCAGGGCGGGACGCCGGTGTCGAGCGGGGCCAGGTCGGCCGCGGTGATCCCGAACAGCGCCGGCTCGATGGTGAGCGTGAACCCGTCGTGGCCGACGAGGTGGCGGGCACCGTCCGGGTAGGCCTGCACGAGGGAGCACTCGGCGTAGCGGACGGTGATCCGGTTGGTCGCCGTGACCAGGCTGACTCCGTCGGCCGCCACGGTCAGGACCGTGCCGGGATCGGCCAGAGACGGGTGCGCCCGCCCGGTGACGACCTCCGCGGACCCGGTGGGCGCGGCCGCGAGCCCCGCCCAGTCCACGCCCCGGCCGGGCACCTGCATCAGGGCGCCGGCCCACAGGGCGCGGGCGGCCTCGTGCAGGGTTTCCGCGGTGACCGCCCCGATCTCGGCCCTCGCCTCCGCGACGGTGAGGTGGCGGTGGCGCAGCAGGAGGTCCACGGCCTGCCCCGGCAGCCGGGCGGCGGCGAGCTCGGGGCCGTCGAGCCGCGCGAGCGCGGAGGCCCGTACGGCTTCCAGGTCGGACGGCTCGATCCGGCCGGCCCTCAGCTTCGCGAGGACGTCGACGAAGGCGCCGACCATCGCGTCCTGCTTGTGCGGCAGCGCGTCGGCGTGGGCGACGACGGTCGCGGAGCCGGCGTCGCGCGGCGAGTACTCGGCCGTCGCCGTGTACGAGTACCCGCTCTTCTGGCGCAGTTCCCGCAGCAGCTCCTTGCCGAGGACTTCCGTGAGCAGGCTCGCCCCGGTGGAGCGCGGCAGTACGGAGGTCAGGACGACGGCGCCGTCGTCGCCCTGGAAGTAGGCCGGCAGGACGGGCAGGGCGGAGGTGGCCTCGGGAGCGGGATGCCACGCGCCGGAGGGGAGGGCGAGGTCGAGCCCTTCGGGGACCGTGTCACCGGTGATCCACAGGACGGCGTTCGCGGCGGTGAAGCGCGTGCGCACCCAGTCGCGGACGTCGTCGCCGGTCAGCTGCCGCAGGCCCGTCTCGGCGTAGCCGGTGAGGCCGTAGGAGCGGGCTCCGTAGCGCCACAGGGTGGGGAGGTGGGCCGGTCCGCGGCGGCGGCCGGCGGCCTCGGTGCGCAGGATCTCCTTCTCCGTCTCCAACCGGTCCGTCGGGAGGTCGCGCAGGGAGGCGCAGACGCCGTTCAGGTACGCCACCACTTCGGCGGGGGTGCCGGTGACGCGGAACTGGGTGAGCGTGGCGGTCGCCGCGCCGTCGTGGTCCGCGTCGCTCGTGCCCTGGGGGTACAGGGCGAGGTGCTCGACGAGGTGGGTGACGCCGCTGGTGGCCAGGGTCTCGTCGGCGCGGCCCACCCGGAAGAGGAGGCCGGCGTTGAGGAGGCCGGAGCGGGGGGCGAGGACGGTGCGGATGCCGTCGACGGTGGTGGTGACGACGCTGTCCTCGTCGGCGGTGGGGGTGCTGGTGGCGTTGCCGGCCGTGGCCGCCGTGGCCGCCGTGGCCGCCGTGGCCGTCGTGGCCGTCGTGGTCGTCGCTGTGGTGTTGCTGCCGGTGGTCGTCATCGTGGTGTCCTCAGCCCTGCGCCAGTGCGGTCGTGCGGTGGCGGACGAATACGGCCTCGGGGTCGCCGTTGTCGAGGTAGTGCCAGGGGAACTCGCTCGCGCGGTCGCCGAGGGCCAGGAAGTGCGGCGCCGCGGCCTCGGGGTGCAGGGCCGCGCCGTGGGTGATCGCGAAGGCGCAGTGCGCGTCGACCTGCACGTACGCGTCCGTACGGGCATCCGTACGCGCATCCGGGTGCAGGACGGAGTGCGCGGCGGCGGCGAGGCGCCGCTCGCGGTTCCCGGGCGAGCGGGCGTACGCCTGCGCGGCCGCGGCGTCCTCGTTGCGCATCACGTCCATGAACTGCTCCAGCTGGGCGACGGCGACCAGGGCGGCGTTCGGGCTGCCGGCGGGCGAGGCCTTCGCGCACGCGTCGGCGAACGTGTGGGCGGCGTCCCAGCTGCCGCTCCACTTGGGGCAGAGCTGCTGGAGCAGTTGCTGCTGGCCCGCGTAGTGGTGGGGGTGGTGCTCGGCGAGCCGGTCGTAGCGGCGCCGGGACTCGCCCTGGCCGAGCTCCAGACCGCGCGAGGTCATGAGGCGCAGGTACCAGGCGAGCGCGTACCGCGGGTGCTCGGCGCAGACGTCGATGAGCAGCATCTCGGCACGCCGGAGGTGGGCGTGGAACCCGTCGAACTGTCGGCGCGACACGTGTTCGGCGCGTGCGCGGGACCGGATGCCCCAGGCGCTCCGGATCAGCCGGTCGGCGAGCAGGGTGCGGGCGAGCGGATCGCGCGGAGCGCGGTCGGCGGCCTGCTGGAGGAACGGTTCGCTGTCGGGCAGGTCGGCGACGACGCGCGAGGCGACGGCGCGGTCGTCCTCGTCGGTGAGCGCGTCGAACGAGGAGCGGACGGCATCCCAGTCCTGGCGCTGGACGCTGTCGCGGAGGGCGGCGAGGGCGGGGACGCGGTCGGCGGGGTCGAACACGGGCCGGCCGGGCGGGGGGTGAGCGGACACGCGCGGATCATATGGCCGCAGCCCTGTGGACGACAGGGTTTCGGTCCGTGCTTTCGATCAAGGGAGTGGCTGCTCGGCGGGGGTGCCGGAGCGGTGCCGGGCCACTTCGGGCGGTGCCGGGCCGTGGTGGGCGGGCCGTGCCGGGGTGCCCGGCGGCAGGCCGGCCCGGTGGTCCGGGCCCGGCTGCCGGGGCGGGGGAGCGAGCGGCTGGGTCAGTCGCCGATCTTCTTGGCGGAGCCGTACCCGGTGAAGGCGCCGAGGGCCAGGAAGAGGAAGCTCATGGGGTCCGCGTCTTCCTTCCAGATGTCGACCAGACCGGACGCGCCGACCGTGCTCAGCACGTCACCCAGGCCGACGCCGGCGGCATCTGCCAGCGTGAGCGCGTAGAAGAACAGCTCGCCGAGGAAGACGGAGGCGACCGCGAGGACCGCGCCGACGACGGGAAGGACCGGGTTGCGGCCGCCGAGCTTGCCCGCGGCGAAGCCGACGAGGGCGCCGACGCCGACCGCCGCGTAGCCGATCTCGCGCTCGATGGCGTTCATGATGCCGCCGTACGCCGCGGCCGCGACCAGGGCGGCGACGAGCGCGGCGACGATGCCGAGGCCCACGTTGCCGGGGCGGGCCGGGGCCTGCACCGGGGCCAGGAAGTCGGCTCCGGACGGCGCCGGGTGACCGGCAGGGGCCAGGAAGTCGGCTCCGGACGGGGCCGGTGCGCCGGGCGCGGGCGTGTTCGACTCGGGCGCGGGCGGCTGGAACTGCTGGCTCATGGAGAAATCCCCCCCAAGGGATTGTGGGCGCACGGATGCCCGCAAGTGAGTACGCGGGATGCGTACGTGTGTACGCGGGACGTATGCGCGAGATAAGTCGCCGCAGGCTAGCAGCAGCCTGCGACATCCGTGGAGGGGGTTTCGGCCGGCGCGGGGACGGGGCTCGCGGTGTGGGCTACAGGCGGTGCGCGGCGCCCACCGGGCTGGCCCCGCGGGTGTCCAGCAGCAACTGGGCCTTCACCGCCAGGCCTTGGAGGTCGTAGGTGCGGTGGTGCTGGAGCAGGATCGTCAGATCGGCGTTGGCCGCCGCCTCGTACAGCGATTCGGCCCGGGGGACCGGCTGGTCCCTGACGCGCCATCCGCCGATGTACGGGTCGTGGTAGCTGATCAGCGCCCCGAGGTCGAGGAGCCGGCTGGCGATCTCGCGCGCCGGGGAGCCCTCCTGGTCGGCGAGGTCCTGTTTGTACGTGACCCCGAGCAGCAGGACGCGCGCCCCGCGGGCGGACTTGCCGTGCTCGTTGAGCAGGGCGGCGCTGCGCTGGATGACGTACTGCGGCATCCGGTTGTTGATCTCCTGCGCCAGGCCGACCATGCGCAGCGGGTGGCCCGGGGTGCGGGTGGTGTGGGGGAGGTAGTTGGGGTCGAGGGGGACGCCGTGGCCGCCGACTCCGGGGCCGGGGCGGAAGGCCTGGAACCCGTACGGCTTGGTCTCGGCGCACCGGATGACGTCCCACAGGTCCACGCCGAGGTCGTGGCAGAGCACGGCCATCTCGTTCATGAGGGCGATGTTGACGTGCCGGTAGTTGGTTTCGAGGAGCTGCACGGTCTCGGCCTCGCGCAGGCCCCGGGCGCGCACCACCTTGTCGGTGAGGCGGGCGTAGAAGGCGTGCGCGGACTCGGTGCAGGCCGGGGTGAGGCCGCCGATGACCTTGGGGGTGTTGGAGATGCCGTGCGTGCGGTTGCCGGGGTCGAGGCGGCTGGGCGAGTAGGCCAGGTGGAAGTCCTGGCCGGCGCGCAGCCGGGAGCCCGATTCGAGGATCGGCCGCAGGTACTCCTCGGTGACGCCCGGGTGGGCGTTCGACTCGAGGATGACGGTGGTGTGTGGGCGCAGCCGGGCGGCGAGGGTGCGGCCCGCCTCGCCGACCGCGGACAGGTCGAGTGCGCGGTCCGCGCCGAGCTGGGTGGGGGCGCAGATGACGGCGGTGCGGACCCGGCCGAGCTCGGCGGGGTTGGTGGTGACCCGGAAGCCGGCCGCCGACATGCGGCGGATCTCGGCGGCTGTAAGGGTGGAGTCCGTCGCCGGACCGCTGTCGTAGCCGACCGTCTCGATCCCGGCGGCCACGGCTGCCTGGGCGAGAGGGAGGCCGAGATGGCCGAGTCCGATGACGGCGAGATCTGCGGGCATGGGGGTGCCGTCCCTTCCCTTCCCTGACATGCATGAGGGGGCGGTGCGCGCAAGTCCTGTGGAGGAGGAGAGCTGGCGCAATGTCAGACTAGGCGTATATATGACAGATATGTCGCATTCGAGGCTCGTGGTCGTCGTCGTGTTATCCACAGGCGGTGGCTGATGTGGGTGGGGCCGGTCAGAATCATGAAAGGGCGATGTGAGCGGGATCACCCACAACGGGTGGGATGACCGCATAGGGCGGACGCGGCGACCCGCGTCTACGGGAGGCAGGCAGCCGTGAGCACAGGAACAGGGGCAGGAACGGGCACGCAGACGACGGGGACGGGGACGGGGATGCGGACGGGCGGGGGAGGCGGGACGACGATGCTGGGACCGGCGCAGCGCGCCGAGGCGCTCGCCGCGATGGCCGAGCGCGAGCTCGACGTGCTGGTCGTCGGCGCGGGCGTGGTGGGCGCCGGAACCGCCCTCGACGCCGTGACCAGGGGCCTGGGGACGGGCCTGGTGGAGGCGAGGGACTGGGCGTCCGGCACGTCGAGCCGCTCCAGCAAGCTCATCCACGGCGGGCTCAGATACCTGGAGATGCTCGACTTCGCCCTCGTGCGGGAGGCGCTGAAGGAGCGCGGCCTGTTGCTGGGGCGTCTCGCCCCGCACCTGGTGAAGCCGGTGCCGTTCCTCTACCCGCTCCAGCACAAGGGGTGGGAGCGGTTCTACGCGGGCTCCGGCGTCGCGCTGTACGACGCCATGTCTCTCTCCAGCGGCCACGGGCGCGGGCTGCCTGCCCACCGCCACCTCTCGCGCCGACGGGCCCTGCGGATCGCGCCCGCCCTGCGCAAGGACGCGCTGGTGGGCGCCCTGCAGTACTACGACGCCCAGATGGACGACGCCCGGTACGTGGCGACGCTGGTGCGCACGGCCGCTGCCTACGGGGCGCACTGCGCCAACCGGGCGAGGGTCGTCGGCTTCCTGCGGGAGGGTGAGCGGGTCGTCGGCGCGCGGGTGCGGGACGTGGAGGGCGGCGGGGAGTACGAGATCCGCGCGAAGCAGATCGTGAACGCCACGGGGGTCTGGACGGACGACACCCAGGCGCTGATCGCGGAGCGGGGGCAGTTCCACGTGAGGGCGTCGAAGGGCATCCACCTCGTCGTCCCGAAGGACCGCATCCACTCCTCGACCGGGCTGATCCTGCGGACCGAGAAGTCGGTGCTGTTCGTGATCCCGTGGGGCCGGCACTGGATCGTGGGCACCACGGACACCGACTGGGACCTGGACAAGGCCCATCCGGCGGCGTCGAGTGCCGACATCGACTATCTACTGGAGCACGTGAACTCGGTACTGGAGGTCCCGCTCACCAGGGACGACGTCCAAGGCGTCTATGCCGGCCTGCGCCCGCTGCTGGCCGGGGAGTCGGACGCGACGAGCAAGCTCTCCCGCGAGCACACCGTGGCGCACCCGGTTCCGGGGCTGGTCGTCGTCGCCGGCGGGAAGTACACGACGTACCGGGTGATGGCCAAGGACGCGGTGGACGAGGCGGTGCACGGCCTGGACCAGCGGGTCGCGGAGTGCGTGACGGAAGACGTGCCGCTGGTGGGCGCGGAGGGGTACCGGGCCCTGTGGAACGCGCGGGCACGGATCGCGGCGCGGACGGGGCTCCATGTCGTGCGGGTGGAACACCTCTTGAACCGGTACGGGTCCCTGACGGAAGAACTGCTCGCGCTGATCGCGGCGGACTCCTCGCTCGGGGAGCCGCTGACGGGCGCCGACGACTACCTGCGCGCCGAAGTGGTCTACGCGGCCTCGCACGAGGGGGCGCGGCACCTGGACGACGTGCTGACGAGGCGTACGCGGATTTCTATCGAGACCTTCGACCGGGGGACGAGATCGGCGCGCGAGTGCGCGGAGTTGATGGCTCCGGTTCTGGGCTGGGACAAGCAGCAGATCGAGAAGGAAGTGGAGCACTACGAGAAGCGGGTGCAGGCGGAGCGGGAATCGCAGCGCCAGCCGGACGATCAGACGGCTGACGCCGCGAGGCTGGGGGCGCCGGACATCGTGCCGTTGTAACTCCGTCACATCGAGGGGGGAACCGCGGACCCGGGGCTCCCGTCCGTTGCGGAGTAAGGGACAATGAGGGTTCTGCCGGGGCGGGTTACCGGGCACCCCGGCCGCTGCCGGGGCAACCGGAGCAGGCGGCACGATCGCAGAGGGGACGCATGTCGAAGCCGGAGCACACCGAGTCGTCGGAACCGTCTGTCGGGACGGGATCGCCGGTGCCTCCGGCGGCCACCCCCGCGGTTCCGAAGCCGCGCGCCGCGAGGTCGCGGGGCGCGAGGTCCACCGCTGGTCAGGGGGTTGCCGACACCGCGGAGCCCGCGGCCGAGGACATACAACCGGGCACGGCGGCCCGGCTGCAGGACACGGACGCGGACCCGAAGCCCGCCGCCGCGAAGCCCCGCACGCGCAAGCCCGCGGCCGCGAAGCCTGCGGCGGCGCCGGAGCCGCGCGACACGGAGGCCGCCCCCGCGAAGCCTGCGGCCGCGACGACGCGACTGCGCAAGCCCGCGGCGGCGAAGGCTGTCGGGGCGGAGCCTGCCGCTGCCCAGCCGGCGCCGCGGGACGAGGAGCCTGTTGCCGCGCAGCCTGTGGCCGTGACGACGCAGCTGCGCAAGCCTGCGGCGGCGAAGGCTGTCGGGGCGGAGCCGCAGGACGCGGAGCCGACTGGTGCTTCCGTGGCCGACGGGGTGAAGGCGGCGCCGGAGGCAGCCGGCGCGGCCGAGCTCGCCGACGCGAAGCCCGAGTTGCGCGCATCCACCACGGCGGAGCCGCAGGACGTGGAGCCGGTGGACGCGAAGCCCGGAGAGGCGAAGCCCGAGTTGCGCAAGTCCAGCGTGGTGGAGCCGGAGGACGCGGAGGCGCGGGACGCGAAGGCCCTGGCTGCGGAGCCGGGGGACGCGAAGGCCGGCGATGTGAAGCCCGAGCTGCGCAAGCCTGCTGCGGCGAAGGCGGCCGGGGCGGAGCCGGAGGAGGCGAAGGTCGCGGCTGCGCAGCCGGTCGGCGTGAAGCCCGAGTTGCGCAAGTCCAGCGTGGTGGAGCCGGAGGACGCGGAGGCGCGGGACGCGAAGGCCCTGGCTGCGGAGCCGGGGGACGCGGAGGCCGGCGATGTGAAGCCCGAGCTGCGCAAGCCTGCTGCGGCGAAGGCGGCCGGGGCGGAGCCGGAGGAGGCGAAGGTCGCGGCTGCGCAGCCGGTCGGCGTGAAGCCCGAGTTGCGCAAGTCCAGCGTGGCGGAGCCCGAGGACGCGAAGCCCGAGCTGCGCAAGCCTGCTGCGGCGAAGGCGGCCGGGGCGGAGCCGGAGGACGCGAAGACCCCGGACGCGCAGGCCGTGGCTGCGGAGCCGGGGAACGGGAAGCCCCGTGGCGTCGCGGCGGAGCCGCGTGAGCGGGGCGGCGCGAAGGTCGCCGCCGGGCAGCCGCAGGACGCGAAGCCCGTCGCCGTGAGCAAGGCCGACGAGGTGGCCGCCGCCGTCAAGGCGGCCGCGGCCAAGGCGCAGGAGGGCCCCGAGGGCCGCCTGCTCGCGAGCCGCTACCGGCTCGGCGCCGTCCTCGGCAAGGGCGGCATGGGCACCGTCTGGCGCGCCGAGGACGAGACCCTCGGCCGGACCGTCGCCGTCAAGGAGCTCCGCTTCGGCACCGGCGTCGACGACGACGAGAAGCGCCGCCTCATCACCCGGACCCTGCGCGAGGCCAAGGCCATCGCCCGGATCCGCAGCGGCGGAGCGGTGACCGTCTACGACGTCGTCGACGAGGACGGCCGGCCCTGGATCGTCATGGAGCTCATCGAGGGCCCCTCGCTCGCCGAGTTCATCCGGGAGAACGGCACGCTCACCCCCCGCCGCGCCGCCGAAGTCGGCCTCGCCGTCCTCGACGTACTGCGCGCCGCGCACCGGCAGGGCATCCTGCACCGGGACGTGAAGCCCTCCAACGTGCTCCTCGCCGACCACGGCAACGGCCGCGTCGTCCTCACCGACTTCGGCATCGCCCAGGTCGAGGGCGACCCCTCCGTCACCTCCACCGGCATGCTCGTCGGCGCCCCCTCGTACATCTCCCCCGAGCGCGCCCGCGGCCAGCGCCCCGGCCCGCCGGCGGACATGTGGTCGCTCGGCGGTCTGCTGTACGCGGCGGTCGAGGGCGTGCCCCCGTACGACAAGGGGTCGGCCCTCGCGACGCTCACCGCCGTGATGACCGAGCCGGTCGACCCGCCCAAGAACGCGGGTCCGCTGACCGAGGTCATCTACGGCCTCCTCGTCAAGGACCCGGCCCACCGCCTCGACGACGACCGCGCGCGGGCGATGCTCACCGCCGTGATCGACGCGCCCGAGCCGCCGGCCCCCGTCGCGGTCGTGCCCGCCGAGGAGACCCGGCAGATATCGCTCGCCGAGGCCCGGGAAGCCGCGGAGAAGGCGGCCGCGGAGAAGGCCGCCAAGGCCGCCGAGAAGGCGGAGAAGAAGGAACGCGAGCGCCGCGAACGCGAACAGCGCGAGCGTGCCCGCGCGGCGCTGAAGTCGGCGCGCAAGGCGGCAGCGGCCGGCGCGGTCGCGGCCGCGACGGCCGCCGAACCCCCGTCGTCGCGGCCCGCGCCCGTCGCGGCGCCGCTCACCGACGTCGTACCCCGCCGCACCATCGCCCTCGCGATAGCCGGCGTGGTCGTGGCGCTCGCGGTCATCGGCTCGCTCATCGCATACGCCCTCAGCGGTGACGACGAGGGCGCCGCGAAGAAGGAGGGGAAGAACGGCGGCTCGGCGGCCGCGTCCAGCCCGGCCGGTGGTGCGTCACCGTCCCCCTCCGCGTCCCCCTCCCCGTCGCCGAAGACCGGCGAGCAGGCCGGCAGCGGCGGGGCCGGCCAGCCGAGCCAGGGGCAGACGCCGAGCAGCGGTTCGGGCGGGACCGGCACCAACCCCGGTCAGGGTCAGGGCGCCACGCCCGGGAGCCCCGCGGGCACGCTCCCGCCGGGGTACTCCACGGTGACGGACCCCGGATTCCACTTCTCGATGGCGATGCCCGACGGGTTCAAGCCGACCGGCACGGTCGGCGAGAACTCCGGCGTCATATACAGCCGCGACGGCGGCTTCCCGCGGATCCAGGTCGACTTCAACAAATCGCCCGGCGACGACGCGCGCGCGGCCTGGGCCGAGCTGGCCCCGGCCGTGGCGGGCAGCAGCACGAACTACAAGCTGCTGCGGCTCGAAGTGGTGGACTACCGGGGCTACCCGACCGTCGCGGACTGGGAGTTCGAGCGCGACCAGAAGGGCATGAGGGTCCGCGTGCTCGACCGCGGGTTCAAGATGGACGCGAAGCACGGCTACGCCATCATGATCAGCTGCGCCGCCGACCAGTGGGACGCGGCGGAGTGCACGCAGATACGCAACACGGCGTTCCAGACCTTCCAGTCGCAGGGCTGAGCAGGCAAGGCTCGCCCCCGGCCCCGGGCGGGCCGGGGGCGAGCCTTGCCAGGGCCGGGACGCGGGCGCCCCGGGCGTCGTATCGTGTCAGCGGGACCCAGGGGACGGGCCCACAGCTCTGGGGGGAGGCGATGTGGAGGACTACGCGGGCCGGATCCTGGCCGACCGCTACCGCCTGCCGCTGCCCCCGTCCGACGAGCAGGAACTGATCGAGACCCGGGCGTTCGACACCCGGAGCGGGCAGGAAGTCCTCGTACGGCAGGTGCCGTTGCCGGAAGTCGTCGACGCGGAGCTGCTGGACGGCACGCTCGGCGGTCCGGCCGCCGCGGCGGTCCGGCGCGCTT
This sequence comes from Streptomyces sp. NPDC060049, assembly GCF_042736715.1. Taxonomy (NCBI): domain Bacteria; kingdom Bacillati; phylum Actinomycetota; class Actinomycetes; order Kitasatosporales; family Streptomycetaceae; genus Streptomyces; species Streptomyces sp. NPDC060049. The sequence continues at coordinate 216,567 of NZ_JBHWVV010000004.1, forward strand.
CCGGTGAACTGCCCGCCGTGCGCAGGGCGATCGCGGCGGCGCAGGCGGCGGCGTCCGTGCCGGACCATCCGCGGTTGGACCAGGTCTTCGACGTGTTCGCGGAGGGCGGGTCGCTGTGGATAGTGAGCGAACTCGTACCGGCCCGACCGCTCGCGGCGCTGATCGCCGACGAACCGCTGAGCCCGTACCGGGCGGCGGAGGTGGCGGCGGACGTACTGACCGCGCTGCGGGTGCTGCACGCGCACGGCTGGACGCACCGGAACATCACCGCGCGGACTGTACTGATCTGCGACGACGGCAGAGTCGTACTGACCGGGCTGGCCGCGGGGGCGGCGGAGGACGCCCTGTGCGGCTACGACCCGGTCCCGCCGCGGGACGGTGCGTGGCCGTTCGAGGGTGACGGGTACGTCGCGGGGTACGGCGCCGCCGCGTCCGGCGGCGGCCGGGCCCCCGGCGGCGGAGCGGTGGGCGGATACGGGGCGGTGCCGGGGGCGCCGGCGGGTGCCGGTTTCGGTACCGGCCCCGGCGAGTTGCCCGGTGGTGCGGGCGTGTCCGGATACGCAGCCGGGGCGGGTGGGGCTTCCGGGACGCCGGCCGGATACGGGGCCGGCCCGGGCGAGGCTTTAGCGAGCGGGCCGGGAGCGGCGTACGGTGCTGCGCCGGAGAGCGGGCCGGGTGCGGCGTACGGCGTTGCGCCGGAGAGCGGGCCGGGTGCGGCGTACGGCGTTGCGCCGGAGAGCGGGCCGGGAGCCGAGGCCGGCGCGGCCCTGGCCGTTCGCGGGCCGGGAGCGGACACCGCGGCCGAGGCTCCGGCGTACGCGCCGCTCGTGGCTCCGGGGTACGACACCGGGCCCCGCTACCGCGACCACATCACCCCCGCGGGGACCGGGGAGCGGCCCGATCCGAAGGCCGCCGCGCGGGCCGGGGCCATCGCCGCGTACCGGGCGGGGGCGCAGGCCGCCGCGAGGATCGCCGAGCAGCGCAGGGCCGCGGCGGCGGAGCCCGGGCACGAGCTCGCGGCGGAGCCGAGGCCCGAGGGGTCGAACCTCCCGCAGGGGTACTCGTACCCGTACGGCGGGCCGGACGGTGGCGACGCCTGGCACGGTGCCACCCCGCGTCGCCGGGCCCTGCCCCTGCCCCCGGCGGAAACCGAGCCGCAGGCCCTGCCCGTCGCGCAGGAGCCCCGGATCGCGCAGGCCCCGCAGGGCACCCAGGATCCGCAATCCCCGCACGGGGCGCAGGTTCCGCCGATCCCGCAGGCGCCGCAGGGCACCCAGGATCAGCAAGCCCCGCAGGGCTCGCCCACCCCGCAGAGCGTGCGGGCTCCGCAGAGCGCGCCGGCCCTGCCCAGCGTGCCGGCCCGCCCCGTGCTGCCCGCGCAGCTCGCCCTGCCCCAGGGCTACCGGCAGGCCGAGGCCCCGGATGTCCCGGCCGCCGGGCACCGCGGCCCCGTACCGGGAGAGCCCACCGCGGAACGGTTCGGCTACGGAGACCCGCAGCGGCCCGCCGTGCCCGGCCTCCCGTCGCACCAGGAGGGCGGCGCCCCCGATTACGGGCTGGAGCAGGCCGGTCCGGTGCCGCCCGGCGCCGCGGCACCCGGCTCGGGGCGGCAGGCTCCGGCGGACGGCGGCCACGGCCACGGGTACGGGAACGGGGACGGATACGCGGACGGGCAGTGGGCGGCCCAGGCACCGGCCGGCCGCGGAGCCGGGTACGGGGCGCGGGCTGCCCGGGCCCAGGCGGGCGGCGGGTGGGGGAGCGGGCCCCGGAGCGGGCTGGACGCCGAGCGGGCGCGGCAGACGCGGATGGCCGTCGTCGGGGCCGTCACCGAGCGGTGGTCGCCCGAGCAGGCGCAGGCAGCGCACGGGCCGTGGCAGCTGGCCGCCCCCGTCGGGCCGGCCACCGACCTCTGGGGGCTCGGTGCGCTGCTGTACCGGGCCGTACAGGGCCACGCCCCGTACCCCGAGGACAGCGTCGCCGAGCTCGTGGAGCTGGTCTGCGCCGAGGCACCGGCCTTCGCCGAGGAGTGCGGCCCGCTGCGCCCGGTCGTGGAGTCGCTGCTGCGTCAGGACCCGACCGAGCGGCCCGACTTCGAGGAGCTCCGCGGCTGGCTGCGCTCCCTCGTCCGGTCCGCGCCGGAGCCCGACGGGGGCTTCGCCGTGCTCCCGATGCCGGAGCCGGATCCCGCCCGGCTGCCGATCGTACGGCGGCGAGCCGATCTGCACGGCCGCCACCGCAGCGCCGACCACCCCCGCAAGCCGCGCTCGCTGGGGCGTTCCCTGCTGCTCGGGATACTCGTCCTGCTCGCGGGAGCCGTGGCCTACGCCCTGTTCTTCATGCCGCAGTCCGCCGGTCCGCAGGGCGGGCGGAAGGCGGCCGGGCTGGGGCAGCCCACGGCGCCGCACAGCCAGGGCCGCAGTGCCGGCCCGAAGCCGAGCGGCTCCGCCCCGGCGCCCAGCCCCTCCGCGAGTCCGCCCGAGTCCAAGCCCGCCGCCCAGACCAAAGCCCCCGCACCGGCCGGGTACACCACCCAGCAGGACGCCGAGCACTTCGAGATCAACGTGCCGAACGGCTGGAACCGTCGCGGAATCAACGAGTCCGGTCAGGTGCGCTACACGGAGGGGGAGTTCGCCCTGACCGTCGTCCCGGGCCGGGACAAGGTCGAGGGCAATCCCGACCCGGCCACGTACCAGAAGGACAAGGAGCCCGAGCTGGCTCCCTACCGCTCCTCCACCTGGTCCAGCGTCGGCGACATCAAGTCCACCAAGGTCGGCAACCAGCTCCGCGTGACCGGCCGGTACACCTGGATCGACGGCAACGGACGCTCCGTCGTGGCGCGCAACTTCGTCGTCGCGCTCGGCGGTTCCTACCACGTCGTCCTGGTCACCGGCCCCCTCGACCAGGAGAGCAAGGTAACCGAAGCCTTCGAGCAGGCAACGGCCAGTTACAAAACGGGTGGCTGACGAGGAATCAGTACGGCAATTGCGTCACAGTGAGGCCCCACGGCCTCCGAGATGTTCCTGCGGCGCCCGCGGGCTCCGTAGTCTGGCCGGAAGTGCACAGAGCGGCGGCGGGGTTTCGTGGAACAGCAGACAGGCGCGGGTGCGGTGCTCGCGGGCCGGTACCGGCTCGTGGAGCCCATCGGCAGGGGCGGCATGGGCAAGGTGTGGCGCGCGCACGACGAGCTGCTGCACAGGACCGTCGCCGTCAAGGAGCTGACGGCGGGTCTCTACGTCGCCCAGGCCGACCGGGACGTCATGCACGCCCGGACGCAGAAGGAGGCCCGGGCCGCGGCCCGGATCCAGCATCCGGCCGTCGTCACCGTCCACGACGTGCTGGAACACGACGACCGGCCGTGGATCGTCATGGAGTACATCGACGGGCCCTCCCTCGCGGACGCGGCGAAGACGGCCGGCCGCATCGAGCCCCGTGAGGCGGCCCGGATCGGACTGCACGTGCTCGGCGCGCTGCGTGCCGCGCACGCGGTCGGCGTACTGCACCGGGACGTGAAGCCGGGCAACGTGATGCTCGCCAAGGACGGGCGGGTGATGCTCGCGGACTTCGGCATCGCCGCCATCGAGGGCGACTCGTCCATCACGCGCACCGGCGAACTCGTCGGCTCCATCGACTACCTGGCCCCCGAACGGGTCACGGGCGGCTCCCCCGACCCGGCCTCCGACCTGTGGTCGCTCGGTGCGACGCTCTACACCGCCGTCGAGGCCCGCTCGCCCTTCCGCCGGACGTCGCCCATCTCCAGCCTCCAGGCCGTGGTGAACGAGGATCCGCCCGCCCCGACCCACGCGGGCGCGCTGGCCCCGGTCATCACCGCGCTGCTGCGCAAGGACCCGGCGCAGCGGCCGTCGGCCGCCGAGGCCGAGCAGATGCTGTTGCAGGCGATGGAGGGCCGGGAGCCGAAGGCGGCGCACGCGTACGTACCGACGCGCGCGCTGGGCTCCGAGGAGCTGGCCACCGCACGGAACGAGCCCTCGGACACGGCCGCGCTGCCCGGGGAGCAGGGACCGGCGCAGGGGCACGGAAACGGGGACGGGAACGGGGACGGGAACGGGCAGGGGCACGCGCAGGGGCCGGAGGCCGGCCGTGCCCCGGCGGCCAGGTCGGCGGACTCCGCCGATCCTGCCCGCGGCCGCGTCAGGCGCGCGGCGGTCGTCGCGCTGGTTGCGGCGCTGATCGGTGGCGGCGGGGTGTTCGGAGTGCTGAAGTACACCGGTGACGCGAGCGCCGAGGGCGCCGGCACGGGCTCGGGCTCGGGTAAGACGACGAGTTCGCCCGACGCCTCACCCGACGCCTCGCCCGGTGCGGGGGAGGGCAAGGGGCAGAAGGAAGCGGTCGCTCCGGCCGGCTGGCGCAAGGTCGTCGATCCGGCGGGCTTCACCCTCTTCGTGCCGAACGGCTGGACGCGGCGGGTGGACGGGACGCAGATCGACTACACGCCGGACAGCGGCCAGCATTTCATCCGGCTCGCGGTGAATCCGAAGCCGGAGTTCGAGAACCCGTACGCGCACATGCTGGACCTGGAGAAGCAGGTGGCCAAGCGCTCCGACTACGTGCGCCTGACGCTGCACCCGAACACCTTCCGGGGCCAGGTCAAGGCCGCGCTGTGGGAGTTCAGCCTGACGGAGAAGTCGGGGGTGATCGCCGGGCCCCGGCGGGCCGTCGAGCAGATGTACTTCGAGCAGGACGGCACCGAGTACGCGGTGTACATGTCGGGTCCGGCGGCGGACTGGGAGACGACCCGGTCGCAGTTCGACATCGTGCTCAGCGGCTGGCAGCCGGCGCCGGCCGGCTGAACCCGCGGCGGGCCGCCGGCGCCCCCGCCCGGTCGCGCCGGTCGGCGCCCCCGCCCGGCACCGCCGCGGGCCCCGGCCTCGCGGGCCCCGGTTTCCGCCATCCTGCCAGTGATCACTGGCGGAAATGGCAAAATCCGGTTACCGGCGGGTACCCAAAGCACCCCCGAGCGCAATACGCTCACGGCCATGACGGACACGCAGGCCCCGGCCCCCCTCCGCAGCGCCCCGAAGCCCACCAACCCGGTCGCCCCGGCCCCGGCCGGCGCCCGGAACGCCGCCGACGTGGTGACCCCCGAACTGGTCACCCGGCTGACCCGCGGCGTAGCCGGCTCCGGCCGCACCGCCAACCACAGCCCCTTCACCGGGGACAAGCTCGCGGACCTCCCCGAGTCCACTCCCGAGGACGTGGCCGCCGCCTTCGCCGCGGCCCGCGCCGCGCAGCCCGCCTGGGCGGCCGTACCCGTCCGCGCGCGGGCGGCCGTACTGCTGCGCTTCCACGACCTGGTCCTGTCCCGGCAGGCCGAGGTGCTCGACCTGATCCAGCTGGAGACCGGCAAGGCCCGCCTGCACGCCCACGAGGAGGTCCTGGCCGTCTCGATCGCCGCCCGCCACTACGGCCGCAAGGCGCCCTCGTACCTGCGGCCCAAGGGCCACACCGGCGCCATGCCGACCCTCACCAAGGTCACCGAGCTGCGCCAGCCGCGCGGGGTCATCGGCCAGATAGCCCCCTGGAACTACCCCCTCGAACTGTCCATCGGCGACGCCCTGCCCGCGTTCGTCGCCGGCAACGCCGTCGTCATGAAGCCCGACACCGAGACCGCGCTCACCGCCCTATGGGCCCGCGACCTGATGATCGAGGCCGGCCTGCCGGCCGAGGTGTTCCAGATCGTCCTCGGTGAGGGCCCGGTCGTCGGCCCCGAGGTGGTCCGCAACGCCGACTACGTCTCCTTCACCGGCTCCACGCGCACCGGCCGCGAGGTCGCCCAGGGCGCGGCCGCCCGCCTGATCGGCGCCTCCCTCGAACTCGGCGGCAAGAACGCCATGCTGGTCCTGCGCGACGCCGACGTGGAGAAGGCCGCCGCCGGCGCCGTCCGCGCGTGCTTCTCCTCCGCCGGCCAGCTCTGCATCTCCATCGAGCGGCTGTACGTCCACTCCTCGATCGCGGACGAGTTCGTCGCCCGGTTCGCCGCCCGTACCAAGGCCATGCGCCTGGGCTCCTCCCTCGCCTACGGCGCCGACATGGGCTCCCTGGCCGGCGAGCGCCAGCTCGAGGCCGTGCAGCGGCACGTGGACGACGCCGTCGCCAAGGGCGCCACCCTCGTCGCGGGCGGAGTCGCGCGCCCCGACATCGGCCCGCTCTTCTACGAGCCGACCATCCTCGACGGGGTCGAGGCCCCGATGGCGGTGTGCGGGGAGGAGACCTTCGGCCCGGTCGTCTCCATCTACCGCTTCACCGACGAGGACGAGGTCATCGAGGAAGCCAACGGGACCGCCTACGGCCTGAACTCCAGCGTGTGGACGAAGGACGCCCGCCGCGGCCACGCCGTATCGGCCCGCCTGCGCACTGGCACGGTCAACATCAACGAGGGCTACGCCCCCGCCTACGGCAGCGCCCAAGCGCCCATGGGCGGCATGAAGGAATCCGGTCTGGGCCGCCGCCACGGCTCCGAGGGCATCCTCAAGTACACCGAGGCCCAGACCGTCGCCCAGCAGCGGCTGCTGCCGATGGCGCCGTCGCTCGGCATGGACGACGAGAAGTACGCGGCGTTCATGACCCGCAGCCTCCAGGTCATGAAGGCGTTCCGGCTCCGCTAGTCCGTTCCGCTCGGGAGGCACCGCAGTGTCGTACGACAACGACAGCAACTACGACTACGACGTCATCGTCATCGGATCGGGTTTCGGGGGGTCGGTCTCGGCACTGCGGCTCACCGAGAAGGGGTACCGGGTCGGCGTCCTGGAGGCGGGGCGCCGCTTCACCCGCGAGACCCTGCCGAAGAACAGCTGGGACCTGCGCAACTACCTGTGGGCGCCGGCGCTCGGGCTGTACGGGATCCAGCGGATCCACCTCCTCGGCAACGTGATGGTCCTCGCGGGCGCCGGGGTGGGCGGCGGCTCGCTCAACTACGCCAACACCCTCTACGTGCCGCCCACCGCCTTCTTCGAGGACCGGCAGTGGGCGTCCATCACGGACTGGCAGGGCGAGCTCGCCCCGTACTACGACCAGGCCAAGCGGATGCTGGGGGTGCGCCTCAACCCGACGATGACCCCCTCCGACGTGCACCTCAAGGCCGCTGCCGCGCAGATGGGCGTCGCGGACTCCTTCCACATGGCCCCGGTCGGCGTCTTCTTCGGAGACGGCGACGATGCCGGTGGGCAGCCGAAGGTCCGTCCCGGGGACGAGGTCGCCGACCCGTACTTCGGCGGCGCCGGCCCCGCCCGCAAGGCCTGCACCGAGTGCGGCGAGTGCATGACCGGCTGCCGGCACGGCGCGAAGAACACACTGAACGAGAACTACCTGCACCTCGCGGAGCGCGCCGGCGCCGTCATCCACCCCATGACCACCGTCACCGCCCTCTCCGAGCACCCCGGTGGCGGCTACCGCGTCCGGACGGTCCCCACCGACGGCCGCCGCCGGGGCAAGGCCAAGGTGCTGCGCGCCCGCTACGTCGTCGTCGCGGCGGGCACCTACGGCACCCAGACCCTGCTGCACACGATGAAGGACCTCGGCGAGCTGCCCCGCCTGTCGGACCGGCTCGGCGACCTGACCCGGACCAACTCCGAAGGCCTCGTAGGGGCGCAGACCGACGACCGCCGCTACCGCAAGCGGCACGGGAAGGACCGGCGGGCCGACTTCACCCGGGGCGTCGCCATCACCTCCTCCGTTCACCCGAACGCCGACACGCACATCGAGCCGGTGCGCTACGGCAAGGGGTCGAACGCGATGGGATTCATGACGATCCTCCAGGTGCCCTATGCGAAGCACCGGGTCCGGGCCTGGTTCGGGCGGACCGCCAGGCACCCGGTGCAGTTGCTGCGCTCGCTGTCCAACCGGCGCTGGTCGGAGCGGACCATCATCGGCCTGGTCATGCAGTCCCTCGACAACTCCCTGACCACCTACCGCAAGCCCGGCGGCATAGGGAAGGGCCTGCTCACCGCCCGCCAGGGCCACGGCGCGCCCAATCCGGTGCAGATCGCCGAGGCCACCCGGGCGGCGACGCTGCTCGCGCGGGAGATCAACGGATTTCCGGGCAGCAACGTCGGCGAGCTGATGGGGACCCCGCTGACGGCCCACTTCCTCGGCGGCTGCGCCATCGGCGCCTCACCCGAGGAGGGCGTGGTCGACCCGTACCACCGGCTCTACGGGCACCCGGGCATCTCGGTGGTGGACGGCTCGGCCGTCTCCGCGAACCTCGGGGTCAACCCGTCGCTGACGATCACGGCGCAGGCGGAGCGGGCGATGTCCTACTGGCCGAACAACGGCGAGAGCGATCCGAGGCCGCAACAGGGCGCGGCCTACGTCCGCCTGGAAGCCGTGGAGCCGACCCGCCCGGCCGTTCCGAAGGAGGCCTTCGGGGCGCTGCGGCTGCCGTTCCTGGCGGTACCGCCGGTTCCGCCGCGCACGACGGAACCGGCCGAATGAGCGCGGCGGGTACGGCGCTCCCCCTCCGAGCGCCGTACCCGCCGCGGTACATAAGTGACAGGCGTTCCGCCCTGATGGTTGTACCGGAATCCGAGAGACCGGTCTGTGGCCTGCGTCACGTAGTGAAGCCCGCAACCAGGGGCGTGTCCGATGGTCGAGGTGGCATGTGAAAGCGCACTCCTGCAAGCAGTGGGGGATCTGGGCGCACGGCGAGAACATCGTGTCCCTGGACCTCGCCGCCGCCAAGGACAGCAAGGTCGGTACGGCCGTCGGCCTGACGATGACCGGCCGGGCGGACGGCGCCACCTTCAAGCCCGCCACCACCAAGGTCAAGGTCGGGGGCCCCGACCTGGTGATGGAGCAGGCCGCCTCAAGGCGAAGCTGATCCCGGGGTGCCCCGCGCTACTTCTGCGCGACCAGGTCGGCTCCGCACCCCCGTCGGCCACGCCGGACAGGAGCAACGGGGTGGGTAGCGGTGCCACGCCCAAGGGCGGCCTCGCCGGCGCCGGCACCACCGCCGGGCCGCTCCTGATCGGCGGCGCGGCACTCGTCGCCGCCGGTGGCGCCGTGTTCCTGGTGTTCCGCCGCAGGGTCACCGGGCGCGCGTGACGCTACAAGCGACAGAAGAACGGCCGGCCCGGGGCGTCCCCCGGGCCGGCCGTCTCCTTCGGTGACCGGGCTGCTGTCCCCTGCCGTCCGGTCACGCGCGGGAGCGAGGTCCCACGACGCGCGCTCCACGGGGCGCACGCCTCATCGCTCCAGCGGAGCCACGCGTGGTGATGCGGTCCCGCGCCTGGCTGGCGCGGACATCCGCATCAACGAAGGGCCCCGGGGGCGGTCACGGTCCGGACGGGTGACGAACAGGCGTCACGGGCCTCACACCCGGCCCCGGCACAGCTCCAGCAGGGTCATGGCGAGCGAGGTGCCGGGCTTGCCGAGGGCGTCGCTCCAGTGGCTCAGGACCTCCATCTCCCGTGACAGGTGCACGCGGCGCCCGCCCGAACCGATCCGGGCCTCCTGGATGACGGCCGAGACGGCCATCCGCTCCTGGATCAGGCCGATGATGCGGTCGTCGAGGGCGTCGATCCGCTCGCGGGAGTCGGCGATCAGCTGCTCGGGGGTGGTCGTGGTCATGGTCGGTCTCCTGTCGGGTGGGGCCCGCAGGTCCGGAGGAACGCCAGAGCGCCCCGGTCCTGTCGGACCGGGGCGCTCTGGGAAGTCAGTGGCTCAAGCGAGCGTCACGATGACCCATGGCGACCGGACCGGCCGGTGCCATAGGTAAAGAGGAAGCTCAGCTGCTTGCGCACGGAACGGATTATTGCGCTCTGTCCCGCTCAGGGCCAAGTCGATTCGGATGGTGAGACGAAGAGGGGTGTATGTCCCCCGTTAGAATCGACAAAACAGCCACCTCTTCCGCCGGAAGGCCGTCCCGTGCCAGAAGCACCCTCCGCCGCCCACGACAGCGCCCCGGACACGGTTCTCGTCGTCGACTTCGGCGCCCAGTACGCCCAGCTCATCGCCCGCCGCGTCCGCGAGGCACGGGTCTACTCCGAGATCGTGCCCAGCACGATGCCCCTGGCCGAGATGCTGGCCAAGAACCCCAAGGCGATCATCCTCTCCGGCGGCCCGTCCTCCGTGTACGAGGAAGGCGCCCCCCAGCTCGACGGCGGCATCTTCGAGGCCGGGGTCCCCGTCTTCGGCATGTGCTACGGCTTCCAGCTGATGGCGACGACCCTCGGCGGTACCGTCGACAACACCGGCGCCCGCGAGTACGGCCGCACCCCGCTGGCCGTCTCCAAGGCCGGCTCCACCCTCTTCGAGGGCACCCCCGAGAACCAGTCGGTGTGGATGTCCCACGGGGACGCCTGCTCCGCGGCGCCCGAAGGCTTCACCGTCACCGCTTCGACCAACGTCGTACCGGTCGCGGCCTTCGAGAACGACGAGAAGAAGCTGTACGGCGTGCAGTACCACCCCGAGGTGATGCACTCCACGCACGGCCAGCAGATCCTGGAGCACTTCCTCTACCGCGGCGCCGGCCTGCGGCCCACCTGGACCACCGGCAACATCGTCGAGGAGCAGGTCGCGGCCATCCGCGAGCAGGTCGGCGACAAGCGCGCCATCTGCGGCCTCTCCGGCGGCGTGGACTCCGCGGTCGCCGCAGCGCTCGTACAGAAGGCCATCGGCTCGCAGCTCACCTGCGTCTACGTCGACCACGGCCTGATGCGCAAGGGCGAGACCGAGCAGGTCGAGAAGGACTTCGTCGCGGCCACCGGCGTCCAGCTGAAGGTCGTCGACGCCCAGGAGCGCTTCCTGAACGCGCTGGCCGGCGTCTCCGACCCGGAGACCAAGCGCAAGATCATCGGCCGCGAGTTCATCCGCGTCTTCGAGCAGGCGCAGGCCGAGATCATCGCCGAGGGCGGCGCGGACGTGGCCTTCCTCGTCCAGGGCACCCTGTACCCGGACGTCGTCGAGTCCGGCGGCGGCACCGGCACCGCGAACATCAAGTCCCACCACAACGTGGGCGGCCTCCCCGACGACATCGAGTTCGAGCTCGTCGAGCCGCTGCGCCAGCTGTTCAAGGACGAGGTCCGGATGGTCGGCCAGGAGCTCGGCCTGCCCGACGAGATCGTCCAGCGCCAGCCCTTCCCGGGCCCGGGCCTCGGCATCCGCATCGTCGGCGAGGTCACCAAGGAGCGCCTGGACCTGCTCCGCGAGGCCGACGCCATCGCCCGCCACGAGCTCACCGCGGCCGGCCTGGACCGCGAGATCTGGCAGTGCCCGGTCGTCCTGCTCGCGGACGTCCGCAGCGTCGGCGTCCAGGGCGACGGCCGCACCTACGGCCACCCGATCGTGCTGCGCCCCGTCTCCTCCGAGGACGCGATGACCGCGGACTGGACGCGCATGCCGTACGAGGTCCTGGCGCGGATCTCCACCCGCATCACCAACGAGGTGCCGGACGTCAACCGCGTGGTCCTGGACTGCACGAGCAAGCCGCCGGGCACCATCGAGTGGGAGTAGTCCCACCCCGTACGCAGTAGGTGACGAGGCCGCCGTTCCCCACCAGGGAGCGGCGGCCTCGCCGCGTGTCCGGCCGTACGTATGGTCTCTTCGCCCGCTCGCCGGTACCTTGCGCCGCGACCTTGAAGGAGGGGCCATGGCCGAGCAACCCGCACGCGCAGGCGAGGGGGTCGTCGCACCCGCACCCGCACCCGGACTCGCACCCGGGGCCCCGCCCGCACCCGGCGCTCCGCCCGGGCCCGTGCCCGTCGAGCGTCTGGGATTCGAGATGCCGCCCGCGTTCGCCACGGCCGGAGAGGAGCGGGCGCACCGCAAGGAGCGGCTCGCCGGGGCGCTGCGGCTCCTGGGGCGGCTCGGCTTCGAGGACGGGGTGGGCGGGCACGTCAGCGCCCGGGACCCGGAGTTCGAGGACTGCTACTGGGTCAACCCCTTCGGCCGGGCCTTCGGCTCGGTCGGCCCCGGCGACCTGCTGCTGGTCGACGGGGAGGGGCGGGTCCGCCACGGGGAGCGCCGGGTCAACCAGCTGGCCTTCGCCGTGCACGCCGCCGTCCACCGGGCCCGGCCGGAGGTGGTGGCCGTCGTCCGCACGCAGGCCCCGTACGGCCGGGCGCTCGCCGCGCTCGGCGAACTGATCGCCCCGGTCACCCAGGAGGCCTGCGCCTTTTACGAGGACCACGCGCTGCTCGACGAGTACGCGGGCGCCGAGGACGCCGCGCGGATCGCGGGCGCGCTGGGCCCGTACAAGGCGCTGGTCCTGCGCAACCAAGGGCTGCTGACCGTCGGCGACTCCGTGGACGCCGCGACCTGGTGGTTCATCGCGGCGGAGCGGGCCGCGCAGGTGCAGCTGATCGCGCGGGCGGCCGGGAAAGCGGTGCTCATCAGCCACCACGGCGCGGTCGCCACGCGGGAGCGGTTCGGTACCGACCTGGCGGCCTGGGTGAACTGCCAGCCGCTGCTGGAACGGGTGGCGTCAACATCATGAACGGTTAATCACCTGCTCTGACATCGTGCGCAATCCGGAGCACTGCCGCAGTGGTGCACAATTCGCTGGCATTGCACCGTAGTTCAGAGAGGCGGCATGTTCGTGGCGGTCCAAGAGATCTCCCGACCCACCCATGGCGGCAGCTGCACCTGCGAGGACTGCCCGCACGGGGCGCGCGAAGGGCACCGGCGCGCGGTCGCCGCGTTCCTGGAGAAGCGCGACGAGTTCGCCGCCGGGCAGGGGCTGCCCGCCGCCGTCGCCCGCTCCGCCGGGGCGTCCCGGCAGTGGGTGTCCGACGAGCTGACCCTGTCCGCGCGCACGGTCGCCGACCGGGGCAGGGAGGCCGGGCACTCCTGGCTGTACCTGCTCTCGCGGCGGGCCGTGCTCGCCGTGTGGATCGCCGCCGGAGTGCTGCTGCTGGTCCAGGTCGGTACCGCGCTCGGCACCGGTTGGTCCACTGCGCGCACGGCAGGGCTGCTGGCCGTGCTCACGCTGGCCGCCCTGCTGACGGTGGCGGCGCGCGCGCAGACCGTCCGGGGCGGGCTGCTGGCCCCGCTGGTCGGCGAGGACAACCGGCTGTCCACCTCCAAGGTGGTGCCCAGTGCCTGGCTCGTCCTCACCGCGTTCGCGACGCTGCTGCCCGCGCTGCGGCTCGCGGCCTCCTCACCCGGGCCGGAGCGCCAAGCCCTGTACGCGGGCTTCGCGCTCGACCGGGCGCTGCCGCTGCTGGCGGTGCTCGCCCTGACCTCGGCGGTGGCGGTGCTGGTGCGCCGCGTGGTCTCCGTACGGATCATGGGGCAGCGGCTGCAGAAGCTGCCGGCGGACCGGCCGGCCGGGGCCGACCTGCTGACGGACGACGCGGGCCGGGGCTCCTTCCCGGACGCCCAGTACGTGCTCGTCTCCACGGTGGTCCTGGCCTACGCGGCGGTGTCGCTGGCCCGCTTCCCGGACCGGCTGCCGCAGCTGCCGTGGGCCCTGGCGCTGCTGGTTGCCCTGTCGGCGGCCGTGTACCTGGCGGCGAAGTACGCCGAGGGCAGCCGCCCCCTGGTGCTGTCGGTGGTGCGCAGACGCGAGCCCGGGGACCTGGACGCGGCGATCCGCCCGGGGGACGACATCGAGATCCGGGGCGTGGGTTTCGTGCCGCCGGGCGCGCAGACGCCGGAGATGCTGGCGCGCCTCGTGGTCCGGGTCGGTGCGGTGCACGTGCACGTGCCGCTGGTCCCGGTGGCGGGAGGTTTCACCAACCCCTCCGACGCGGTGCTGACCGTGCCGGTGCCCGCCGAAGTGGAACCGGGGCGCATCGAGGTCCAAGTGGTCACCGCCGCCGGAGTGGAATCCAACCGCTGCACCATCGACGTGGCCGAGTGAATTGGGTACACATGTCGCGTGACCCGAACTGACGTCCCCTCCGGCGCCCGCGCCGACGAAGCCGTGGGCCTGCGCGCAGGCGCCGCCCGCCACGCTCTCCTGCCCCTGCGGATCTTCCTCGGCGTGACCTTCGTCTACGCGGGTCTCGACAAGCTGACCGACTCCGCGTTCCTCTCCGCCACCGGCGACGGCTCCATCGGCGAGCTGATGCGCGGGGTGCGCGACACCTCGGCCATCCCGGCCCTGGTGGACCTGGCGCTCAAGGCGCCCGTCGGCTTCGCCGTCGCCCTGGCCATCGGGGAACTCCTGGTCGGCCTGGGTGTCCTCGCCGGCTTCCTGACCCGGATCGCGGCCGTCGGCGGGGCGCTGATCTCGCTCAGCCTGTGGCTCACGGTGTCCTGGGCGGTGACCCCGTACTACTACGGCAACGACCTGGCCTACCTCATGGCCTGGACCCCGCTGATCCTCGCCGGGGCGCCCTACCTGTCGCTGGACTCGCTGATCCGCTCGCGCCGGTCGCGGCGCACGGCATAGGTCACCAGGCCGACCACGGAGGCGAACGCGAGCCCGCCCAGGGTCATCAGGAGGACGAGGAACCAGGGCGGGTCTGCCTCTCCGGCCGCGCCGAGCAGATAGAGCACGCCCGCCGCCATCAGGACCAGGCCCGCGATCAGCCGTCCCGGCTGGAACTCATGACGCCGCACGGGCCACCTCCACCTGTCCCACACCCGCGTTGAGGTGCAGCTCGATCGTCCCGCCCGCCTCGGTGCCCGGGGTGGGCGTCAGCGTCTCCCGCCGGGTCTCGCCGTCGTGCTTGACGCGTATCGCGCCATCGGCCTCGCCGGGCATCTGGATGTCACCCAACCTCACGGTCGCCTCCACCTGCCCGGTGACCTCTCGCGGCAGGATCACCCGGAGCCGGCCCGCCTCGATGGAGGCCCGGACGGGCACGGTGGCGCCCTTGGGCACGTCCAGGTGGCTCAGGTCCAAGGTGGCGAGCCCGGTCCCCGCCTCGTACCGGGGCGCCACGGCGTCGACCGAGGCCGGCCGCCAGTTCACGTCGCGCCAGTCGGTGCCGATCTCCTTGGGCAGGGCCACCGCCCCGGCCAGCAGCCCGGCCGTGATCACCGCGAGGAGCACGGTGCCGAAGCCCGTGCGGCCCTTGACCGAGCTGACCGCCAGACCCAGGCCGAAGACCACGAGGGCGCCGGCCAGGGCGACCTGCAGCGCGTGGCTCAAGGTGCTGCCCTCCCAGACGGAGGCGGCGCCGACGACCCCGGCCAGCAGTGCCAGCGCGAACACCCGGCCGCCGACGCCGCCGCGCGGCGCCGGCCGGACGCGCTCCCCTGCGGGGGCCCGCGCCGGTCCGCCGAGGTCGTCCGGGGCCGGATCGGCCGGACCCCACAGATATCCGGTCGAGCCGACCGGTCCCGTGGTGCCGTCCTTGACCAGCGGGTCCCGCCACCAGGACGGCCCGCCGGGCGTGGGCGGCGCCTGGGTCTCGGGCGGCGCAGGACTGTGCACGACCCGGTGGCCGGTGCGCGTGGCCTCCGGCCAGACGAACTCCGCGCCCCCGGCGGCCTTGTCCTGCGGCGCCTGGGCGCCGGTGTGCCGGTGGCGCTGCGACCAGTACGCCCCGCCGGCCAGCGCCAGGGCGGCCAGCACGGAGAAGAGCGCCAGCCCGCCGTTGTCCAGCATCGACAGGAACAGTGCGCAGCCCACCAGTGCGGCGAACACCGCCGCCAGCGTCGCGCCCTCGACCCGCCCCGTCAGCAGCTTCTTCGCCTCGCTGTCCTCCTCGCCCTCCTGGGGCAGCAGCAGCCACGCGAATCCGTAGAAGATCAGACCGACCCCGCCCGTGACCGCGAGGACGCCGAGCACGATCCGGAAGATCACCGGGTCGAGGTGGAAGTACCGGCCGAGGCCGCCGCACACGCCCGCGAGCACCTTGTCGCGCTTGGAGCGGCGCAGGCGCGGGGGAGGGCGCTCGGCGGACGGCGGGCCGCCTGCGGCGCCCGCGCCGGCCCCGGCGTCCGGCGGAGGGGAGTCGTGTACTTCGGTCATGCGTACATGGTGACGGTCCGCCGACGGGCCGGGCATCCGGATCCACCCTGGGACAACCCTGATATCCCCCGGAGAGAAGTGGGGGGCTGCCCTGATGTCGCGGGCACCGCGCGCGTGTGACCATCGGTGACATGCCCGTAGCAACCGCCCCCCGTCCGCCGTACGCACCGGACTCCGACGAGACGCCGCCGCGCAAGCTCTACCGCAGCGCCGACGGCCGGATGCTCGGCGGCGTCGCGCGAGGCCTCGCCGGGCACCTCGGGCTGCCCGTCGTCTGGGTCCGGCTCGTCTTCCTCGGACTGTTCATGTGGGGCGACGGCCTCGGCGTGCTGCTCTACGCCGCGTTCTGGGTCTTCGTGCCGCTCGGTGTCGGCGGCCGCAGCGGCCACCGCTCCTTCTTCGACACCCTCCCCGACGGCACCCGGCGGCTGCGCAAGCCCGAGCGGGGCCAGATCACCGCGCTGATCGCGCTGTGCGTCGGCGCCGGGATCTTCATCTCCAAGGTCCAGGTCGGCGGCGCCTCCGGCCGGTACGTGTGGCCGCTGCTGCTGGTCGGGGCCGGTGTGGTCCTCGTATGGCGCCAGGCCGACAACGCCCGCCGCGCCCACTGGAACGCCGCCGCCGGCCGGCACGCGCGACTGCTGCAGACCGCCCGGGCCCTCGCGGGCGTCGCCCTGGTCGGCGTGGGCCTGACCGTCTTCATCGTCGTCCGCGGTTCCGCCGCGCAACTGGGCAACGTCATGACGGCCACCCTCGCCGTCCTCGTCGGCGTCGCCCTCCTCGCCGGTCCCTGGCTGATCCGGATGACCCAGGACCTCTCCGAGGAGCGCCTGATGCGCATCCGCGCCCAGGAGCGCGCCGAGGTCGCCGCCCACGTCCACGACTCCGTGCTGCACACCCTCACCCTGATCCAGCGCAACGCCGAGGACCCGGGAGAGGTGCGCCGCCTCGCGCGGGCCCAGGAGCGGGAGCTGCGCAACTGGCTGTACAAGCCCGAGGGCACGGGCAAGGACGAGGCCGAGGAACCGAGCACGCTGGCCGAGGCGGTGAAGAAGACCGCCGCCGAGGTCGAGGACCACCACGGGGTACCGATCGAGGTGGTCGTCGTCGGCGACTGCCCCCTCGACGACAAGCTGGCGGCACAGATGCAGGCCGCGCGCGAGGCGATGGTCAACGCAGCCAAGTACGGTGGCGACGGCGGTCCCGTCCAGGTGTTCGCGGAGGTCGACGGCCAGACGGTGTTCGTGTCCGTACGGGACCGCGGACCGGGCTTCGACATGGACGCGGTACCGGACGACCGGATGGGCGTACGAGAATCGATCATCGGCCGGATGCAGCGCAACGGCGGGACCGCGCGGCTGCGGTCCGCGCCCGACGGCGGCACGGAAGTCGAGCTGGAGATGGAGAGGGCGGCGAAGGCAGCATGACCGAGGACAACGCGAGCACCGGCGACAACGCGAGCACCGCAGAGGTGACGAGGCGGGTCCGGGTGGTGCTCGTCGACGACCACCGCATGTTCCGCACGGGCGTCCAGGCCGAGATCGGCGAGACCATCCGGACCGGGGTCGAGGTCGTAGGGGAGGCGGCCGACGTGGACCAGGCCGTCACCGTCATCACCGCGACCCGCCCCGAGGTGGTGCTGCTCGACGTGCACCTGCCCGGCGGTGGCGGCGTGGAGGTACTGCGCCGGTGCGCGCCTCTGATGGCGGCCGCGGAGGACCCGGTGCGGTTCCTGGCCCTGTCGGTGTCGGACGCCGCCGAGGACGTCATCGGTGTCATCCGGGGCGGCGCGCGCGGCTACGTCACCAAGACGATCACCGGCACCGACCTGGTGGATTCGGTCTTCCGGGTCCAGGACGGGGACGCGGTGTTCTCGCCGCGGCTGGCGGGCTTCGTGCTCGACGCCTTCGCCTCGACGG
Organism: Streptomyces sp. NPDC060049; assembly: GCF_042736715.1. Taxonomy (NCBI): domain Bacteria; kingdom Bacillati; phylum Actinomycetota; class Actinomycetes; order Kitasatosporales; family Streptomycetaceae; genus Streptomyces; species Streptomyces sp. NPDC060049. The sequence goes on from NZ_JBHWVV010000004.1 coordinate 234,366, forward strand.
ACGCCCCGCCGGTCGATGAGGACCTCGACCGCCTCACCCAGCGCGAGCGCGAGGTGCTGCGGCTGATCGCACGCGGATACGCCTACAAGGAGATCGCCAAGCAGCTCTTCATCTCCGTGAAGACCGTGGAATCGCACGTCTCGGCGGTCCTGAGGAAGCTGCAGCTGTCGAACCGGCACGAGCTCACCCGCTGGGCGACGGCCCGCCGGCTGGTCTGACCGGGGAAGGGACGGGGCCCGGCGGACGCCGGACGCCGGACAGCCGGGATGATCCGCTCCCGGTGGCGCGCGGGAGTGGATCGGGCCCCGTCGCCCGGGAGTGGATCTCGGGCCTCGTCCCCCTGTGATCCACACCGCAGTGGGTACCGGGAACCCGAGCGCGCCGCGGACCCCTCTACCGTCCGTGATGAGTTTGACGGGGACCCCCCTCTTCGCGACGGTGATCGCCCTGACGGCGTGCGCCGTCCTCCTGCCGCTGGCCGTGTGGAGCAAGGTGCGCGGCCCCGCCGCCGTGCGCGTCGCCACCCGCACCGCGATGATGGTCTTCGCCCAGGTCACGGCCGTCGCGCTGGTGTTCGTCGCGGTCAACCGCGACATGAACTTCTATGCCTCGTGGGGCGATCTGCTCGGCACCGGCTCGTACGTCACCGCCGCCCCGGATCTGGGCCCCGACGGGCTCGGCGGCAAGAAGGCGGCGGAGGTCAAGGCCGCGCCGAAGGTGGTCCAGGACTTCCAGCCGGTCGAGGGGCTCGGCGGCCGGGTCAAGAAGACCGAGCTCGACGGCAAGGTCTCCGGCGTCAAGGGCGACGTCCTGGTGTGGCTGCCGCCCCAGTACGACGACCCGGCCTTCAAGGACAAGAAGTTCCCCGTGGTCGAGCTGATCCCCGGGATACCGGGGACGGGCAAGTCCTGGTTTCAGGGGCTGAAGGCGCACGAGATCCTGGAGCCGCTCATGAAGAGCGGCAAGGTGCAGCCGTTCATCCTGGTCTCGCCGCGCGCCATGCTGCTCGGCAACGCCGACACCGGCTGCGCCAACATCCCCGGCAAGGTCAACGCCGACAGCTGGTTCAGCGTCGACGTCCGCAAGATGGTCGCCGACAACTTCCGCGTCTCGCAGGAGGCCCGCACGTGGGGCGTGGCCGGGTATTCGGCCGGGGCGTACTGCGCCGCCAAGCTGGCGATCAACCACCCCGACCGCTACAGCGCGGCCGTCTCGCTGTCCGGCTACAACGACCCGGGGCAGGAGCCCTCCTCCCTGGTCGCGCAGGACCCGGAGCTGCGCCGCACCCACAACCTGAAGAACCTGCTCAAGGCCGCGCCCGCACCGCCGGCGGTCTCGCTGTGGATGTCGGGGGCCGAGCAGGACGGCTACCTGTCCGGCACGGACCTCAAGGCGCTCGCGCAGAGCCCGACCGTGGTGCACGCGGAGAAGGTGACCGGAGGCCACAACCTCGACAGCTGGTCGAAGCAGCTGCCGCAGACCTTCGACTGGCTGAGCAAGACGGTCAAGGCGCCGTAGGCACGGCCCGCAGCGGCCCTCGACGTCCGGTGGCGGCCGGTCGGGTCCGGTCGCGGCTCCACCGGTAGTGCCCGGTCGCGGCTGCGGCTGGAGCGGCCGTTCGGGGCTACGCCGGTCGCGAAGCGCCCGCCCACGGCATCGAGTCCACCGGGGCGAGGCGGACCGTCGAGCCGGGACGCGGAGCGTGGATCATCTGGCCGTTGCCGATGTACAGGCCGACGTGGGAGATCCCGGAGTAGAAGAACACCAGGTCACCGGGGGCCAGCTGGTCGCGGGAGATGCGCTGTCCGGTGTTGATCTGGGTGTACGTGGTGCGCGGCAGCGACACTCCGGCGGCGCGCCATGCCGCCTGGGTCAGCCCCGAGCAGTCGAAGGAACCAGGTCCCGTCGCCCCCCACACGTACGGCTTGCCGATCGCCCCGTGGGCGAACGCGACCGCACGGGCCGCGCGCGAGCCGTCGGAGGGCGGCGGGTTCGGCGTGCGCGTGGCGGCGGAGCCGGCCTCGTAGGCCGCGCGCTCCTCGGCGGTGAGCTTGGCCAGCAGCCGCTGGGCGGCGGTCAGCTTCTCCTCGATCTCGGCCTTGTGGCCGGCGAGCTCGCCCTGCCGGGCGCGCAGGTCGGCGAGGCGTCCGGCGGCCTCCTCCTCGAGGTCCGAGACCTCGTCGAGCTTGCGGCGCACGGTGGAGATCTCGGCGGCGTTGCGGTTTCCGGCGCGGCTGATGAGGGCGGCCCGGTCCAGGTACTCCTGCGGGTCGTCGGCCATCGCCAGCTGCACGGCGGCACCGAGGGTCCCGTTGCGGTACTGGGTCGCGGCCAGCGAACCGAGGGTGCCGCGGGCGGAGTTGAGCTGATCCGTCTTGCGGGCGGTCTCGTCCTGGAGTCCGGCGAGCGCGCGCTGTGCGTCGTCCGCCTTCTCCTTGGCCCCGTTGTACCGCTCGGTCGCGGCCTCGGCCTCTTCGTAGAGCCGGTCCACATCCGCCTTGACCTGCGAGGGCGTCTGCCGGGGGTCGGCGTGGGAGGTTCCTTCGAGCGCGGTGGCGGTGGCAGCGCCCGCGAGGGCGAGGGTGGCGGCCGTGGTGCGCACGGTGCTCCGTGCGGCGGTGCCGGCGAACGGGCGCTGCCTGGGCTTTCGATGACTGGCCACGAGGGCCTCACGTCCTTCCTCTGTCGGTGCTAGGAGGAGGACGCTAGACCCGGAGGTAACGGGAAGATGACGAGATGACCGCAAGTGGCCGGACGTGACCGGAGCTGACAGGGCGGTGGTCGCCCGATGGTCGCCCGGTGTCAGTGCCAGAGAACGGCGATGAAGATATTGATCACCGTGAGTCCGCCGACCGCCCCGAACAGGGCCTTGTCCACCCGCTCCTCGTCACGCTTGACGTAGACGAGCGCCAGGATCACGAAGAGGATCGCGAGCTTCACGCCGATCTTGATGTTGTTGACCGCATCGCCGTCCATCTCACGGAAACCGACCAGCAGTACACCGGTCACCAGCATGGTCAGCGCACCGTGCAGCATCGCCGGAACGAAGCGGGCCGTGCCGGCGGCCATCGCCTTCATCTGGGTCAGGAAGCCGCCGAGCAGCGAGGCGATCCCGATGATGTGCAGGCCGACGAAGACGTTGATCAGTACGTTCATGCGACGAGCCTAGGCGGTGGCCTTCCGCCGGCTCACCCGGGCCGGACGCTCCCGTGAACGGGCTGGTCGGAGGCCTGGCGGGGAGGACCAGTCCCGGCCCGTGCCACCGAATTCTCCGGGGCCGGGACCGGCTGTCGGTTCGGCCCCCTAGACTCGGAAGGCGATGAGCAGCCTCTTTGACGACAGCTTCCTGGCCGACCCCTCCCCCTCCGAGGAGGTCCCGCCGCCGCCCGAGGATCACACCGCCCCCGAGTCGGGCGCGGACGATCTCTTCGGGGGCCGGTTCGACGTGCCCATGAGCGGGGACGCGTACTACCGGGACGGGGCCCCCAGGCCCGTCATCGACCCGGCGGCCCTCCTGGAAGGGCTGAACGCGGAGCAGCGCGCCGCCGTGGTGCACGCGGGATCACCGCTGCTCATCGTGGCCGGCGCCGGATCCGGCAAGACCCGCGTGCTGACGCACCGGATCGGCCACTTGCTGGGCGCGCGGGGGGTCCACCCCGGCCAGATCCTGGCGATCACCTTCACCAACAAGGCCGCCGGCGAGATGAAGGAGCGCGTCGAGGGCCTGGTCGGCCCGCGCGCGAACGCCATGTGGGTCTCCACCTTCCACAGCGCGTGCGTGCGCATCCTGCGCCGCGAGTCCAAGCGGCTCGGTTTCACCTCGTCGTTCTCGATCTACGACGCGGCCGACTCGAAGCGCCTGATGGCGCTCGTCTGCCGCGACCTGGACCTGGACCCGAAGAAGTTCCCGCCGAAGGCCTTCAGCGCCAAGATCTCGAACCTGAAGAACGAGCTGATCGACGAGGACGCCTTCGCGGGTCAGGCCGTCGACGGTTTCGAGAAGACCCTCGCCCAGGCGTACGCGATGTACCAGGGGCGGCTGCGCGAGGCCAACGCGCTCGACTTCGACGACATCATCATGACCACGGTCCACCTGCTCCAGGCGTTCCCGGAGGTCGCCGAGCACTACCGGCGCCGCTTCCGGCACGTGCTGGTCGACGAGTACCAGGACACCAACCACGCGCAGTACACGCTCGTGCGCGAGCTGGTCGGCACCGGCTACCCGGACCTGCCGCCCGCCGAGCTGTGCGTCGTGGGTGACGCCGACCAGTCGATCTACGCCTTCCGCGGCGCGACCATCCGCAACATCCTCCAGTTCGAGGAGGACTACGCGGACGCCACGACGATCCTGCTGGAGCAGAACTACCGCTCCACGCAGACGATCCTGTCCGCCGCCAACGCGGTCATCGAGCGCAACGAGAACCGCCGCGCGAAGAACCTGTGGACCGAGGCCGGCAGCGGCGCCGTCATCACCGGCTACGTCGCGGACACCGAGCACGACGAGGCGCAGTTCATCGCCGACGAGATCGACCGGCTGACCGACGCCGGCGACGCGAAGGCCGGCGACGTCGCGATCTTCTACCGGACGAACGCGCAGTCCCGCGTGTTCGAGGAGATCTTCATCCGTGTCGGACTGCCCTACAAGGTCGTCGGCGGCGTCCGGTTCTACGAGCGCAAGGAGGTCCGCGACGTCCTCGCGTACCTGCGCGTCCTGGCGAACCCCGAGGACAACGTCCCGCTCCGCCGGATCCTGAACGTGCCCAAGCGCGGCATCGGCGAGCGGGCCGAAGCGATGATCGACGCGCTCGCGACCCGCGAGAAGATCACCTTCCCGCAGGCGCTGCGCCGGGTCGACGAGGCCTTCGGCATGGCCGCCCGCTCGACCAACGCCGTCAAGCGCTTCAACGTTCTGATGGAGGAGCTGCGCACGATCGTCGACTCGGGCGCGGGCCCGGCGGTGGTCCTGGAAGCGGTCCTGGAGCGTACGGGCTACCTCGCCGAACTCCAGGCGTCGACCGATCCGCAGGACGAGACGCGGATCGAGAACCTGCAGGAGCTGGCCGCCGTGGCGCTCGAATTCGAGCAGGCGCGGGAAGCGGCGGCGGCGGAGGCCGCTTCGAGCGGCGCCCCGCCGGTCGGCCCCGGCACCCTGTCCGAGTTCCTGGAGCAGGTCGCGCTGGTCGCCGACTCCGACCAGATCCCGGACGAGGACACCGACGGCAACGGCGTCATCACCCTCATGACCCTGCACACCGCCAAGGGCCTCGAGTTCCCCGTCGTCTTCCTGACCGGCATGGAGGACGGGGTCTTCCCCCACATGCGGGCACTGGGCCAGACCAAGGAGCTGGAGGAGGAGCGCCGCCTCGCCTACGTCGGCATCACACGGGCGCGCGAGCGGCTGTACCTGACGCGCTCCTCGATGCGCAGCGCGTGGGGCACCCCCTCCTACAACCCGCCGTCGCGGTTCCTCGAGGAGATCCCCGCCGAGTACCTGCAGTGGAAGCGGACGGGCGCGGCGCAGAAGCCCGCGGGCCCGATGCGGAGCTCGGGCTCGGGGTACGGGTCCTCCGGCTCGGGCGGGTCGAAGGCCTCGTTCGGGACCTCGCCGGAGTCGTTCCTGTCCTCGTCGCGCACGAAGTCGGGCCCGTCCGGGTTCGCGACGCGCCGGGCCTCCGACAAGCCGGTCATCGCGCTGGTCGTCGGGGACCGGGTCACGCACGACCAGTTCGGGCTGGGCACGGTCATGGAGGTCAGGGGCGCGGGCGCGGACGCGCAGGCCACCATCGACTTCGGGGACGAGAAGCCGAAGCGGCTGCTGCTGCGGTACGCGCCGGTGCAGAAGCTCTGACGGCGGGCGGGCGGGGCAGGCGGGCGGCCGGGCTGCGGGTGGACCCCGGCCGGTCGGCCGGTCAGCCCGTGAGTCGAGCGCTCAGGCCGGGTCGAGGCCGTGGCTGCGCAGCCACGCCTGGGGGTCGACCGGGCCCCCGCCGCCGGGCCGGACCTCGAAGTGGAGGTGCGCCCCGGTGGAGTTGCCCGAGTCGCCGGAGTACGCGATCACGTCGCCGGCCTTGACCTTGCCGGACCTGATCTTGGCGCTGCTGAGGTGGCAGTACCAGGTCTCGGTGCCGTCGGGAGCCGTGACTATCACCATGTTGCCGTAGGCGCTGTTCCACTTGCTGCGCACGGTGCCGTCGGTGGCGGCCATGACCGAAGTCCCCATGCCCACCGGGAAGTCGATGCCCGTGTGCACGGACATCCAGTTGACGCCCGCCTGGCCGTAGCCGGCGCTGAGGCCGTGCCGCGTGACGGGGAGGGCGAACTTGGGGCGGGCCGCTTCCCTGGCCGCCTCCTCCTCCGCCTTCTTCTTCTTTTCCTCGTCCTGGCGAAGGCGCAGGTCGATGCGCTCCTGGGTGCGGCTCGCGCGGTCCGCGAAGTCGCCGGCGTCGGCGCTGAGGGCGGTGAGCTGCGTGTCGAGCTTGCTGTTCGCCGCGACCGGCTTGATGGAGGCCAGGTCGGGGGCGGCCAGCGTGGTCGTGTCCTCGGACGCCTTCTCCACACCGGTGAGCCCGCCGACGGAGGCGGCGGCGACACCGGCGACACCCATCACGCAGGCCGAGGGCACGGCCACGGTCAGAAGGGCGGAACGCTTGGCCGGGGTGCGGCGGCGGCTGCTGCCACCCGCCCTGGCGGCGGCCGACTTGCCGGCGGGCTTGTCGGCGGCCGACTTGGAGCCGGCGCGGCGCGAGGCGCGCGGCTCGGACGGCGCGGGGGCGGTGACGGGCATGGCCTGGGTGGGGAGGTCGTGCACCGGGGCGTCGTCACCGGTGTCCTCGGCCGTGTCGTCGAACGCCTCGTCGTGGGTGACGACCTCGAAGACGGCGGTCTCGGTGTAGGCCGCGGCCGGAGTAGGAGCCGGTTCGGGGGCCGCGGTCTCGGCGTACGGCTCGTACGCGTAGCCGTACTCGTAGGCGTACTGCTGTTCCTGGGGCTCCGCCGCGCTCTGCGTGTGCTCCTGGAAGTGTTCCCGGGACTGCTCCTGCGCGTGGACCTGCGGCTGGGCCTGCTGCTCGTAGCCCGTGTACGCGTAGGTCTGCTCGGAGGCGGTGTTCCAGGCGGTGGCGTCGTAGGCGCCGGTCTCGGTGCCGTAACCCGGGACCGTCCAGTGGCCGGTCTGCTCCGCCGAGGTGTCGTAGCCGAAGGCGCCGGTGTGGTGCTCCGTGGGCGCGTAGTGCGCCTGGTGGTCCGTGAGGGCGCCGCCGCTCTGGGCGGGGACGGTCGACAGGTAGCCGTCGTAGCCGTCGGTGAACTGCTGGGGGTAGCTGCCCTGCGGGGTGTTCCAGGCCGTGGTGTCGTACCCGCCGGTGTCGTGGGAACCGGTGTCGTAAGAACCGTAGGCAGCAGCGTAGTTGTAGCCCTGGCCCTGCGATTCATAGGACACATGCCCTGAATCGCCGGCGAAAGTGGTGGTGGAAAGGCCGTCATACCCGAGATCCGGGTACTGGCCCGACGAGGGGCGGTCGTTCACCAACTTCTCTTTCGCCTCGGCAGCGGGGGGCCTGGGTGGCCGAGGGGGATGAGGTCCTCGGAGGAGAGCAGTGGCGTGACTGTACCCGGCGGTTACTGGCAACGACAATCTTCGACGAGGCTCCGTATTGCCGGAACCGGGCATTCGGCCGCCTTTCGGTCGCCCAAAGACCCACCCTTGGCCTTGAGTTCGAAATGTGTTCGAGTGATGGGGGCTTTGCCCCGACTTCCGGTCAGGCGACGGACGCCGCCCCGGGGTGGGGCAGGGCGCTCGGGCGCGGCCCGTCGAGTGCGCGCCGGACCGCGGCGATGACGGTGGGATGCGCGGGTAGCGCGAGATGCCCGATGCCGGTGACCTGCACGTTTTCGGCGAGCAGGTCGGGATGCTCGATACGGGCCGTCCCGGTCGGGTCCATCAGTTCGTCGAACTCGCTCCAGAACGCCACGTGCCGGGTCCGGCAGCCGGGCGCGGGCGCGCGCAGTTCGGCCAGCACCTCGGAATCCGGCCGCATCTGCCGGACCAGCGGGTGCGCGTCCATGAAGGGCGCCACGCGGGTGCCGGAATGCGGGGTGCCGAGGGTGACGAGCGTGCGGACACGGGCGTCGCCGCCGAGCCGCTGGACGTAGTACCGCCCGACCAGGCCACCGAGGCTGTGCCCCACCAGGTCCACCCGCTCCTGGCCGGTCCGCTCGCACAGCTCCTCGACGCGGCGGGCGAGGTGGCGGGCGGTGACGCGCAGATCACGGGTGAAAGGGGAGTAGTTGTACGTCTCCACCTGCCGCCTGCCGTCCGCCACGAGCGCCCGGCGCAGCAGCACGAACACGGACCGGTTGTCGGTGAACCCGTGCAGCAGCAGTGCGGGCGGACGATCGCGGGTGGTGGAGGTTCCGGTGGGCGGCCGTTCCTGCAACACTCCGGTGGGATACATCAGGATGTGCCCGCCCAGCACGATCGCTTCCAGCACGCCGGCGCGCAGCGAGGCCCCGGACACGGTCAGCCCCATAGACGGCCTCCCCCTCAGCGTCTTGGGACCGTGGCGGCCGGCCACGCCGTGCCGTGCGGCTGTCGGCACGGAGTGGCGGCGCGTCATCCCACGTGTGATTTCCCCCTCGGCGCCGACCACGAAACGGCGGCGTGCGCGATGCTGTACTTAACGTTCGTTCACTCGGGAGGCAGTGCGATGGGTGTGACCGGTCCGATCCGTGTGGTGGTGGCCAAGCCTGGTCTCGACGGCCACGACCGGGGTGCCAAGGTGATCGCGCGGGCCCTGCGGGACGCGGGCATGGAGGTCATCTACACGGGCCTCCACCAGACCCCGGAACAGATCGTCGACACCGCGATCCAGGAGGACGCCGACGCGATCGGCCTCTCGATCCTCTCGGGCGCGCACAACACGTTGTTCGCGCGCGTGCTGGAACTCCTCGCGGAGCGCGACGCGGCGGACATCAAGGTGTTCGGCGGCGGCATCATCCCGGAAGCGGACATCGCTCCGCTCAAGGAGAAGGGTGTCGCGGAGATCTTCACCCCGGGCGCGACGACGACGGCCATCGTGGACTGGGTCCGCGGCCACGTGCGTCAACCCCTGTAGCCGCAACGCCGGCGGGGCCGGAAAACCAGCCCCGCCGGCGCTCGGAGCGACCTCTCACCCACACCGGCGCCGAGGCGCCGGTCCGGGGCTACGGCCCCGGCGGGGTCAGTTCCGCGTGCATCGCCGCGCGGAGCCTGAGCGTGGCCACCATCCGCTGGAAGGCCTCCGCCCAGTACGCGGCCGCACCCCCCGCTTCGACCGGCTCGGCCGCCAGCGCGTCCAGCCGCTCGGCCTCCGCGGGGTCGAGGCAGCGCTCAGCCAAGCCCATCACCCCGCTGAAACTCCACGGATAGCCGCCCGCCTCGCGCGCGGAGTCGAGCGCATCGACCACCGCCCGCCCCAGCGCCCCCGCCCACGGCACAACGCACACCCCGAGCAGCTGGAACGCCTCCGACAGGCCGTGGGACCGGACGAACTCCGCGACCCAGGCCGCCCGCTCCGCCTCTCCCAGGATCGACAGGAGCTTCGCCCGCTCCGCCAGCGACGCCGTCGCCGGGCCCGCCGCAGGCGGTGCGGACGCCGGGCCGAGCAGAGCCTGCGACCAGGCGGGGTCCCGTTGGCGCACCGCGGCCCGGCACCACGCCGCGTGCAGTTCCTCCGCCCAGTCCTCCGCCATCGGCAGCGCCACGATCTGCGCCGGGCCGAGCCCCCCGAACCGTTCGGGCCAGCACGACAGGGGCGCGGACTCCACCAACTGCCCCAGCCACCAGGCGCGTTCCCCCCGCCCTGCGGGCGGCCGCTCGACCACCCCGTCGCGCAGCATCCCCGCGTCGAACCCGGCCGGCGGTGTCACCCCCTCCGGCCCCACGCAGGCCAGCGCCCGCTCCGCCATCCGCCCCGCCAGCGCCGAGGCCGGCAGGGAGGACAGCAGCTCGGCGGCGGTCGCCCGGACATTGCGGCTGCGGTCGTCCAGCGCCGCCTCCAGGAACGGTTCGTCGTCCGCCGAAAGCCCCGCGCGCAGTGAGTCGAGGAACATCAGCCGGTCCTCGGCACGCTCGGAGGCCCAGGTCGACGCCAGCAGCCGCGGCGCGGCCGCCGGTTCGTGGGCCCGGACGAGGCCGAGCACGGCCACCCGCTCCGCGAACAGCCCCTCCTGCCACAGCCGTTCCACCCCTGCCGCGTCCGTCGCGTCGGGTAGTTCGCCGGCGGCTCCGGAGCCGCCGCGCAACGCGAACCGCCAGTCCGGATTGAGCCGGGCCAGCCACAGTCCGCGCGCCCCCGCCAGGGCCAGCGCCTGCTGGCGGAGATCGCTGCGGGCCCGCGCGGCGTCCAGCAGCGCGGGGACCAGCGAAGCCGGAGCCCGGTAGCCGTGCTGCCCGGCGGCGGCCAGCCACTGGGGCAGCAGCTCCGTCAGATCCGGGGTCGCTCCGCGCCGCCCGCCACTGCCCGCGCCGGTCCGGCCGGCCAGCAGCTGCGCGAGCCGCCGCCGGGCCGGCTCCGGCGGGGCCGGGCGCGGATCGCGCGGCGCCGGCTCGGGCCTGGGCCCCGCTTCGGCGGGCCGCAGCCCGGCCCGGCGCCGCACCGTCTGCACGGCAGCCGCGCCGAGCAGCGCCTCGGGGCTGCCCTGGCGCCGGTCGGTGCCCAGCAGTGCGGCTCCGACCAGTTCCTCCCAGTCCCCGAGGGCTTCCTCCGGCCGGTCCTGACCCGCCCGCGGGGTCTGATCCGTCTGCGCCTGACCCGTCCGGGCCTGCTCGGTCCGTGCCTGATCCGTTCTCGTGGCCGTGTTCATCGGGTCCCCTCCCTCTTCGTGTCCGTGCTCCGGTCCCGCCCCCTCCGCGGGACCGGAGCAGCTCGTTTCCCCGTGACCCCTGCCGCCGCGTGGTCGCGGCTGCTCTCAACTGGCGTGGTTGTCGTCCACAAAAGCCCCCCGGCCTCGTAGTTCACGCACGCCGGCGCCCCCGCGCCGTCGCTTACTCCCCCCGCACCCGCTCAGCCCAGCGGCACCGGCTCGGAAGAGCCCGGCTGCCAGGCCGTCAGCGGGGTGAATCCACGGTGTCCGCACTCTCCGAACACCGTCACCGGCCCGCCCCCCGAGAGCGCGGCCAGCTGCCACAGTCCCGTCCGGGTCCGGCTCCCGGCCCCGGACAGGGGCACGGGCAGGGCGGACGTCCCCTCCACGTCCGCGAGTTGCCAGGCCGTTTCCCCCGCTTGTCCCCCTGCTTGTCCTCCTGTTTGTCCTCCCGTTTGTCCCCCCGGTATCGGCACCACCGGACCGAGCACCACCGGCCAGGACTCCAGCCAGGGGTCCTCGCGCAGCGCCGCGCCGTACGCCTCGAGTGCCGCGCCCGTGCTCACGCCCGTCGGCGCGATTCCGCACGGCTCGGCAGCCGCGAACCGCTCGCCCAGATCGGCCCGCAGCCCCGCCGAGCCGGGCCGGAAGCGGGCTTCCGCATCCAGGACCAGCCCGACGGGCAGCGCCAGCCCGGGCGGACGCCCGGGCGGGCCGAAGTCCAGGACCAGGGCCGTCCGTCCGCTCGCCAGCCCGCGCAGCCATATCCGGCGGGTGGTGAGGCGGCCGTCGGGAGACGCCGTGTCGTACTGGGCCAGCACGAGCCAGCGGTCCCGTACGGCCTCGCCCTCCGCCCCCGAGGGCAGCCCCACCCTGCTGCGGACCGTCGCGGCCAGTGGCTCCGGCAGTCCGGACACACCGAGCCAGGCCCGGTCCAGCAGGTGCAGCAGCGCGGCCTCCTCCAGCATCCGGGCGGGCCAGCCGGCGCCGCAACTGGGTATCGTCCCCAACTCCCTCACCCGCCCCGCCAGTCCGGGCGCCTGGGCGTCGACCATCCGGGCGGCCGTCTCCTCCCAGGCGGCATAGCCCGCCTGCTCCTGACCGGCGAGGCCGCCGCGCACCAGATCGGCGAGCCGCTGTTCCAGCTCGGTGACACCCGCACCGATCCGGGCCGCCCGCCGCTCCGCACGCCTGCGGGCGGCTTCGGCGTCGGCGGGCCCGGCGGCGGAGCGGGCGGCGGGCAGGGCGGCCTTCGCCGCCCGCTCCGCCAGCCACTCGCCCGCCCAGTCCGGAGCCCCGGCCGGATCCGCGAGCCCCTCCGTCGCCCAGAGCAGCAGCAGCCCCAACGCGTGCTTGCACGGGAACTTCCGGCTCGGGCAGGAGCACTTGTACGCGGGCCCCGACAGATCGACGACCGTCCGGTACGGCTTGCTGCCGCTGCCCTTGCACAACCCCCACACCGCACCGGAAGCGGAACCTCCCGTCTGAGACCACGGCCCCGCCCCGCCGAGTCTGGCCCCCGCCTTGCGTGACGCATCGTCAGGAGCCAGAGCCAGTACCTGTTCCGCTGTCCAGCGAACCCCCTGCTCAGTCATGTGTTCCACCGTACGGACCCTCACTGACAATCGCCCTGACCTGCAACGACGCATCTGCCGGGGCCCGTTGTCAGTGGTCGGGTGCATCGTGGTTGCAGCAGTCGGAAGCGGCTGCGGAGCATTGGAGGGGGACCATGGACACGACCGGGAACGAGACCACCGCAGAGGCGCTGCGACCGCACGCCGAAGACGCCTTCGCACACGAACTGAAAGCCTTGGCCGCGGCCGACGACCGGCCGCGCCCGACCCGCTGGAAGCTCTCCCCGTGGGCCGTGGCGACGTACCTGCAGGGCGGCACGCTCACCGACGGAACGGTCATCACGCCCAAGTACGTGGGACCGCGCCGCATCGTCGAAGTCGCCGTCACCACCCTCGCCACCGACCGGGCCCTCCTGCTCCTCGGAGTCCCCGGCACCGCCAAGACCTGGGTGTCCGAGCACCTCGCCGCAGCCGTCAGCGGCGACTCCACCCTCCTCGTCCAGGGCACGGCCGGCACCCCCGAGGAGGCCATCCGCTACGGCTGGAACTACGCCCGCCTCCTCGCCCACGGCCCCAGCCGCGAAGCCCTCGTACCGAGCCCCGTCATGCGGGCCATGGCCGAGGGCATGACCGCCCGCGTCGAAGAGCTGACCCGCATCCCCGCCGACGTCCAGGACACCCTCATCACCGTCCTGTCCGAGAAGACGCTCCCGATACCGGAGCTCGGCCAAGAGGTGCAGGCCGTGCGCGGCTTCAACCTCATCGCCACCGCCAACGACCGCGACCGCGGCGTGAACGAGCTCTCCAGCGCGCTGCGCCGCCGCTTCAACACCGTCGTCCTCCCGCTGCCCGCCACCGCCGACGCCGAAGTCGACATCGTCGCCCGCCGCGTCGACGAGATGGGCCGCGCCCTCGACCTGCCCGCCGCACCCGAGGGCCTCGAGGAGATCCGCCGTGTCGTCACCGTCTTCCGCGAGCTGCGCGGCGGTGTCACCGACGACGGCCGTACGAAGGTCAAGTCGCCCAGCGGCACCCTGTCCACCGCCGAGGCCATCTCGGTCGTCACGGGCGGCCTCGCCCTCGCCGCCCACTTCGGGGACGGCGTGCTGCGCCCCTCCGACGTGGCCGCCGGCATCCTCGGGGCCGTCGTGCGGGACCCGGCCGCCGACAAGGTCGTCTGGCAGGAATACCTGGAGGCGGTGGTCCGGGAGCGCGACGGCTGGAAGGACTTCTACCGCGCCTGCCGGGAGGTGACGGTATGAGCACGCCCGCCGTGAAGAGCCCCCGGGCGGCGGAAGGCGTGACGGGGCCCGGGGGAGGGCCGCTGCTGCTGGGCGTGCGGCACCACGGGCCGGGATCGGCCCGCGCGGTCCGGGCCGCCCTCGACGCGGCGCGGCCGGCGGCGGTGCTCATCGAGGGGCCGCCCGAGGGGGACGCGCTGCTGCCGCTGGCCGCCGACCCCGGGATGCGGCCGCCCGTCGCACTCCTGGCGCACGCCGCCGACGACCCCGGCCGGGCCGCCTTCTGGCCCCTGGCCGGCTTCTCCCCGGAGTGGGCCGCCATCCGGTGGGCGCAGACGCGGGACGTGCCGGTCCGGTTCATCGACCTCCCCGCCGCGCACTCGCTGGCCGTGCCGGCGGACGGGCAGGGACACGGGGCGCAGGACGGGGAGGGGGACGACGGGGCGTCCGCGTCCGTACGCCTGGACCCGCTCGCCGTGCTCGCCGGGACCGCCGGGTACGACGACCCCGAACGCTGGTGGGAGGACGTCGTCGAACACCGGGGCACGGCCGGCCCGGACACCGACCCACTGGCCGTGTTCGAGGCGCTCGCAGAGGCCATGGGCGCCCTGCGCGAGGAGTACGGAGCCGGCGGCCACCACCGGGACCTGGTGCGCGAGGCGTACATGCGCCAGCGGATGCGGGCCGCGCGCCGCGAGTTCGGCGACGCGTACGCCGTCGTCTGCGGGGCCTGGCACGTCCCGGCCCTCCGGGCGAAGACCACCGCGGCCGCCGACAAGGCACTGCTCACCGGACTGCCCAAGGTCAAGGTGGAGACCACCTGGGTCCCCTGGACCCACCGGCGCCTCGCCCGCGCCGGCGGATACGGGGCCGGCATCACCTCGCCCGGCTGGTACGCGCACCTCTTCGCCGCCCGGGACCGGCCCGTCGAGCGGTGGATGACGAAGGTCGCCGGCCTGTTGCGCGAGGAGGACCGGCAGGTCTCCCCGGCACACGTCATCGAAGCGGTCCGGCTCGCCGACACACTGGCCGCGATGCGGGGCCGGCCGGTGGCGGGGCTGACGGAGACCCTGGAAGCGGTCCGGGCCGTCATGTGCGAAGGCTCCGACATACCGCTCGCACTGATCGAGGACCGGCTCGTCGTCGGAGACGTGCTCGGCGAAGTCCCGGACGCGACGCCCGTCGTACCCCTCCAACGCGACCTGACCCGGCAGCAGCGCTCCCTGCGCCTCAAGGCCGAGGCACAGGACCGGGAGCTGGAGCTCGACCTGCGCAAGGACACCGACGCCGCCAAGTCCCTCCTCCTGCACCGGCTGCGGCTGCTCGGCATCGGCTGGGGCGTACCGGCGGCCTCGCGGGGGAGCACGGGCACCTTCCGGGAGACCTGGCGCCTGCGCTGGGAGCCCGAGCTCGCGGTGCGGGTGGCCGAAGCCGGCATCTGGGGGACCACCGTCCTCGGGGCCGCCACCGCCCGGGCCGAGGCCGACGCGGCGGCCGCCGGGGAGCTGGGCGAGGTCACCGCCCTGGCCGAGCGGTGCCTGCTGGCCGGGCTCTCCGAGGCACTGCCGGCCGTCCTGCGGGCGCTCGCCGACCGGGCCGCCCTGGACACGGACGTGGCGGGACTGGCGAAGGCGCTGCCCGCGCTGGCCCGTTCGCTGCGCTACGGGGACGTACGAGGCACCGACGCGGCGGCGCTGGGGACGGTCGCGGCCGGGCTCGCGGAACGGATATGCGTGGCGCTGCCGCCCGCCTGCGCGGCAGGGCTGGACGCCGACGCGGCGGCCGAGCTGCGGGGGCACGTGGACGGCGTCCACGGCGCGATCGGACTCCTGGACTGCGAGGAGCCGGGCGGCCTGCGGGAGCGCTGGTCGGCGGTGCTGCGGACGCTGGCCGGGCGGGACACCGTCCCCGGCCTGATACGTGGCCGGGCCGCGCGGCTGCTCCTCGACGACGGGCGGCTGCCGCCCGAGGAAACCGCCCGGCTGATGGGGCTGTCGCTGTCCCCGGCGTCCGCGCCGGCCGATGCGGCGGGCTGGATCGAGGGCTTCGCGGGCGGCGGCTCGGGCGGCACGCTGCTGGTCCACGACGAGCGGCTGCTGGGGCTGATCGACAGCTGGCTGGTGTCGGTGCCGGAGCGGGCGTTCGTCGACGTGCTGCCGTTGCTGCGGCGGACGTTCGGGGCGTACGAGGCGGGAGTGAAGAGGACGCTCGGGGAGCTGGTCCGGCGGGGGCCGGCCGGCGGGCGGGCCGCGGCCGGTCCCGGCTCCGCTCCGGCGGGCTTCGACCCGGAGCTGGACGTGGACCGGGCGGACGCGGTGGTGGACCTGGTCCGCCTCCTCCTGGCGGGAGCCCCGCGGGAGGCGGCGGGGCGGGTGGGGAGGTAATGCGTCGGCTGAACGGGTGGTGGCTGTGACGAGAGAAGGGGACGGGCAGATGGCTGGTGTGGGGGACGCGGTGGCGGCGGGACCGGGTGGCGGCGGGGACGAGCGGGTGCGGCGGTGGCGGCTGGTGCTCGGCGGCGGAGAGGCGGACGGGACCGGCTGCGCGCTGAGCGGGGCGGACGCCGGGATGGATGCCGCGCTGGGGGCGCTGTACGGGGGCGCCGGCGCCGGGGGGCGCAAGCGGGCGGGGGAGCGTTCGGCAGGGCTCGGCGGCTCCGCGCCGAACGTGGCGCGCTGGCTCGGGGACATCCGTACGTACTTCCCCACTTCGGTGGTGCAGGTCCTGCAGCGGGACGCGATCCAGCGGCTGGGGCTGTCCGCGCTGCTGCTGGAGCCCGAGATGCTGGAGGCGGTCGAGCCGGACGTGCACCTCGTCGGGACCCTGCTCTCCCTCAACAAGGCGATGCCCGAGACGACCCGGGAGACCGCCCGGGCCGTGGTCCGCAAAGTGGTCGGGCAATTGGAGAAGCGGCTCGCGGCCCGGACCCGCGCCACGCTCACCGGCGCGCTCGACCGGTCCGCCCGGATCAGCCGGCCCCGGCACGCGGACATCGACTGGGACCGGACCATCCGGGCGAATCTGAAGAACTACCTCCCCGAGTACCGCACGGTCGTCCCCGAGCGGCTGGTCGGTTACAGCCGGGCCGCGCGGGCGGTGAAGAAGGAGGTGGTCCTCTGCATCGACCAGTCGGGTTCGATGGCGGCCTCCGTCGTCTACGCCTCGGTCTTCGGGGCGGTGCTGGCGTCGATGCGTTCGATCGCGACCCGCCTCGTCGTCTTCGACACCGCTGTCGTGGATCTCACCGACCAGCTCGACGATCCGGTCGACGTGCTCTTCGGCACCCAGCTCGGCGGCGGCACGGACATCAACCGCGCGCTCGCCTACTGCCAGTCGAAGATCACCCGTCCTGCCGACACGGTCGTGGTCCTCATCAGTGATCTCTATGAGGGCGGGATACGCGACGAGATGCTGAAGCGGGTCGCGGCGATGAAGGGCGCGGGGGTGGAGTTCGTGACCCTGCTCGCGCTGTCCGACGAGGGAGCGCCCGCTTACGACCGCGAACACGCCGCCGCCCTCGCCGCGCTCGGCGCCCCGGCCTTCGCCTGCACACCCGACCTGTTCCCGGAGGTCATGGCCGCGGCGCTGGAGAAGCGGCCGCTGCCCGTCCCGTGACCGGCCGGCCGCCCGGGCCGCCCCGTCCGGGGCGGCCGCGCGGGGCCCCGTAGGAGTGCCCGCGCATCGGCAGATCACACGAAGACGCAGTTCAACCGTGAGGCGATCTGTGACAGGTATCACCGCTCAGGTGTGATCTGCGATTTAGGGACCTACGTCCCACGGGGATAACCTGCGGGACGGACATGCCGCGTCCACGGTCACCGTGTGCGCCTTCCTTGTGACAGCGCCGTCACGTTGCCCTCCGCGGCACGCCCACGCAGATAGCAGACAACCGCGAATCACTGCGAATCTTTAAAAAGACAAGGGACGGACGCGCGTGGACCTGTTCGAGTACCAGGCGAGGGACCTCTTCGCCAAGCACGGTGTACCGGTGCTGGCCGGTGAAGTCATCGACACGCCTGAGGCAGCCCGCGAGGCCACCGAGCGCATGGGTGGCAAGTCGGTCGTCAAGGCGCAGGTGAAGGTCGGAGGCCGCGGCAAGGCCGGCGGCGTCAAGCTCGCCGCCACCCCGGACGAGGCCGTCGCTCGCGCGACGGACATCCTCGGGATGGACATCAAGGGCCACACGGTCCACAAGGTGATGATCGCCGAGACCGCTCCGGAGATCCTGGAGGAGTACTACGTCTCGTACCTCCTCGACCGCACCAACCGCACCTTCCTGGCCATGGCCTCGGTCGCGGGCGGCATGGACATCGAGCAGGTCGCCGAGGAGACCCCGGAGAAGCTCGCCAAGGTCCCGGTGAACGCCAACGAGGGCGTGACCATCGAGAAGGCCCGCGAGATCGTCGCCCTGGCGCAGTTCCCGGCCGAGGTCGCCGAGAAGGTCGCCGAGGTCCTCGTGACCCTGTGGGCGACCTTCATCGCCGAGGACGCGCTCCTCGTCGAGGTCAACCCGCTCGCGAAGGTCGCCTCCGGCGACGTCATCGCGCTCGACGGCAAGGTCTCGCTCGACGAGAACGCCGAGTTCCGCCAGCCGGGCCACGAGGAGTTCGTGGACCACGCCGCCGCGAACCCGCTCGAGGCCGCCGCCAAGGCGAAGAACCTCAACTACGTCAAGCTCGAGGGCGAGGTCGGCATCATCGGCAACGGCGCGGGTCTCGTCATGAGCACCCTCGACGTCGTCGCCTACGCCGGCGAGGCGTACACGTCGGTGAATGGCGGCGGCGTCAAGCCCGCCAACTTCCTGGACATCGGCGGTGGCGCTTCCGCCGCCGTCATGGCCAACGGTCTCGAGATCATCCTGGGCGACCCGGACGTCAAGTCCGTGTTCGTCAACGTCTTCGGTGGCATCACCGCGTGTGACGAGGTCGCCAACGGCATCGTCCAGGCGCTGCAGCTGCTCGAGGACAAGGGCGAGGCGGTCACCAAGCCGCTGGTCGTCCGCCTCGACGGCAACAACGCCGAGCTGGGTCGCAAGATCCTCTCGGACGCCAACCACCCGCTGGTGCAGCGCGTGGACACCATGGACGGCGCGGCCGACAAGGCCGCCGAGCTCGCGGCTGCGAAGTAAGGGCAGAGGTCAAAGACTCACATGGCTATCTTCCTCAACAAGGACAGCAAGGTCATCGTCCAGGGCATGACCGGTGCCACGGGCATGAAGCACACCAAGCTGATGCTGGCTGACGGCACCAACATCGTCGGCGGCGTGAACCCGCGCAAGGCCGGCACCACCGTCGACTTCGACGGCACCGAGATCCCCGTCTTCGGCTCCGTCGCCGAGGCGATGGAGAAGACGGGTGCCAACGTCTCCGTCCTCTTCGTCCCGCCGGCCTTCGCCAAGGCCGCCGTCGTCGAGGCCATCGACGCCGAGATCCCGCTGGCCGTCGTCATCACCGAGGGCATCGCGGTGCACGACTCCGCCGCCTTCTGGTCGTACGCGAGCGCCAAGGGCAACAAGACGCGGATCATCGGCCCGAACTGCCCGGGTCTGATCACCCCCGGCCAGTCCAACGCCGGCATCATCCCGGGCGACATCACCAAGCCCGGCCGCATCGGTCTCGTGTCCAAGTCCGGCACGCTGACCTACCAGATGATGTACGAGCTCCGTGACATCGGCTTCTCCTCGGCCGTCGGCATCGGTGGCGACCCGGTCATCGGCACCACGCACATCGACGCCCTCGAGGCGTTCGAGGCGGACCCCGACACCGACCTGATCGTCATGATCGGCGAGATCGGCGGCGACGCCGAGGAGCGTGCGGCGGACTACATCGCCAAGCACGTCACCAAGCCGGTCGTCGGCTACGTCGCGGGCTTCACCGCCCCCGAGGGCAAGACCATGGGCCACGCCGGCGCCATCGTCTCCGGTTCCTCGGGCACCGCGCAGGCCAAGAAGGAAGCCCTCGAGGCCGCGGGCGTGAAGGTCGGCAAGACGCCGACCGAGACGGCGAAGCTGGCGCGCGAGATCCTCAGCGCCGCGCAGTAGTCGTCCCGTACGCCACCGCGTACGCGAGAACGGGCGTGGCCCGCACCCTGTGAAGGGGTGCGGGCCACGCCCGTTCCCCTCGCGTGGCGGCCTCGTGCGGTTCCGTCCTCACCCGGGCAGGGGCGAGACCCGGGCGGGTCCGGCCGCCGGGTCGGAGACGAGCTTGTCGTGCAGGTGCCGGCCCTCGTCGCTGAGCTGCTGCGGGCCGCTGAGCGGGGGCACGCCCGACACGCTCGCGCCGGGCGCGAGCGGCGGCTGGTACTCGGTCGGCGCGGTCACCGCCGTATAGGCCGTGGCGGCGGCGATGACCGCCGTCACCCCGAGGGCCGTCCGCGCCCAGAACCGGGCCCGGTGTTCGCCGGCTGCCCGTACGGAGGCTGCCGCGCGCAGCTCCAGTCGTCCGGCGGGCCGCAGGGTGCCGAGCCGCTCGCGCAGCAGCGCGGACTGCTTCTCGGGTGCGGCGTCGGCCAGTTCGGGCAGCCGGTCGGCGAGGTAGGCGTGCGCGTGGACGAGCCGGCCGCCGGCGGTCGGCGTGGTGGCCTCGGTCTCGGCGGCGGTGTCGGGGAGGTCCAGGCCGACGCCGTCGTAGAGGAGCACCGTACGGCGCTGGGCCGGCGGCAGCGCGAGCATCGCGTCCAGGAGGACGCGGTCGGCGGGGTCGGCCGGGGGCTTGTCGGCGCGCCGGTGGTCACGCCTGAACCAGTGCCAGGGGGAGAGCGCGTACTCGTACACCACCGCGCGCACCCAGCCGACCGGGTCCGGGTCGGTGGCGACCTCGGGCCAGCGCTGCCAGGCCTGGAGGAAGGCACGCTCGACGGCCTCCTGGGCGAGGACGCGGCGGCCGGTCAGGAGGTAGGCCTGGCGCGCGAGGGCGGCGGCGGTACGGGCGTAGAGGGCGTCGAAGGCCTCGGCGGCGACGTTCTGCGGCGCGGTACGGGTCCCCGTGCCCGGCGCCGAGTCGCCCGGCCCGGCTTCGCCCGGCCCGGAGCCCGGCCCCCCCTCCGCCTCCTCGTCCGCCTCCGCGCCCGACCCCTCGGCTCGGGCCGGGGGAAGGCCGGCGCCCTCGCCCGCGCCGGCAGCCTTGCCCGCGCCCGGGTCTGCGCTCAGGCGTGCGTCGGCGTCCGCGCCGGCAGCCGTGCCCGGGTCGGGCCCTGCGCTCGCGCGCGCGGCAGCGTCCGCATCCCTGTTCGCGTCGGGGCCGGCGCTCCTGCCCGCGTCCGTGCCCGCGTAGGGGTCTGCGCCCGGGAGCGCGTCGGTGTCAGCGCCCGGAAAGGCCCCCGCACCCGCGCCCGCACCGGGATCCGGGGGCGTGCCCGGGCCCGGGGGCAGCGGGGCGCCGGGGCCGAGGGTGCCGCTACCGCTACCGCTACCGCTACCGCTACCGCTACCGCCACCGCCGCCGGCGGAGGTCTTGCCGCCGGTCTTGGCCTCGTGCCGGGGGACCCCGGCGGGGGGTCTGGCGGCACGCTTGACCGCTGCCTTGGGCCGGGTCTGCGCGCTGAAGGGCCGTGCGAGGCCGCGCGTGCGCGGCGCGAACCGCCCCCCGTACGCGTCGGCGGCTGCGGCCGACTCGCCGTCAGCGTCCGTGCCGGCGGCCGCCACCGGGCCGATGGCGCCGTCGGCCCGTCCGGAGCCGGGGTCCACGTCTGACGCGGCGTCCGCGACCTGATCCGCAAGGCTGGTCGCGTCCTGTGGTTCACCCGTCGGCGGTGCGGAGTCGGGGGCCGCCGCCGACACCGTGTCCGCGGTGGGCCCGGCCGGGTCGGTCGAGGCGTCGGTCGAGGCGTCGGCCGAGAGGTCCGGATCCCGCCCGGCGTTCGCTCCTGACGCGGCGTCGGTGTCCGGGCCGACCGTGTCGGCCGGGGTCGGCGCTCCGTCCAGACGGGACTCGGCGGGCGCCGCCTCCTGGTCGGGGGCGGTGGTGGCGAGGCGGGTCAGGAGCTTCACGTAGGCCTCGCGCTTGCGGCCCCGGGGGGCGGTGCGGCCCGTTTCCCAGGAGCGCACCGTGGTCGCGGTGACGCCCACCGCCGCCGCGACCTCCTCGTGGGTCAGCTCGGCCGCTTCGCGCAGGCGCCGGCGTTCCTTCGGGGTGGGAAGGCCCGGCTCCGTGACGCTTTGTGTCATGCCACACTCCCCGCGGCCCGGACGCCCTGAGCGAAAAAGTACATAAGCGTATATTGAGCGACACCACGGTCATTCGCCTGTTACCCGCCCATAGCGCGTGTCGTTGGCACCATGGCGGGGTGACCCAAGTGACCGAACGCGGGACCCCGTTGCCTACGGCCCCAAGGGCCCCCGCGCGGCGCCGCTCGCCGGCGGCCGCCGCCTGCGTCGTGGGGGGAGCCGTCGCCGCAGGACTCGGGCTCGGCTTCCTCGCCGTGCTCGTCATCGTGCTGTGGATCAGCTCCCCGTACCCCGACAGCGGCCCCGGCGGCGCCCTGCACCTCGCCGCGGGCCTCTGGCTGCTCGCGCACGGCACCGAGCTGGTCCGCTACGAGACGCTCTCCGGGGTGCCGGCCCCCGTCGGCGTGATCCCGCTGCTGCTCATCGCACTGCCCGCGCTCCTCATCCGGCGCGCCGCCCGGCTCGGCAGCGCCGCCGAGGAGGATCCGCGCGGGGCCCAGCCGCTGCCGGCCGGTGTCGTGTTCTCCGCCGTCCTCTGCGGCTACCTCGGTGTCGGCGTCCTGGCCACCGTGTACGCCGCCGCCGGGCCGATGCCCGCCGACCCGCTCAGCGCGGCCTGGCACCTCCCGCTGGTCGCGGCCCTCGCCGCCGCCGGCGGAGTCTGGGAAGCCCGGGGGAGGCCGCTCGGGCAACTGCCCGGCCGGCTCACCCGCCCGCGCTACGAGCTCGCGCTGCGCGCGGGCGCCGCCGGGGTCCTGGTCCTCCTGTGCGGCGGAGCCCTGGTGGTCGGCGCCTCGCTGGCCTGGCACGGCGCGGAGGTGCAGGGGTCCTTCGGGGCGCTGACCGGCGGCTGGTCGGGCCGCTTCGCAGTGCTGTTGCTCGCCCTCACCCTGATCCCGAACGCGGTCGTCTGGGGTGCGGCCTACGCACTCGGCCCCGGCTTCGCCCTCGGCACCGGAGCCGCCGCGACCCCGCTCGGCTTCGGCGGCTCGCCCGCCCTGCCGCGTTTCCCCCTGCTCGCGGCGTTGCCTCCGGACGGCCCCGGCACGCCGTTGACCTGGGCCGTCGCCGGAGTGCCGGTGCTGGCCGGGCTGGCGGTGGGCTGGTTCGCGGTACGCCGGGCGCGAGACGTCTCGTACGGGGAGACCGCGCTCACCGCGGCCCTGGGCGCGGCGGTGTGCGCGCTGGCCACGGCCGGGCTCGCCGCGGTCTCCGGGGGGCCGCTCGGCTCCCGCGACCTGGCCGCGTTCGGCCCGGTGTGGTGGCAGGCGGGCGGGGCGGCCCTGGCCTGGACCCTGGTGCTCGCGGTCCCGCTGGCGGTGACCGTGCACGGGTGGCGCAACCGGCCCGCGAGGGACCTGGCGCGGGCGGCGGACACGGGGGGCGAGGACGGCTGGCACGACAGCGGCGTGCGGGAGGTCCGCTGGGCGGCCCTGCGCCGGGCGGCGGGGACCCTGGTCCCGGATTTCTCCTCCCGGCCGGCCGAGGCGCCGGCGCAGGCCCCGCCGGTGGTGCCGCCGGTGGTGCCGCCGGTGGTTCCACGGGATTCCCCCTGGCCCCTGACGGCGTCGCCGCGTGCGGCGGCGCCCGTGGCCGCGCCGCCGAAGCGGCCCGTGCTGGTCATGCCCGGCCTCAAGCTGGACCTGACCCCGATCCCCATCCCCGCGCTGCCCGCGGAGCCGTCGCAGTCACCGCCGGCGCGGGCCGCCGGGCAGCTCGTGCCCCCCGTGGCCGGTGCCCGCGTACTGGTCCGCCGCAAGCCCGGGAAGGATCCCGGACGGGCCGGCCCCGAGCCCGCCCGGCCCGGGCCGGGCGGGCGGGCCGGGGAGGCCGAGTAGCGCTCCGGGCGCCCGCCCGGCCGGCCGGGGGCCCGCTACCGCTGGACCCGGAGCATCTTCCCGATGACGTTGTCCGGCAGCAGGTCGTTGCACTGCAGCTCCGCCGACTTCGTCAGGGCGTCCTGCGTGCAGACGTAGAAGTCCTTGTACGTCAGCTGCACGGCGTACGAGGACGCCGCCAGCAGCACCGCCAGCGTCGCGGTGACCAGTCCGCTCACCGCGGCGGTCCGCTGGGGCCGGGCGGCGGCCCCGAGGGCGGCCAGTCCGCCCTTGGCGACGGCCGGGTCCGAGCCCTCCCGTGCGCCCTCTGCGGCCGGCTTCGCCGGCGTCCCGCGCAGCGCGCTGATCCCCCAGTACAAGGCGAGCGCGCCCAGCAGCAGTCCCACCGACGGGATGCCGAAGACCCCGAAGAAGAATCCCCACATGCCGGCCAGCAGCGCGTACCGGGCGCGCCGCTGGACCGGGTCCGTCGGGTCCCAGCGCGCCGGCCCGGACCCGGGGTCCTCGACCGGCCCCTGACCGGGACCGCCGTCGCCGCCGGTGCGCGGCTCCCAGTGCTGGTCGGG
Organism: Streptomyces sp. NPDC060049; assembly: GCF_042736715.1. Classification (NCBI taxonomy): domain Bacteria; kingdom Bacillati; phylum Actinomycetota; class Actinomycetes; order Kitasatosporales; family Streptomycetaceae; genus Streptomyces; species Streptomyces sp. NPDC060049. Next base: position 258,591 of record NZ_JBHWVV010000004.1, read on the forward strand.
CCGGCCTTCCGGGGGCGCCGCGAAGGGGTTGTCGTCGGGGGAGGGGTCGGGCTGGCGGCGGTCCGGCATCGGGTGTGTTTCATCCCCTGTGTCGTGGACGTCGCTGGGACGTCGGAGGCCTGTTTGAGGCATGTATGCCAGACGCTACCGCCCGCCCGCGCCCCCGTCCCTCGGGGGCCGTCCGGTGTGCCGGTATCGTTGCAGGCGGTCGGTGGCTTCGTATGGTCCCCCGTATAGCGGCGACCCGAAGTTTCATACGATCACACAAGACGAACGACGCGCTCCCAGCTCAGGCCGGGCGGCGCCCCCGCGCGAGAAAGGGCCTCCCATGGCCGCCTCCCGCCTGGTCGTGCTGGTCTCCGGATCCGGCACCAACCTCCAGGCCCTGCTCGACGCCATCGACGCCCACCCCGGCGGAGCCGAGGGCTTCGGCGCCGAAGTCGTCGCCGTGGGGGCCGACCGCGACGGCATCGCCGGCCTGGAGCGCGCCGAGAAGGCCGGGATCCCCACCTTCGTGTGCCCGGTCAAGGCCCATCCGAGCCGTGCGGAGTGGGACGCGGCCCTGACCGCGGCCACCGCCGCCCACGCGCCGGACCTCGTGATCTCGGCGGGGTTCATGAAGATCGTGGGGCCGGAGTTCATCGGCCGCTTCGGCGGCCGGTTCGTCAACACCCACCCCGCGCTGCTCCCGGCCTTCCCCGGCGCCCACGGCGTACGGGACGCCCTCGCCTACGGCGCGAAGGTCACCGGCTGCACCGTCCACTTCGTGGACGCGGGCGTGGACACCGGTCCGATCATCGCCCAGGGTGTGGTCGAGGTTCGGGACGAAGAGGACGAATCCGCTCTGCACGAGCGGATCAAGGAAGTCGAGCGCGAGCTGCTCGTCGACGTCGTGGGGCGCCTGGCCCGGCACGGCTACCGCATCGAGGGACGAAAGGTAACAATCCAGTGACCGCCGCAGAGGCCGCAGGGACCGCAGAGACCGTGACCGTAGAGAACGACGACCTCACCGCGTCGAAGCGCCCGATCCGGCGCGCGCTCGTCAGCGTCTACGACAAGACGGGACTGGAAGAGCTGGCCCGCGGCCTGCACGAGGCCGGTGTCGCGCTCGTCTCGACCGGGTCCACCGCCGCGAAGATCGCCGCCGCCGGGGTGCCCGTCACCAAGGTCGAGGAGCTGACCGGCTTCCCCGAGTGCCTGGACGGCCGCGTCAAGACCCTGCACCCGCGCGTGCACGCCGGCATCCTCGCCGACCTGCGCCTGGAGGACCACCGCAACCAGCTCGCCGAGCTGGGCGTCGAGCCCTTCGACCTGGTGGTCGTCAACCTCTACCCCTTCCTCGCGACCGTCCAGTCGGGCGCGACCCCGGACGAGTGCGTGGAGCAGATCGACATCGGCGGCCCCTCCATGGTCCGCGCCGCCGCCAAGAACCACCCCTCGGTGGCGGTCGTCACCAGCCCGGCGCGCTACGACGCCGTGCTCGCGGCCGCCCAGGACGGCGGTTTCGACCTCACCGCCCGCAAGCGGCTCGCCGCCGAGGCCTTCCAGCACACCGCCGCCTACGACGTCGCCGTGGCCTCCTGGTTCACGAACGCGTACGCCCCGGAGCCGCAGGCCGTGCTGCCCGAGTTCCTGGCCGGCGCGTGGGAGCGCAAGTCGACCCTCCGCTACGGCGAGAACCCCCACCAGGCCGCCGCCCTCTACACGGACGGCTCGCCGGGCGGGCTCGCCAACGCCGAGCAGCTGCACGGCAAGGAGATGTCCTTCAACAACTACGTGGACACCGAGGCCGCCCGCCGCGCCGCCTACGACCACGAAGAGCCCTGCGTCGCGATCATCAAGCACGCCAACCCGTGCGGCATCGCCGTGGACAAGAAGGACGTCGCCGCGGCCCACCGCAAGGCGCACGCCTGCGACCCGCTGTCCGCGTTCGGCGGCGTCATCGCCGTCAACCGCCCCGTGACCGTCGAGCTCGCCGAACAGGTCTCGGAGATCTTCACCGAGGTCATCGCGGCCCCCGACTACGCGCCGGGCGCCGTCGAGATCCTGGCCAAGAAGAAGAACATCCGCGTCCTGAAGGTGGCCGGCACCCCGCACCAGCCGGGCGACCTCAAGCCCGTCTCCGGCGGCGTGCTGCTCCAGCAGTCCGACCTCCTGCAGGCCGAGGGCGACGACCCGGCCCACTGGACGCTCGCCACCGGTGAGGCGCTCTCCGCGGACGAGCTCGCCGAGCTCGCCTTCGCGTGGAAGGCCTGCCGCGCCGTCAAGTCCAACGCGATCCTGCTCGCCAAGGACGGCGCCTCGGTCGGCGTCGGCATGGGCCAGGTCAACCGCGTGGACTCGGCGAAGCTGGCCGTCGAGCGGGCGGGCGCCGAGCGCGCGCAGGGCTCGTACGCCGCGTCCGACGCCTTCTTCCCCTTCCCGGACGGGCTGGAGATCCTGACGGCCGCGGGCATCAAGGCCGTGGCCCAGCCGGGCGGTTCCGTCCGCGACGAGCAGGTCGTCGAGGCCGCGAAGGCGGCGGGCGTGACGATGTACTTCACCGGAACCCGGCACTTCTTCCACTGAGCCCCACGGGTACCCCGCCGGTACCCGCAGACGGCGAAGGCCGCGCCCCGCGACAGTGCGGGACGCGGCCTTCGCCGTCTCGTGCGGCCTACGGATCCCGTAAGCCGGCGGGACACGCCGGGTGTCCTAGTACAGCGGGCGCTTGAAGTAGACGCTCGCGGCCGAATTGGCCAGGCCGATCAGGATCCAGAGGCCCAGACCCAACGAGACCAGCGCGATGAGCAGCGAGAGCACGGCGGCGCCGGCCGCGTGCGGGTCGGAGAGCGAGACGGCGTTGCCGATCACGCTCAGCACGGCGAAGAGGGTCTGGAGCGAGCCGAAGATGATCCCGGAGACCCGGACCCCGCCGCGGCCCTTGCTCAGCTTGGCGGCGGTCAGGATCGGCCACAGGGACAGGAGGATGACGGCGATGCCGATGCCGACGATCACACTCCCCGCGAGGGCTCCCGCTTCGCTCGTCGAGGAGCTGGAGGATTCGGACAGAGCCGTGGCGAACAGGGCGCCGCCGACGAGGGCGAGCACGCCGACCAGGGCCTGGAACCCGCCGAGGACGAAGAGGACGACACGGGCGCCCTTGACGCCGCCGGGCATCGGTACGTGGGCGCCCGCGCCCGGGTAGCCGGGGCCGGCCGGGTAGGCCTGGGGGGTCTGCTGCGGGTAGGCGTAGCCACCCTGCGGCGGTATGCCCTGGGGCGGCTGCTGCGGGTAGCCGTAACCGGGCTGGCCCTGCGGCTGCTGCCCGTACGGGTTGTTCGGGTCGCCGAAACTCATCTGGGGTGTTCCTCCGTGGAAGTGCGGGGACGCACGGCACGCTCGGAGGAATCGCTGCAAGTCGTGCGGCCCGCCCCCCGGCACTGCCCGCGGCACATCTTCCGGCCATCGTCGTCCGATCGGGGCGGACTTGTCCAGCCGCCGCGTGGCGGCCCGGGTACTCGTTGTGCAAGTGCAACCAAGGAATCGGACCGGCCGCACGGCGGATGCGACTGGAACCGGGACCGGTCCATCCGGGAGGATGGAGCCATGACCGCCCAGATTCTCGACGGCAAGGCCACCGCAGCCGCGATCAAGTCCGAACTGACCGCCCGCGTGGCGGCGCTCAAGACCCGGGGCATCACCCCGGGACTCGGCACCCTGCTGGTCGGCGACGACCCGGGCAGCCGCTGGTACGTCAACGGCAAGCACAAGGACTGCGCCGAGGTGGGCATCGCCTCCCTCCAGCGCGAGCTGCCCGCGACGGCCTCCCAGGAGGACATCGAGGAGGTCGTGCGCGAGCTGAACGCCAACCCGCAGTGCACCGGCTACATCGTGCAACTCCCGCTCCCCAAGGGCATCGACACCAACCGGGTGCTGGAACTGATGGACCCGTTGAAGGACGCCGACGGCCTGCACCCGATGTCGCTCGGCAGGCTGGTCCTGAACGAGCCGGGCCCGCTTCCCTGCACCCCGTACGGCATCGTCGAACTGCTGCGCCACCACGGCGTGGAGATCAACGGCGCGCACGTCGTCGTCCTCGGCCGGGGCATCACCGTCGGCCGGTCCATCGGCCTGCTCCTGACCCGCAAGTCGGAGAACGCGACCGTGACCCTGTGCCACACCGGGACGCGCGACCTCTCCGGGCTGCTGCGCCGCGCCGACATCGTCGTGGCGGCGGCCGGTGTGCCGCACCTGGTCAAGCCCGAGGACGTGAAGCCGGGCGCGGCCGTCCTCGACGTCGGCGTCAGCCGCGACGAGAACGGCAAGATCGTCGGGGACGTGCACCCCGGCGTCGCCGAGGTGGCCGGCTGGATCTCCCCGAACCCGGGCGGCGTCGGCCCCATGACCCGGGCGCAGCTGCTCGTCAACGTCGTCGAGGCGGCCGAGCGGATCGCCCCCAGTGCGGGCTGAGCGCGAGGACTCCGCCGCGGCGGGCCCCGAGGACACCACGGGGCCCACGGGGCCTGCGGCGCCCTCCGGGCCCGGGGCCACGACCGCCGCGGGCCGCTCCCGCCGCTTCCCCTCCGTCACCCGGGGCACCGCCCGCCCCGAGGGCGGCGGCCGCACCGCGCCCGGCGACGCGCCCGCACCGGCCCGCCAGTGGCCGATGCTGTCCGTCCTCGCGGCGACCGCGGGCGGCCTGCTGGCCACCGCGACGGGACACCCGCGCGCGGGCTGCCTGATGATCGGCATCGCCCTGATCGCCGCGTCGGTGCTGCGCCGCGCACTGCCCTCCGTGGGCATGCTCGCGGTGCGCTCCCGCTTCACCGACATGGTCACGTACGGCCTGCTGGGCTTGGCCATCACCCTGCTCGCGCTGGTCATGGAGCCCAGCCCGTTGCTGGAGATCCCGTTCCTGGAGAACGCGGTCCGCTTCACGGTCCGCTGAGCGGCGGCCCGGCCCGGCTCCGCGCGTCACGTGCGCGGGGGACCGCCGGACGGGGGAGTTCTGCCGGGCGCCGCCGACGCGCTGACGCCGGGCGGGGCCGCCCGGACGCCCGTCCGTGTGCCGTGCACCACACGGGGCGGGGGATTGGGGTGCTCCAAGGTCGGATAGCCTGACGGCGGATGTCTCTTCACGTCAAGATTCAGTGGGCCGGGGAGCGGCGTCCTCCCAGCACATGGGGCAGGGACGCCCCACCGCCAGCTGTCTAACGGAGAAGGCCATGACCCGCACTCCCGTGAATGTCACCGTCACCGGCGCCGCCGGCCAGATCGGCTACGCGCTGCTCTTCCGCATCGCCTCCGGCCACCTTCTCGGCGCGGACGTGCCGGTCAAGCTCCGTCTTCTGGAGATCCCTCAGGGCATGAAGGCCGCCGAGGGCACCGCCATGGAGCTCGACGACTGCGCCTTCCCGCTGCTCGCCGGCATCGACATCTTCGACGACCCGAACAAGGGCTTCGAGGGTGCCAACGTCGCGCTGCTGGTCGGCGCCCGCCCGCGTACCAAGGGCATGGAGCGCGGTGACCTGCTCTCCGCCAACGGCGGCATCTTCAAGCCGCAGGGCGCCGCGATCAACGCGAACGCCGCGGACGACATCAAGGTCCTGGTCGTGGGCAACCCGGCCAACACCAACGCGCTCATCGCGCAGGCCGCCGCCCCGGACGTACCGGCCGAGCGCTTCACCGCGATGACCCGCCTGGACCACAACCGCGCGATCTCGCAGCTGGCCGCCAAGACCGGCGCCGCCGTCTCCGACATCAAGCGCCTGACCATCTGGGGCAACCACTCGGCGACCCAGTACCCGGACATCTTCCACGCGGAGATCGCCGGCAAGAACGCCGCCGAACTGGTCAACGACCAGGCGTGGCTGGCCGACGACTTCATCCCGACCGTCGCCAAGCGCGGCGCGGCGATCATCGAGGCCCGCGGCGCGTCCTCGGCCGCCTCGGCCGCCAACGCCGCCATCGACCACGTCCACACCTGGGTCAACGGCACCGCGGCGGGCGACTGGACCTCGATGGGCATCCCGTCGGACGGCTCCTACGGCGTCCCGGAGGGCATCATCTCCTCCTTCCCCGTCACCACCAAGGACGGCCGCTACGAGATCGTCCAGGGCCTGGACATCAACGAGTTCTCCCGTACGCGCATCGACGCGTCCGTGGCGGAGCTCGTCGAGGAGCGCGACGCGGTGCGCGAGCTCGGCCTGATCTGAGCGGCTCCGTACGGCCTTTCGTAGCTCCGGGCGTCACTCCGGACGCGTAGGGCCCGTACGAACCAGTACGAACAGCGAAGCGCCCCGGCCAAACCAGGCCGGGGCGCTTTGGCGTGATTCACGCTGTCGCGACGGGGAGAGGAACCCTAGGGTCGGTCGGTGACCGAGATCCCGATTCCCCATCAGCCCACCGGCGGGGGCTGGGGTGGTCCCAGAGCGGACCGCTCCCCGGTGCACCCCTCGCTCAGCGAGGCCGGCCGGTTCCTGTGCGCGGGTACGTACCTGGACGCCGCCTACCGCGACCGGGTCATCGACGAGCTGTACGTCCACGAGGAGCGGATAGTCGCCCCCTCCTACGGCTACGACGCCTCCCGGGTGCTCGCCCACGCGCTCCGCGCCCGCCGCGCCGAACTCGGCTGGGCCGCCGGCGTCCTCGGCGCCTGGTTCGCCGGCTCCCTGCTCACCGGCGGCGCGCTCGCCGTGCTCATCGTCCCGTTCCTGCTCCTGAGCCTGGCCGACTGGCTGCGTGCCCGGAACGTCCCCGTGCTGCGCGTGCTGTCCGTGGCCCTGCGGATCTACGTGTGGTGGCTGCTGCTCACCCTCCTGGCGGTGCTCGGCTTCGGCGGCTTCGTGCTGCTGGGCTTCCTGGACGGCATGGGCGGATCGGCGCTCACACCGTTCTCCCCGAGCGGCGCGGACCTCGCCGGCGCCGTCGCCCTCTGGTGGCTGCCCGTCGTCTTCGCCGCCGTGGTGGGCGTCGTCGGGCTCCAGCGCGGCCACGTCTTCCGGACCGTCGCCACCGACCTCTCCGAAAGCCGTTACGCCGACCACGCGGGCGACCCGGCCGAGGCCTTCGACGGCGCCCGCTTCCAGCGCGTCCGACAGCGCGTCCGGGCCGAGCAGCACGCCCCGTTGATCATGTACGACATCAACGACCCCTTCTGCGGGGCGGGCGATCCCTACCGGCCCTGGCAGCTGTCCGTCGAACTCCGCCCGCGGGAGGACCTCGGCCCCGACCGCACGCCCACCCCGGTCACCAACGCCGACATCGTGCGGCGGATCGTGCCCCTGCTGGAGCGCTTGCGGGTCCCCTCGCCGCACGGCTCCCCCGAGGCGGCGGCCGCCGTCGGGGACCGGATGCGCGAACTGGTCGTCGACGAGTGCGTCTTCCTGCCCGCGACCGGTCTGCCGCACCGGGACACCGCCCAGGTCGTCCACGGGCAGTACGACGGGCAGCGGGCCGCCGCCATCGAGGAGGGCGGCGAGCGCCGCCGGCACTTCCTGCGCGTCCGGGTGGGCGGATGGGACGAGAACCTCGTCGTCACCGTCTTCGTACGGGTCCACACGCAGGGCGGGATGATGATGCTGGAAGTGGCCCCGCACGTGCTGCTCCCCGTCCGCACCGCCTTCCACAACGCGGACGCGGACGCCCAGCGCTACCGGAACAACAGCGGCTTCGGCAAGGCCGTCTGGGCCCTGCGCCACACCCCCGGCTCCCTCGCGGCCTCCGTCACCACCCTGGGGCGGGGCCTGGCGAGCTGGTGGCGGATCGCCACCGCCGGCCACGGCGGGGCCAGGCCCGAAGGGCCCTGGGTGTCGGTGCGCGAGCTCGCCTCCCAGGACAACGGCTCGCTGTTCCACCTCATGGACCTCGACCGCTTCCTGAAGACCATCCAGGACCGCGTCGTCGGCGGCGTGACCGTCGCGCTGCACGAAGCGGGCTGGCACACCGAGGAGTTCGCGCAGCGTGCGGTCAACGTGGCCGAGGGCGGCGTCTTCATCCAGTCGGCGAACGGCAGCGCCTTCAGCGTCGGCGGCACCAACAACACCAACACCAGGCACGGCGGCAGCGCCAGGGGCGGAGGAGGCAGCGGTGGCAACTGACGGCAGCGGTACGGACACCGGCGCGGGCGGTTCGCAGCCGTCCGTACGGATCGGCAGCGTCAACGACAGCGCCTTCAGCATCGGGGGCGCCCACAACACCAACACCGTCCACCGCGGGAACGCGGGCGCGGACGCCATCGGGCCGCAGGTGCTGCTGGACGCGGTACTGGAGCTGCGCGCGGCCCTCGTACGGCTGCCGCGCGGGAACGACAGGACGGCGCTCGACACCGAACTGGACGGGGTCGCGGAGTCACTGGAGGGGGCCGAGGAGATCCGACCCGGCCTGGTCGCCCGGCTGCGCGGGGCGCTGGAGCGGTGGGCCCCGCTGGTGGAGTCCGTCGGCGCGGCCACGGCGCTGGCCGGACTGCTCGCCTCGCTGGGAGGCTGAGCCGTGGCCGAGCAGCCGCAGGGCGCGCTCCGCTGGGACGCGCAGACCCAGCGGTGGGTCGCGGACGGGCCGCCCCGGCCGCCGGGCCAGGCTCCGGGCCAGGGTCAGGTACCGGACCAGGGCCAGGCCCCGGGCAAGGGCGGGCCGCAAGGCCAGGCCCCGGGCCAGGGTCAAGTGCCGGGCCAGGGCGGGCTGCAAGGCCAGGCCCCGGGCCAGGGTCAGGCGCCCGTCCAAGGGCAGCCGCCGGGTCGGGCGCCCGTCCAGGGTGGGGTGCAGGGCCAGGCGCCGGGCCAGGGATCGGGGCCGGGGCAGGGCCCGGGTTCCGGTTCCGGCTCCGCCCCGGGCGGGGTGCCGGCTATGCCGGTCGGGGTGCCCGGGTACGGGCCGGTGCCGCCCGCGCCGGGCCACGACCCCCACCCGCAGCCGCAGCCGTACGTACAGCCCGTACCGCCCGCGCCCCCGCGCTCCGGCGGGCCGGCCGGCCGGTGGCTGACTCCGACCACCGCCGGCGTCGCGGTGGCCGCGCTCGCGATCAGCGCGGCGGCGGTGTGGTTCGTGGAGCGGGACGCGGGGGAGCCCGCCCTCGCGGGGCCGACCGCGACGGGCACCCCGACGGGCGGGCAGGGCACGGACACGCCCTCGCCCACCGGCACCCGCCCGCCCTCGCCGAGCGGCAGCCCCAGCCCCAGCCCCAGCGCCACGCCCAGCCCGAGCGGCAGCGTCCCGCACGAGACCGTGCGGGACGCGAAGGGCTTCACCGTGGCCGTTCCCGTCGGCTGGGTCCGGGAGGACGGCGCCACCGGGGTGTTCTACCGCTCGCCCGACCGCGCCGCCCTGGTCCAGATCTTCCAGGTGAGCGAGCCCGAGCTGAGCCCGCTGGGCGCCGTCCAGGGCGCCTCCGCCTACCTGCGCGCCCAGACCACCGGCTACCAGGAGATCCGGGTCGGACCGGTCTCCGGCGCCACCGAGGCCGGGGAGCTCGTCTACGAGTACGACAGCGCCGAGTCGCGCGGCAGGCGGCGCGGCGTCGAACGGGTCTTCGTCGCCCAGGACGGCAAGAAGTGGGCCGTCCTGACGGCCGGTCCGGCCGCCGAGTGGACGCTCACCCAAGCGCACCAGGCGGCCGCGCTGGCCGCGTTCAGCCCGGGCGGCTGAAGGCGGCCGGCGGCCCGGCCGACCGGCCGGCTGCCGACCGCCGGGTGGCCGGGTGGCCGGGTGGCCGGGTGGCCGGGTGGCCGGGTGGGCTTCCTACTTGTACATGCCCGGGGTGTAGTGGCCCGGGCTCAGCCGCGTGGTGACGCCGATGCGGTTCCACACGTTGATCGCGGCGATCAGGGCGATCACCTGGGCCAGTTCCTTCTCCTCGAAGTGCTCCGAGGCCTTCGCGTAGACCTCGTCGGGAACGAAACCGTCGGTCAGGACGGTCACGGCCTCCGTCAGCTCGATCGCGGCGAGCTCCTTCTCCGTGTAGAAGTGCCGCGACTCCTCCCAGGCGCCGAGGAGCAGCAGCCGCTCGACGTCCTCGCCCGCGGCGAGGGCGTCCTTGGAGTGCATGTCGATGCAGAAGGCGCAGTGGTTGATCTGCGAGGCGCGGAGCTTGACGAGCTCGACCAGGGCCGGGTCCAGCCCCTTGGCCGCGGCCGCGTCCAGGGCCACGGCCGCCTTGTAGAACTCCGGGGCGAGCTTCGCCAGCTGCATGCGGGGGGTGTGCTCGGGCGCGTTCTTCGTGTGGTCCGTGTTGTCCATGGACTCACCGTACGAGGCATGCGGCCCGCCGATATGGTCCATATCCATGACGGAATCCTGGGCCACTTTCGGTGCCGACCTGCATCTAGAGCTCTCCGCCGGCCGGGGCCTGCGGGCCGGGCTCACCGAGGCGCTGCGCGAGGCCGCGCGCAGCGGAAGGCTCGCCCCGGGCCTGCGGCTTCCGTCCTCGCGCTCGCTCGCCGCAGACCTCGGGATCGCCCGCAACACCGTCGCCGACGCCTACGCCGAGCTCGTCGCCGAAGGCTGGCTGACGGCCCGGCAGGGCTCCGGGACCAGGGTCGCGGAGCGGGCCCGGGCGCGGCGCCCCGCGCCGGCGGCCCCCGTACGGCGGCCCGTGCGATCGCGGACCTCGTACAGCCTGATGCCCGGCTCCCCGGACCTGGGCGGCTTCCCGCGCGCGGGCTGGCTGTCGGCTGCCCGGCGGGCGCTGTCCGAGGCCCCCAACGAGGCGTTCGGGTACGCGGATCCGCGGGGCCGGGGCGAACTGCGCGAAGCGCTGGCCGGGTACCTGGCGCGGGCGCGCGGGGTGTACGCGGACCCGGAACGGATCGTGCTGTGCGCGGGGTTCGCGCACGGGCTGATGCTGGCGAAGCTGCTGCGGGCCCGCCGGGTCCGGGAGGTGGCGGTGGAGGGGTACGGGCTGGACGTGCACCGGGACCTGCTGACCGGTGCGGGGCTGCGGACGCGGGTCCTGGAGGTGGACGCGGCGGGAGCGTGCACGGGGTCCCTGAGCGGCTCCGGGGTCGGCGCGGTCCTGCTCACCCCGGCGCACCAGTTCCCGACGGGCGCCGCGCTGACGCCCGGGCGGCGGGCGGCGGCGGTGGACTGGGCCAGGTCCACGGGCGGGCTGGTCCTGGAGGACGACTACGACGGGGAGTTCCGCTACGACCGCCAGCCGGTCGGCGCCCTCCAGGGACTGGACCCGGACCGTGTGGTCTACCTCGGGACGGCGAGCAAGTCCCTGGCGCCGGGGCTGCGCCTGGGCTGGATGGTGGTGCCGCGGCCGCTGATGGACGAGGTGCTCGCGGTGAAGGGCCCGACCGACTGGAGCTCCAGCGCCCTCGAACAGCTGACGCTCGCGGAGTTCATCCGGTCCGGGGCGTACGACCGGCACGTGCGCGAGATGCGGCTGCGCTACCGGCGGCGCCGCGACGAGCTGGTGACGGCCGTCGGCGGGCGCGCCGCGGTCTCCGGCATCGCGGCCGGCCTGCACGCGGTGCTGGACCTGGCTCCGGGCGGCGAGCGGGCGGCCCTTCGGGCGGCCGCCTGGCAGGACCTCGGCTTGCAGCCTCTGTCCTCCTTCCGTCATCCCGACGCGGTGGCGCCGCCGCGCGAGGCGCTCGTCGTCGGCTTCGGGACGCCGCCCCAGAGCGCCTGGTCCGCGACCCTGGCCGCCCTCGTCGCGGCGCTCCCGTAACGGCCCCGTTCAAGGGGCGGTACCGGGGTCGGGCCGCTCGCGTTCCGGCAGGGCGGGGTCGGGCCGCGCGGGGTCCGGCGGTGCGGGGGGTTCGCCGAAGCGGGCCAGCGCGAGGGCTCCGGCGACGGCCACCACGAAGCCCGTGACCGCCAGCCACGCCAGACCCTCGCGGGTGCTGTCGCCCAGCCAGACCACCCCCACCACAGCCGGCCCGACCGTCTCGCCCAGCACCATGCCGGCCGTCGCCGTGGTCACCGAGCCCCGCTGCAGCGCCGAGGTGAGGAGGAGGAAGGCGGCGCCGCCGCCCAGCAGGAGCGCGTACAGGGCCGGGTTCTTCAGCTCCGAGAGCGAGATGCCGTCGATGAGCCGGACCGACACCTCCACCACCCCGAAGCCCGTCCCGGCCGCCAGACCCAGGGCCAGGGCCCTGCTGCGGTCCGGCAGGCTCCCCGCAAGGGCCCCGACCACGAGCACCAGCGCCGCCACCCCCAGCAGTGCCAGCTCCAGCGCGAGCGAACCGGTCCCCGAGCCCTCCTCGCCCGAGGACAGCCCCAGCATCAGCAGCCCCGCGGACACCACCGCGACCGCGGCCCACTCCGTACCGCTCAGCCGCACCCGCAGCAGCCGCGCCGCGACCACCGCCGTCACCGCGAGGCTGGCGGCGAGCGCCGCCCCGACCGCGTAGATCGGGATGTGCCGCAGGGCGATGATCTGGAGGACGAAACCGGCTCCGTCCAGACCGAGTCCGGCGAGGTAGCGCCACTGGCGCAGCGCCCGCATCAGGAGGGCGGTGTCGACTCCCGAGCCCGTTCCGGGCTCCGTCGCGCGCGTCGCGACCGCCTGGAGGACCGACGCCGTGCCGAAGCAGACCGCCGCACCGAGCGCGCAAATCATCCCAATGAGCACGAACCGACTCTAGGTCACGGAACTGGCGGCGGCCGGATTCCGTCGGCCGCGCGACCCGTTCTAGTCTGTCGGGCAGTCGGCCACCCAGGGGGAGCGAACCACACATGGACAGCAGCGCCAGCAGTACCGGCAGCAGCACCGCGAACGCGCGCACCGCGCGCCGAATGCGCTCCGGCGCCGTCGCGCTCGGCGGCATGGGCCTCCTCGCCGCGGCCCTCGTGGCCTGCGGCAGCAGCGACGAGCCCGACAAGCGCTGCGCGGACCGCGCCACGCTCGAGAAGCTGAACACCAAGGAGTGCAAGAGCGGCGGACGCGGCTCGTACTACTACGGCGGCACCGTCACGAGGAACAAGGTCAGCGGCGGCAGCTTCGACAAGTCCGCCGTCACCCGCGGCGGCATCGGCGGCAGCCACAAGAGCTCCTCGGGCGGCTGATCCCCGGTGAAGCGCCACACCATCGAGCCCCGCCCCGACTGGCAGCAGACCGTCGAGGCGCAGGGGCTGATCTACCCCCTCACCCGCTACCCCGACGACTCCCTGCGCCCCTACTGGGACGAGAGCGCCTACTACTCCTTCTCCCTGCCCGAGATCGAGGCGCTGGAGAACGTCGTCGAGGAGCTGCACGCCATGTGCCTGGCGGCGGCGCAGCACATCGTGGACCACGACCGCTTCGCGGACCTCGGCATCACCGATCCGGAGCTCGCCGCGCTGATCGCCGAGTCCTGGCGCCGGCGCGCCGAACAGCCTTCCCTCTACGGTCGTTTCGACCTGCGCTACGACGGCACCGGCAGCCCGGCCAAGATGCTGGAGTACAACGCGGACACCCCCACCTCCCTCGTGGAGGCGGCCAGCCCGCAGTGGTTCTGGATGGAGGAGCGCTTTCCCGGAGCCGACCAGTGGAACTCCCTCCACGAGCGGCTCGTCGACGCCTGGCGCCGCCAGGCGGAGCTCCTGCCGCCCGGCCCGCTGCACTTCGCGCACTCCGAGACCGACGAGCTCGGCGAGGACCTGATGACGGTCGCCTACCTGCAGGAGACCGCCGAGCAGGCCGGCATCGACACGCGGGAGCTGTCGGTGGAGCAGATCGGCTGGGACAGCCTGTCCGGCCGGTTCGTGGACGAGAAGCTCGGCTTCATCCGCGCCTGCTTCAAGCTCTACCCGTGGGAGTGGCTGGCCACCGACGCGTTCGCCCCGCAGGTCCTCGACACGTACGACCACGGCGGCGGCTCCGGCACGACCGCCTGGATCGAGCCGCTGTGGAAGATGCTGCTCTCCAACAAGGCGCTGCTGGCGGTCCTGTGGGAGCTCTTCCCGGAGCACCCGAACCTGCTGCCCGCCTACCTGGACGGCCCGCGCGAGCTCGCCGGCACCACCGGATACGCCGCGAAGCCGCTGCTGGGGCGCGAGGGCGCGGGCGTCACCCTGCACACGGCGGGCGGCGAGCCGTTCACGCCGGAGCAGGACGAGACGTACGTCTTCCAGGGCCTCGCCCCGCTGCCCGACTTCGACGGCAACCGGGTGGTGCTCGGCGCGTGGGTCGTCGAGGACGAGGCGGCGGGGCTCGGCATCCGCGAATCGGCGGGGCCGGTCACGGACGAGTACGCCCGCTTCCTGCCCCACGTGATCCTCTGAGGGCCCTCCCTCCCCGGTGCGCCCGCGCCGCCGCCGCGGTGACGGCCAGGCCGTCTCTTTCGGATCCGAAAGAGACGACCTAAGCGGCGAGGACGGACCTGAGCTGGTCCAGGCCCCAGTCCAGGTCCTCCTTGCTGATCACCAGCGGCGGCGCGATCCGGATCGTCGACCCGTGGGTGTCCTTCACCAGCACCCCGAGTTCCATCAGCCTCTCGGAGATCTGCCGGCCCGTGCCGCGCGCCGGCTCGATGTCGATGCCCGCCCAGAGCCCGCGGCCCCGGACCGCGGTCACGGCGCCGCCGCCGACCAGAAGGTTCAGCTCCCGGTGCAGGTGGTCGCCGAGCTCGGTGGCGCGCTGCTGGTACTCGCCGGTGCGGAGCATCGCGATGACCTCCAGGGCGACGGCGCAGGCGAGCGGGTTCCCGCCGAAGGTGGAGCCGTGCTCGCCCGGCTTGAACACGCCGAGCACGTCCCGGTCGGCGACCACCGCCGACACGGGCACGACGCCGCCGCCCAGCGCCTTGCCGAGGATGTACACGTCGGGCACGACCTCCTCGTGCTCGCACGCGAAGGTCTTGCCGGTGCGGCCCAGCCCCGACTGGATCTCGTCCGCCATGAACAGGACGTTCCGCTCGCGCGTCAGTTCCCGTACGCCCCGCAGGTACCCGGCGGGCGGTACGAGGACGCCCGCCTCGCCCTGGATCGGTTCGAGCAGGACGGCGACGGTGTTGGACGTGACGGCGGAGGCGAGCGCCGTGAGGTCCCCGTACGGGACGATCTCGAAGCCCGGCGTGTACGGGCCGTAGTGGTCGCGGGCCTCGTGGTCCGTCGAGAACGACACGATCGTCGTCGTGCGGCCGTGGAAGTTGTCGGCGGCGACGACGATCTTCGCGTGGCCGTCCGGCACGCCCTTGACCTCGTAACCCCACTTGCGGGCCGTCTTGACCGCCGTCTCCACGGCCTCCGCGCCCGTGTTCATGGGTAGCACCGCCTCCTTGCCGCACAGGGCGGCGAGCTCGGTGCAGAAGTCCGCGAAGCGGTCGTGGTGGAAGGCGCGCGAGGTGAGGGTGACCCGCTCCAGCTGGGCCCGGGCGGCGTCGAGCAGACGGCGGTTGCCGTGCCCGAAGTTGAGGGCCGAGTAGCCGGCGAGCATGTCGAGGTACCGGCGGCCCTCCACGTCGGTCATCCACGCGCCCTCCGCCGTGGCGACCACGAGGGGCAGGGGGTGGTAGTTGTGCGCGCTGTGCGCGTCGGCGGAGCGGATGGCATCAGCAGTTTTCGACACGGGGTCTCCGATCGTCCGTCAAGGCCTGCGACGAGGGTGGCGTCACCTTCTAACTTCGCTCGTATACCGGACGGAGAAACCTTTCCTGTGGCGTGCCCGCTAAGGTGAGCGGTACGCACGGCGACTGGCGTACGGAGAACCAACTCCGGGGGAGTCGTGCGCGCACGACCGCATACAGGGCCGCTCGCCTGGGCCTCGCGGGGACGAGATCTGACATCGACCCCGGAGGAGCCGCCATGAGCGCGACCCACCACCCCGCCCTTCTCGCCACCGACCCCGAGCTGGCGTCCTTCGTCGCCGCCGAGGAAACGCTGCAGGCCCAGACCCTGCGCCTGATCCCGAGCGAGAACTACGTGTCCGCGGCCGTGCTGGAGGCCTCCGGCACGGTGCTGCAGAACAAGTACAGCGAGGGCTACCCCGGCCGGCGCTACTACGAGGGCCAGCAGAACATCGACCGGATCGAGGCACTGGCCGTCGAGCGGGCGAAGGGCCTGTTCGGGGTGGACCACGCCAACGTGCAGCCGTACTCCGGCTCCCCGGCGAACCTGGCCGTGTACCTGGCCTTCGCCAAGCCCGGCGACACGGTGATGGGCATGGCCCTGCCGATGGGCGGGCACCTGACGCACGGCTGGGGCGTCTCGGCGACGGGCTCCTGGTTCCGCGGCGTGCAGTACGGCGTCCAGGCCGACAGCGGCCTCGTCGACTACGACGCCGTGCGCGACCTCGCGCTGGCCGAGCGCCCCAAGCTGATCTTCTGCGGCGGCACCGCCCTCCCGCGCACGATCGACTTCGAGGCGTTCGCCTCGATCGCGAAGGAGGCCGGCTCGGTCCTCGTCGCGGACGTCGCGCACATCGCGGGCCTGATCGCGGGCGGGGCGCACCCGTCCCCCGCCGGGCACGTGGACGTGATCTCGACGACCACCCACAAGACCCTGCGCGGCCCGCGCGGCGCGATGCTGATGTGCCGCGAGGAGCACGCCAAGGCCATCGACAAGGCCGTCTTCCCGGGCCTCCAGGGCGGCCCGCACAACCAGACGACGGCCGGCATCGCGGTGGCGCTCCACGAGGCGGCGCAGCCGTCGTTCGTGACGTACGCCCACGCGGTCGTCGCGAACGCCAAGGCGCTGGCCGCGGCACTGCTGGAGCGCGGCTTCGACCTGGTCTCGGGCGGCACGGACAACCACCTGATCCTGATCGACCTCACCGGCAAGGAGGTCCCGGGCAAGATCGCGGCGAAGGCGCTGGACCGGGCGGGCATCGTCGTCAACTACAACACGGTGCCGTTCGACCCGCGCAAGCCGTTCGACCCGTCGGGCATCCGGATCGGCACGCCGTCCCTGACCTCCCGGGGGCTGGGGACCGAGCACATGCCGGTCGTCGCGGACTGGATCTCCCGCGCGGTGTCCGCCGCCGCGCGGTCGGACGAGCCGGCACTCGCCGCCGTCCGCGCGGAGGTCTCGGACCTGATGGCTGCCTTCCCGGCCCCGGGGCTCCCGCTCGCCTGACCCGCGCCGGCGGGTTGGATCCGCAAAGCGGTCGCTCGGCCGAGGCAAGATCCGGACGGGCCGCTACCGCCCGGTACCGCCGGGGGGCCGGGGCCGCGGCGGGGCGACCCGCCGGGTTCCGGCCAGCGGCGGGCCGGAGCTCGTCATCGCACCTGAGAGAATGGGGGCATGGCTTCTGATCGTCCTCGCGCGCTCTCCGGCATCCAGCCCACCTCCGGTTCGTTCCACCTCGGGAACTACCTCGGAGCCATCCGTCAGTACGTCGCCCTGCAGGAGACGCACGACGCCTTCTACATGGTCGTCGACCTGCACGCGATCACCATGCCGCAGGATCCGAAGGATCTCCGCGCGAACACCCGCCTCTCCGCCGCGCAGCTGCTCGCCGCCGGCCTGGACCCCGAGCGCTGCACGCTGTTCATCCAGAGCCACGTGCCCGAGCACGCCCAGCTCGGCTGGGTCATGAACTGCATCACCGGCTTCGGTGAGGCCAGTCGGATGACGCAGTTCAAGGACAAGTCCGCCAAGCAGGGCGCCAACAACGCCACCGTCGGCCTGTTCACGTACCCGATCCTCCAGGTCGCCGACATCCTGCTCTACCAGGCGAACGCCGTCCCCGTCGGCGAGGACCAGCGTCAGCACATCGAGCTGACCCGCGACCTGGCCGAGCGCTTCAACACGCGCTTCGGGAAGACCTTCACCCTTCCCGCCGCGCACATCGTCAAGGAGGTCGCGAAGATCTACGACCTCCAGGACCCGGCGATCAAGATGTCGAAGTCGGCCTCGTCCCCCAAGGGCCTGATCAACCTCCTCGACGAGCCCAAGGCGACCGAGAAGAAGATCAAGAGCGCGGTCACGGACACCGAGGCCGTGGTCCGCTTCGACACGGAGAACAAGCCGGGCGTCAGCAACCTGCTCACGATCTACTCCACCCTCACGGGCGAGTCCATCCCCGCCCTCGAAGCCGCGTACGAGGGCAAGGGCTACGGCGCGCTCAAGACCGACCTGGCCGGCGTGATGGTCGATTTCGTCACACCCTTCAAGCAGCGCACCCAGGAGTACCTGGACGACCCGGAAACCCTGGATTCCCTGCTCGCGAAGGGTGCGGAGAAGGCCCGGGCGGTCGCCGCGGAGACCCTGGCACAGGCGTACGACCACCTCGGTTTCCTGCCCGCGAAGCACTGACGGGAAGCGAAGGGAAAGAGGGCCCTGGCGATCTGGGGGGTGCTGCCGCCACACTGGGGCGGCAGCACACACGCGGCGCACGGGCCGCACACGGACGACGCGCGGGACGACAGGCGGAGGAGACATACGTGGGGACCGTAACGCTCGGCGTTTCGATCGCGGTCCCGGAGCCGTACGGCAGCAGCCTCCAGGAGCTGCGCGCCGGCTTCGGGGACGCCGCCGCGCACGGGATTCCCACGCACGTCACCCTCGTACCGCCGACCGAGGTGACCGCGGACCGGCTTCCGCTGATCGGCGCCCACCTGGCCGAGGTCGCGGCCGCCGGCCGCCCCTTCGCGATGCGGCTGGCCGGTACGGGAACCTTCCGCCCCCTCTCGCCGGTCGTCTTCGTCCAGGTCGTCGAGGGAGGCCCCGACTGCACCCGGCTCCAGAGCCAGGTCCGCGACCCGGACGGGCCGATCGACAGGGAGCTGGCCTTCCCGTACCACCCGCACGTCACGGTCGCCCACGGGATCTCCGAGGAGGCGATGGACCTGGCGTACAGCACGCTCGCGGACTACGAGGCCGGGTGGATCTGCTCCGGTTTCGCGCTCTACGAACAGGGCTCGGACGGGGTCTGGCGCAAGCTGCGGGAGTATCCGTTCGGCAGTGGCGCGGCCGGCGTTCCGGCGCAGCCGGGGTCGGCGACCGACAGTGCGGCGAGTGCCGCCGGCGAGGCGACCGTACGCCGTTCCTGACGCAGGAACCGGAACAGGAAGCTGATCCTTCGCAGGACCAGGGCGTGGAACGGACGAGCCGTCGGGCGAAAAGTCACAATCGACGACCGTAGTACCCAAAACCGGCAATACCGGCTATTTGCGATGCCTCATTTACGGTGACCGTATGGACTGGCTGACGAAACTCCCGGTGATCGGGCCCCTGGTGTCCGCCCTCATGCGGACCCGCCTGTGGCGTTCGTACCAGCGTCTCGACCGCGTCCACTGGACCCGGCTCGCCGCCGCCATCACCTTCATCAGCTTCCTCGCGCTCTTCCCGCTGATCACCGTGGCCGCGGCGATCGGCGCCGGCCTGCTGAGCCAGGACCAGCTCGACAAGCTCCAGAAGACCCTCGCCGAACAGGTCCCCGGCATCTCCGACCAGCTCGACATCGACGCCCTCGTCGCGAACGCCGGCACCGTCGGCCTGGTCGCCGGCGCCCTCCTCCTCTTCACCGGCATCGGCTGGGTCGGCTCGATGCGGGACTGCCTGCGCGCCGTATGGGACAAGGACGACGAGGACGAGGGCAACCCATTCGTCCGCAAGGGCAAGGACGCGCTCGTCCTCATCGGCCTCGGCGGCGTCGGTCTGGCGTCGGCCGCCGCCTCGATCTTCGGCTCCAGCGCGGTCGGCAAGGCCGGCGACTGGCTGGGCGTGCCGCGCGAGGGCGCGGGCGGAGGCCTGCTGCGGGGCGGGGCCTTCCTCGTCGGCGTCGTGGCCGCCCTGCTGGTCCTGCTCTACGTCCTGACCCTGCTCCCCGGCGTCGAACCGCCGCGCGGCCGCCTGATCCAGGCGGCCCTCATGGGCGCGGCCGGCTTCGAGCTCCTGAAGCTGCTGCTCAGCGGCTACATGCGGGGGGTCGCCACGAAGAGCATGTACGGGGCCTTCGGCGTGCCGATCGCGCTGCTGATCTGGATCAACCTCACGGCGAAGCTGCTGCTGTTCTGCGCCGCCTGGACGGCGTGCCGGGACGACGAGGACGGGGAGGGGGCGCAGGACCCGGAGCCGGGCTCCGCGCCTCCGGCTTCCTCCACCGGGTCATCGGCCCCCGCGGCCGGCGGGGCCGTCACGCCCGGCCGCGAGCCCGGCGGCCGCGGCCCCGCGGCCGGCGCCGGCTGACCGCGTACGTACCGCCGGCCACGACGGCCAGGACCCCGCCCGCGACGCCCAGCGCCGTACCGACCCCGCCGCCCGAGCCGCCACCGGACGCCGACGGGTTGTTCTCGTGCGACTGGGCGGGGGAGCCGTGCGGGGAGGTGTCGGCGCTCTTCGGCGGCACCAGCTCGCCCACCGGCTTGACCTTCCCGGCCGCCGCGAAGCCCCAGTCGAAGAGGTCGGCGGTCTCCTCGTACACGGAGTTGGCGCCGCCGGTACCCGGGTTCATCACCGTGACCAGCAGCTTCTTGTCGCCGCGCTGGGCGGCGCCGGTGAAGGTGGAGCCGGCCATCGTCGTGTTGCCGTTCTTCACCCCGGCGATGCCCTTGTAGGGGCTGATGCCGCCCGCGCCGGTCATCAGCCGGTTGGTGTTCTGGATCTCGAAGCTCTCGCGCGTCTTGCCCCCCTCCTGCCGCCCGGGGAACTTGGCGCTGGCCGTGCCGCAGTACTCGCGGAAGTCCTGCTTCTGCAGCCCGGAGCGGGCGATGAGGGTGAGGTCGTAGGCGCTGGAGACCTGGCCCGGGGCGTCGTAGCCGTCGGGGGACACCACGTGCGTGTCCAGGGCCTGGAGCTCCTCGGCGTGGGCCTGCATGTCGTTGACGGTCTTCTCGAAGCCGCCGTTCATCGCGGAGAGGACGTGAACGGCGTCGTTGCCGGAGCGCAGGAACACCCCCAGCCACAGGTCGTGGACGCTGTACTCGGTGTCCTCCTTGATCCCGACCAGGCTGGAACCGGAACCGACCCCGGACAGCTCCTGATCGGTGACCTTGTGGACCTGGTCCTTGGGCAGGCTCGGCAGCACGGTGTCGGCGAAGAGCATCTTCATGGTGGAGGCCGGGGGGAGCCGCCAGTGCGCGTTGTGCGCCGCGAGGACCTCGCCCGTCTCGGCGTCGGCCACGATCCAGGACCGCCCCGAGAGGTTCGCCGGCAGCGCGGGCGCGCCGGGCAGCAGGTTGACCTGCGTACCGGGCTGTCCGAGTGACGCGCCGCCGACCGACGACATCGAGACGGGCGGCGCGGGCGCCTTGGGCGGCTGCCCCTTCCCGTCGGCGGGCGGCGTCGGCGCGGCGTGCGCGGGGGACGCCAGCAGGGCCGGGACCAGCAGTGCGGGAAGTGCGGCGGAAAGGACCGTCAGTGCGGTCTTCTTGGCAGACACGCAGGTG
Organism: Streptomyces sp. NPDC060049; assembly: GCF_042736715.1. Lineage (NCBI taxonomy): Bacteria > Bacillati > Actinomycetota > Actinomycetes > Kitasatosporales > Streptomycetaceae > Streptomyces > Streptomyces sp. NPDC060049. The sequence goes on from NZ_JBHWVV010000004.1 coordinate 279,827, forward strand.
AAAGTACATCCCGATTCTCTGATGAACAGCGCGGACCGGCCGACTTGCCGCAACCACCGCCGGGACAGCCCACCCCCGCGCGTCCGTCCCGGGGAGGAAACCGATACTGAGGTCATGAGACTCAGCCGCACCGCTTCCTGGTTCCTGCTCGCCTTCGGCGCGTGGAGCTGGTTCATCTGGGTGTCTTTCATTCGGAACCTGTGGAAGGACGGAAGCGGCCAGGCGTTCGACGCCGCGGGGGACCCGACCGCATACTTCTGGGTCCACCTTCTCCTGGCAGTGACGTCCTTTCTCCTGGGGACGGCCGTCGGAGTGATCGGGTTGCGCGGGGTGCGGGCGTTGCGGCGCGGATCACGTGAGGAGACGGGCGCGTGACGATCGCTCTGGCCGTGGCCGCGGTCCTGCTCGTACTGGCCCTCCTGGCGCTGGTCCACCGCTGGCTCTGGGTCCGCCTGGTCCGTGACACTACGGCCCCGGGCGGCCGCGCCCGCCGGGCGGGCACGGTCCTGGCCCTCGCCCTCCCGCTGCTCGCCCTGGCCGCCCTGGTGGCGGGCCGCGCCGGCCTCCCCTTCCGGATCCAGCAGGCGGTCTCCTGGCCGGGCTACCTCTGGCTGGCCGTCCTCCTGTACCTGACCCTGGCCATGCTCGTGGCCGAGGCCGTCCGAGCGCTCTGGCTCCGCCGGCGGACCGCGGCCGCCGCGGGTCCCGGGGCGGAGCCCCGCGCCGCGGCCCCGGCGCACGCTCCGGCGCGGCGGGAGGGGGCGGAGCGGGGGACCGCGCCGCAGGCCGCCCTCGCGGCCCCCGCCGAGCCCGCGACCCTGACCAAGCCCGCGACCCTGACCAAGCCCGCGACCCTGACCGAGCGGGCGGCCCTGACCGAGCCGGCGGCCCCCGCCGGGCCGGCCACCCCCGGTCCCGACGGGCTCAGCCGGCGCCGCTTCGCGCGGACGGTCGCCGGGGCGGCCGGCGCCGCCGCGATCGGCACCGTCGGCTACGGCACGTACGGGGTCATGCGCGGGCCGCGCGTCAAGCGGGTCCGGGTACCCCTCGCCAAGCTGCCCCGTGCGGCGCACGGCTTCCGCATCGCCGTCGTCAGCGACGTCCACCTCGGGCCCGTCCTCGGCCGCGCCCACACCACGCGCATCGTCGACACGATCAACCGCACCCAGCCCGACCTCATCGCCGTCGTCGGCGACCTCGTGGACGGCAGCGTCGAGGACCTCGGGTCCGCCGCCGAGCCGCTCCGGGGCCTGCGCGCGCGGCACGGCTCGTACTTCGTGACCGGCAACCACGAGTACTTCTCCGGGGCCCAGCAGTGGGTCGACCACGTCCGCGAGCTCGGCCTGACGCCCTTGGAGAACGCCCGGCGCGCGCTCCCGTACTTCGACCTCGCCGGCGTCAACGACGTCCAGGGGGAGTCGGAGGGGCACGGCCCCGACTTCGCCGCCGCGCTCGGAGACCGCGACCGCGCCCGCAGCTCCGTCCTCCTCGCCCACCAGCCCGTCGTCATCGACGAGGCCGTGCGGCACGGCGTCGACCTCCAGTTGTCGGGGCACACCCACGGCGGTCAGCTCTGGCCCGGCAACTACCTCGCCGAGCTCGCCAACCCCACCGTCGCGGGGCTGGAGCGCTACGGCGACACGCAGCTCTACGTCTCGCGCGGGGCGGGTGCCTGGGGGCCGCCGGTGCGGGTCGGAGCGCCCTCGGACATCACAGTCGTCGAACTCGCCTCATATCAGGCGTGAACCACCCGAACCTCCAAGTGCACACCGTGAATCGGCCTTCCCGAGGCTGAAATTCCGTGATCAGATGACCGATAATCGGATAGCTGGTCGCGTACATCGGTGTGCGGCCACGTGGGGTGGAGTCAAGGATGTTGCGGTCTGTCCGCTCGAAAGCCATCGCGGCCGGGCTGGTCCTCGGGGTCGCCGGCGTCGCCACCTGGCAGTTGCTGCCGCAGGGCGCCGGTGACGGCAAGGCGATCCGCGTCGGCACGAGCGACGTGGTCTCCTCCCTCGACCCGGCCGGGGCGTACGACGCAGGCTCCTGGGCCCTGTTCAGCAACGTCTACCAGTCGCTGCTGACCATCCGGACCGGGTCGGGCACCCCGGTGCCCGACGCGGCCTCCTCCTGCCAGTTCATCGGGGCGAAGCTCACCACCTACCAGTGCGAGCTGCGCGCGGACGTGAAGTTCTCCTCCGGCCGCGCGGTCACCGCCGAGGACGTCAAGTACTCCTTCGACCGCATCAAGGCGATCAATTCCGACCAGGGCCCCGCGCCGCTGTTCAACACCCTGGAATCGGTCAAGGCCGAGGGCCGCTTGGTCACCTTCAACCTGTCGGCCGGCGACGCGACCTTCCCCTTCAAGATCGCGACGGGCGCCGCCTCGATCGTGGACAGGGACAAGTACCCGGCCAAGGCCCTGCGCGAGGACGAGAAGGTCGACGGCTCCGGGCCGTTCACCCTCGGCGACTACGTGGCCGGCACGCGCGCCGAACTCAAGCCGAACTCCTCGTACAAGGGCCAGGGCAAGGTCTCCAAGAGCGACGTCACCGTGCGGTACTTCAAGGACTCGGCGCAGCTGGAGCAGGCCTGGAGCGACCACGGCATCGAGGTCGCCCACCGCGACATGCCGCCGGCCGTCCTCGCCGCCCTCAACCCGGGCCTGAAGGACACCCGCTACCAGACCTCGGGCGGCACCGAGACCCGCGGCATGGTCTTCAACGTCCGCGGCGGCTCCACGGTGGCCCAGCCCGCCGTCCGCCAGGCCGTCGCCGCCGTCCTGGACCGCGCCAAGCTGGCCGGCGAGGTCTACAAGGGCACGGTCACCCCGCTGTACTCGCTCGTCCCGGCGGGCATCGCCGCCCACAGCACGCCGTTCTTCGACACGTGGCCGTCCCCGAACGGCACCACGGCGAAGAAGCTGCTCAAGGACGCCGGCGTCACCACCCCGGTCCCGATCACCCTCGGCGTCAACACGCGCGGCGCGAACATGCCCGAGGCGGAGGAGATCAAGGCGCAGCTGGAGTCGACGGGCCTGTTCCAGCTGACCATCAAGCCCGTCGAGAAGTGGGAGGACTTCCAGAAGGCTTACGCGGCGGGCGAGTTCGACGCCTACACGATCGGCTGGATCGCCGACTTCCCGGACGCGGACAACTTCCTCGCCCCGCTCGTCGGCCGCGACTCCTCCATGAACAACGGCTTCTCCGACAAGGCCGTCGACGACCTCATCACCCGCACCCAGTCCTTCTCCGACCGGGGCGCCGCGGCGAACGACTTCCGCGAGCTGCAGAAGCTGGTCGCCCAGCAGGTCCCGATGCTGCCGATCTGGCAGAAGAAGGACTACGTGATGTCCCGCGAGGCCGTCACCGGAGCGCAGTACCTCTCGGACGGCACCGGCGTGTGGCGCCTGTGGGAACTCAACTGGCTCTGAGCCCGACCGCGCGGCCCGGCCGGCGTCAGGAAGGGTCCGGGTCGGGGTCCGAGGCGCGCTTCTTGGAGACCGCCGTCTGGGCCATGCCCGGCAGGAAGTCCGCGAACAGCTCGTGGACCTCCCGCACCAGCGGCCGCAGCACCCGGAACCGGGCCAGGACGATGCCCCGGGTCGTCAGTTGCGCGCCGCGGTCGGCGAGCCGGCGGGTCTTCTCGCTGTTCGGGGAGCGGTCGAAGACCCAGTAGAGGACCAGGCCCATCTGCGAGAGCCACATCAGCTCCGGCAGTACGTCGGCCAGTTCCTCGGGGACCTTGGTCTTCGCTCCCGCCAGCACCTCGCGGTGCATGTCGATCGCCTGCTTGCGGGCCGGCTCCGACTCCTGTGAGAAGGGGCTGAGCGGGCTCTCGGGGTCCGCGGCGTTCTTGAAGAACTGCGAGGCGAACTCGTGGTACGGCTCGGCGATGTCGAGCCAGCTGGTGAGCACGCCCGCGAGCCGCTTCTGCAGATCGCTCTCGCTGTCCAAGATCGGCCGGACGGCCGCCAGGTGCGCGGCGCCGATCCGGTCGTAGAACCCCTGGACCAGGTGTTCCTTGGACTCGAAGTAGTAGTAGGCGTTGCCGACCGATACCCCGGCCTCCTTGGCGATACCGCGCATCGTCGTCTTGTCGAAGCCGCGCTCCTGGAAGAGGCGGAGCGCGGTCTCGAGGATGAGCGTGCGGGTCTGCTCGCTCTTTGGAGCCTTCTGATCAGTCACGGTGCATGAGCCTATCGGGGTGCCGGGCAGTGGTCGTCACAGGCCGGTTCCTCCGGCCCGTCCGAACCGTCCCGCACGGCCGCCCGCCACTTGGCGGCGGTGTACATGGCGGCCCGGGCGAAGGGCCGGCCGGCCGGTGTGGCCAGCCAGTTCGCCTTCGGCCGGTGCTCGGCCAGCGCCCACAGGCAGACGATGAAGGCGTCCGTTCCGGTCCACACCTGACCGGCGTCCCCGATGACGGTGATCTCCCGCAGCGTCGAGGCGTGGTCGAGCCGCGGGTAGCGGCGCTGCGCCTCGAAGGAGGCCGCGGGCAGGAGCCGTAGGGGCACCAGCCAGCGCTGGGCGAGGAGCCAGTGCCGGATGTGGACACAGAGCGGGCACCTCGCGTCGTAGAGCACCGTCAGGTGCCGCGTCACCGCGGTGGTCACGGTGATCAGGCCCCGGCGGGCGCGGTCCACCCCTGGGGGGCGACCGGCGGGGTCTGCTGGCGCTCCATGATGGTGCGCCGGCGCATCTTGTTCAGGACCCAGACGTTGCCGAGGTGCATGACGCCGAGCACCAGGAGCACGACGCCGATCTTGACCGAGAGCGCCTCGAAGAGCCCGCGGGCCTCGAGGATGGTCTCGCCGGCCCGCAGGTACAGGGTCACGAAGCCGATGTTGACGAGGTAGAACCCGACCACCAGGAGGTGGTTGACGGCGTCCGCGAGCTTCTCGTTGCCCTGCAGGACGTCGGCGATGAAGATGCGGCCGTTGCGGCTGAGCGTGCGGGCCACCCAGATGGTGAGTCCGATGCTGATGACCAGGTAGATGACGTACGCGACCACGGTGAGGTCCATTGCCCTCGCCCCCTTTGAACATGTTCAACTGCTGACAGCGCTGACTGTAGCCCCATTTTTGAACAGGTTCAAGCAAACGTCGCGGTCCGTCTCCCGGGCATCCGGGCAGCGCCGCACGCCTGCGCGTCAGGAGCTCGCCAGGAACTCCAGCAGCAGCCCGTTGGTCTCCTCCGGGCGCTCCAGGGACGGGAGGTGGCCCGCCCAGTCCAGCTCGACGTGGACGGCGCCGGGCACCAGGGAGGGGAGCGCGGCGGCGAAGTCCCGGAAGTCGGGGATGTCGTGCGCGCCGCCGACCGCGAGGACGGGGGCGGTGATGGCGGCCAGGTCGACCGGCGGCTCGGGGAGCTCGTGGTCCCCGGTGGCCGCGGGCTCGGACCGGAAGTTGCCCAGCTGCATGTCCCGTACGAGGCGGTGGGCCTCGGGGGCGGCCTCCGGGCCGAGCCACTGGCGGGCGTTGAGCTCGGCCGCGCCCTCCAGGTCGCCGGCGTCCAGCAGGGCGCCCTCGGCGGCGTTGAAGGCGAGCAGTTCGGGCCCGCGCCGCTGCGCGGGCCGGGCCGGGCAGAGCAGCGCCAGCGCGCTCACCCGGTCCGGATGCAGGGCGGCCAGCGTCAGCGCGACCCGCCCGCCGTAGGAGGCTCCGACGAACGCGGCCCGCCGGATCGAGAGGTGGTCCATCAACTCCCGGACGTCCCCGTAGTCGCTGTACGGGGCTTCGGCGGCGGGGGAGTCGCCGCAGGTCCGGAAGTCCGCCCGGACCACCCGGAACCCGGCATCGGCCAGGGGCCGCCACTGCGGCTCCCACATCCGCCGGTCGCATACGGAGGAGTGCAGCAGTACGACGGCCGGCGCGCCCGCGGGCCCGTCCACATCATGAGAAAGGATCATGCGCCGATAGTGCGCGACCGGCCCCCGACCCGCCACCGGGTTCCGGACCCGACCGCGTCACATGCTCAGCGCGCGGGCCTGGTTGAGCTGGCTCATGACCCACATGTACGTGCCCTGGTCGACGGCCGGGATCATCGTCGAGTGGTGGCGGCCGCCGCTGTTGACCGTGATCTGGATGTAGCCCGTGGTGCGGCGCTCCTTCATCAGGAGGAAGAACAGGCCGAGCAGGCAGAACAGGAAGAAGATGACCGCGAGGACGATCGCGTGCGCCGGGATCTTCTCCTCCGTCCGGGAGAAGTCGGTGGCGTTCCAGACCGCGCCCCTGAGCGGCATCGTGCCCGACGGGGTGATGATCTGGTCCCCCGCGATGGTGATGTCGCCGAGGGACAGTCCGGCCGGGTGCCCCGAGGGCGCCGCCGCGGGCATCGGGGCGGGCATCGGGGCGGGAAGGCCCGCGCCGCCGATGGTCGGCTGGTAGGCCGGGGGCTGCGGGTAGCCGTAGCCGGCCTGGGCCGGTCCCGGCTGCGGATAGCCGTAGCCGGGCTGTGCGGGGTAGCCGTAACTCGGCTGGCCCGGGATGGAGTTGTGGTCACCGTAGCCGCCGGGGCCGGGACCGCTCGTGTAGGGATTGGGCTGCTGCTCACTCATGCAGCCGATAATTCCACAGGCGTCCGCAGGCCAGTAGGCAGATTGTCGGTGCCCGGCCCTAATCTCCGGGCATGGGAAGTGTGATCTTCGTCGACGAGACGACTGCCGGGGGCCGTACCGACGGCTGGGGAATGGAAGTCGCCGAAGAGCGGCTGGCGCTGCGCGAGTTGATCCGCAGGCGGATATTCCAGGAAGTGGCCGAGTCCGAGGCCTCCGGCAGCCGCCTGGTGCGGCCCGCCGAGGAGGGCGGCCGGGTGGATCCGCAGGCGCAGACCGAAGCGGCGCTCGCCGCGTTCGGGCGCAACGGGTTCCTCGTCCTGGTGGGGGACCGTCAGATCACCGAGCCGGACGAGGAGATCGACCTCCCGCTCGGCACCGAGGTCACCGGAGAGGATGCCTCAGCCTTCAGGCCGAGGAGGAATCCGGCTTCCCGCCTGGTGGGGTAGGGGTAGCCGAGAGCGGCTGGTGCCGAGGCCGGCGATCGCCGGCCGCTGCACGATCGAGGTCCGACGGCGGCCCCGGGGCCGCTCCCCGGACGCGGGCTACCTGCCGTTCGAGGGTGACCGGACCCTGGCGGTCATCCTCAGCAAGGCGATGCTGCTGGCCGACGACACCGCCATCACGGACCCGACCATCACCAGCCAGATCCGCGGGGGCTGACACGCCGAAGGCCCCGCCCCCACGGATCGGATCCGGGGGAGCGGGGCCTTCGGCGTCCACCGGCCTCAGCCGAGGCCGGCGGACGGAGTCCGGCGCAGCGCCTCGAAGTGCGGGAGGCCCGCCAGGGCCGAGCGCTGCGAGAGGCGCGTCGAGATGGCTAGAAGCGGCGGGTGATGAGCGCCCGCTTCACTTCCTGGATCGCCTTCGTGACCTCGATGCCGCGCGGGCAAGCGTCGGTGCAGTTGAAGGTCGTGCGGCAGCGCCACACGCCGTCCTTGTCGTTCAGGATCTCCAGCCGCTGCTCGCCGGCCTCGTCACGCGAGTCGAAGATGAAGCGGTGCGCGTTGACGATCGCCGCCGGGCCGAAGTACTGGCCGTCGTTCCAGAACACCGGGCACGAGGACGTGCACGCGGCGCACAGGATGCACTTGGTGGTGTCGTCGAAGCGCTCGCGGTCCTCGGCGGACTGCAGGCGCTCGCGCGTCGGCTCGTTGCCCTTGGTGACCAGGAACGGCATGACGTCCCGGTACGCCTGGAAGAAGGGCTCCATGTCGACGATGAGGTCCTTCATCACCGTCAGGCCCTTGATGGCCTCGACGGTGATCGGCTTCTCCGGGTTGATGTCCTTGATCAGCGTCTTGCAGGCGAGCCTGTTCTTGCCGTTGATCCGCATCGCGTCGGAGCCGCAGATGCCGTGCGCGCACGAGCGGCGGAAGGTGAGCGAGCCGTCCAGGTCCCACTTGATCTTGTGGAGACCGTCGAGCACGCGCTCCTTCGGGTCGATCTCGATCTGGAAGTCCTGCCACTGCGACTCTTCCGAGATCTCCGGGTTGAAGCGGCGGATCCGGAACGTCACCGTGATGAACGGCGAGGCGGCGGCCGCCTCCTCCATCTTGTCCGTCTTGCTGAGGGTCGGGGTGGCCATCAGTACTTACGCTCCATCGGCTGGTAGCGGGTGACGACGACGGGCTTGTAGTCCAGGCGGACCGAGTCCTGGCCGTTGTCGTCGACCTCGCGGTACGCCATGGTGTGGCGCATGAAGTTGACGTCGTCGCGGTTCGGGTAGTCCTCGCGGTAGTGACCGCCGCGGGACTCCTTGCGCGCCAGCGCGGACACGGCCATGACCTCGGCCAGGTCGAGCAGGTTGCCCAGCTCGATGGCTTCCAGCAGGTCCGTGTTGAAGCGCTTGCCCTTGTCCTGGACGGACACGTTCTTGTAGCGCGCGCGCAGCTCCGCGATCTTCTCGACCGCGGTCTTGATGGTCTGCTCGGTGCGGAACACCATCACGCAGGCGTCCATCGTCTCCTGGAGCTCCAGGCGCAGGTCGGCGACCCGCTCGTTGCCCGTGGAGCTGCGCAGCTGCTCGACCAGGTCGATGACCTGCTGCGCCGGGTTCTCGGGCAGCTCGACGTAGTCGTTCTCGTGCGCGTACCGAGCCGCGGCGATGCCCGAGCGCTTGCCGAAGACGTTGATGTCCAGCAGCGAGTTGGTGCCCAGGCGGTTCGCGCCGTGCACCGACACGCACGCGACCTCGCCGGCCGCGTACAGGCCCGGAACGACGGTGGTGTTGTCCATGAGGACCTCACCCTCGACGTTGGTCGGGATGCCGCCCATGGCGTAGTGCGCGGTGGGCTGGATCGGGATCGGATCCGTGTACGGCTCGATGCCGAGGTAGGTGCGCGCGAACTCGGTGATGTCCGGGAGCTTCGCGTCGAGCTGCTCCGGCGGCAGGTGCGTCAGGTCCAGGTACACGTGGTCGCCGGCGGGACCGCAGCCGCGGCCCTCGCGGATCTCCGTGTAGATGGAGCGCGAGACGACGTCACGGGACGCGAGGTCCTTCATGACCGGCGCGTACTTCTCCATGAAGCGCTCGCCGTCCTTGTTGCGGAGGATGCCGCCCTCACCGCGGGCGCCCTCCGTCAGCAGGATGCCCATGCGCCAGATGCCCGTCGGGTGGAACTGGAAGAACTCCATGTCCTCGAGCGGCAGGCCGCGGCGGTAGCAGGCCGCCTGGCCGTCACCCGTGAGGGTGTGCGCGTTGGAGGTCACCTTGAAGAACTTGCCGGTGCCGCCGGAGGCGTAGATGACGGACTTCGCCTGGAACACGTGGATCTCGCCGGTGGCGAGCTCGTACGCGACCACGCCGGCCGACTTCTTGACGCCGTCCTCCTCGACCAGGAGCTGGTCCAGGACGTAGAACTCGTTGAAGAACTCCACGCCCTCCTTGACGCAGTTCTGGTACAGCGTCTGGAGGATCATGTGACCGGTGCGGTCCGCGGCGTAGCAGGACCGGCGGACCGGCGCCTCGCCGTGGTTGCGGGAGTGGCCGCCGAAGCGGCGCTGGTCGATGGTGCCGTCCGGAGTGCGGTTGAACGGCAGGCCCATCTTCTCCAGGTCGAGGACCGCGTCGATGGCCTCCTTCGCCAGGATCTCGGCGGCGTCCTGGTCGACCAGGTAGTCACCGCCCTTGACCGTGTCGAAGGTGTGCCACTCCCAGTTGTCGTCCTCCACGTTGGCGAGCGCGGCGGCCATGCCGCCCTGCGCGGCGCCCGTGTGGGAGCGGGTGGGGTAGAGCTTCGTCAGCACCGCGGTGCGGCTGCGCTTCGTCGATTCGATGGCGGCGCGCATGCCCGCGCCACCTGCGCCGACGATGACGGTGTCGTACTTGTGGATCTTCATTGGTTTCGCCTCAGCCCCGTTGCCTAGCGGATGTTCGGGTCGAAGGTGAAGATCACCAGCGTGCCCAGAAGAATGGTGAACACCGTGGCGGTGTAGAGCAGGCCCTTGAGCCACAGACGCGTGTTGGCGCGCTCCGCGTAGTCGTTGATGACGGTACGCAGACCGTTCGAGCCGTGCAGCATCGCGAGCCACAGCATCAGCAGGTCCCAGCCCTGCCAGAACGGGGAGGCCCAGCGGCCGGCCACGAAGGCGAAGCCGACCTTGGAGACGCCGCCGTCCAGAACGAGCTGGATCAGCAGGTGGCCGATGACCAGGACGACGAGCACGATGCCCGAGAGGCGCATGAAGAGCCACGCGACCATCTCGAAGTTGCCGCGGGTCGAGCGCGGGGTCTTGCCCGTGCGCTGGCGCGGGGCCTCGATGTACGGCGCCGGGTTGTCGACGTCGTACAGGGAGACGGCCTCGACGTCGCCGACGGCCTTGTTCATGTTGGCGGAAGAAGTGTCAGAAGACATGCGTGTCACTTCCCGAACAGTTCGAGGTACGCGTGGCCGAGGACGGGGTACAGGGCCCCGGCCATCAGTACGACCCAGATGCCCACGACGGACCAGAGCATCTGCTTCTGGTAGCGCGGGCCCTTGGACCAGAAGTCCACGGCGATGACACGGAGACCGTTGAGCGCGTGGAACAGGATGGCGGCGACGAGGCCGTATTCCAGCAGCGCGACGATCGGAGTCTTGTAGGTAGCCACGACATCGTCGTACGCCTCGGGGGAGACGCGGACGAGAGCGGTGTCGAGGACGTGTACGAACAGGAAGAAGAAGATGAGGACGCCGGTGACTCGATGAGCCACCCAGGACCACATTCCTTCCCGGCCGCGGTACAACGTTCCAGCCGGCACGGAAAACCCTCCGGAAGCGGGGCGGGGGCCAGCCGGCTTCTTTGTCGGTCGGGCCCGGCCGGGTACGGTCCTCCGGCCCCGGACATCGTAGCGACGCTTTGTCGGTTCCCTCGCGCGGGGGCCATCGGTGTGATCAAACAGGCACGGACGGACTATCCCACAGGGGCAAATAGCCCGAATTCGACAGCGGACACACCATCTGTCGAGGTCAGCCAGCGTGTCAGATCGGCCAGCCGGACCTGCGCGACACGTCGGAGCTCGTCCGCGGAGATCGCGCGCTCCTCGTCCACCTCCAGGTGCATCCGCCGCCGGATCGCCGCCAGCAGCTCGTCCGCCTGCTCCTCGGGGGTGTGCCCGTCGAGGCAGATCACGAAGGCGTGGCCGAAGGTCCGCTCGTACTCCGAGTGGGCGGCGTCCAGCGCCAGCAGCGCGGCGTAGGAGGCCCCCCGCTCGAGTTCGGGCGGGAACTCGCAGGCCAGCGCTTCGGAGAGGTCCGCCTGGGAGAGGTCGTAGGAGGCTTCGTCCGCGGCGGCGAGCAGCGTGGCGTGGTCGGGGTAGGGGCGGTGGGCGGCCACCCGGTGGGCCCAGCGCCGGCTGCCGCAGCAGTGCAGCAGGACGCCGTGGGCGGCTTCGGGGGACAGGGCGTTGAAGCGCGCGAGCCCCGTGCCTCGGGAAGGGTCGGAGCCTCCGCGGGCCTGTGCCGGAAGGTGGCTGGACAGCGGGGGGCTCCTCGTGGCGTGGCGCGGGTGTCCCGCCACGCTATCGACGTGGGGCCGGGAGTGTCGTACCCATCCCGGGGTTTTCACCCGGAAGTGAGCCGAAAGGATGACAAGGCCGCATGTGGGGGTCGCCTGCGGCGCGAGGGGGCGGCCGGGCATGATGGCCGTGGGACCGCCGGGAGGCGCCGGAAAGGGGAGGGCGACCGAGGCCGCCACCCCCCACAGGAGAGGCCCCGGCCGCCATCCGTCACGGACTCGTGCGACAAGCCCGTACCCCTGTCAGCGCCTCCGGTGCGTTTTGTGTCACACCTCGCTCCGCGCAGGAGTGGTTGCTCGTTGTACAACTCGTGGACGACGGTGCTTGAAACCCGTAACGTGCTGATTTGCGCCACACGTACAGGACAGTGAACGGGTTGGGGACTTTGCTGGGGGACGACGCGGAGCTGACCACCGCGGTGCTCGCGGCACAAGACGGCGACGAGAACGCGTTCCGTACTGTGTACCGCGCCGTGCACCCACGCCTGCTCGGATACGTCCGCACCCTCGTCGGCGACGGCGACGCGGAGGACGTCACCTCCGAGGCCTGGCTGCAGATCGCCCGCGACCTCGACTCCTTCACCGGCGACGCCGACCGCTTCCGCGGCTGGGCCGCCCGGATCGCCCGCAACCGCGCCCTCGACCACATCCGGATGCGCGGCCGGCGCCCCGCCGTCGGCGGCGACGAGACCGAGCTGTCGGGCCACGCCGCCGAGTCCGACACCGCCGTCGAGGCCATGGAGTCCCTCTCCACCTGCCGCACGATGGCGCTCATAGCCCAGTTGCCGCAGGACCAGGCGGAAGCCGTCGTCCTGCGGGTCGTCGTCGGCCTGGACGCCAAGAGCGCGGCCGAGACCCTGGGCAAGCGGCCCGGCGCGGTACGCACCGCCGCGCACCGGGGCCTGAAGAAACTGGCCGAGTTGCTCGGCGCGGAGGGCGGTTTCGAGCCCGGCTCCGACATCGGCTCCGGACCGGGGCGCCGCCTCGGCGATAATGACGGTGGCCAGGCACGGGACGCAGGGGGCGGGAGGGATCTCGACGGCGTCCCGGCGCAGCGCGGCCATGGCGGGGGACTCGTAGAACAAACCGGTGTGACGCATTCACGTTGGCGGACGCAGAAGGACATGTGATGGCCGACGAGCGCGACAGGTGGCTGGACAAGGCCGCGGCGGACAGACTGCTGCGCGGCGAACCCGCCGCACCTGGCGCCGAGCACCCGGCCGGAGCGCGGGCCGAGCGGCTGCGCGCCGCCCTCGACGCACTGGCGGGGCCGCCGACGGCCGGCGGGGAACTGCCCGGCGAAGCCGCCGCGGTAGCGGCCTTCCGTGCGGCGCGCGGCGACGTGCCCCGGGGCGGCGCCCTGGGCGCCGGAGGCTACGGAGGCGACACGCTGGTCGAGCTCGGCCGGCCTCCGGTCGCTGGCGGGGGATCGCGCAACCGCTCCGCGGGACCGGACTCGGACCCCGCCGCAGGTCGCCCCTCCACGTCCCGGCGTGCACGTCCGGCTCGTTTCGCCCTCGCCGCCGCCCTGGCGAGCGTCGCCGTGGGCGGCCTGGCGGCCGCCGCCGGAGCCGGGCTGCTCGACCGGGACAGCCACGAGAGCGCCGGGCACGTGCCCGCCGTGTCGGTGACCGGCGGGCTCTCCCCGGCGGCTTCGGGGGGCGCGGACCCGAAGTCGGTCCCGCAGCCCGGGCCGACGACCCCGCCGCGCGGCGGTGAGAGCCGGGGGGCCGGCCCGGATCCGCGGAACACCCCGGGCGGCGAGGAGCATCGCTCGACGCAGCCCGGTGACGGCTCGACCGGGGCGGACGGCACGGCCACGACGGGGCCCTCCGCGGGAGGTTCTCCCGGTGGGACCGGCTCGACGGGCGACCGGGAGGGCAGGGACCGCTTCGCCGAAGGCGGCACCGAGGGCGGCACCGAGGGCGCCGCGGAGAAGGAAGCGGGGACCCGGACCCGATCGGTGGCGCTGTGCAAGGAGTTCCGGGCGGGCCGGCTCGACAACGACGGCCGGGAGAAGCTCGTGACCCTGGCCAACGGGCTCCTGCGGGTCCCGCGCTACTGCCAGGTGGTGCTCGACGGGACCCCGGGCGGCGGTACGGGGAAGAATTCGTCCGTCTCGACGGGAGGCATACCGCCGATGACGACGCTGGAACCGTCGCGGCCGCTCACGGACGGGCCCGCGGGGTCGATCAAACGCCGCTGAGAGCGGCTCGGCCGACCGTAGGACCGGGTAACGGACACTGTCCTGAAACAGACCCCGACCCGGCTGTAACACTTTTCGAACCGACGGCGCAGTACGTTACGAGCCGACTGGTCATCGGCCGCGCATGAGCCGGGGTTCCCCCCGTACCCCTGGGCTCTGCGCAACCGGCGCGGGCGGGATTCGTTCCCCCGATCCCGCCCGCGCCCTCAACGTCCGACCCGTCGCCGACAGGCCGGCGGACGACCCGCCGGCAGACGGCCCACTCCACTCCGGCGGCCCGCCCGCGGCTCACCAGTAGACGACGACCTTGTCGCCGACCTGGACCGCGTCGAACAGCGCCGCCAGCTTGCCCTTGTCCCGGACGTTCACACAGCCGTGCGAGGCGCCGGCGTAACCGCGGGCGGCGAAGTCCGACGAGTAGTGCACGGCCTGGCCTCGGCTGAAGAACATCGAGTACGGCATCGGCGTGTGGTAGATCGTCGACGTCCAGTCCTTGGCCTTCCACTCGACCTTGAACTCGCCCTCGCGGGTCGGGGTGTTCTCCGAGCCGAAGCGGACGTCCAGGGTGGAGACGACCTTTCCGTCGATCATCCAGGCGAGGGTGCGGCTCTCCTTGCTGATGCACATGACGCGGCCCGTCATGCAGCGCGGGTCGGGCGCGTCGGCCTCGTTGACGGCCGGCGGGCGCAGCTCGTCGGCGGTCGGCTTCTTGGTGAGGCCCTGGATCTTCTTCCAGGTGGGCTCGTCCACCCCGCCGGTGGCGGTCAGCTTGTTCTTCGACTGGAAGGACTTCACCGCGGCGGTCGTCTTCGAGCCGTAGAAACCGGTCGGCGCGACCGACATCAGCTTGAGCTGACGCAGCCGGGCCTGAAGCTCGCGCACCTGCTCGCTGTCGTCGCCGTTGGCCATGACCTGCTTCACGGTCGGCGACGGCGAGGCGGAGGCCGAGGGGGAGGCCGAAGCCGACGGGGACGGCGAGGCGTCGCCGGGCTTGGGGTCCGCGGACGGCGAGGTTTCGGGAGAGGCGACCGCCGTGGGCGACGCGGGCGCGGAAGAACCGGAGCCCGTGGCTTCCGACTTCTGCGGACCGCAGGCGGTCGCGGCGAGTGCGACGGCGGTGGCCAGGCCCAGCGCGCGGACTATGACTTTCTGGCGGTGCATTGCGGTCCCCCGATTTCTCTACGTGTGTATCTAGGTGATGCCTGGCGGGCGTGGACAGTTGCATGGAAGCCCGCGATGTTGCGCCATTGTGACCAGCGGCCGTCGCGGGGACGTTTTATCAGCCCCGGGCCCCTCGGAGCTACGAAGGAGCGCGGCACATGGACCGGCACACCGAGAGCGGCATCCCGATCGAGCCGGTCTACCGGCCGAGCGACTTGACGGACTGGAACCCGGCCGTCGAACTGGGTGAACCCGGGGCATACCCATACACCCGGGGTGTGTACCCCACGATGTACACCACACGTCCCTGGACCATGCGCCAGTACGCGGGCTTCGGTACCGCCACAGAGTCCAACGCCCGCTACCGCCAGCTCATCGAAGGCGGTGCCGCAGGCCTCTCCGTGGCCTTCGACCTGCCCACCCAGATGGGCCACGACTCCGACGCCCCGCTCGCGCACGGCGAGGTCGGCAAGGTGGGCGTCGCGATCGACTCGGTCGAGGACATGCGGGTCCTGTTCGACGGCATCCCGCTCGACCGGGTCTCCACGTCCATGACCATCAACGCGCCTGCCGCGCTGCTGCTCCTGCTCTACCAGCTCGTCGCCGAGGAACGGGGGATCGAGGCCGGCCTGCTCACCGGCACGGTCCAGAACGACGTGCTGAAGGAGTACATCGCCCGGGGGACGTACATCTTCCCGCCCGGCCCCTCTCTCCGGTTGACGGCCGACACCTTCCGCTACTGCCGGGCCGAGATGCCCAAGTGGAACACCATCTCCATCTCCGGCTACCACATGGCCGAGGCCGGGGCCTCGCCCGTGCAGGAGATCGCCTTCACCCTCGCCGACGCCATCGCGTACGTGCGCACCGCGCTGGCCGCCGGCATGGAGGTCGACGAGTTCGCGCCCCGGCTCTCGTTCTTCTTCGTCGCCCGCACCACCCTCCTGGAGGAGGTCGCCAAGTTCCGTGCCGCCCGTCGGATCTGGGCCCGTGTCATGCGCGAGGAGTTCGGGGCCCGGGACCCGAAGTCGCTGATGCTGCGCTTCCACACCCAGACCGCCGGGGTGCAGCTGACGGCGCAGCAGCCCGAGCTGAACCTCGTACGCGTCGCCGTGCAGGGGCTCGCCGCCGTGCTGGGCGGCACCCAGTCGCTGCACACCAATTCCTTCGACGAGGCGATCGCGCTGCCCACCGAGAAATCGGCCCGCCTGGCGCTGCGGACCCAGCAGGTGCTGGCGTACGAGACGGACGTGCCGCACACCGTCGACCCCTTCGCGGGCTCCTACGCGGTGGAGCGCATGACGGACGGCGTGGAGGCGGCGGCGCTCGCCCTGATGCGGCGGGTCGAGGAGCTCGGCGGGGCGGTGGCCGCGATCGAGGCCGGCTTCCAGAAGGGGGAGATCGAGAAGAACGCCTACCGCATCGCGCGGGAGACGGAGGAGGGCGAGCGGGTCGTGGTCGGGGTCAACCGGTTCGCGCTGGCCGAGGAGGAGCCGTACGAGCCGCTGCGGGTGGACCCGGCGATCGAGGACAGGCAGCGGGCGGCGCTGGCCGCGCTGCGGGCGGGGCGCGACGGCGCGGCCGTGACCGCGGCGCTGGGGGCGGTGCGGGAGACGGCGGCGGGCACGGGGAACGTGCTGTACCCGATGCGGGAGGCGCTGCGGGCGAGGGCCACGGTGGGCGAGGTGTGCGGAGCGCTGCGGGAGGTGTGGGGGACGTACGTGCCGGCTGATGCCACCTGGTGACCGGCCGTGACCAGGGGTGATGCCGGGGTTGGGGCTCCGTGTCCAGCCCGTGGAACCCGTTGGCGCGACAGGTGCGTCCTCATGGGACACTCCTGCACATGCTGGGTGTCACAGATCTACCGACGTATCTCGCCGGCCTCGTGCTGGTCATATTGCTGCCGGGCCCGAACTCGCTCTACACGCTGTCCGTCGCCGCGCGCGGCGGCGTCCGCGCGGGGTACAAGGCCGCCTGCGGCGTGTTCACGGGCGACGCCGTGCTCATGACGCTGGCCGCGGTCGGCGCCGGGGCCCTGCTCCAGACCAGCCCTATGCTCTTCGGCGTCGTCAAACTGCTCGGCGCCGGATACCTGACCTGGCTCGCCATCGGCATGCTGCGGGGCGCCTGGACGATGTGGCGGTCGAGGCACGACCGCGCGGCGGCGCCGGCCGGGACGCAGGACGGGGCGCATTCCGGGGAGCCGGCCCCGGCGCCCGGCACCGGCGGCGAGGTGGAGCGGCCCTACCGGCGGGCGCTGCTGATCAGCGTGTTCAACCCGAAGGCCATCCTGTTCCTGATGTCCTTCTTCGTGCAGTTCGTGGACCCCTCCTACGCCTACCCGGCGCTGTCCTTCCTGCTGCTGGGCGGCCTGCTCCAGCTCGGCAGCTTCCTGTACCTGACCACGCTGATCTTCGGCGGGACCCGTCTGGCGGCCGCCTTCCGCAGCCGCAAGCGGCTCTCGGCCGGTGCCGGCTCGGCGGCGGGAGTGCTCTTCCTGGGCTTCGCCGCCAAACTCGCCGTCAGCTGACGGAGGCCCCGGCGGGACGGGGCGCGCGCCCCGGCCGGGCCAACTCCCCGCTCCCGCCCCCGACGCGCGGAGACTTCCTGCTCAGGAGGCTCCACCGGCCGCGTGAGCGCGCGAGTTTACCCCCGGGCGCATCCGGTCATGCGTCCAGAGGCCGGGTTTCTTTCCCCTAACGGCATGAACTTTTCGTGATCTCCAGCCAGTTGACCCATGGGTGCGCCTAACCTTGAACGGGTGAACCAGTTGATGTCCCGCGAGTCCCAGACCGCCCTGCCCGGCACGCCCGACCGGCCCGAGCTGCCCGGCAAGCTTCCGGACCACCTGCGTGCCGAACTGATCGCCTTCCGCCGGGACTTGCACATGCATCCCGAGCTGGGACACCAGGAGTTCCGCACCACGGCGGCGATCAAGGCCCGGCTGGAGAAAGCGGGCCTGTGCCCGAAGGTGCTGAAGTCGGGCACCGGGCTCATCTGCGACGTGGGGACGTGGGACGGCGTCCGGCCGATGCTGGCCCTGCGCGCGGACATCGACGCCCTGCCCATCCCCGACGCCAAGACGCACGTCTCGTACCGCTCCACGGTCGCGGACCGCGCGCACGCCTGCGGCCACGACGTCCACACCGCCGTCGTCCTCGGCGCCGGCCTCGTCCTCGCGGAGCTCGACCGGCAGGGGATGCTGCCCCGGCCGGTGCGTCTGCTCTTCCAGCCCGCCGAGGAGGTCCTGCCGGGCGGCGCCACCGAGGCCATCGACTCCGGCGTGCTGGACGGCGTCGGCAAGATGATCGCCGTGCACTGCGACCCGCGCGTCGACGCGGGCCGGATCGGTCTGCGCAGCGGCCCCATCACCTCGGCCTGCGACCGGCTGGAGGTCACCCTCGCGGGCCCCGGCGGACACACCGCCCGCCCGCACCTGACCACGGACCTCGTGACGGCGGCCGCCCGGCTCGCCCTCGACCTGCCGGCCGTGCTGGCCCGGCGGATGGACGCCCGCTCGGGCATGTCGGTCACCTGGGGCCGGATCGAGGCCGGGCACGCCTGCAACGTCATCCCGATGCACGCGGAGCTGTCCGGAACCGTTCGGTGCCTGGACCTGAACTCCTGGCACGAGGCCCCGGACCAGATCCACGCGGTCATCGACGAGATCGCCTCGATGCACCGCGCCAAGTCGGAGATCACCTACGTCCGCGGGGTCCCCCCGGTCGTCAACGACCCGGTGGTCACCGAACTGCTGCGCGAGGCGATGAGCGCCCGGCTCGGCATCGACTCCGTCGAGGACACCGACCAGAGCCTCGGCGGCGAGGACTTCTCCTGGTACCTGGAGCACGTGCCGGGAGCCATGGCGCGCCTCGGTGTCCGTACCCCCGGTGACACGGCCAAGCACGATCTGCACCGGGGCGACTTCGATGTGGACGAGGCCGCGATCGGGGTCGGCGTGGAGTTCTTCACGGCGGCCGCCCTGCTCGACGCCAGGCCGCTCGAAGGACGGCGCGGCAGGCCAGTGGCGTCCGCGGGGTAGAAATCCTTACCGCATCGGCCGAAGATGCGGCGGGAGCGTCCGGCCCTTGGTACGCAAGGGCTGGGCGTGTCGCGAGTTACCGGCCGGTCACTGTCTGGTTCACGACGATCCGATAACGACTCATGAACGGGCCTTTAACTGACATCTACGCGCGTTACGATCGCGGCGAAACCAGCGCCGGTCGTGGCGCTTCGGTCAGGTTTTGAAGGAGCCTCCCCTTGCGCCGGATCACCAGGATCGCCACCGTGGGCATCGCGTCCGCGGCGCTGGCCCTCTCGGCCACCGCCTGTGGCGGTAAGAAGTCGTCGGACACCTCCTCCAAGGAGGCCGGCGCTGCCATCGCGTACGACGTCGGCGGTCGCGGCGACCAGTCGTTCAACGACGCCGCTTACGAAGGCCTGAAGAAGGCCGAGACGGATCTGCAGGTCAAGGGCGCCGAAGCGGAGCCCACCGATGGTGAGGGCGAGGCCGACAAGGTCCAGCGCCTCACCGAGCTGGCCCGCAAGGGCAACAACCCGGTCATCGGCGTCGGCTTCGCGTACGCCCCGGCCATCAAGAAGGTCGCGGAGAAGTTCCCGAACACCACGTTCGGCATCGTCGACGACACCTCGGTGACCGCGAAGAACATCGCCAACCTGGTCTTCGACGAGGAGCAGGGCTCCTACCTGGCCGGCGTCGCCGCCGCCAAGGTGAGCAAGACCGGCACGGTCGGCTTCATCGGCGGTGTCGAGACCCCGCTGATCAAGAAGTTCGAGGCGGGCTACGTCCAGGGCGTCAAGGAGACCAACCCGAACGCCAAGGTCCTGGTCCAGTACCTGACCCAGCCGCCGAACTACGACGGCTTCTCCAAGCCCGACCTCGGCAAGGCCGCCGCGCAGGGTCAGATCGACCAGGGTGCCGACGTGGTCTACGCGGCCGCCGGTCTGGCCGGTTCCGGTGCCATCGAGGCCGCCGCCGCCAAGGGCAAGTGGGCCATCGGCGTCGACTCCGACCAGTACAACCAGGCCGGTCTGGCGAAGTACAAGGACCACATCCTGACCTCGGTCACCAAGCAGGTCTCGCAGTCCGTCTACAACCTGATCAAGTCGGTCAAGGACGGCAAGCCCGAGAGCGGCGAGGTCCGCTACGGCCTGGACACCAACGGCGTCGGCCTGGCCGACTCCAACCCCGAGTACAAGAAGATGGCGGACGTCATCGCCGCGGTGGAGAAGGCCAAGGCCGACATCATCGCCAAGAAGATCACCGTCAAGACCACGCCGTAAGGCACCGTCTGACATGCGGTCAGCGTGACTCCGGGGTCCGGGAAGCGGTCTCTATCGCTCCCGGGCCCCGATACGTGTCACGTGGTTTCATGTGATCTTGTGGCCGTTGGCCGCAAGTTTTCACTTTCGACAGTGCTACGCGCGTAGAAGCATCGTGGACGCGATACCTTCTCTCCCCCGCCCTGTCCCCCCTGCCTCCGCTCCTTCCGCGCCAAGGAGAGTGCGTCATCAACGCGTCCAGCCCGCCCCCCGCCGTAGAACTGCACGGCATCACCAAGCGCTTCCCCGGCGTCGTCGCCAACAAGGACATCGCGATCACCGTCCGCAAGGGCACGGTCCACGCCCTCGTCGGTGAGAACGGCGCCGGCAAGTCGACTCTGATGAAGATCCTCTACGGCATGCAGAAGCCGGACGAGGGCACCATCGCCATCGACGGGGAACAGGTCTCCTTCCACAGCCCCGGCGACGCCATCGCCCGCGGCATCGGCATGGTCCACCAGCACTTCATGCTCGCCGACAACCTCACCGTCCTGGAGAACGTCGTTCTCGGCGGCGAGAAGCTCTACGGCATCGGCGCGAAGGCCCGCAAGAAGATCAAGGAGATCTCGGACGCGTACGGCCTCGGCGTGCGCCCCGACGCCCTGGTCGAGGACCTCGGCGTCGCCGACCGGCAGCGCGTGGAGATCCTCAAGGTCCTCTACCGCGGCGCGCAGATCCTCATCCTCGACGAGCCGACCGCCGTGCTCGTGCCGCAGGAAGTGGACGCGCTCTTCGACAACCTGCGCGGGCTCAAGGCCGAGGGCCTCACCGTCATCTTCATCTCGCACAAGCTGGGCGAGGTCCTGAAGGTCGCCGACGACATCACCGTCATCCGGCGCGGCACCACGGTCGGCACCGCCGACCCGCGCACGACCACGACCAAGCAGCTCGCCGAGCTGATGGTCGGCTCCGAACTCCCGTCGCCCGAGACCCGCGAGTCGACCGTGACGGACGTCGCGATGCTCGAGGTGGCGAACCTGACCCTCGCCGCGGCCGACTCCGTCGTCGCCGAGCCGGAGGTGATGGTGCCCGCGGCCCCCGCGGACTCCGCCACCCACGAGAAGGTCGAGACCGGTCGCCTCCTGCTGGACGACATCAGCTTCACCATCCACAAGGGCGAGATCCTCGGCATCGCCGGCGTCGAAGGCAACGGTCAGACCGAGCTGATCGAAGCACTCATGGGCATGGCCGCCGCCGACACGGGCGCGATCACGCTGGACGGCAAGGACATCACCAAGGACCCCGTCCGCAAGCGCCGCGTGGCCGGCATCGGGTACATCCCCGAGGACCGCCACCGCCACGGCCTGCTGCTGGAGTCCCCGCTCTGGGAGAACCGCATCCTCGGCCACGTCACCGAGGCCCCCAACTCCAAGCGCGGCATCCTCGACCCGAAGGCCGCCCGCGCGGACACCGAGCGGATCGTGCGCGAGTACGACGTCCGCACGCCCGGCATCGAGGTCACCGCGGCCTCGCTCTCCGGCGGCAACCAGCAGAAGCTGATCGTCGGCCGCGAGATGAGCCACAACCCGAAGTTCCTCATCGCCGCCCACCCCACGCGCGGTGTGGACGTCGGTGCGCAGGCGCAGATCTGGGACGCGATCCGCGAGGCCCGCCGCGAGGGCCTGGCCGTCCTGCTGATCTCCGCCGACCTGGACGAGCTCATCGGCCTGTCCGACACCCTGCGCGTCATCTACCGCGGCCGCCTGGTCGCCGACGCGGACCCCGCGACCGTCACCCCGGAGGAGCTCGGCACCGCCATGACGGGCGCCGCCTCCGGGCACCTGGAAGCCACCGACAACCACTCCGCCGCCGGTACGGACGCCCGTACCGACTCTCCGGAGGACGAGGCCCGATGAAGAAACTCGACAAGGACCGGCTGCTCCTCGGCTTCGCCGGACCCGCGCTCGCGCTGGTCACCGCCTTCGCGCTGACCATGGCCGTGCTGGGCGCGACGGGCATCAACCCGATCGAACCCCTGCGCCTGATGGTGGAGAACGCCGGTTACGAGGACGTCCAAGTCCTCATCGTGAACCAGGCGGGCACCTACTACCTGGCGGCCCTGGCCGTTGCCATCGGCTTCCGGATGAACCTCTTCAACATCGGCGTCGACGGCCAGTACCGCCTCGCCGCGATGATCTCCGCGGTGGTCGGCGCGGCCGTGACCCTGCCCGGTCCGCTGCACATCCTGCTGATCGTGGTCGTCGCCATGCTGACCGGCGCCTTCTGGGCCGGCATCGCCGGCGTCCTGAAGGCCAAGCGCGGGGTCAGCGAGGTCGTCTCCACGATCATGCTGAACGCCATCGCGACCAGTCTGATCGCCTGGCTGATCCTGCCGAAGAACCTCGGCGTCCAGCCCGCGGGCTCGAACGACCTGACCACCGGCGAGATCGCCTCGTCCGGCTGGTTCCCGGCCGTCTCGCTCGGCAACGGCCTGGAGATCTACGGCTTCACGTTCATCGCGTTCGCGCTGGGCATCGTCTACTGGTTCGGGCTGAACCGGACGCGCTTCGGCTTCGACCTGCGCGCCACCGGTGCCAGCGAGTCCGCGGCGCAGGCCTCCGGTGTGGACGCCAAGAAGATGATCATCACCTCGATGTTCATCTCGGGCGCCGTCGCCGGCCTCTCCGGCATGCCGCAGCTGCTGGGCGAGACCCACACGTACAACCTGTCCTTCCCGGTCGGCGTCGGCTTCACCGGCATCACCATCGCGCTGCTCGGGCGCAACAGCCCGGTCGGCATCTTCTTCGCCGCGTTCCTGATGGCCTTCATCGACAAGGCCTCGGCCTCGCTCGACCAGGCCGGGTACGCCAAGGAAATCGGCACGATCATGAAGGGCCTGATCGTGATCGCGGTCGTCGTGTCCTACGAGCTCGTCCGCCGCTACGGGATCCGGCGCCAGCAGCAGAAGGTCGGCGAGGAACTCGCCGCCGGCGGCGCCATCAAGACCGACAAGGAGGTCGCGGCGTGAGCACCAGCACCGTTTCCGCGACGAGCGCCGCCCCCAAGAAGCAGGGCGGCCGCAAGAAGCTCACCCTCCCGTGGATCATGCTGATCATCGCGGGCGGCCTCGCGCTGGTCTCGCTGGTCCGCCTGATCAGCGGCGCCGACGACCTGACCTCGATCGGCCAGGTCTCCGGAGCGCTCTCCCTCGCCGTGCCGATCGGCCTCGCCGGCCTCGGCGGCCTGTGGGCCGAGCGCGCGGGCGTCGTCAACATCGGCCTCGAGGGCATGATGATCCTCGGCACCTGGTTCGGTGCCTGGGCCGGCTACCAGTGGGGCCCCTGGACCGGCGTCATCGCCGGCCTGATCGGCGGCGCCATCGGCGGCCTGCTCCACGCGATCATCACGGTCACGTTCAACGTCAACCACATCGTCTCCGGTGTGGCCATCAACATCCTGGCGCTGGGCTTCACCCAGTACCTGTCGAACTTCACGTTCGCCGAGGCGCCCGGCGGCTCCTCCAAGCAGTCCCCGCGCGTCGAGCCGATCTACGAGATCACCGTGCCGGGATTGTCGGACTGGATGGCGACCCTCCAGGGCAAGCACTGGTTCTTCGTCTCCGACCTCGCGGGCGTCATCGGCGGCCTGGTCACCGGCCTGTCGCTGCTGACCGTCATCGCGCTGCTGCTGATCCCCGGCACCTGGTGGGTGCTGTGGCGCACCACCTTCGGCCTGCGGCTGCGCTCCTGCGGCGAGAACCCCATCGCCGCCGAATCGCTCGGCGTCAACGTCTACAAGTACAAGTACATCGCCGTGATCGTCTCGGGCGCCCTCGCGGGCCTGGGCGGCGCGTTCCTGTCGATCGTGGCCAGCCCGATCTACCAGGAGGGCCAGACCGGCGGCCGCGGCTACATCGGCCTCGCCGCGATGATCTTCGGCAACTGGATGCCGGGCGGCATGGCGCTGGGCGCCGGCCTGTTCGGCTTCACCGACAGCCTCAAGCTGCGCGGCGGTGCCGAGAACGTCCACGCGATGCTGCTCCTCATCGCCATCCTGCTCGTCCTGGTCGTGGCCTGGCAGCTCTACAAGAAGCGCTACGTCCCGGCCGGCGTCTCGGCGGTCTTCGCCGCGCTGCTGTTCCTCTGGTACGCGCTGACCGACTCGGTGCCCAGCCAGTTCGTGGACGCCGCCCCCTACCTGACGACGCTGCTCGTGCTCGCGCTGTCCGCGCAGCGCCTGCGGATGCCGAAGGCGGACGGCATGCCGTACCGCAAGGGCGAGGGCAAGTGACGACGGCGCAGAGCGTGGACTGGGAGGCCCTGCGGACGGCCGCGCGGGACGCCATGTCCCGCGCGTACGCCCCGTACTCCGGCTTCCCGGTCGGCGTGGCCGCGCTGGTCGACGACGGTCGCACCGTCGTCGGCTGCAACGTCGAGAACGCCAGCTACGGGCTCGCCTTGTGCGCCGAATGCGGTCTGGTCTCCTCCCTCCAGGCCACGGGCGGCGGCCGGCTGACGCACTTCACGTGCGTCGACGGAAAGGGCGAGATCCTCGTCCCGTGCGGGCGCTGCCGCCAGCTGCTGTTCGAGTTCGGCGGCCCCGGACTCCAGGTGGAGACGCCGGAGGGCGTCCTGCCGCTGTCCGCGATGCTGCCGCAGGCCTTCGGGCCGGACCACCTCAGGTAAGCAGACCTCGTGACGGCCCTTCCGCCCGTGTGCGGAAGGGCCGTTGCCCTTCCCACCTCTCTCATTCCCGTCTCTATGCGCGTAGAGTTTTCGGACGTACGCAGCACCGCCGGAAGGAAAAGCCACCTCATGGACGTCATCTCCGTCATCCGCACCAAGCGCGACCGAGGCGAACTGAGCCCCGAGCAGATCGACTGGGTCATCGACGCGTACACGCGCGGTGTGGTCGCCGACGAGCAGATGTCGGCGCTGGCGATGGCCATCCTGCTGAACGGCATGAACCGGGCCGAGATCGCCCGCTGGACCGCCGCGATGATCGCGAGCGGCGAGCGGATGAACTTCGACTCGCTCTCCCGCCCGACCGCCGACAAGCACTCCACCGGCGGCGTCGGCGACAAGATCACCCTGCCGCTGGCCCCGCTCGTCGCCGCCTGCGGCGCGGCCGTGCCCCAGCTCTCCGGCCGCGGCCTCGGCCACACCGGCGGCACCCTGGACAAGCTGGAGTCCATCCCGGGCTGGCGCGCGCTGCTCTCCAACGAGGAGATGCTGCACGTCCTGGACACCACCGGCGCGGTCATCTGCGCGGCGGGCGACGGCCTGGCACCGGCCGACAAGAAGCTCTACGCGCTGCGCGACGTCACCGGAACCGTCGAGGCCATCCCGCTGATCGCCTCCTCGATCATGTCGAAGAAGAT
The DNA here is from genome assembly GCF_042736715.1 of Streptomyces sp. NPDC060049. NCBI lineage: Bacteria > Bacillati > Actinomycetota > Actinomycetes > Kitasatosporales > Streptomycetaceae > Streptomyces > Streptomyces sp. NPDC060049. Next base: position 305,407 of record NZ_JBHWVV010000004.1, read on the forward strand.
CGCCGAGGGCACCGGCTCGCTGGTCCTCGACGTGAAGGTCGGCAGCGGCGCCTTCATGAAGAACATCGAGGACGCGCGCGAGCTGGCGCGGACCATGGTGGGCCTGGGCACCGACTCGGGCGTCAAGACGGTCGCGCTGCTCACCGACATGTCCACCCCGCTCGGCCTCACCGCCGGCAACGCCCTGGAGATCCGCGAGTCGGTGGAGGTGCTGGCGGGCGGCGGACCCTCGGACGTCGTCGAGCTGACCCTGGCCCTGGCCCGGGAGATGCTGGACGCGGCGGGCATCAAGGACGCCGACCCGGCGAAGGCCCTGGCCGACGGCTCCGCGATGGACGTCTGGCGCCGGATGATCGCTGCCCAGGGCGGCGACCCGGACGCGGCCCTGCCGGTGGCGCGCGAGCAGCACGTGGTCACCGCTCCCGCGTCGGGCGTGCTCACGCGGCTGGACGCGTACGGGGTGGGCGTCGGCGCCTGGCGCCTGGGCGCGGGCCGCGCGCGCAAGGAGGACCCGGTGCAGGCGGGCGCGGGCATCGAGCTGCACGCCAAGCCGGGTGACACGGTCGCCGCGGGCCAGCCCCTGATGACCCTGCACACGGACACCCCGGAGAAGTTCGACTACGCCCTCGCGGCGCTGGACGGCACCTTCGACATCGCCGCGGCGGGCACGTCCTTCTCGGCGACCCCGATCGTGCTGGACCGCATCGCCTGATCCCAGGCCCCAGTCCCGTCGGCGCGGCTCCCCGTCCGGAGCCGCGCCGACGTCTTTTCACCGGCCCGGCCGTGCCTTCCCGGGGCTCCGGCTCGCAGCGGTCACCGGCCCGTTCCGTGCGCGCCGATGATTTCCGGCAGGCCAGACAGTCATCCCCTCGTGGAGACCGAACGACTTGCACTGCCCGGACCCAGCCCGAACCGCCAGGACGCGGCGCGGCTCTGCGCACGACTGGCCCGGCTCTACGACGGCGGGGCCACCGCGGTGGTGTGCGACGCCGCCGCGGTGACCGCGCCGGGCCTGGCCGCCGCGGAGGCGCTGGCCCGGCTGCGGCTCACCGCCCGGGGGCGGGGAGCCTTCGCCGTGACCGGGGCAGGGCCCCCCTTACGCGCCCTGCTGGACCTCGTGGGTCTCGTCGAGCTGCTCGGGGAGCCCGAACAGCGGGAACCACCGAGCGGTGTCCAGGAAGGCGTTGAGCCCGACGATCTTCCCCTGTGAGACCTCCAGGACCTGCAGCGCCCACGGGGTCCAGCCCGGCCGCCCGTCCTCGCGCGGCCGGTACTGGCCGAAGGCCGGCATGCCGTTCGCCGTGGTCGGGAGCAGGCGCGAGCCCTTGCACCCGATGCCCTGGTTCAGGTGCCAGGCCGCGATGTCCTCATGGCCCTGGAGCCACAGGTCGTACGGCGGCATCGACAGGACCGCGTCCTCGTGCAGGAGGGCGGTGAGGCGGGTGATGTCGTACGCCTCGAAGGCGGAGAGGTACTGCTCCAGCAGCCGCGCCTGACCGGTGTCCAGCGGGTCCGCGGACTCGCTCTCGCGGACGCGGGTGGCGGCGAGCGTCGCGCGGGCCCGCTGCAGGGCGCTGTTCACCGACGCGACGGTGGTCTCCAGCAGTGCCGCGACCTCGTCCGCCTTCCAGGCCAGGACCTCGCGCAGGATGAGCACCGCCCGCTGCTTCGCCGGCAGGTGCTGCAGGGCCGCCACGAAGGCCAGCCGCACGGATTCCTTGGCCAGCGCCATCTCCGCCGGGTCTGCGGTCTGCGGCAGCACCCGCCCGTCCGGGACGGGCTCCAGCCAGGTCACCTCGGGCCGCTCGTCGAGTACGGCGGAGGCCTGGTGCTGGGGGGCGCTCAGGTCCATCGGACGAGCCCGCTTGTTCCCCGCGCTCAGCAGGTCGAGGCAGACGTTGGTGGCGATCCGGTACAGCCACGAGCGCAGGGAGGAGCGCCCCTCGAACTTCTCGAAGCTGCGCCAGGCCCGGATGTACGTGTCCTGCACGGCGTCCTCGGCGTCGAAGGAGGAGCCGAGCATCCGGTAGCAGTAGCCGGTGAGCTCGACGCGGTACTGGTCGAGCGCCGCGTCCAGCTCGGGCGAGAGGCCGGCGGTATCCGTCATGTCGCTTGATCCCCCAGGTAGTTCCCGATACTCCGGAAACTACCCGAGGGCTCTGACAACCGCAGCCCGGAAACGCTGCACGGCACGCGGCGGAAACGCTGCACGGCACGCGGCGGCGGGACGTTCACCTACAGCTGCCACCGGGCCCGCACCACACCGTCCGCATCCGGCAGCACGCCGGTGAACAGGGGGTCGTACTCGTCGGCGTACACCGCCAGCAGGACTGCGGCCCGGGCGCCGGCGAGCACCTCCGCCAGCTCCTCGCGGTCGTCCTCGTCGACGAGACCGCTGGAGATCCGGCCTTCCGCGTCCTCCCACACGCACTCGAGCGAGAACTCCTCGGGGAGCGCCGCGATCACCCCGGCGGTGTCGGCGGACAGCCCCGGCCAGACGTTCAGCCGTGCGCGCGGCGCGAGCCCGGCCCGCACGGCGTCGAGCGGTCTGCCGCCGCCGTCGATCCGGTGCCAGCGGGTGCCGGCGTACTGCTCCTCGATCAGGCCCGCCTCGCCGCGGGCCGCGCTCGCCCGCACCTGCTCCCAGAACCCCTCGTCCGCGGGTCGCAGCTCGTACGGGTCGTCGAACTCGGGATCGTACGGCGAGACCTCGATCGGCTCCGCGAAGATCCCGAGCTCCCGGGTGCGGGCCACGGCCGCCCCGCAGGGCGTGCGGGTGGCGACGTAGACGTACTGGTCCCACCCCACGTGCACGGCGAAGGCGCCTTCCGCTTCCAGCCGGCACCAGGCGCCGTGGTCGCGGAGCATGCCGCGTACGAGTTCCAGCGCGATCGGCACGGCCACGGGCGCGCCGTCGTGGAAACCGGTCAGGTCGTCCGGGAACAGCCCGGTCAGCCCGTTCCCGTCCACCGTCGCCTCCCGCCCGAAGTGCACGGACCCGGACCCGCCGCTGACCCGCGGTTCCCGCAGGGTGAGCAGCTCGATCCCGCTCTCCTCGGCGAAGGCCGCGACGGCTGCCAGGTACGCTGCCTCGACCGGCCCGTGGTCGCTGACGGAGTCCTCCGCCCCCTGGTAGGTCCCGTCGGGCGCCCGGTCGGCGGGGTCGTACTTGGTCACCCGGTACGCGTGGGGCAGGAACGGCACGTCAGTCCTCGTCTTCAGTCGCAGGGGGCGCTTCGGCAAGCGCTTCGTCCGGGGCGTCGTCCGGGGCTTCGTGCGGCGGGATGGTCCACCGCAGGACGGCCTCACCCGCCCGCTCCTCCAGCGTGACGGGATACACCTGCCCGTACGCCCGCTCTCCCCGGTGCCGCACGGAGTGGTCCCCGGCGTCCCACCCGAGCCCGAGCACGCGGCACCCGCCGACCTCGACGACACCGGCCAGGACGGGGTGGCCCCAGCCGGCGCGCCGGAGGCGGTGGTAGTCGGTGTGGGCGTCCGCCGCGACCGTCAGGCCGTGGCCCGGGCCTTCACGGACCCACTCCTCCATGCGCCCGGCCAGGGCCCGCGCCTCGGCGAGCGGGAGGTCGAGGAACCCGCGCGGTCCGGAGCCGTCGGGGTGCTGCGCGGTCGGCCCGCCGCCGAACACCGCGTGGGCGTCTAGCGCGTACCGGCCCCAGTACGTGACGTCGGCCAGCCCGTCCACGGACTCGCCGCTCATGCCTTCGAAACCGTCGAACGCCCGGGCGTCGCCCAGGACCATGCCGCAGCGGTCGACCGGGAGGTCGCCGAGCGGGACGGGGCCGGCTCCGTGGGCGGCGTGGTCCCAGGGGAGTCCGAGGGATATCTCCAGGGACGAGATCACCGGTCGGCCCTCGAAGGGGGAGGGCGCGGTCCGGGCCCGCACCGGCAGCGGCCGGTCGGCGGCGGCCCGGACGGCGACCGCCTCGTACCCGTACGGCTCGGGCCCTTCGGCCCCTCCGTCGTGGAGGTGGCCGCCGCCCGCCGCCGCCACCGCGAAGGCGCTCCGGGAGCGGGGCGGGGCACCGTCCTGACGCTGGTCGATCCAGCCGGCCTTGCCCAGCACGAGCACGCCCGAGGGGGCGGTGACCGGCCCGAGGGGCAGTTCCGGGAGCTCCGGGAGGGTCCAGGAGGCGGGCGGGCGGAAATCGCACCACGTGCCGTCGAAGGGGTACGAGGCCGCTTCGACGAGAGCGGCCACGCGGACGCCCTCCGCGCGTATGGCGGCCGCCTCGGACGGGCTCCAGTACACCGGGTGGCCCGTCTTCGCGGCGAAGGACTCCTCGTCCTTCCACTCCCACGCCCGGTCCGGGGCGACCGTGATGTCCAGTTCCTGGTCGGTCACGTGGATGTCCGTGCCGGCCCGGGCGCGGGATTCGAGGTTGACGTACCAGCCCCGGAACTCCTGGTCCTGCGTGAAGGTCCACCACACCGCGTGCCCGGCTCCGGCCGGCTGGAGGATCAGCGCGCCCCCGCGCCGCCACCGGCTCGCCCGCAGCGGGTACGAGCCGCCCGGCGGCAGGTCCCGCAGGTGCGTGCCGGGAGGGAGGAGGGCGCGCCACACCGGCGTGGCCGGGGCGATCCACAGCAGCAGGCCGTCGGCGCGGTCCTCCACGACGCGGGCCGGACAGATCATGCTGACCGTGTCACCGAGGATCAGGTGAAAGTTGACTGTGGGCATGACCGGCGATCATGCCATCCGTGTCCCGCAGCGTCCCCGGCCGCTCCCCGACGGGTCAACGCCGCGTCCCCGGCCGCTCCCCGACGGGTCACCGGGCGGGCAGCGCCGCCGCGTGGGCCGCACGGGCCGCGTGGGACCCGTACAGAGTGATCGAGACGACGCCGACGACCGCCAGCAGGGCGATGCCGACCGTGGCCGCCCAGCCCGCCGAGTGGTAGGCGAGGGCGCCGAGCGTGCCGCCGGCGCTGGAGCCCGCGTAGTACGCCGACTGGTAGAGCGCGGAGGCTTGAGCGCGGCCCGTCCTCGCCGTACGGCTGACCGCCGCCGAGGCCACGGCGTGTCCCGCGAAGAAGCCCGCGGTGATCAGGACCAGGCCCAGCAGGATCGAGGCGAGCGAGTCCGCGAGGGACAGGAGCAGGCCCAGCGCCGTCGTGGTCACCGCCAGGTAGAGCGCGCCGCGCCGGCCCGTGCGGGCGACCAGCTGCCCGGCGGCCGCCGAGGAGACCGTACCCACCAGGTAGATCAGGAAGATCGAGCCGATGACGCCCTGCCCGAGGGAGAACGGCTCGTCCACCAGCCGGTAGCCGATGACGGTGTACACCGCCCCGAAGACGGTCATGAACAGCGCGCCGATCCCGTACAGCCGCAGCAGCAGCGGGTCGCGGAGGTGACCGGCGACGGTACGCCCCACCGCCCGCGGGTTCAGCGACGCCGGCCGGAAGAACCGGGCCCGGGGCAGGAGGACCAAAAAGGCCGCCGCGCAGGCCAGCGACATCAGGCCGACGGCCAGCAGCCCGGCGCGCCAGCCCCACACCTGGGCCGCCCAGCCGGTGACGAGGCGCCCGCTCATGCCGCCGATGGAGTTGCCCGCCACGAACAGGCCGATCGCGGCGACCAGGGCCTTCGGCTTGACCTCTTCCGCCAGGTACGCCATCGCGGAAGCCGGGATGCCGGCGATCGCCGCGCCCTGGACGGCGCGCAGCGCGATCAGCCACTCCAGGTTCGGCGCGAGGGGCACGAGGAGGCCGAGGCCGACCGCGACGGCCAGCGAGCAGGCCATCATCCGGGTCCGGCCGAAGCGCTCCGAGAGCGCGCTGAGGGGCAGGACGAAGAGCGAGAGGGCGCCGGTCGCCGCCGAGACCGTCCAGCTGGCCTGACCCGCCGTCACGCCGAAACCGGCGGAGATCGCGGGCAGCAGTGCCTGGGTGGAGTAGAGGAGGGCGAAGGTGGCCAGTCCGGCGGCGAAGAGCGCGAGGCTCAGACGGCGGTAGCCGGGGCGGCCGGGCGCGTGCGCTTCGACGGCGGCCGCCACGGAGGCGTGCGCTTCGACGACCGGTGCTTCGGTGGCAGGAGCATCGGGAAACGACGAGGTGGAGGCACCCGCGGTGACGGGTGCCCCGGTATGAGCGGGAGGCATGTGTACGACGGTAGAGCCGCCCCTTTCATGCGTCCAATGCACAGATTCGCGATAATCGATCCATCCCCGCATCACCACAGGTCAGATGGGTGCGTATCGATGAGTCGTTACGAAGAAGACATGGCCGTGACACACGCGCTGGCCCCGCGCCTCGTGTACTTCGTGGCCGTCGCCCGGCACGAGCACGTCACCCGGGCCGCCCAGGAGCTGGGCGTTCCCCAGTCCACCCTGTCGCGGGCGATGGTCCGGCTCGAACAGGACCTGGGCGTCACGCTGTTCGCCCGCAAGGGACGCGGCGTCGCGCTCACCACCGCCGGCCGCACCTTCCTCGCTTCCGCGGAGCGCTCGCTGGCCGAGATCGCCCGCGCCGCGGGCTCCGTGCAGCAGGACGCCGACCCGGCGTTCGGCAAGGTCGCCTTCGGTTTCCTGCACACCCTGGGCTCCGAGACCGTGCCGGGCCTGATCAGGGCCTTCCGGGCCGACCACCCGGGCGTACGGTTCTCCCTCGTCCAGAACTACGGCGAAGCCATGCTGGAGCGGCTGCGCGCCGGCGACCTCGACCTCTGCCTGACCTCGCCGCTGCCCGACGCCCCCGACCTGGTGGCCCGCCGCCTGGACGAGCAACGGCTGCGCCTGGTGGTCCCCGACGACCACCGCCTCGCCGGCCGCAAGCGGATCCGTCTGGCCGAGGCCGCCGAGGAAACCTTCGTCACCCTGGAGCCCGGCTACGGCCTGCGCCGGATCACCGACGACCTGTGCGCCGAAGCCGGGTTCACGCCCCGGGTCGCCTTCGAGGGGGAGGAGGCGGAGACCCTGCGCGGGCTCGTCGCCGCCGGACTCGGCGTCGCGCTGCTGCCGCCGCCCGCCGTGGCCCGGCCCGGGGTGGTCGAGCTGACGGTCACCGCCCCGCGCGCGGTCCGCGAGATCGGGGTCGCCTGGCTGGACGGACACCCGGACACACCGCCGGTGGCGGAGTTCAAGCGGTTCCTGCTGTCCCGTCGGGGCCGGCTGATCCCGGAGCTCGCGGATCCCCGCCCGGACGCGTGAACGGAGCCCCGACCGCCGCACCCGGGCCCGAGGTACCAGGGCCCGGCGCGCCCGCGCCTGCCGCGCCGCCTCCCGGCGCGCCCGCGCCTGCCGCGCCGCCTCCCGCCGCGCCGACCGCCGCCGCCGCCGAGAGCAGGAACCCCGCCTGGAAGCGGGACTTGGCGCCCACCGCGCGCATGACCTCGGCGATGTGGCGCTGACAGGTCCGCTCGGACATGCCGAGCCGCCGCGCGATCACCTTGTCCTCCAGACCCTCCGCGAGGAGCCGGACGATGGTCTGGCGCAGTTCCTCCGAGATGGAGCGGGCCTGATCCGGTCCGACGGTGGTGCCGAAGGGCTCCGCCTGGGCCCAGGAGCGCTCGAAGGTCTGCACCATGAAGTGCACGACGTTCGGCTCGCGCACCACCATCGCGGCCTTGTCGTCGTCGCGGACCTCCAGCAGGCCGGTGTGCTGGTCGACCACGATCATCCGCATCAGCCCGTCGCCGACGGTACGGACCTGCGAGCCGAGCGCGGCCACGCGCTCGACGTAGGCGGCCGTGGGCCGCGAATAGCGGGCGGTGTGCTGGTAGATCGTGCGCAGCCGGACGCCCCGGGCCAGCATCGCCTCGTCCCGGACGACCGCCTGCTCCAGGATCTCCGGGGACCGGCCGCCCCCCGGGTGGCAGGTCAGCACCTCGTCTTCGGCGGAACCGATCAGCTCGCGGATCAGGTTCTGCAGCGCGGTCCGGTCCGTGACCAGCTCCAGACCGTTCACGCCGTCCCGGTCGCGCTGGGAGCTGCCCGCCTCGTACTGGGGGATCAGCGACTCCAGCCGGGCGCGCAGCCGGTCCATCTCGTCGTGGGTCTCGCGCACCCGCACGGCCAGCGGTGCCAGCGTGCGGGCGGTGGCGGCCCGAGGGGACACGGCGCTCCAGCGAAGCTCCCGCACGGTGCCGTCGCCCTGGGTCTGGGGGTGGGGTTGGAGCAGGTGGGCTGCCGCGAGCTCGGCGACGGCGGCCGCGGCGGGTCCGCCGAGGGCCTCGGCGGCCTCCGCCTCGGTGAAGGTGTGCCGCTCGGCCGCGTACCCGTAAAGCCGCAGGGCCACGGGGCTCAACTGCTCCGCTTCATCCGCTGGCATGTGCATATTCGTCCCGGCCCGTACCGATTCGTAAACCCCTCGTGTTCCCGCAAGGCATCAAGACGATGCCTCTGGATCTTCGTGAGCTTATGTCGAACCGGCACAGTGGTACCACGGCGTTCTCGGGGGAGGGCGCGGGCGTCATTGGGTCCGCGCTTCGCCGTCACGGCGTCGCGCCCGCTCGCGGGCGCGTGCCTCCGGTGGTCGCGCCGGACGCGCCCGTGCCGTCCGACCGTGAGGGGACGGCGCGGCCGGCACGGACGGCCCGCGCGACCACCGGAACACCCGGCCGGCCGCCGGCCCGGCGCGAACGCTCCGCCGGCCCCCCCTCGCGCGGCCCGCCGGCGAGAGCCGCAGAGACGGCTCAACCGCGCAGCGAGCGTCCGTAGCCGGAAGCCAGGGGCATCCGAAGGCCCAGCGGTGGCGGAGCCGCCAGCGCGTCGGTGACCGGGCGGGAGTACCGGCCGGAGAACACTGAGCCCATGACGAAGTCCACGGACAGGGCGACGACTTCCGCCTGGTGCTCGCGCAGCCCGTGCCCGTCGGAGTGCACCTCGAAGCGGCACGTCGTGCGGTTGGCCTTCTTCGCCCGGGCCGCCAGCCGGAACGAGAGCTCCGGGTCGCTGCGCGCGTCGTTGGTGCCGTGCACGATGAGCACCTGTCGGCCCGACAGCTGCCTCACCGGTTCGGGGGAGTCCGTGGCTGACGGGTACGCCAGCGAAGGTGCCAGCGCCAGAACGGAGTTGACGGCGTCGTGGCCGGCCGCGGCAAGCGCCGCCCGCCCGCCCGCGTCGTATCCGGCCAGGCACACCGGCACGTCCCCGTACCGGCGGACCACCTCGTCCGCCGCCCATTCGGCGTCCGCCTCGCGGGCGCCCCCGCCGTGGACGACCTGGTGCGTGACCAGCCCGTCCGCCGCTCCCGCGCGGGCCAGCGCCCGAGCGAGCGGGCGCACCGGACCGGGGGAAAGTCTGGACGCTCCGGGAAGCAGGATCACCACACCGCTGACCGTGGGGACCGAGCCGGTCGCGCCTGCCGCCCGCCCCAGGCGGGCCCCGCGCGCCGACGGCGCATGCTGTGCCATGACGGAACAGTCTCAGACGCCGAGGTGTACGCCACCCGTCCGCGCGGTCACTGTTACATATCGGGTCCCCGCACCGTCTCACCGCTCTACGCGCGTAGGAGCTAGAGTGCGCAGATGACGAGCGAGACCCCCAACCTGCCCACCCCGGATCAGATCCGCCGCGCCCCGAAGGTGCTCCTGCACGACCACCTCGACGGTGGCCTGCGCCCCGGGACCATCATCGAGCTGGCCCACAAGGTCGGCTACGAGAACCTTCCCGAGACCGAGGCCGACAAGCTCGGCACCTGGTTCCGGGAAGCCGCCGACTCCGGCTCCCTCCCGCGCTACCTGGAGACGTTCGCGCACACCTGCGCCGTCATGCAGACGAAGGAGGCCCTCTTCCGGGTGGCCTCCGAGTGCGCCCAGGACCTGGCCGAGGACGGCGTCGTGTACGCGGAGATCCGCTACGCGCCCGAGCAGCACCTCGAAGCCGGCCTGACCCTCGAAGAGGTCGTCGAGGCGGTCAACGAGGGCTTCCGCGAGGGCGAGCGCCGCGCGCGGACCAACGGCAACCGCATCCGCGTCGGCGCGCTGCTGACCGCGATGCGGCACGCCGCCCGCGCGCTGGAGATCGCGGAGCTTGCCAACCGCTACCGCGACAACGGCGTGGTCGGCTTCGACATCGCCGGCGCCGAGGCCGGTTTCCCTCCCACCCGCCACCTCGACGCCTTCGAGTACCTCAAGCGCGAGAACAACCACTTCACCATCCATGCGGGCGAGGCCTTCGGCCTGCCGTCGATCTGGCAGGCGCTCCAGTGGTGCGGCGCCGACCGGCTCGGGCACGGCGTGAAGATCATCGACGACATCGAGGTCGCCGAGGACGGCTCCGTGACGCTGGGGCGCCTGGCCTCCTACGTCCGGGACAAGCGCATCCCCCTGGAGATGTGCCCGACGTCGAACCTCCAGACGGCCGCTGCCGCCTCGTACGCCGAGCACCCGATCGGCCTGCTGCGCAAGCTGCACTTCAGGCTGACCGTCAACACCGACAACCGGCTGATGAGCGGCACCAGCATGAGCCGCGAGTTCGAGCACCTGGTGGACACCTTCGGCTACTCGCTCGAGGACATGCAGTGGTTCACGGTCAATGCGATGAAGTCCGCGTTCATTCCTTTCGATGAACGGCTGGCCATGATCAACGACGTGATCAAGCCGGGCTACGCGGAGCTCAAGTCGGAATGGCTGTTCCGTCAGACCGCTTCCACCAGCGGTTCTGTCTCGGCCTAGGCCATGGCATGACGGACTGAAAGTGCCCGGGAGGAGCAATTCCCGGGCACTTTCTCATATTTGATGATGTTTGCGGGCGAGGGTTTGACGTGACTAGTTTGCGGAGCCGCTCATTTCCCCGTCGCAAGGACGATCCTTCATGAAGCAGTCAGCTGCCAAGACCCTCGGTGTCGCCGCTCTCGGTGCCGCCTTCGCCGCCGCCGCCGCCGGGACCGCCTCGGCCGCCGTTCCCGCCGTCGGCCTCGGAGACGCGCTGGGCGCCGTCCAGGGCCTCACCAGCCAGCAGCAAGTGAGCGCCGAGGAGGGCCAGCAGGCCCCCCAGGCCACCGACCCGGCCGCCGCGCTCGGCACGGTGACCGGTCTGCTCGGCGGTCTGCCGACCAGCGGCCTCGGCGCCTGATCCGCTCCGGAACCCCCCACGGATTCGTACGGGATCCGCACGGGATTCGCACGCACGCCCGCGCGGCGCACACCTCTTCGAGCAGGTGTGTGCCGCGTCGCGGCATGTGCCAGGATCACCGCCAACTGCCCGCCACACCCCTGGGTATGAGGTCTCGATCATGCGCATGAACGCACGAACGGCCGCGGCCGCGCTGCTCCCCGCTCTGCTGCTCGCGGCAGTGGGCTGCGGCAGTACGAACACGCCCGCACCCGGCAAGTCCCCGGACCCGAAGGGCTCCGCGAGCGCACCCGGCGAGACCGCGCCGGCCGGATCCTCGGCGGGAGCGGGCTCCGCCGGATCCACGGGGTCCTCCGCCGCGCCCCCGCGGGCCGGCAGCAAGCTGGAGCGATCGGCCCTGGAACAGGGCGACCTGGCCGGCTATCAGATCTCGGCGAACGCCAAGAACCCCGCCGCTCCCGACGGACAGCCGCAGTCCGACCGCAAGGCCTGTCAGCCGCTCGCCGACATCATGGGCGACAAGCCGGACCCGGCGGCGCGCGAGACCGTCAACCGGGGCGTCGGCTCCCAGAAGCAGATGGGCCTCGCCGTCTCCGCCTCCGTCAGCTCCTACGCCGCGTCCGACGCCAAGGGGCTGATCCGCCGGCTCAAGGACGCCGTCGCCGCCTGCGGCACGGGCTTCACCGCCACCGTGGAGAAGCAGAGCGGCGTCTACCGCGACGTGAAGGCGGCCGACTACGCGACCGGCGGTGACGAAAGCGTCAGCTGGACCACCACCGCCTCCGCCGAGGGCGCTTCCGCACAGGTGCACTTGGTCGTCGTTCGCCAGGGTGACACCGTCGCCCGCCTCATGGCCCTCAACGTGACGGGGAGCCGCCAGGCGCCCCAGGTCCCGCACGAGGTCACGGACAAGCAGCTGCAGAAGGTCCGCGCCGCCCGCTGAACGCCGTGCTGTCCGCGGCTACCAGCCGGCGGTGCCGGACGCGCTCGTCTTGTCGTTCGGCAGGAGCACCCACAGCGCCAGGTAGATCAGGAACTGCGGGCCGGGGAGCAGGCACGAGACGACGAAGATGGTGCGCATCGTGTTCGCGGATATTCCGAATCGACGCGCAAGACCGGCACAGACTCCGCCGATCCATCGTCCGTCACGGGGGCGGGCAAGGGCGCTCATGGTCTCTCCTCAGTCCTTTCGCGGGAAGTTTTCCCGCGATGCCTCAATACTCCCGCTGAACCACGGAGAGAACGTCGGTCCAGGGGCCGAGCCCGACCCTGGGAATTCTCGGGGTCGCGCCCTGAGATCCGGCCCGGGGGCCGGTGAGGGAGGGGGTCCCGGCGCCCCGCGGGGAAACGGCAGCGGTCCGGGACCGGCGCAGCCTGCCCCGCAGTGCCGGTACGACGACCACGTGCGCGAGCATCACGCCGAGGGTGTTCAGCAGCACCGAGTCCACGTCGACCACCTGCCCCGGGACCGCGGTCTGGAGCAGCTCCACGCCGACCGACACGAGCGCGCCCGCGGCGGCCGTCCGGGCGAGCGAGGACCAGGCCGCCAGCGGCGACAGCCGCACGCGCCCGCCGAGCAGCGGCAGCAGCACCCCGAGCGGGGCCAGCAGGGCCAGCCCCCCGCCGATGCGCCGGGCGGCCTCCAGGGGGCCGGCGGACAGGTCCGCCCGGATCCCCTCCAGCGGGGTCAAGTTGGCGGCGGCCGCCCAGGGCACGTCCAGTGGGCGCAGCATCAGCCAGCCGACGAGGAGGAGGTGAGCGGCCAGCAGGACCCTGGCGAGAAGCCGGATCCTCAGGAGATGAGCGGCGCTGCCGCTGCCCTTGAGACGGTGCACACCCGGGAGGACGCGCCCTGCGGTGCCCGCGGTTCCGGGGGAAAGGCCCGGTCAGCCCGTGGCGAGCAGCACGATCAGGATCAGCGCGCCGATCACGGCGGGCGCGATGATCTCGTACGACCAGGTGACCTTCACGCTGCCCTGGGCGCCGGCCCGCGAGGCGCCGCGCTCGTGCAGTTCGCGCAGTTCGTCCACGGTCTGGTCCGCCGCGGCGCGGCGCACCCCGTCCGGCTGCGTCCCGCCCTGCCCGGGCGGTGTCATGCTCCGGCCCAACAGTCCGCCGAGCCTGCTGGGCCCGCCCTGCTGGGCCCGGTTCGCCCGCTTGCGGTCCCGCAGGGAGACGGGCACCGACCACAGCTGGTACTTGGTGCCCTCGGCCCGCACCTCGGTGGAGAAGGTGGCGCGCACCGAGTCGACGGCGCCCCAGGGGAGCTCGATGATCCGGAACGGGTTGCGCACGCGCAACCGGTCGGCGTTGGCGAAGACGGCCGGCCGGATCGTGAACGCCACGACGAGCGGTACGAGGAACAGCGCGACGGCGAGGCCGATCCAGGGTGCGTTCCCGCTGCCGCGTACGACGGCGTCCCCGCAGAGCCACACGAGCAGTGCGAGCATCAGCACGCCCGTGACGGTGGCCATGGGTGAGCGGTAGACACGGTCTGCGTACGCCGGCTCGTCGGTGGGCTGCTCGCTGCTCATGCGCCGATTCTGCCTCACTGTGCCGCCTGGGTGGATCAGCCCACGAGATCGGCATACAAGATGATGTTGTCCGGGCGGTGGCCGTCCGTGATCTCGCCGCCGCAGGTGATCACGCGCAGCTCGGGGCGCGCGGTGTCCCCGTACACCTTCGCGGTGGGGAAGCTCTTCTTGTCCACCTGCTCCAGCTCGCGCACCCGGAAGACCGCATCGGTGCCGTCGGCCCGGGTCACCGTGATCTCGTCGCCCGTGTGGACGCGGGAGACGTCGCGCAGGACGGCCGGACCGCGAGCGGTGTCGAAGTGGCCGATCAGCACGGCCGGACCGGTCTCGCCGGGCGTGACGCCCTTGGTGTACCAGCCGATCTTGTCCCCGTCCGCCACGGAGGGCACCTGCACCGAGCCGTCGGCGGCCAGCCCCAGCCTGAGCACCGGCGAGGTGTCCACCCCGGCGGAGGCGATCCGTACGCGCACCGGCTCCGAGGCGGCCAGCGGTGCGGCGGGCGCGGCGGCGGCCGGCGCCGGAGCGGTTGCCGGGGCGGCGGAGGTCTCGGCGGCGATCTCGGCCCCGGCGGCCACCGGACCCTTCGGCACCACCGTCGTCTGTCCCGCGCTCTGCGGCTTCGCCGGGGCCGGGGCGCCGGGCTTCACCACCGGCTTGGTGTCGGTGAACTCGTAGCTCGGCTTGCACCCCTTGGGAAACGCGGGAAAGGAAGCCCGGCCGAACGGGGTGGAGCCACCCTGGGTCTTCCACTCGAGGACGGGCGCGGCGCCGCTGGGGTTCAGGATCCGGACGACAATGCCCGCAGAGTCGGGCAGCGCGGGGTGGGCGCGATCCAGGGTGGTCCAGGCGCCGTCGTCGCCGGAGTGGAAGAGAACGGCCTTCGGGCCGTTCTCGGTGACGTACAGCTCGGCACGCACGCCCGCGCCCAGCGGCTGCCCCTTCGGCCCCACCCTGCAGTCCGTGCTGGGCTTGCCCGCGGGCAGCGGGTAGGACTTGGCCACCCCGTCCTTGGTGGTGACGACGAGCACGGGGTCGGCGGTCGCGGCCTTGGTCAGCTCGAGCTTCAGGCCGTCGACCGTGTCGGAGGGCAGGGTCCGGTCCAGCTTCGTCAGGACCCGGAACATGTAGTTGTCGCCCGGCTTCCAGTCGGGGCCGACCACGCGGATCCAGGCCTCGGGGCCCTCGTCCTTGTTGCGCAGCACCGCGACCAGCCCCTGGCCGATCGCGACGGCCCGGCCCTCGTAGCGGTCGTTGTCCGAGGCGGACTTCGTCTGCGGCACGGCGGTGACCGGTGCGGCGAAGGCGCTGCCGGCGGCCGGCATGAGCATCGCGCCCGCGAGGGCGGCGGTGACGATCGAGGTGCGCAGGGCGAGGGCGGTACGCATAACGACTCCTGGAGCGTGGTCGGGCGGAAGGGCGGAGGAGAGTCGCATGCCGCGTCGAGTCTGTTCGGTCTCTTTCGGCCGGGTCAGGTGTGGCGGGCTGCTGAGGACAAATCTATGGATCTTGTTCGGCCGGACGATCCGCCTCCTGTCATGGCCGCGTAACGGTCGAACGCATGTCGGAACGGAGGTGCCGATTCCATGCCGGACGCCCCGGAACCGGGGGAGGAGGCCGATGGCTCCCGGGAGGCTCGGGGAGGCTCGGTGAAAGCCTCGGGAACGACCTTCGGCGGGCCACCGTGGAGGTAGCCCGCCGAGGGGGGAGCGAGGCGTCCGGGAGGGGGGAATCAGCCGCGGGCGCGGGTCTTGCGGGCGCGGACCATGAACGCGGTGCCCAGCCCGGCGAATATCGCGACGAGACCGGCGCCGGCGGCCGCGGTGGTGCTGTCGTCGGTGTCCGCGGCGGCGAGCTCGGCGCCCGCGGCGACGGGGCCCTTGGGGACGACGGCCGTCTGCGGCTTCACGTCGGTGGTGGGCGCGACGGCCGCCTTGGCGGAGGGCGCGGAGGGCGCGGAGGGCTTGGCGGTGGGCTTGACGCTGGGCGCCGCGGACGGCTTGACGCTGGGCTTCGTGGACGGCTTGGTGGCCGGCTCGGCCTTCGGCAGCAGGTAGAAGCCGTCGGAGGCGCCCTCGCCCAGCACACGGACGTTGAGCCCGTAACGGCCGTCGTTCGTCTTGGTGAGGTCGTACTGGGTGCCCTCGACCACGGCGCGGGGGTGGGAGGGGTCCAGCTTCGCCAGCACGCGGCCCGCCCAGCCGTCGCCCGGCTTCCAGTCCGCGGCCACGGCGCGGATCCAGGCCTCGGGGCCCTCCGACTTGTTGCGCAGCACCGCGATCCGGCCCTTGCCGACGAGGACGCTCTCACCGTCGTAGCGGTCGTCGTCCGACGTGTTCGCGGCCACCGGCACGGACGTCACGGCCGGTACGGAGGAAGCGGCGGGCGCCGCGAGCGCGGTCGCGGCGGGCGCCAGCAGCGCCCCGGCGAGGGCGGCGGTGACGATCGAGGTGCGGAGGGCGGTACGCATAACGACTCCTTGGAGCATTGTGTCGGAAGGGCGGGAGAGTCGCATGCCGCGGTGTCGCTGTCGGGGTTTCGTCCGGATCAGGTCTGCGGGGCTGCTGATGAGAAATCTACGGATCATGATCGGTCGGAAGGTGGGATTCCTGTCATGGTCGGGTAACAGCGCTCACCAGCACCGACGCCCCCTTCCGCCCCCTGTGATTTCGGCTGATTCGAGTAGGGGGGGGTGACAGGTCGCTACGCGCGTAGATATGCTCATGTGGTGACCATGCCCACCACCCTCACCGCATTCGCTGACGTGACGACGTCCGACAGTGCGCTGCGCCGCTTCCTGCACGGGCTGCCCGGCGTCGACGCTGTCGGCCTGGAGGCCCGCGCGGCCTCCCTCGGCACCCGCTCGATCAAGACGACGGCCAAGGCGTACGCCATCGACCTCGCCATCTCGATGATCGACCTGACGACGCTGGAAGGCGCGGATACCCCGGGCAAGGTCCGGGCGCTCTCCGCCAAGGCCGTGCATCCCGATCCGACCGACCGCACCACGCCCATGACGGCCGCCGTCTGCGTGTATCCGGACATGGTGGCCACCGCCAAGGCCGCCCTGAACGGCGCCGACGTCAAGGTCGCCTCCGTCGCCACCGCCTTCCCGGCCGGCCGCGCGGCCCTGCCCGTCAAGCTCGCCGACACGGCCGACGCCGTGGCCGCCGGCGCCGACGAGATCGACATGGTCATCGACCGTGGCGCCTTCCTCGCCGGCCGCTACCTCGACACCTACGAGCTGATCCGCTCGGTCAAGGAGGCCTGCGTCCGCCCCGACGGCAGCGCGGCCCGCCTCAAGGTGATCTTCGAGACCGGCGAGCTGTCCACGTACGACAACATCCGCCGCGCCTCCTGGATCGGCATGATGGCCGGGGCCGACTTCATCAAGACGTCCACCGGCAAGGTCGGCGTCAACGCGACCCCCGCGAACACCCTCCTCATGCTCGAAGCCGTCCGCGACTTCAAGGCGCAGACTGGAATCCAGATCGGCGTGAAGCCGGCGGGCGGCATCCGGACCACCAAGGACGCGATCAAGTTCCTGGTCCTGGTCAACGAGACCGCGGGCGAGGACTGGCTGAGCAACCACTGGTTCCGCTTCGGAGCCTCCAGCCTGCTCAACGACCTGTTGATGCAGCGCCAGAAGCTGAGCACCGGCCGCTACTCCGGTCCCGACTACGTGACGGTGGACTGATCACCATGGCATCTGTATTCGAGTACGCGCCCGCCCTGGAGTCGCGTTCCGTCGTCGACATCGCCCCCTCCTACGGGCTGTTCATCGACGGCGAGTTCACCGAAGCGGCGGACGGCAAGGTCTTCAAGACCGTCTCCCCGGCCTCCGAGGAGGTCCTCGCCGAGATCGCGCAGGCCGGCGCCGCCGACGTGGACCGTGCCGTCAAGGCCGCCCGAAAGGCCTTCGAGAAGTGGTCCGCGCTGCCCGGCTCCGAGCGCGCCAAGTACCTCTTCCGCATCGCCCGGATCATCCAGGAGCGCAGCCGCGAGCTGGCCGTCCTGGAGACCCTCGACAACGGCAAGCCGATCCGGGAGACCCGCGACGCGGACCTCCCGCTCGTCGCCGCGCACTTCTTCTACTACGCGGGCTGGGCCGACAAGCTCGACCACGCCGGCTACGGCGCGAACCCGCGCCCCCTCGGTGTGGCCGCCCAGGTCATCCCGTGGAACTTCCCGCTGATGATGCTCGCGTGGAAGATCGCCCCGGCGCTCGCCACCGGCAACACGGTCGTGCTGAAGCCGGCCGAGACGACCCCGCTGTCCGCGCTCTTCTTCGCGGACATCTGCCGCCAGGCGGGCCTGCCCAAGGGCGTCGTCAACATCCTCACCGGGTACGGAGACGCGGGCGCGGCCCTCGTCGAGCACCCGGACGTGAACAAGGTCGCCTTCACCGGCTCCACCGCCGTCGGCAAGGCCATCGCGCGCCAGGTCGCCGGCACCGACAAGAAGGTGACCCTGGAGCTGGGCGGCAAGGGCGCCAACATCGTCTTCGACGACGCCCCCCTCGACCAGGCCGTCGAAGGCATCGTCAGCGGCATCTTCTTCAACCAGGGCCAGGTCTGCTGCGCGGGCTCGCGCCTCCTGGTCCAGGAATCGGTCCACGACGAGCTGATCGGCTCGCTCAAGCGCCGCCTGTCCACGCTGCGCCTCGGCGACCCGCTCGACAAGAACACCGACATCGGCGCGATCAACTCCGCCGAGCAGCTCGCCCGGATCACCGCGCTCGCGGCGACCGGCGAGGCGGAGGGCGCCGAGCGCTGGACCGCGCCGTGCGACCTGCCGTCCTCGGGCTACTGGTTCGCCCCGACGCTCTTCACGAACGTCTCCCAGGCGCACACCGTCGCCCGCGACGAGATCTTCGGCCCGGTGCTGTCCGTGCTGACCTTCCGTACGCCCGACGAGGCCGTCGCCAAGGCCAACAACAGCCAGTACGGCCTGTCCGCCGGCATCTGGACGGAGAAGGGCTCGCGCATCCTCGCGGTCGCGAACAAGCTCCGCGCCGGTGTCGTCTGGGCCAACACGTTCAACAAGTTCGACCCGACCTCGCCCTTCGGCGGCTACAAGGAGTCGGGCTTCGGGCGCGAAGGCGGCCGTCACGGCCTGGAGGGCTACCTCGATGTCTGATTCGTCGTCGACGCGTCTGAGCGTCTTCAAGACCTACAAGCTGTACGTCGGGGGCAAGTTCCCCCGCTCCGAGAGCGGCCGGGTGTACGAGGTGAGCGACTCGAAGGGCAAGTGGCTGGCGAACGCCCCGCTCGCCTCCCGCAAGGACGCCCGTGACGCGGTCGTCGCGGCACGCAAGGCCTTCGGCGGCTGGTCGGGCGCGACCGCGTACAACCGCGGCCAGGTCCTCTACCGCGTCGCCGAGATGCTGGAGGGCCGCCGCGAGCAGTTCGTCCGCGAGGTCGCCGAGGCGGAAGGCCTGTCGAAGTCCAAGGCCGCCGCAGTCGTCGACGCGGCGATCGACCGCTGGGTCTGGTACGCGGGCTGGACCGACAAGATCGGCCAGATCGTGGGCGGGGCCAACCCGGTCGCGGGCCCGTTCTTCAACCTCTCCACCCCCGAGCCGACCGGTGTCGTCACGGTCGTCGCCCCGCAGGACTCCTCGTTCCTCGGCCTGGTCTCGGTGATCGCCCCGGTGATCGCCACCGGCAACACCGCCGTCGTCATCGCCTCCGAGAAGGCGCCGCTCCCGGCGCTCTCCCTCGGCGAGGTGCTGGCCACCTCCGACCTGCCGGGCGGCGTGGTCAACATCCTGTCCGGCAAGGCCGCCGAGATGGGCCCGCACCTGGCGTCCCACCAGGACGTCAACGCGATCGACCTGGCGGGCGCCGACCCGGCGCTGGCCAAGGAGCTGGAGATCGCGGCGGCGGACAACCTCAAGCGCGTCCTGCGTCCACAGCCTGTGGACGACTGGAGCGCCGGCCCCGGTACGGCGCGCATGACGGCCTTCCTGGAGACCAAGACGGTCTGGCACCCCACCGGGTCGCTGGGCGCGGGCGGGTCCTCGTACTAGACCCCGTACGAGGCCTTGCCTTCGAAGACCGGCCCCGGCAGCGTCCCCCGCGCTGCCGGGGCCTCTTCGTGCCCCGAACGCCCCGCGCGCTACTTCACGGCGCCCGGCAGCAGCGGACCGAGCAGCGAGGACGCCGCCGCGGTGGGCAGCTCACCGATCGACGAGCCGCGGGTCAGGCTGCCCGTCACCATGCTCGTGCCCACCGAGGGGAAATCGGCGACCTTCGTGGCGATTCCGTTGTTCAGCGGGTCCACACCGGTGTTGGCCAGCGGGTTCACCTTGAGGTTCGCGATCGGATCGGCCACCCCGGCCAGGGCCGCCGGGACCGACAGCTCACCCGCCTGGGCGCCGCCGGCGGCCATCGCGAGGGCGGCGCCGGCCATCGAGAGCGTCAGGCCTGCGGTGCGCAGCGCCTTGGGGTGGGGTGCTTTGGGGGCTGCGTGACGTGCCATGGATTCCCGCCTGTGGTCGTAGTCGCGTGTGCACGCAGCGTAGTGGAGGTGTGATCCTGGATACCAACGGGCCTCCGGGTGGGTCCCCTGCGCGAGCCAATAGTTCAGACTGGTGTCTCGTGAGCTGCTCCTCTGCTGTGCCTACGCGTGTCGTTCTGCTGACCGGACCCTCGGGGTCCGGCAAGTCTTCGCTGGCGGCCCGTTCGGGGCTGCCCGTGCTGCGCCTAGACGACTTCTACAAGGAGGGCGACGACCCCTCCCTCCCCCTGGTCGAGGGCAGTGCCGACATCGACTGGGACTCCCCGCTGTCCTGGGACGCGCAGGCGGCCGTGGCCGCGATCGCACAGCTGTGCGCGACCGGCCGGACCGATGTCCCCGTCTACGACATCGCCACGTCCTCGCGGACCGGGACGGAGGCGCTGGACATCTCCCGGACGCCCCTGTTCATAGCCGAGGGGATCTTCGCTGCGGACGTTGTGGAACGGTGTCAGGAGCTGGGGCTGCTGGCGGACGCGATCTGCCTGCGCGGGCGGCCGAGCACCACCTTCCGCCGCCGCCTGGCACGCGACCTGCGCGAGGGCCGCAAGTCGGTGCTCTTCCTGCTGCGGCGGGGATGGCGGCTGATGCGCGCCGAGCGGGGCATCGTGGCCCGCCACACCGAGCTGGGCGCGCACGCTTGCGGCCGTGACGAGGCCCTCGGGCGCCTCGCCGCCGCCGCGGCCGGGCGGCACCGGGCCACCGCCGCCACCCTGAGCTAGGTCGTCTGCGCGATGCCCGGCCCGCCCGGACGTCGCCGAGCACGCCAAGAGGCGGGACCAGGCGGCACTGTGGCCGCTCGATCCCGCCTCTCGCCCCCGCGACCCCCGTCCCACCCCCGTAGGACGGGCCCCCTGGCCCTTGGTCTGTTCGTTCCGTGTGCCCGCGCCCCGGCGGGGACTACGCGACGAGGTCCTCGAAGGACTCCGCCTCGTCGCGGCCGAAGCTCAGGGCCTCGTCCTCGCGCATCCGCCGCAGCGAGCGCCAGATGCTCGACTTCACCGTGCCGACGCTGATGCCGAGGATCTCCGCGATCTCCGGGTCCGTGCGGCCCTCGTAGTAGCGCAGGACCAGCATCGTGCGCTGCGGCTCCGGGATGCGGGTGAGCGCCTGCCACAGCACCGCGCGCAGCTCCGTACCGCCCATCGCGTCCGTGTCCGAGGCCGTCTCCGGCAGCTCTTCCGTCGGGTACTCGTTCAGCTTGCGCCGGCGCCAGGCGCTGATGTGCAGGTTCGTCATGGTGCGCCGCAGGTAGCCGCCGACGGCGGCCTTGTCGGTGATGCGGTCCCAGGCGCGGTAGGTGGAGAACAGTGCGGTCTGCAGCAGGTCCTCGGCCTCGTAGCGGTCGCCCGTGAGGTGGAAGGCCGTCGCGTAGAGGGCGGCCCTGCGCTCCTGGACGTACGCCGTGAACTCGGCCTCGGCGTCACAGGACGGGTTCGCCGTGCGCTGTGCGGGAACGGAGGGGCGCTCGTAGGTCTTCGCGTCGATGGCCACCACGTGCGACGGCCGCCGGGACGGGGCCGTCGTCGTACGGACGGCCGTCCGGCGGTTCACATCGTGCAGCCGCGTGACAACCGCGCTGGTCGTGGTGCTGTGCAGCGTGTTCATCTCGCGCCCCCCGTCGTGGAGTCTGTCTGTTCCGTTGCCAGAAGACTGCCCGCCCGAGATAACCGGGGTGTCCTTCGACTGTCACAGGCCTGTCACAGGCACCCGCCGGACCTCCCGCCGGACCTCCCGCCCGGATTGGGGGTGCAGGGCGGTCGAAGTCCCGAGGGGCGATGGGACAGAATGAGCCCGTGCCCTTCCTGTTGCTCATCGAGGACGACGACGCCATCCGCACGGCCCTCGAACTCTCCCTGTCACGCCAGGGCCACCGTGTGGCCACCGCGGCGACGGGCGAGGACGGCCTGAAGCTGCTGCGCGAGCAGCGGCCGGACCTCATCGTGCTGGACGTGATGCTGCCCGGGATCGACGGCTTCGAGGTGTGCCGGCGCATCCGCCGCACCGACCAGCTGCCGATCATCCTGCTGACCGCGCGCAACGACGACATCGACGTGGTGGTCGGCCTGGAGTCGGGAGCCGACGACTACGTCGTCAAGCCCGTCCAGGGACGGGTGCTCGACGCCCGCATCCGGGCCGTGCTGCGCCGCGGCGAGCGCGAGTCCACCGACTCCGCCGTCTTCGGCTCGCTCGTCATCGACCGGTCCGCCATGACCGTGACCAAGAACGGCGAGGACCTCCAGCTCACGCCGACCGAGCTGCGGCTGCTCCTGGAGCTCAGCCGCCGGCCCGGCCAGGCGCTCTCCCGACAGCAATTGCTGAGGCTCGTCTGGGAGCACGACTACCTCGGCGACTCGCGCCTCGTCGACGCCTGCGTGCAGAGGCTGCGCGCCAAGGTCGAGGAAGTGCCCTCGTCGCCCACCCTGATCCGCACGGTCCGGGGTGTCGGCTACCGACTGGACTCCCCTCAGTGATCAAAGCCCTGTTCGCGGGCCGGCGCTGGACCAGCCTGCGGCTGCGGCTCCTCGTCGTGTTCGCGCTGGTAGCCCTGACGGCCGCGGTCTCCGCGTCCGGGATCGCGTACTGGCTCAACCGCGAGGCCGTGCTGACCCGGACCCAGGACGCCGCCCTCGGCGACTTCCGGCAGGAGATGCAGAACCGGGCCGCGGCCCTGCCCGCCGACCCGACGCAGGACGAGCTGCAGCACACCGCCGAGATGATGGCGGGCAGCAGCCCCGGTTACAGCGTGCTGCTGGTGGACGAGCTGAAGGACGGCCGCAAGGTGTCCGGCGCGGCCGGTCCCGACCCCTTCTCGCTGGCCGACGTACCGAAGTCGCTGCGGCGAGCGGTCGACGACCGGCAGAAGACGACCTCGGCCAACGACGCCGAGTACCACATGTACTGGCAGCGGACGAAGCCGAACGGCAACCCGTACCTGGTCGGCGGCACCCGGATCGTGGGCGGCGGGCCCACGGGCTACATGTTCAAGTCCCTCGCCCAGGAACGCGACGACCTCAACGCCCTGGCCTGGTCGCTGACCATCGCCACCGGACTCGCGCTGCTCGGGTCCGCGCTGCTCGCGCAGGCAGCGGCTCGTACGGTGCTCCGGCCCGTGCAGCGGCTCGGCGACGCGGCGCGGCGGCTCGGCGAGGGAGAGCTGGACCACCGGCTGGAGGTGTCGGGGACCGACGAACTCGCCGACCTGGCGCACACCTTCAACAAGACGGCGGAGGCGCTGGAGAAGAAGGTCGCCGACATGAGCGCGCGGGAGGAGTCCAGCCGGCGGTTCGTCGCGGACATGTCCCACGAACTGCGCACGCCGCTGACGGCGTTGACGGCGGTCGCCGAGGTGCTGGAGGAGGAGGTCGACGACCTCGACCCGATGATCGCACCGGCGGTGGCGCTGGTCGTCAGCGAGACCAGGCGGCTGAACGACCTGGTGGAGAACCTGATGGAGGTCACCCGCTTCGACGCGGGGACGGCCCGCCTCGTGCTGGACGACGTGGACGTCGCCGACCAGGTGACGGCCTGCATCGACGCCCGGGCGTGGCTCGACGCGGTCGAACTCGACGCGGAGCGCGGGATCGTGGCGCGGCTCGATCCCCGGCGCCTCGACGTGATCCTGGCCAATCTGATCGGCAACGCGCTCAAGCACGGCGGTTCGCCGGTACGGGTCTCCATCCGGGTGGAGGGGGAGTGGCTGGTCATGGCGGTACGGGACAACGGGCCGGGCATCCCCGAGGACGTGCTGCCGCACGTCTTCGACCGGTTCTACAAGGCGAGCGCCTCGCGGCCCAAGTCGGACGGCAGCGGTCTGGGCCTGTCCATCGCGATGGAGAACGCGCACATCCACGGCGGGGACATCACCGCGGAGAACGGGCCGGAGGGCGGCGCGCTGTTCACGCTGCGGCTGCCGGTGGACGTAGGGAAGGTGATCGCCGGTGACGAGGCGTAGCGCGGCCGTGCTGGCGGCCCTCGGCCTGCTCGTCCTGGGCACCCTGCCGGGGTGCGGGATCCGGGCGACCACCGTGCCGGTGGACGTGGGCGCGGCGCCCTCACGGGTGTCGTGCAAGAAGCCACCGGCGGCCCCGACGGGGCTGAGCGGGGTGCAGGGCATCCGGGCGACGGTGGAACTGGTCTGCGGGGCCCAGCTGGTGGGCGTCGAGCGACTGGTGCCGATCCCGGAGAAGAAGCCGTCCCGGGACGCGGTCGTGCTGGTCGTCCAGGCCCTGCTGGAGGCGCTGCAGCGGGAGCCGTCGGCGGAGGAGCGCGAGGCGGGCTTCTCGACCGACGTCCCGGCGGGGCTGACGGCGGGAGCACCGCGGCCGGGCGATCCGGCGGGGACGGTGCGGCTCAGCCGCAAGCCCGAGGACCTGCCGCCGGTGGCGCTGTCGCAGATCGTGTGCACGCTCGCGGAGAGCGACGCGGTGTCGGCGGGGCCCGGGCCGGTGGTGCTGGGCGGGCCCGACTCCGATCCGCCGAGGGCGTGGGAGTGCAGCGACGCCGTCCGCTCGCGGCCGGAGGCGGTCCCGACGCTGGGCGACGTGGTGCGGCCTTCTCCTTCCCCTTCGCCTTCCTGACGCGGATACGAAGGCGGCCCCCCGAGCCGCAGCTCAGGGGGCCGTACCGGCCGGTCCGCCCGTCAGGTCGACGGACGGTCCGGCGCCGGGAAGATCAGATGCCGGCCGCCGCAGCGAGGTCCTTCTTGATCGCGTCGAGGACTTCCTGCCCGCGGGCGCGGGCCGGGAGCAGGTCGCAGGCCTCCGCCACCGGGACGACGACCTCCAGGTAGCACTTGAGCTTCGGCTCCGTGCCGGACGGGCGGACGATCACCCGGGCCTTGTAGTCGCCCTCCAGGTAGTAGCGCAGCCCGTCCGTGGGCGGGAGCGTCGCCGTGCCCTCGTTCAGGTCCTCCGCCGAGGTGACCCGCAGGCCGGCCAGCGAGGCCGGGGGCTCCGCGCGCAGCGCCGCCATCGCCGAGGCGATGACCGACAGGTCCTCGACGCGCACCGACAGCTGGTCCGTGGCGTGCAGGCCGTGGGCCATCGCCAGGTCGTCCAGCAGGTCGGTCAGGGTCCGGCCCTGCTCCTTGAGCTCGGAGGCCAGTTCGGCGACGAGCAGGGCGGCCGTGACGCCGTCCTTGTCGCGGACGCCCTCGGGGTCCACGCAGTAGCCGAGCGCCTCCTCGTACCCGTAGCGCAGGCCCTCGACCCGGGAGATCCACTTGAAGCCGGTGAGGGTCTCCTCGTAGCCGACGCCCGCCGCCTCCGCGATCCGGCCCAGGAGGCTGGAGGAGACGATGGACTCCGCGAAGACGCCCTGCGCGCCCTTGTGCACCAGGTGGGCGGCGAGCAGCGCGCCGACCTCGTCGCCGCGCAGCATCCGCCAGCCGGTGGGGGACGCGCCGTCCGGGACGGCCACCGCGCAGCGGTCGGCGTCCGGGTCGTTCGCGATGACGATGTCCGGGTTCACGCGGGCGGCCGTCGCGAAGGAGAGGTCCATCGCGCCGGGCTCCTCCGGGTTGGGGAAGGCCACGGTCGGGAAGGACGGGTCCGGCTCCGCCTGCTCGGCCACCAGGACCGGGGCGGGGAAGCCGGCGCGGGCGAAGGCGGCGAGGACGACGTCCTTGCCGACGCCGTGCATGGCCGTGTAGACGGTCCGCACGCCCCGGGGGGAACCGGGGGTCAGGACGGCGTCCGTGCGCTCCAGGTAGGCCTCCAGGACCTCGTCGCCGAGGTCCTGCCAGCCGCCGTCCGGCCGCGGTACGTCGGCCAGCGCGGCGATCGCGTCGATCTCCGCGGCGATCCGCGCGTCCGCCGGGGAGACGATCTGCGAACCGTCGCCGAGGTAGACCTTGTAGCCGTTGTCCCGGGGAGGGTTGTGGCTCGCGGTCACCTCGACGCCGGCGACGGCGCCCAGGTGCCTTATGGCGTAGGCGAGGACGGGCGTCGGCAGCGGGCGGGGCAGGACGGCCGCGCGCAGGCCGGCGCCGATCATCACGGCGGCGGTGTCGCGGGCGAAGTCCGCGGACTTGTAGCGGGCGTCGTAACCGACGACGACGAGCCCGCCGGCGTGCCCCTGGGCCTTGAGGTAGGCCGCGAGACCGGCCGCGGCCCGGATGACCACGTTGCGGTTCATCCGCATCGGGCCCGCGCCCAGCTCGCCGCGGAGCCCGGCGGTGCCGAACTGGAGCATGCCGCGGAAGCGGTCCGCGAGCTCGGTCGTGTCACCGGCCGCGATGAGCTCGGAGAGCTCGTGTGCCGTCTCCGGGTCGGGGTCCTCGGCCAGCCAGGCCCTGGCCCGTGCGATCAGATCGTCCTGCGCGTCCTGCACGTCCTGCACTACCTCTCGTCGGTGGTCGGGTCCCTCGATCAGATCCGGGCGAGGACCTGGGTCAGGAGCTTGCCCATGCGCGCGGCCGAGTCGCGGCCGGCCTGCAGGACCTCTTCGTGGTTCAGCGGCTCGCCGGAGATGCCCGCCGCCAGGTTGGTGACCAGGGAGATGCCGAGCACCTCGGCGCCGGCCTCGCGGGCGGCGATGGCCTCCAGCACGGTGGACATGCCGACCAGGTCGGCGCCCATGACGCGGATCATGTTGATCTCGGCCGGGGTCTCGTAGTGCGGGCCGGGGAACTGCACGTAGACACCCTCTTCGAGGGTCTCGTCGATCTCCTTGCACATCGCGCGCAGGCGCGGCGAGTACAGGTCGGTGAGGTCCACGAAGTTCGCGCCGACGATCGGCGAGGCGGCCGTCAGGTTGAGGTGGTCGCTGATCAGCACGGGCTGGCCGGGCTTCATGCCCTCGCGCAGTCCGCCGCAGCCGTTGGTCAGGACGACGGTCTTGCAGCCGGCGGCGACGGCGGTGCGCACGCCGTGGGCGACGGCGGCGACGCCGCGGCCCTCGTAGTAGTGGGTCCGGCCGAGGAAGAGCAGCGCGCGCTTGTCGCCGATCTTGTACGAGCGGATCTTGCCGCCGTGGCCCTCGACTGCGGGCGGCGGGAAGCCGGGCAGGTCGGTGACCGGGAACTCGGCCTCGGGCGCACCGAGCGCCTCTGCGGCGGGGGCCCAGCCGGAGCCCATCACGAGGGCGACATCGTGGGTCTCGGCTCCGGTCAGCTCACGGAGGCGGGCGGCTGCGGCGTCGGCGGCGGCGAAGGGGTCGGTAACAGATGCGTTCACGCAGAAGAGCGTAGCCGGTGATGGCCTACGCGCGTAGATGGCGCAGCTCACGGTGTTCGGATCGTTGCCTTGTCGTTTCCGACGAATTGTCCGCGCAGGGGTGGTGGCCGCCGCGGCGCGGCCGCCGGGGGCTGCGCCCGGCCCGTCTCCCGGACCTGCGGCGACGGTCTCAGGGCTGTCCCGTGATCCCCGGCGGGCCGGGGATCACGGGACAGGCCTCAGCAGGGCCGCTTGCGCAGTTCCATCACGTAGTCGTGCGGGGCGCCCGCGGATTCCGCCGCGTCGGCCAGTTCGCCCAGGTACCGGGCGGAGGGCAGGCCGCCCTCGTAGCCGTTCAGGACGTACACCCAGGCGGCTTCCTCGCCCTCGAGCGTGTGCACGCGCACCCGCATGCGGCGGTAGATGTCGAGCCCGACGCCCTCCCACCGGTCCATGGACTCCTCGTCCAGCGGCGCGACGTCGTACAGCGCGACGAAGACCTGGTGGCGCGGAGCTTCGACGATCGTCGCCAGCGCGCCCTCCCAGCCCATCTGCTCGCCGCCGAAGGTCAGCCGCCAGTCGTTGAGCCAGCCCGTGCCGCGCAGCGGCGAATGCGGAGCGCGGCGCGTCATCAGCCGCGGGTCGAGGTTGCCGGCGTACGCGGCGTAGAGCGACATGGGGTCGAGAGTACGGGAGGGGCGGCCCGAGCCGCGTGTTCACGCCTTTCCCCGGACACGCACCGCCCTTGGCCAGGGCCGGACCCCGGATGGCGGACCGGGCGTGAAGCACCTTGATGCGTGCGGGACAATGGGGCACGGAATGCATCCCCCGGGGAGACCCCCGGAAGCCCCGGCCGGGGCGGCAGCCGGCCGGGTAGACGTGAGGCGGAGTTTTCGTGACCCGGATCGTGATCATCGGCGGCGGACCAGGTGGGTATGAGGCGGCCCTCGTGGGGGCCCAGCTCGGCGCGGAGGTGACCGTCGTCGACTGCGACGGTCTGGGAGGCGCGTCGGTGCTCACCGACTGCGTCCCGTCCAAGACCCTCATCGCGACCGCCGAGGTCATGACGACCTTCGACTCGTCGTACGAGGAACTCGGGATCGTCGTCGCGGACGACACCCCGCACATCGAGCAGGCCGCGCGCGTCGTCGGCGTGGACCTCGGCAAGGTGAACCGGCGTGTCAAGCGCCTCGCCCTCGCCCAGTCGCACGACATCACCGCCTCCGTCACCCGGGCCGGAGCCCGCGTCGTACGGGGCCGCGGCAAGCTCGGCGGCCCGCAGGGCATCGACGGCACGCGGGACGTCATCGTCACCGCCGCCGACGGCAGCGAGACGATCCTGACCGCCGACGCCGTGCTCATCGCGACCGGCGGGCACCCCCGCGAGATCCCCGACGCGATGCCCGACGGCG
Organism: Streptomyces sp. NPDC060049; assembly: GCF_042736715.1. Taxonomy (NCBI): domain Bacteria; kingdom Bacillati; phylum Actinomycetota; class Actinomycetes; order Kitasatosporales; family Streptomycetaceae; genus Streptomyces; species Streptomyces sp. NPDC060049. Next base: position 334,056 of record NZ_JBHWVV010000004.1, read on the forward strand.
AGCGGATCTTGAACTGGACCCAGGTCTACGACCTCGACGAGCTCCCCGAGGAGCTCATCGTGGTCGGCTCCGGTGTGACCGGCGCCGAGTTCGCCGGCGCCTACCAGGCCCTCGGCTCCCGCGTGACGCTCGTGTCGTCCCGCGACCGGGTGCTGCCCGGCGAGGACCCCGACGCCGCCGCCGTGCTGGAGGACGTCTTCCGCCGGCGCGGCATGAACGTCATCGGACGCTCCCGCGCCGAGTCCGCCAAGCGGGTGGGTGACCGGGTCGAGGTCACCCTCTCGGACGGCCGGGTCATCACGGGAACGCACTGCCTGATGGCGGTCGGCGCGGTGCCCAACACCACCGGCATGAACCTGGAGGAGTCCGGGGTCAAGCTCAAGGAGTCTGGGCACATCTGGACCGACAAGGTCTCCCGCACCTCCTCGCCCGGCGTGTACGCGGCCGGCGACGTGACGGGGATCTTCGCGCTGGCGTCCGTGGCCGCCATGCAGGGGCGCATCGCGATGTACCACTTCCTCGGCGACGCGGTGGCCCCGCTGAACCTGAAGACGGTCTCCTCGAACGTCTTCACCGACCCCGAGATCGCCACCGTCGGCTACACCCAGTCCGACGTGGACTCCGGCAAGATCGACGCCCGGGTCGTCAAGCTCCCGCTGCTGCGCAACCCGCGCGCCAAGATGCAGGGCATCCGGGACGGCTTCGTGAAGCTGTTCTGCCGCCCCGGCACCGGGATCGTCGTCGGCGGCGTGGTCGTCTCGCCGCGCGCGAGCGAGCTCATCCATCCGATCTCGATCGCCGTCGACAACAACTTGACGGTCGAGCAGATCGCAAACGCGTTCACCGTGTACCCCTCGCTGTCGGGTTCGATCGCCGAGGTCGCCCGCCAGCTGCACACGCGGAAGGCCGCGGGCGAGGCGTAAGCACCCATAACGACCCTTGTCCGCAGGGGTTTTGAAGCTGACGGCCGGCCCGTCGCGGAGCAGGTGCGCGACGGGCCGACGACGTATACCACTAGTTGACACACGGTATGGACAACTTCGGAATTCCGGTGCAAGGAGCTGAAAGCAGACGGTCGTTGGGGTTACTGTCAGTTTCGTGTTCGCTGCAGAACGTCGCCAATTGATCCTCGAAATGGTGCGGGCCAACGGAGCGGTATCGCTCCGGGAGCTCGCCCGCGTCGTCCAGACCTCCGAAGTGACCGTACGGCGGGACGTGCGGGCACTGGAGGCAGAAGGACTCCTCGACCGCCGGCACGGCGGTGCGGTATTGCCGGGCGGTTTCACGCGGGAATCCGGCTTTCCGCAAAAGTCCCATCTCGCTACGGCGGAGAAGACCGCCATCGCCGATGTCGCGGCCGGTCTCGTCGAAGAAGGCGAGGCCATCGTCGTCGGCGCCGGCACCACGACCCAGGAGCTGGCCCGCCGGCTCGCCCGGGTGCCCGGCCTCACCGTCGTCACCAACTCCCTGCTCGTCGCCCAGGCGCTGGCCCACGCGAACCGGGTGGAGGTGGTGATGACCGGCGGAACCCTGCGGGGCTCCAACTACGCGCTGGTCGGCAGTGGTGCCGAGCAGTCCCTCCAGGGGCTGCGGGTCTCGCGGGCCTTCCTCTCCGGCAGCGGGCTGACCGCCGAGCGCGGCCTGTCCACGTCCAACATGCTCTCCGCGAGCGTGGACCGGGCGCTGGTGCAGGCGGCCGCGGAGGTGGTGGTCCTGGCCGACCACACGAAGCTCGGGACGGACACCATGTTCCAGACCGTGCCGACGGACGTGATCACGCGGCTGGTGACGGACGAGCCGCCGCCGCACGACGACCGGGCCGGTACGGAGTTGCAGGCGCTGGCGGACCAGGGCGTGCAGATCACCGTGGCGGGCGGGGCGGGTGCTGCCGGCGCCGGCGTCGGCTCCGGCTCGGGTTCCGCCTCCGGCGACGGGATGGCCGGGCGCCGTCCGCGCCGGGAGTCCCCGCTGCCGGTCCAGCGGCGGGGCGGGCCGACGGCGCAGCTCCGCAGCGCGGGGCCGTTGCACGAGCAGCAGGCGGGTGAGAGGGCCCGCGTGGCCGACATGCGGCGCCGGTAGCCCGGCCACCCCAGCCCGCACGCGAGCGGCGCCCTGCCCCGGACCTCTGCCCGGGGCAGGGCGCCGTCGGCGTTGCCCTAGGTGGCGGTGCCGCCGTGGAAGAGGTGTCGGACCCCGTCGGCGCGTACGCACCGGAGGTCGTCGGTAACGTGCCCGATCAGCGCGGGCGTAGTGCCCACGAGTCGGTGGTGCTGTTCCCGCAACGCGCGCGCGACCGTGGTGCGGATTCCCCACCCCGCGGAGCCGGCTGCCGAACTCGGAATGGAAAAGAAGCGCGAGGAGCCGCCGGAACTCGCTTCGTATTCGACGCACGCCTCATGCGTACCCGACGCATTGTCATTCCCCTCCCCGGGGAGAACGCCGCCACCGACAAGTGCGCGCGACGCCCGGCACCGGCCAGGGCCCGCCAGTCCCAGCGTCGGGTGCCGCTTCGCCGGCCGCGGCCTCTCGTCCCTCGCGACGAGGAGGTGTGAACAGCCGCCGTCCCGCGCAGTCGTCAGCGCGTCGACGCCCGGCCGGGAACGCCACTGGTCAGCGACCCCGCCGACGGGCGGGCCGCACGGCGCGAAGCCTGCTCGGCGCCGGCCGAGCCGCCACTTGAGAAGTCCCTCCCGTGCGAGCGCAGCCTTCGGTACGCATGAACGAAAAACGGCATGTCCCTCGCTCATCGAGGGGAGTTTCCATCGATTGCCCCAAGATGCGCACACCGCTCAGTGATAAAGAGCACATAAAGATGGCGGGATTGGTGTTTCCGATCGAGGAGCCACAGAATCGGCGGGCTAATGCCAAATTCCTGCCGCGCACGCGCCTAGCCGTCGCGGCAGAGCGTGGGGGGTCCACATGTCGCCGTTGTCGGCGGACAGTTTTCGCCTGCCCGGAAACAGAGGGGCGCGCGCTCAACGCGCGCGTCTCGCCGGGCGCGTCGGCATCACGGTCTCCGTGATGCTGGTCGCATCTCTCTTGCCTTCCCAGACCTGGGCCGCGCCGCCCGGCAGCCGCACCGGGGTCGACCTGCCGGGCCTGCAAGTGGACTTGAAGGCCAAGCTCGACACGATCGAGGCCGCCAAACTCGAAGGGTGGTCCGGCGATCCGGCCCAGCCGCCCGCCGATTACGAACCGTCCAAACTGAACCCGCCCGCCGCGGGAACGGTGGCCGTCGCCCTGGCCGGCGACCAACTCGTCCAAGCCGGGTCCCTCCCCGTCAGCATCGGCAAGGCCTCGCCGACCGAGAGCAACCCGACCCCGCCTGCCCCGTCGGGCACCTGGTCGGTGGCGGTCGAAGCCCGCGCCGCGACCGAAGCCGCCAACATCGACGGCGCGCTCATCACGGTCACGCCGCCCGCCGACGCCTCCACTCCGGTCGACGTCCAACTGGACTACAAGCAGTTCAAGGACCTCTACGGAACCGACTGGGCGACCCGCCTGGAGATCAAGCAGCTCCCCGAGTGCTTCCTGACCACTCCGCTGCTCCCGGAGTGCAATACGACTAAGACGGTGCCCAGTACCAACGACCCGGCGACGGGCACCGTCCGTGCGACGGTCGACCCGGCGACCACTCCGGGCCTGGGCATGCGCACGATGGCCCTCGGGGGCGGCGGGCCGATGGTCCTCGCCGCCTCCGACTCCGGTTCGGGCCCGGGTGGAACGTACAGCGCGACCCCGCTCGCGCCCTCCGGAAGCTGGTCCGCAGGCGGCAACAGCGGCGACTTCTCGTGGACCTACCCGCTCGGCATCCCCGAAGCTCCCGCCGGGCCCGCTCCGAAGCTGGCCTTCACCTACTCGTCGCAGTCCGTCGACGGGAAGACGTCCGTGGCCAACAGCCAGGCCTCATGGATCGGTGACGGCTGGGGCTACGAACCCGGCTACATCGAGCGCCGCTACCGCACTTGCTCGGCCGACCTGAAGGCCGTGCCGAGCAAGCCGAACAACGACAACACCACGGACAAGAAGAAGGGCGACCTCTGCTGGGCCGGCGACAACATGGTGATGTCGCTCGGCGGCAGCACCACCGAGCTGGTCCGTGACGCCACCTCCGGCCAGTGGGTTCCCGCATCCGACGACGGGTCCAAGGTCGAGCGCAAGACGGATGCCACCGTCGTCAACGGCGCGAAGGACGGCGAGTACTGGGTCGTCACCACCCATGACGGCACCCGGTACTTCTTCGGCCGCCACGACGTGGACGGCGCCGGCGCCCGCGCGGTGACCGACTCGGTCTTCACCGTCCCGGTCTTCGGCAACCACTCGGGTGAGCCCTGCCACCAGACCGCGTTCGCGGACTCCTCCTGCACCCAGGGCTGGCGCTGGAACCTCGACTACGTCGAGGACCTCCACGGCAACGCGATGATCGTCGACTGGAAGAAGGAGACCAACCACTACGCCAAGAACGAGAAGTTCCAGGCGAAGGTCCCCTACACCCGCGGCGGCTACCCGAGCCAGATCACCTACGGCCTGCGCGCGAGCAACCTCTCCGGTGCCCCGGCGGCCAAGGTCGAGTTCACCATCGACGAGCGCTGCATCAAGGAGGGCTCCGCGAAGTGCACGGACACTGAGTTCGAGTCGAAGAACTACGGTGACAAGCAGCCCTGGTGGGACACCCCGGCGGCCCTGCACTGCAAGGTCGACGCCAAGGACTGCTTCACTACCTCGCCGAGCTTCTGGACCCGCAAGCGCCTGACGGCGGTCACCACCTGGGGCCAGCGAACCGAGGGCTCCACGGCTCTCTCCATGGTGGACCGCTGGAGCCTCACCCAGTCGTTCCCCAAGCAGCGCACCGACACCCACCCGCCCCTGTGGCTGGAGTCCGTCACGCGCACCGGCTACGGCACCCAGAAGGACGAAGCGGGCAACCAGCGGAGCATCACGTTGCCGCCGACGACGTTCCAGGCCAACGTCCAGGACATGCCCAACCGGGTCGCCACCGGCCCCAACGACGCCACCCCGGATTTCGACCGCCTCCGTGTGGAGACCATCCGCACCGAGGTCGGCGGCGACGTCTACGTGGACTACTCCGACCCGTGCGCGGTCGGCACCGCGCACCCCAAGCCGGAGGAGAACACCACTCGCTGCTTCCCCGTCCACTGGTCGCCCGACACCGAGTTGGAGACGCCCCCGCTGGCCTGGTTCAACAAGTACGTCGTCGAGCGCGTGGTCGAGAAGGACCGGGTGGCCCGCCAGCCCGACGTGGTCACCAGCTACACCTACGAGGGCGCCCCGGCCTGGGCCAAGGACACCGACGAGTTCACCAAGCCCGAACTGCGCACGTACGGACAGTGGCGCGGCTACGCGTCGGTGCTCACCAAGGGCGGCGTGACGGCCAACACGGGCAAGAGCGACGCGACGGTCCAGTCCCAGACCCGAACCCGCTTCTTCCGCGGCATGTCCGGCGACGCGGGACGTCCGAAGATCACGGTCCAGGACTCCACCGGCAAGGAGACGCTCGGCGAGGACCTGCCGCAGTACCAGGGCAGCGCCGCGGAGGCCATCACCTACACCCAGGCCGGCGGCAGCGTCGACAAGCGCGTCCTGACCTGGCCCTGGAGCCAGAAGACCGCCACCCGGCCCCGGGACGGCACCACCCCGCTTGAGGCGTACCGGAGCAACGTGTCCCGTACGGACACCATCCAGTCCGTCAGCGGTGGCGCCTTCCGCGTGGCCAGGTCCCTGAACACCTTCGAGGCCGCTTACGGTCTCCTCCAGTCGGCCCAGACCGAGACCCGGGCCGAGGACGGCGCCGGCGGTTCGGTCGTCGCCGACCAGAGCTGCACGGTCACGACCTACGTGCACAATGCGGCCAAGCACCTGATCGGCCTTCCCCAGCGGGTACGGGCCACCGCGGGTGACTGCGCCCAGGCGGGCACCGCCGCGACGCTCTCCGACCTGCGCACCTCGTACGACGTGCTCAACGCGTTCGGGACCGCCCCGGTGAAGGGCCTGCCCGTCCAGGTCGAGAGCAATGACGCGGCCGGTACCGGCTGGACGCCCACCGCGCGCTCCGAGTACGACGCGCTCGGCCGGAACGTCAAGGTGTACGACCCGGCCGGCAACCCGACCAGCACCGTGTTCACCCCGGCCACGGGCGTCCCGTTCAGCACGAAGACGACCAACCCCGCCGGGCACACGAACACCGTCAGGGCCGATCCGGGCCGCGGCACCGTTCTGGAGACCACGGACACCAACAGCCGCAAGACCACTCTGGCTTACGACGGCCTGGGCAGGACCACGGCCGTCTGGACGTCCTCGCAGAAGGTCACCGACCCCGCCTCGCAGACGTTCGACTACCAGATCGCGGAGCAGCAGACCCCGGTCGTCACCAGCCGGACCCTGCGGGACAACGGCACCTACGCCACCTCGGTGACCATCTACGACGGCCGCCTGCGACCGCGCCAGACCCAGGCGGACGCCCTGGGCGGTGGACGTCTGATCACCGACTCCCTCTACAACCAGAACGGCACGGTCAGCCAGACCAACAACGGCTACTACGCGGAGGGCAAGCCGGACAACAAGATCTTCGTCCCCGAGACCGTCTTCCACGTTCCGAACTCCACGAAGACGGCCTACGACGGTGTCGGCCGCCCGGTCCGTGTGACGACCCTTTACGCCGACGTGGCGCAGTACTCCAACACGAGCCGGTACGAGGGCGACTGGACGCTCACCCGTACCGGCATGTCGGCCGACGGCACCGCGCCGCTGCCGGGCAGCCGTGCGGTCAAGACCTGGACCGACGCGTCCGGCCGGCCCTCGCTGGTCCAGGACTACACGGCCACCGACCTGACGACCTGGAAGGACACTGCCTACGGCTACGACCAGCGCGGCAAGCTGACGAAGGTCACCGATCCGGCCGGGAACAAGTGGGCCTACGCCTACGACGCCCGCGGCCGGACGACTGCGGTCGACGACCCCGACACGGGAAGGTCGACCTACACGTACAACAACCTCGACCAGAAGGTCTCCGTCACCGATTCCGCCGGGCGTGCGCAGTTCACGACGTACGACGCGCTGGGCCGCACGACCGAGCTGCGCGACAACGCGGCGGACGGCCCCCTGGTGGCCTCCTGGACGTTCGACTCCCTGACCGGCGCCAAGGGACTGCCCGTGGCGTCCACCCGCTACGAGGGTGCGGTGGAGTACAAGAGCGAGGTCACCGGCTACGACGCCGAGTACCGTCCCACCGGTAGCAAGATCACCATTCCCGACGTGCCCGCCACGAAGGGGCTGGCCGGTACCTACGCCTACAGCACGACCTACACCCCGCGGGGCAAGGTCCAGTCGACGACGGTTCCCGCAACGCCGGGCGGTCTGGCAGCCGAGAAGCTGATCACGCGCTACGACGCGGACGGCATGCCCAAGACCTTCTCGGGCCTCTCCTGGTACACGGCCGACATCGTCTACAGCCCGTACGGCGAGGTACTGCGGACGGCCTCCGGCAACGCACCGAACCGGGTGTGGACCACCAATCTGTACGACCGCAACTCGGGCCGTGTCCAGCAGTCGATCAGCGACCGCCAGACCGCCAACCCGAACCGGATCTCGGCCCTCTCCTACACCTACGACACGGTCGGCAACCCGACCTCCATCACGGACACCCAGACCGGCGGCCGGGTCGACCGCCAGTGCTTCGCGTACGACGCGGTCGGGCAGCTGAGCAAGGCCTGGACGGGCAAGAGCGCGAACTGCCCCGCTCCGAGCCTGACCGAGGTCACCCCCGGCCCGGACGGTGACGGCTACTGGCAGGAATACCAGTTCGACCTGATCGGCAACCGCACCAAGCTCGTCGACCACGACCTCACCAACGCGGCCCTGGACGACGAGACCAAGTACACCTACGGCGTCAAGGTCGCGGCCAACGGCACCCAGCCGCCCACGACCATCCAGCCCCACGCGCTCTCCAAGGCCGAGAAGACCCTCAAGACGGCAAACTCGACGGTCAACTCGCTCGCGACCTACGAGTACGACGCCTCCGGCAACACCAAGAGCCGCAAGATCGACGGTGACATCCAGAACCTGACCTGGAACCGACGCAACCAGCTCACCACGGCGAGCAGCCCCGGTATCGGCGCGGTCTCGGTCAGCGGCATGGCGGGCAAGTGCCTGGACGTCCAGTCGGGTTCCACCGCCGACGGCACGCCCGTCCAGCTGCACCCGTGCAACGAGACCAAGGCGCAGCAGTGGAAGCTGAGCGGTGACACGGTACGGGCCCTGGGCAAGTGCCTGACGGCCGACGGCCTGTACGCCCGCCTCGCGACGTGTGACGGGAGCGCCAAGCAGGCGTTCACGTACCGTCCCGCCGACAAGACGCTGTACAACGCGGCGGCGAACGCCTGCGTCACCGTTCCCAACGACAACCCCGCGGACGGCAACGACCTCCACGTCTACGCCTGCGCCGCGGGCGGCGCCCCGGCCCAGCAGTGGAGCTTCGACAACACCACCACCTCCCTCTACGACGCGGCCGGCAACCGCCTGATCGAGGAAACCGGAAGCTCCCGGACCCTGTACCTCGGTGAAGCCGAGATCACCGTCGACAAGTCCGGCCGGGCCATCGACGCGGTCCGCCACTACGGCGGCCCCGGAGCCACCACCGTCCGGACCACGTACGGCAAGCCGACCGGCCACAAGCTCAACGTCCTGCTGGCCGACCACCACAACACGGCCACCGCCTCCGTCGAGCAGTCCGCCGGACAACAGGTCACCCGGCGCAAGACCGACCCGTACGGCAACACCCGGGGCGCCGTGGTGAACGGCTGGCCCGGCAGCCGGGGCTTCCTCGGCACGGGCGTCGACGACTCCTCGACCGGCCTGACCCACATCGGGGCCCGTGAGTACGACCCCGTCACGGGTCGCTTCCTGTCGGTGGACCCGCTCATCGACCTCACCGACCCGCTCCAGATGAACGGCTACACGTACGCCAACGGCAATCCCGTCACCAACTGGGACCCGACGGGCATGGCACTCGAAGAGTGCATGAGCGGCATGTACGTGTGCACCAACCGGGGTACCCAGCCCGTCAGCAAGGGCAGGCGGTACGACGAGATCGTCTCGCAGGCCCTGGCCACCCAGCGGCAGCAGTCCATCAACCGCCAATACGCCCAGCACTACGGTTCCGGTGTGGTCGGGCAGGCGCAGCAGTCCTACGACCGCGCCGTGGACATGTTCACCGAGGGTCAGAAGTACGTCCGCAACACCAGCAACACTTCCAAGGAAGAGTTGCACAAGATGCAGGTCAAGTACGACCCGACCGCTCACAGCGTCCCCAAGCAGGTCGCGTACAAGATGTGGATGTACGGGGCTTCCGTCGAGGAAGTCGAGTACTTCAGCGAGCACTATTGCGACTTCGTGACGTGCAGCACCTGGGACGAGGCGGCGGTCTCCGGCAAGGGAATCGATAGCCCCCTCTACGAACCCAATGAATCCGAACTCGTGGGGGAGGAGATAGCCAAGGGGCTCGGGTACGCCGCAGGGCGCGCGGGGATAAAGCCCGGGGGCAAGGAAAGGCCGCAGTTCTGCGCGACGAACAGCTTCGTCGCCGGAACCGAAGTCCTCATGGCCGACGGTTCCACGAAGCCGATCGAGGAACTCGAACCCGAGGACCGCATCCTCGCGACGGATCCCGAATCGGGTGAGACCGCGGCGAAATCCGTCACCGCCACCATCCTCACCGAAGACGACAAGACGTACGTACACATCTCCGTCTCCACTCCTGACGGCATGCGCGGCATCACCACCACGGGCCACCACCCGTTCTGGTCGGAATCCGATCAGGCCTGGCTCGACGCCGACCAGCTGAAGCCGGGCACCGCGCTCCGCACGGACGAGGGCGCGGCCGTCACGGTCGCCGGCACGCACGTCTACCAGGCGACCGACAAGACGTACAACCTGACCGTCGCAGACCTCCACACGTACTATGTGCTGGCAGGTGCCACGCCGGTACTCGTGCACAATGCCGGTGGCGGCGAGGATGATTACAACCAGGCGATGAACAAGGCGCTGGCATGGCTTGAGGCGCGCGGGTTCAATGCCGAAAAGCCGACGATCGGCAAGTTCGGCACGATCAAGGGCCAGCCCATCGGAATGCAGACCAATGACGGCAAGACGGGCTTCCGGATTGAGTTCGACGAGCGCAGTGGCGCCCACATCAACGTATGGAGCGGGAAAGAAAAGGGTCCGCACTATGAGTTCAAAGCGACCGAGTCGACCGTGACGAGGATCCAGAGCCGGTTTGGATGCTGATGATGACTGACAATTACTGGGCGTCCTTGTACGGGGCCCCGCCGCTCGAAGGCCTGGAGCGCTGCGATGCTTCGGTCGTCTTCGACTGGCTGGAGCTTCGGTTTCCGGTCGCGGGATCGAAAATCGACTGGTCCCGCGCGCAAGGACGGCATGCGCACTGGAGTGTTCCCGATGACGTGCAGCTTGCCGAGATGACGGCGAGGGAAATCGCTCTGCGCACTCTCCCGGGCTCGACGGTCGAGCATGTCGGAGACGGACTCTCCCCCTACGGGGTGCGTTTTTCCGAGGCCGTCTGCGCCCCGGTCGTCGCCGAACTGCTCGACATCCCCGAGCACCACTATTTCCTCGCCGCGGACAGGTCGTGGATCGTGGTCGTCACCACCGAGGGGGACCTCGACGTGGTCGATCAGCTTCCGTTCGAGAAGGAGCAGCTCGAACCTGCTGATCGCTGACCCGCCGAGCGGTCGTTCGCGCACGACGTAAAAGACGGCCCGTACACCCCGGAAGGGGCGTACGGGCCGTCTTCGTGTCGCGGGTGCCGCGGGATCAGTCCTTGATCTCGCAGATGGCCGCGCCGGACGTCAGGGAAGCCCCGACCTCCGCCGACAGGCCCACGATCGTGCCCGAGCGGTGCGCGTTCAGCGGCTGTTCCATCTTCATCGCCTCGAGGACGACGATCAGGTCGCCCTCGTTGACCTGCTGGCCCTCCTCGACCGCGACCTTGACGATCGTGCCCTGCATGGGCGAGGCCAGCGTGTCGCCGGAGGCGGCCGGGCCGGACTTCTTCGCCGCGCGGCGCTTGGGCTTCGCGCCGCCGGCCGCGGCGGTGCGGGCCAGGGTCATGCCCAGCGAGGACGGGAGGGAGACCTCCAGGCGCTTGCCGCCGACCTCGACGACCACGGTCTCGCGGCCCGGCTCGTCCTCGGTGTCGTCCACGGCGGGAACCACGAACGCCGGGATCTCGTTGACGAACTCGGTCTCGATCCAGCGGGTGTGGATCGTGAACGGGTCGGAGGTGAAGGCCGGGTCGGCGACGACCGCGCGGTGGAAGGGGATGGCCGTGGCCATGCCCTCCACGTCGAACTCGGCGAGCGCGCGTGCCGCCCGCTGCAGGGCCTGCTCGCGCGTGGCACCCGTGACGATGAGCTTGGCGAGCAGGGAGTCCCACGCGGGGCCGATGACCGAGCCGGCCTCGACGCCCGCGTCGAGGCGGACGCCCGGGCCGGTCGGGGCGGCGAACTTGGTGACGGTGCCCGGAGCCGGCAGGAAGCCGCGGCCCGGGTCCTCGCCGTTGATGCGGAACTCGAAGGAGTGGCCGCGCAGGACCGGGTCCCCGTAGCCGAGCTCCTCGCCGTCGGCGATGCGGAACATCTCGCGCACCAGGTCGATGCCCGCGACCTCTTCGGTCACCGGGTGCTCGACCTGCAGGCGGGTGTTGACCTCCAGGAAGGAGATGAGGCCGTCGGCGGAGACGAGGAACTCGACGGTTCCCGCTCCGACGTAGCCGGCTTCCTTGAGGATCGCCTTGGAGGCGGCGTACAGCTCCGCGTTCTGAGCGTCGCTCAGGAACGGTGCGGGGGCCTCCTCCACCAGCTTCTGGTGGCGGCGCTGCAGCGAGCAGTCGCGGGTGGAGACGACGACCACGTTGCCGTGGGAGTCGGCCAGGCACTGGGTTTCCACGTGCCGCGGCTTGTCGAGGTACTGCTCGACGAAGCACTCGCCGCGGCCGAAGGCGGCGACGGCCTCGCGCACGGCGGAGTCGTACAGCTCCGGAACCTCTTCGAGGTTCCGGGCGACCTTCAGGCCGCGGCCGCCGCCGCCGAAGGCGGCCTTGATCGCGATCGGCAGGCCGTGCTCCTTGGCGAAGGCGACGACCTCGTCCGACCCGGAGACCGGGTCGGCCGTGCCGGCCACGAGCGGCGCGCCGGCGCGCAGCGCGATGTGGCGGGCGGCGACCTTGTCGCCGAGGTCGCGGATGGCCTGCGGCGGCGGGCCGATCCAGATCAGGCCCGCGTCGATGACGGCCTGCGCGAAGTCGGCGTTCTCGGAGAGGAAGCCGTATCCGGGATGGATGGCGTCCGCACCGGAATCGGCTGCGGCCTGCAGGATCTTGGAGATGTCCAAGTAGCTGGCGGCCGGGGTGTCACCGCCCAACGCGAAAGCTTCGTCGGCCGCGCGGACGTGCAGAGCGTCCCGGTCCGGATCGGCGTATACGGCTACGCTCCCGATCCCGGCATCCCGGCAGGCCCGAGCAACGCGGACTGCGATTTCGCCACGGTTGGCGATGAGCACCTTGCGCACGATGGCTCCCTCCTTGAAACAAGCTGAGTTTAGGGACAGCCCACACGGCCTTTCGACCCTTCCCCAGAGGTGACCTTGCCCACACACAGTGTGATTCGAGTCTGACTGGAGTCGAGAAAACCCATGCGGCGCCCCAAGTCAGGGGGATCCCCGACTGCACAGTAACCCTGCCGCGCGTCCCTGGTCTCTGTCCGCCAGGTCAGCGGGCCCGGGTGATTCTTTGTCGAGTCCCTACGAACGGCCCATTCATTCTTTGCGTGACCGCCGTGAGGACGCCGCGCCGATGCCGCGCCGACGCCTGAGGGGCGCCGGGCGGTCGCCGGGTGGGAGCCCCACCGTAACGAAGCGGTCCCGGCCCCTTGTCGGCAGGATTACCCGTTAGTAGCCTCCAGGCGTCGAACAGGCTTGTGCTTGTGGGGGATGGGGGCGTCGTGGCTGGTGTGGGTGGCGTGGTGCTGCGGAGATCCGTGGCCGGAGCGACCGCGGTCGTACTCGTCGCCGAGGGGGCGGTGCTCGCCTTCGTCCACCTCGTCCTCGGCCGGACCACCGCGAACCAGTCGATGTCCATCGCGGGCATGGATCCGGCTGTCATGTCCAAGGCAACCTACGCAATGGGTGCCGGCATGGGCGGCTTCCTGCTGCTCTGCGCCGTCCTCCTCGCCGTCGCCGCGGTCCGCGACCGGGCCCCGGGCGCCTTCGCCCGTGTGCTCCTCATCACGGCCGCCGTCACCCACGGACTGCTCGGCGCCCTCGTCGTCGGCCTGGTCGGCTGGGCCGCCTTCGCCGTGATGATGACGATCCTGTGCCTGCTGGTGGCGAGCCTGATGCTCTACGCGGCCAAGGGCGCGGGCGGGGCCGGGAGCGCGGACGGCGTCCGGCGGGCGGACGGCGCCGACGGCGGCCCCGAGGTCCAGGACGCGCCGCCGGGCCACCCGCTGCTCGGGGACTTCGGGGATTTCAAGCCCACAAGTCCGTGATCGACACGTCCAGTTCGGCCAGCAGGGAGCGCAGCAGCGGCAGGGAGATCCCGATCACATTGCCGTGATCCCCGTCGATGCCGTCGATGAACGGCGCCGACAGCCCGTCCAGGGTGAACGCCCCCGCCACGTGCAGCGGCTCCCCGCTCGCCACATACGCCGCGACCTCCGCGTCCGTCGGCTCGCCGAAGCGGACCGTGGTCGACGCCGTGGCGGAGACCTGGCGGCCGGTCGCCGTGTCGATCACGCAGTGGCCGGTCCGCAGCACCCCAGCGCGCCCGCGCATCGACTTCCAGCGGGCCGTGGCCTCCTCGGCGTCCGCCGGCTTGCCCAGCGCCTCGCCGTCCAGCTCCAGCACGGAGTCGCAGCCGATCACCAGGGCGCCGGCCGCCTCGTCGAGGGCCGCCACGACGGCCGCCTTCGCCTCGGCCAGCGCGAGCGCCAGCTCGGCGGGGGAGTCGGCGGTCAGGGCGTCCTCGTCGAAGCCGCTGACGATCACGTGCGGGGCGAGCCCGGCCTGGCGCAGCAGGTTCAGCCGGGCGGGCGAGGCGGAGGCCAGGACGAGCGCGTGGCGGGCGTCGGGGCGGTGTTCGGCAGTCATGCCCGCCATCGTAGGGCGGCCCGGACGACGGGCCGCCGCAGCCCGGGAGGTGCACAGCGGGCTGCCGTGACCCCAGGGCGCCCCCGGGTGTGCCGCAGCCGGTCGCCGCGACCCGGTGGACCTACCCGGTCACAGCACTAGAAGCCGCCCAGGCCGAGCACGTACACCACGACGATCATGGCGAGGACGACGACCAGCGTCATCCGACGCACCATCGCCTGGGCCTCGCGCATGTCCTTCGGCGGCTCGTCCTTCGGGTCTGACCAGAGCATGCCCTGATCCTGACCCCGGGAACGGCGGTGGCGCCTGAGTACGGGTACTCAGGCGCCACCGCCGGTTTGCGTCATCTTCGCCCGCGCCGGAAGCGGTCCGCTCGGCTAGGAGGGCCAGTACGTACGCCCCCACGCGCCCGGACCGGGCCGCGGCAGCGTCCGCCGGGCCACCCGGCCCGGCGCGGACCAGGCGTCCGCCACCCGCTGCGCGCCCGGCGGCACCGATGCCAGCGCCGCCGCGCGCGCTTGGACCACCGCCAGTGCGGCGGCCAGCTCCTCGGGGGTCGGGTTCCCCTTGACGACCTTGATCATCATTGTGAGCTCCTCGTGGTGCCGGCTAGAGCGGGATGTTGCCGTGCTTCTTCGGGGGCAGGGACTCGCGCTTGGTGCGCAGCTGCCGCAGCCCCTTCACCACGTGCGCCCGCGTCTCGGACGGCATCGTCACCGCGTCGATGTAACCGCGCTCGGCGGCCGTGTACGGGTTCAGGAGCGCGTCCTCGTACTCGGTGATGAGCCGCGCCCGGGTCTCGTCGGCGGTGCCGGCCTCCTCCGCTTCGGCGATGGCCCGGCGGTGCAGGATGTTCACCGCGCCCTGCGCGCCCATGACCGCGATCTGCGCGGTCGGCCAGGCGAGGTTCAGGTCGGCGCCCAGGTGCTTGGAGCCCATGACGTCGTAGGCGCCGCCGAAGGCCTTGCGGGTGATGACGGTGATCAGGGGGACGGTCGCCTCGGCGTACGCGTAGATCAGCTTCGCGCCGCGCCGGATGATTCCGTTGTACTCCTGGTCGGTGCCCGGCAGGAAGCCCGGCACGTCGACGAACGTCAGCACCGGGATGTTGAAGGCGTCGCAGGTCCGTACGAAGCGGGCCGCCTTCTCGGAGGCGTCGATGTCCAGGCAGCCGGCGAACTGCATCGGCTGGTTGGCGACGACCCCGACCGGGTGCCCCTCGACGCGGCCGAAGCCGGTGAGGATGTTCGGCGCGAAGAGCGACTGCGTCTCCAGGAACTCCGCGTCGTCGAGCACGTGCTCGATCACGGTGTGCATGTCGTACGGCTGGTTCGCGCTGTCCGGGATCAGTACGTCGAGCTCGCGGTCGGTCTCGGAGACCTCGGTGTCGGCTTCCTCGGGGAAGGCCGGGGCCTCGGAGAGGTTGTTCGACGGGAGGTAGGACAGCAGCGACTTCACGTACTCGATGGCGTCCTTCTCGTCACCCGCCATGTGGTGCGCGACGCCGGACGTGCTGTTGTGCGTCCGCGCCCCGCCCAGTTCCTCGAAGCCGACGTCCTCGCCGGTGACGGTCTTGATGACGTCCGGGCCGGTGATGAACATGTGCGAGGTCTGGTCGACCATGACCGTGAAGTCGGTGATGGCGGGGGAGTACACGGCCCCGCCGGCGCAGGGCCCCACGACCAGGCTGATCTGCGGGATCACTCCGGAGGCGTGCACGTTGCGGCGGAAGATCTCGCCGTACATGCCCAGCGCGCTGACGCCCTCCTGGATGCGGGCACCGCCCGAGTCGTTGATGCCGACCAGCGGGCAGCCGGTCTTCAGGGCGAAGTCCATCACCTTCATGATCTTCTGGCCGTAGACCTCGCCGAGGGCTCCGCCGAACACCGTGAAGTCCTGCGAGAACAGGGCGACGGGTCGCCCGTCGACGGTGCCGTAACCGGTGACGACGCCGTCCCCGTACGGGCGAGTCTTCTCCAGCCCGAAGTTCGTCGACCGGTGCCGGGCGAACTCGTCGAGCTCGACGAAGGACCCCTCGTCCAGCAGCAGGGCCACCCGCTCACGCGCCGTCAGCTTGCCCTTGGCGTGCTGCTTCTCCACCGCCCGCCCGGACCCGGCATGGGTGGCTTCCTCGATGCGGCGCTGCAGATCCGCGATCTTCCCCGCGGTGGTGTGCATGTCGATCGGCTCTGACGGTTGTGACATCGGGGTCGCGGCTCCCTGCGTGGTGTCAACGGCCTGGCAAATTACGTGACTACTACTAGCTACTGGTGCGTAGCGTATCGGCGGGCATGGCGCTCGGCAGTGCGGCGTTTGACACACCGCATCTGGCTTGCCTGGCCCCGCCGTCCCCCTTAGGGGACCGCTCGGGGGACCGCGCCGCGGACACGGGCGCGTCCACCTTTCGCACGCACCCGTACGGTCCGCGACGGCTCCGCGGTGATCGCGTCGGTAGGGTAAAACGCGGAACCCGAACGCCCGCTCCACCGGATGCCTCCCCCCAACCCTCAAGCTGGGAAGGGCCATGTCACGCACGCACGCCCGGGTCGAAGCGCCACACGGCGACACGCCGGATCGGCACGCCTCCGGCCCGATGGCGCGCCTCCTCCCCGGCCTGAAGGCCGGGGCTTCCACACGAGGGGAATCTTGATGCCGTCAGATGCTTCCGAAGGCCGCTGGTCGAACCTGGACCGGCCGCCGCTGAACGCCGCCGCGCTGCAGCGGGCCCTCGTGACCGGGGAGGGCCTGTGGACCTCGCTGGAGGTGGTGGGGTCCACCGGGTCGACCAACAGCGACCTCGCGGCGCGGTCCGCGCAGCTGGCCGAGGGGGCCGTGCTCATCGCCGAGGAGCAGACCGCGGGGCGGGGCCGGCTGGACCGGAGCTGGATCGCCCCCGCGCGGTCCGGGCTGTTCTTCTCCGTGCTGCTCAAGCCCGAGCCGCAGGTGCCGCCGGAGCGGTGGGGGTGGCTGACCCTGCTGGCCGGGGTGGCCACCGCGACCGGGCTGTCGCGGGCCGCCGGGGTGGACACCGCCCTCAAGTGGCCCAACGACCTGCTGGTCACCGTCGAGGGGGAGGAGCGCAAGACCGGCGGGATCCTCGCCGAACGCGTCGACGAGGGGGTCGTCATCGGGATCGGCCTCAACGTGACCATGACCGACGAGGAGCTGCCGGTGGAGACCGCCGGGTCGCTGCTCCTGGCCAAGGCTTCCGTCACCGACCGGAACCCGCTGCTCAAGGCCGTGCTCCGCTCGCTGGAGCAGTGGTACGGGGACTGGCGCGCGGCCGGGGGCGACCCGGCGGCCTGTGGTCTGCAGGAGACGTACGCGGCGGGCTGCGCGACCCTCGGCAAGCACGTGCGGGCCGAGCTGCCGGGCGGGCGCACCCTCACCGGGACGGCCGAAGCGGTCGACACGGACGGACGGCTCGTCGTGCGGACCGCGGACGGGGAGCGGGAGGCCGTGGGAGCAGGGGACGTGGTCCATCTGCGGTCGGTCCGGTAGCCCGCCGGGCGGCCGGTCCCGGGTGGCGGAGCGGGGGAGTGAGCTACGGCACACCTGCCGTATGGTTTAGGCGATCCCGGTCCTTGCGGTGATCAACCGGTTGGGCAGTGCGCACGGAATGGACAGGAGGCGGCCCTTGACCGTCGACGACCCGCAGTCCAGCGCGTCCGCCACCGGAGCGGCGCCCTCCTCCGGGCCCGCCCCGACCTCCGGCGCGGGCGCGAGCCCGGCCACCCCGATCGGCCGGGACCAGCACACCCCCCACCACGAGGTCGACCACACGGCGCAGCCGACGGCCGACCCGCTCGCCATCCGCCTGGAGCAGCTGATCCTGGGCGCCGAGCGCCGGTACACCCCCTTCCAGGCGGCCCGCAGCGCCGGGGTCTCGATGGAGCTCGCCTCCCGCTTCTGGCGGGCCATGGGCTTCGCGGACATCGGCCAGGCCAAGGCGCTGACGGAGGCGGACGTACTGGCGCTGCGCCGGCTCGCCGGCCTCGTCGAGGCCGGGCTGCTGAGCGAGCCGATGGCGGTGCAGGTGGCACGGTCCACCGGGCAGACCACGGCGCGGCTCGCGGAGTGGCAGATCGACTCCTTCCTGGAGGGGCTGACGGAGCCGCCGGAGCCGGGAATGACCCGTACGGAGGTCACGTACCCGCTGGTCGAGCTGCTGCTGCCGGAGCTGGAGGAGTTCCTCGTCTACGTGTGGCGCCGCCAGCTGGCGGCCGCGACCGGGCGGGTCGTGCAGGTGGCGGACGACGAGGAGATGGTCGACCGGCGGCTCGCGGTGGGCTTCGCGGACCTGGTGGGCTTCACCCGCCTCACGCGGCGGCTGGAGGAGGAGGAGCTCGGCGAGCTGGTCGAGGCCTTCGAGACCACGGCGGCGGACCTGGTGGCGGCGCACGGCGGCCGGCTGATCAAGACGCTGGGCGACGAGGTGCTGTACTGCGCCGACGACGCGGGCACGGCGGCGGAGATCGCCCTGCGGCTGATCGAGACGATGGGCGCCGATCCGCAGATGCCGGAACTGCGGGTGGGCATCGCCTTCGGGACCGTGACGACCCGGATGGGCGACGTCTTCGGGACCACGGTGAACCTGGCCTCGCGGCTCACGTCCATAGCGCCGAAGGACGCGGTGCTGGTCGACGGCGCCATGGCCGAGGAACTCGGGCGGACGGGCGCGGCGCCGGTGTCCGAGAAGGAGGCGGAGGCGGAGGAGGGCGGCGGCCTGTACCGCTTCGCGCTCCAGCCGATGTGGCAGCGCCCGGTGCGCGGGCTCGGTCTCGTGGAGCCCTGGTCGCTGACGCGGCGGAACCCTAAGATCCCCGGGTAACGTTCGTTAACCGGGAGGGTCGCCCTGTGTCTGAGCCTGTCTCCGCATCACCCGAATCGTCCGCGTCGCACGCGTCGGACGTACCGCCCGCATCGGAATTCGTGGCCGTGCGCCGGCACGACGGCGGCGTCGCGGAGCTCGTCCTGGACCGGCCCAAGGCGATGAACGCGGTGTCCACGGAGATGGCGCGGGCGATCGGTTCCGCGTGCGCCGCGCTCGCGGCGGACGCGTCGGTACGGGTGGTCGTGCTCTCCTCGACCGCCGAGAGGGCGTTCTGCGTGGGCGCGGACCTCAAGGAGCGCAACTCCCTGTCGGACTCCGAGCTGGTCCGGCAGCGGCCGACCACCCGGGGTGCCTACGGGGGAGTGCTGGAGCTGCCGATGCCCACGATCGCGGCGGTGCACGGGTTCGCACTGGGCGGCGGCTTCGAGCTGGCCCTCGCGTGCGACGTCATCGTGGCCGACGAGACCGCGGTCGTGGGACTGCCCGAGGTGTCCGTCGGCGTGATCCCGGGAGGCGGCGGGACCCAGCTGCTGCCCCGGCGGGTGGGAGCGGCGCGGGCCGCGGAGCTGATCTTCACCGCACGGCGCGTGGACGCCGGCGAGGCGCTGACCCTCGGGCTGGTGGACTCGGTGGTCCCGGCGGGGTCGGACCGTGAGGAGGCCCTCGCCCTGGCCGCGCGGATGGCGGCGAACTCCCCGGTCGGGCTGCGGGCGGCGAAGCGGGCGCTGCGGCTCGGGCACGGCATGGACCTGACGGCCGGGCTGGAGATCGAGGACGCGGCGTGGCGTTCGGCCGCCTTCTCGGGTGACCGGGCCGAGGGCGTGGCCGCGTTCAACGAGAAGCGCAAGCCGGAGTGGCCCGGGGTGTGACGTCCCGCCCTGCCGCTCGGTGGGCGGGGGCGCCGGGCGCGCGGGGTGCGGTCCGGGGTCCGGGCCGTGCCCCTTCGTCACCAGACGTGATCGTGAGGCCGTCGAATGTCGCGTCCATTGTCACTAAATCGGACAAAACCCCTAACCTGGGGTGATGGGTGTTGACGGGCGGCTGCGAGCCGTCGTGGGCCTCGCGCAGGCCATGGCGGCCGCGTGCGCGCCGCGGGACAGTGTCCGGGCCGCCGCGCGGGGGGCGAGGCTGGCGATGGACGGGTCGTTCGCCGCCATTTCCGCGTGGGAGCGCGAGCGCGGGTGCCTGCGGGTGCTCGTGAACGAGGGGGAGCGCCGGGCCGGGGAGGAGGAGTTCCCCGAGGGCGAGTCCTACCCGGTCCATGACTTCCCGGAGATCACGGAGTTCCTGCACGAGCGCTGGGCGGGCGGCGGCGGCCCCCACGCCTGGGTGGAGAGCGCGGTCGGCGACCGGCCGGGCCGCAGGGGCGAGGCGCTGCGCGGGCGCGGGCGCGGGACGTGCGTGGTCGCGCCGATCGTGCTCAGCGGGCGGGCGTGGGGCGAGCTGTACGTGGCCAGGGACGAAGGGCTGCCGGACTTCGACGAGGACGACGCGGAGTTCGCGACCGTCCTCGCCGCGGTCATCGCGGCCGGGCTCGCGCAGAGCGACCGGCTGGAGGAGGCCCGGCGGCTCGCCTTCACCGACCCGCTGACCGGGCTGGCCAATCGGCGGGCCGTGGACATGCGGCTCGACGAGGCGCTGGAGGAGCACCGCAGGAGCACGGCGGATGCGCCGGCCGGGGGCGCGGGGACCGCGACGGTGGTCAGCCTGGTCGTCTGTGACCTGAACGGCCTCAAGAAGGTCAACGACACCCTCGGCCACGCCATGGGCGACCGGTTGCTGGAACGTTTCGGCTCCGTGCTCAGCCTCTGCGGGGCAATGCTCCCGGGATCCCTGGTCGCGCGGCTGGGCGGGGACGAGTTCTGCCTGGTCAGCGTCGGGCCGTCGGCGGACGAGGTGGTGCGGGTCACCGAGGAGGTGTGCCTGCGCGCCGCCGAACTGGAGCTGGGGGAGGGCGTCGCCTGCGGCGTCGCGTCCACCGGGGACCCGATCGGCCCGGTGAAGTCCTCGCGGCGGCTGTTCCGGCTGGCCGACGCGGCCCAGTACAAGGCGAAGGCCGCGCGCTCGTCGAAGCCGGTGGTGGCGGGGCGGGACACGGCGGTCGTCCGGCTGGCCGACGCGGCGCAGCGGGAGGCGGGGGAGCGGCGGCGGTTCCGGGGGCGGGCCTAGGCCGTCTCTTCCGGATCTTGCCGGGCCCGCGACGCACCTTCCCGGCCGCAACACTAGCCGTCGCCCGACGCGCCGTGCGGCAGCGTCCGACGGGCGGCCGGCGCAGCCGGGGAAGGGCGTCGGGGGCGTGGTGGAATCGAGGGGTGACATGAAGGGATTCAGTCCGTAGGGTGCTGAATATGGATATGCACACTGTCGTGGTGGGAACGTCCGGCACCACCGCCGAGGACGTGATCGCGGTCGCCCGCGGCAACGCCCGCGTCGAGCTCTCCGGTGAGGCGGTCGCCGCGCTGGGACGGGCTCGCGCGATCGTGGACGCGCTCGCCGCCAAGCCCGAGCCCGTCTACGGGGTGTCCACCGGGTTCGGGGCGCTCGCCTCCCGGCACATCAGCCCCGAGCTGCGCGCCCAGCTCCAGCGCAACATCGTCCGTTCGCACGCCGCCGGCATGGGCCCGCGCGTCGAGCGCGAGGTCGTGCGCGCACTGATGTTCCTGCGGCTCAAGACGGTGGCCTCCGGGCACACCGGCGTGCGTCCGTCCGTCGCGCAGACGATGGCCGACGTGCTCAACGCCGGGATCACCCCCGTCGTCCACGAGTACGGTTCGCTCGGCTGCTCCGGAGACCTCGCCCCGCTCTCGCACTGCGCGCTCGCCCTCATGGGCGAGGGGGACGCCGAAGGCCCGGACGGGACCGTGCGCCCCGCCGGGGAACTGCTCGCCGAGGCCGGCATCACCCCCGTCGAGCTCCGCGAGAAGGAGGGCCTCGCCCTCCTCAACGGCACCGACGGCATGCTCGGCATGCTGGTCATGGCCCTCGCCGACCTCGGCAAGCTGTACACCTCCGCCGACATCACCGCCGCCCTGACCCTGGAGGCGCTGCTCGGTACCGAGAAGGTCCTCCAGCCCGAGCTGCACGCCATCCGCCCGCACCCCGGCCAGGGCGCCTCCGCCGCGAACATGGCCGCCGTCCTCAAGGGTTCCGGGCTGACCGGGCACTTCCAGGAGGAGTCGGCCCCGCGCGTGCAGGACGCCTACTCCGTGCGCTGCGCCCCGCAGGTCGCCGGCGCGGGCCGCGACACCATGGCGCACGCCGCCCTGGTGGCCTCGCGCGAGCTGGCCGCCGCCGTCGACAACCCGGTGGTGCTGCCCGACGGGCGCGTGGAGTCCAACGGCAACTTCCACGGCGCCCCGGTCGCGTACGTCCTGGACTTCCTCGCCATCGCGGCCGCCGACCTCGGCTCCATCGCCGAGCGGCGCACCGACCGGCTGCTCGACAAGAACCGCAGCCACGGCCTGCCGCCCTTCCTCGCGGACGACGCCGGCGTGGACTCCGGTCTGATGATCGCCCAGTACACGCAGGCAGCCCTGGTCAGTGAGATGAAGCGGCTCGCGGTCCCCGCCTCCGCCGACTCGATCCCCTCCTCCGCCATGCAGGAGGACCACGTCTCCATGGGCTGGTCGGCCGCGCGCAAGCTCCGTACGGCCGTCGACAACCTGACCCGCATCGTGGCGATCGAGCTGTACGCCGCCACGCGCGCCATCGAGCTGCGCCACGGCCTCACCCCGGCTCCGGCCAGCCGGGCCGCCATCGCGGCGGCCCGCGCGGCGGGCGTGGAGGGTCCCGGGCCGGACCGGTTCCTCGCGCCCGACCTGGCCGCCGCGGACGCGTTCGTGCGGTCGGGTGCGCTCGTGGACGCGGTGGAGGCCGTGACGGGCCCCCTGGCCTGATCCCCCGCATGACGGGCGCGAGCCTGTGACGTGGAAGGGCCGCGGCCCGGGGGGCCACCCCGGACCGCGGCCCTTTTCCCGTACCGGGAACCCTTGCCGCGCGTACCCGCCGCTACGGCGTGCGCGATCCGCGTACCGAGAAGGCCACGAAGCCGGCGCCGAGGCCCAGGCAGAGCGTGCCGCCCAGCAGGTACGGGGTGGTGTCGATGCCGCCGCTGTCGGCGAGCTCGAGCGCGGCGCGGGCGCCCGGTACGGCCGAGGCGGCCTGGACCCGGACGCTTTCGGCAGCGGGCGCGCCGCCGGCGCTGTTCGCGTGCCCGGGGGCGGTGGCGTTGGCCGAGGGGACGAACCACAGAGCGGCGAGGAGGGTGGTCGCTCCGAGAGCGGTGACTGTCGATCGTCGTGCGGACACGGTGCGATCCCCCTTGTGGCAGCAGCGAATTGGCCGTGTCCGCAGATGGTACCTCCGCGACCCTCCGGGCTTCAGCCCGGTGGCGCGGAGTTCGCCGGGAGAGGTCGTCGAGCTCGTCTCGGGGGATATGGGCCATTTTTTGACATCGACAGCAAATGCCCCCTTTCGTCGGGCGTGTGGATGGCGGAAAGGGGCGGGTCGTGGGAAACCCGGGGAATGCACGGGATTACCCTCCGTCGTATGAACCCTTCTGAGACCTCACGATTCGTACGACTTCGAGTGGATCTGGTACTCGAAGTACCCGACGTAGACGCCCTCACCGGAGCCGCTCTCGCGCACATCAAGGCCGACGAGTTCATGCCGGACGAGGAGCGCGGTCACGCGGAGGCGGCGGTCCGGGAGGACGAATCGGAGGCTTTGGCCTACTTGGTGGACCCGACCGACCTGGTCGCGGACATCCCCGGAGTGGAGCTCGCGCAGGCTTCCTGGAGCAGCGAGCCCGTGGAATACGACCCCGAGTCCATGGAGTGGGACCTGGACGAGGAAGATGGGGACATCGACGAAGAGGCTGACAACGCCTGACGGTGGGGTTGACCACATCCCAATGGAATGTGGAAGCGACCCGGGGTGTTAACGCGTTGTCAGGACGAGGCAGGGGGGCCGTGCCCCCCTGCCCGGGGAACGGGGTTCCGGCAACGATGGAGTGGCGTGTGAGGACGGACAGCAAGCGACGGAGAAAGGCCCTGGTGGCCATATCCGCCGTGCTCGGTGGCGTACTGGTGCTCGCGGGATGCAACGACGCGGGCGACGGCGGGACGGATGCGCCGAAGGCCAACGGGGAGGCGTCGGCCAAGGCCGATGTCGACGCGGCGGCGGCCAAGGACACCTCCAAGGCGCGAATAACCATCGCCCCCAAGGACGGCGCGGCCAACGTCGGCCTGAACGACGCGGCGAACGTGACCGTCGTCGACGGCACGCTCACCCAGGTCGAGCTGAAGAGCAACGAGGGCACCGCGGTGGCGGGCAAGATCGCCGCCGACGGCAAGAGCTGGAAGCCGGACGGCGCGCTGAAGCGCTCGACCAAGTACGCGCTGTCGGCGACCGCGAAGGACGAGGCGGGCCGCGAGGCGCACGAGAACGCCTCCTTCACCACCGTCTCCCCGGAGAACAGCTTCGTCGGCTCGTTCATCCCGGACGAGGGCAAGACCGTCGGTGTGGGCATGCCGGTCTCGATCACCTTCAACAAGCCGATCAAGGACAAGAAGGCCGTCCAGGCGGGCATCACGGTCACCTCCACCAGCGGCCAGGAAGTCGTGGGCCACTGGTTCAGCGCGCAGCGCCTGGACTTCCGCCCGGAGAAGTACTGGCAGGCGAACTCCACCGTCACGCTGAAGCTGGCGCTGGACGGCGTCCAGGGCGGCCCCGGCATCCAGGGCGTCCAGAACAAGACCGTCACCTTCAAGATCGGCCGCAGCCAGGTCTCCACGGTCGACGCGAAGTCGAAGAAGATGACGGTCACCCGGGACGGCGCGGTCCTCAAGACCATCCCGATCTCGGCGGGCTCCCCGGAGAACCCGACGTACAACGGCCAGATGGTGATCTCCGAGAAGTTCAAGGAGACCCGGATGAACGGTGCCACCGTCGGCTTCACCGACGACGACGGCAAGGGCGAGTACGACATCAAGGACGTTCCGCACGCGATGCGGCTGTCGAACTCCGGCACCTTCGTCCACGGCAACTACTGGGGATCGGACTCGATCTTCGGCAGCGTCAACACCAGCCACGGCTGTGTCGGCCTGAACGACGCCAAGGGTGCGAACGACCCGAACCAGCCCGCGGCCTGGTTCTACGACAACTCCCTCATCGGGGACGTCGTCACGGTCGTCAACTCCCCGGACAAGACCATCAAGCCGGACAACGGCCTCAACGGCTGGAACATGAGCTGGGCGGACTGGAAGGCGGGCGCGGCCCTCTGACGCGCCGGTAGGACGGAACCCCGCGACGGACGGCGGGGAGCCCCCGGGAGGAAACCCGGGCGGGCTCCCCGCCGTCCGTCTTTTCCGCGTCCGCCCCCGTCCCCTCCCGGTCGCCTTCTCATCCGACTCTTACCCGCGGCTTATCCGGCGATCAGAGGTGCTGCCTAGGTTCGGCCGCATGTTCTTCACCTACCTCCGGCGCGAGTTGCGCCGCCGCAGGAAGGCGGCGCTCGTCGTCGCCTCCGGACTCGCCCTCGGTATCGCCCTCGTCATCGTCGTCACCTCGGTCTCGGCCGGGATGGCGCAGGCGCAGGGCCAGGTCCTCCAGTCGCTCTACGGCCTCGGGACGGACATGACCGTCACCAAGGCCCAGACCCCGCCGGCCGAGGGCGACACCGCCGCCCGGCCCCGGTTCCGGTTCGACGCGAAGGGCGAGGGCGAGGGCGAGACGGACGCCGGGGCCGAGCAGAGCAGCGACCTCGTCATGCCGCAGGGATTCCAGACGCTCGACGCCGCGACCGTGGCCGAGGTGTCCGGCCAGGAAGGCGTCGCCCAGGCCGTCGGCGGGCTCAGCCTCCAGGTGATGAAGGTCAACGGCCAGTTCAAACGCGGTGAGTTCAAGCGGACGGAGGGCGCCGCGAACGGCGGCGCCGCCTCCAAGCCCGGAGCCACGGGCGGCGCAGCCGGGGGTACGGGCGGCAGGGTCGAGGGCGGTGGCGCCGACTTCGACGTCAACTCCTTCTCCGTGTACGGCGCGGACGTCACACGGCCCGAACTCGGCCCGCTCACCACCTCCAAGATCACCTCCGGTCGCGGCTTCCAGGCCGGCGAGTCCGACGCGGCCGTCGCCGTCGTCGACAGCGCCTACGCCACGAAGAACAAGCTCGCCGTCGACTCCGAAGTGACCGTCAAGAACGCCAAGTTCAAGGTCATCGGCATCGCCACCGCCGACAGCGGGGACGCGGCCGCCAACGTCTACGTCCCGCTCAAGCAGGCCCAGACCCTCGCCGGGACCCCCGACAAGATCACCACCGTCTACGTCCAGGCCGAGGACTCCCAGGCGATCGGCTCGGTGAAGCAGGCCATCCAGAAGAACGTCCCCGACACCACCGTCACCACCTCGGCCGACCTGGCCGACACGGTCTCCGGTTCGCTCTCCACCGCCGCGTCCCTGGCCTCCACCGTCGGCACGTGGCTC
Source organism: Streptomyces sp. NPDC060049 (assembly GCF_042736715.1). Taxonomy (NCBI): domain Bacteria; kingdom Bacillati; phylum Actinomycetota; class Actinomycetes; order Kitasatosporales; family Streptomycetaceae; genus Streptomyces; species Streptomyces sp. NPDC060049. The sequence continues at coordinate 360,553 of NZ_JBHWVV010000004.1, forward strand.
TCGTACGCGGTCCTCCTGGCCGCCTTCCTCGTCGCCGGCCTGCTGACCTCCTCCGCCGTCTCCCGGCGGGTCCGCGAATTCGGCACGCTCAAGGCGCTCGGCTGGAAGAGCGGCCGCGTCACCCGCCAGGTCGCCGGAGAAGCCCTGGTCAACGGCCTGATCGGCGGGGTGCTCGGCATCGGCCTCGGGCTCGGCGCCGCCTACGCCATCACGGTGATCAGCCCGAAGCTGACCGCGCAGCTCGGGGCCGGGGGCGGCGCCGCCGGCGGCGGAAGTGGCGGCGGAATGATGCGCTCCGCCCGGCAGAGCGCGGGCAAGGCCTTCGACATCGCGCTCACCGCACCCGTCTCGCTCTCCACGATCGGCCTGGCCGTCGCCCTCGCCGTCGCGGGCGGACTGGTCGCGGGCGGCTTCGGCGGCTGGCGCGCCTCCCGGCTGCGGCCGGCGGACGCCCTGCGCCGCGTCGAATGACCCGGCCGCCCCGAGGGCTCCCGGCCGACGGGCCCGGCCCGCTGGTCCGGCCCGCGGGTCCGGCCGCCCGCGCGGCCGACCGTACGTACTTCTGAGCGAGCGAAGGAACGACATGTACCAACTCACGGGTGTCACCAAGCGCTACCGGCGCGGCAAGGAATCCATCGACGCGCTGGCCGGCGTGGACCTGACCATCGAGGACGGCGGCCGGCTCGTCATCCAGGGCCCCACCGGCGGCGGCAAGTCCACCCTGCTCCAGATGCTCGGCGCCCTGGACCGGCCGACGGAGGGAGCCGTCGTCCTCGACGGGCTCGACCTCGCCACCGTCTCCGAGGCCCGCCTCACCCGCATCCGGGCGCAGAGCATCGGCTTCGTCTTCCAGTCCTTCAACCTGATCCCGACCCTCACCGCGCGGGAGAACGTCGAGACGGCGCTCGTCCCGCTCGGCCTCGCAGCGCGCGACCGGCGCCGACAGGCCGCCGAGGCGCTGGACTCCGTGGGCCTCGGCGAGCGGATGGGCCACCTGCCCGGGGAGATGTCCGGCGGCCAGCAGCAGCGCGTCGCCATCGCCCGTGCGCTGGTGAAGCGGCCGAAGGTGCTGCTCGCCGACGAGCCGACCGGCAACCTCGACGAATCGATGCGCGACGAGATCATGGACCTGCTGGAAGGCCTGTGGAAGGAGCACGGCCTGACCTTCGTCATGGTCACGCACGACAGCGCGCTGGCGAAGCGGGCCCCGCGCCTCGCGACGATCCGGCGCGGCCGGGTGACGGTCACCGAAAACGCCTGAGCGTCCCGGCGCCGTCCGGTTTAGGGTCCGGAGCATGACGATCATGCCGCTCTCCGTGCCCCCGACCGACATCGAGGTCGACCACTGGTGGGCCGTCCTGGCCTCCGCCCGGACGGCCGACCTGCCGCAAGTGCCGCCGCCCTCCAGGACGGAGGTGGCCGGAGCGCTGCGGGTGCCTTCGGCGCGCGGGCGCTCGGTGTACTGGGCCGCGGAGGACGGCGTGGCCTCCCTGGTCCTGTTCACGGACGGCGTCAACGACCACACCGCGTTCCTCGACGAGCTGACGGTACGGCCGGACGCGCGGCGGCGCGGTGTCGGAACGGCCCTCTGGGAGCGGGTCCGGGACGAACTGCTCGCCGAGGGCCGGACCTCGGTCGCGACCGAGGTGGATCTGGGTGGCCCGGGTCAGGTGTTCGCCGAGTCCGTGGGCTTCGAGAACGTCCTGTCGATGGCCTGGTACGTACAGGACGTGCGGGCGGCGCGGGAGGAGTCCGCACCGCCCGCACCCGGCTACGAGCTGTTCTGCTGGCCCGGACTGGTCCCCGACGCGTGGGCGCCGGCGGTGGCCGTCGCCCACGGGGCGATGGAGGACGCGCCGATGGGTGACCTGGACCAGCAGATCCAGACCTGGACGGCGGAGCGCCTGCACGCGGCCCACCGCAAGATCCTCGACCGGGGAGGCGCGCTGACCACGGTCGCCGCCGTCACCCCGGACGGCGAGGTGGCGGCCTACACGGAACTGGTCCTCCCCGACCCGTCGGGCCCGCGCGCGCTCCAGTACGACACCGTGGTGGTCCCCGCCCACCGGGGCCACGGCCTCGGCCGCGCGGTCAAACTCCGCATGCTCGCGGAGGCGGCGGTCCGCCACCCGGATCTGCGCACCGTCGCCACCTCGGTGGCGGACGACAACACCCCGATGCTCACGGTCAACGCGGCCCTGGGCTACCGGCGCGAACGCGCGGTCGGCTACTTCCAGCTGCAGCTCAAGGACTGAGTCCGGGGACCCGGCCCCTCACTGGCCGGACGCGGGGGCGTGCGGCGCGGACGCCGGGGCGGCCGGGGCCGGCGCCGTCGCCGACCAGGAGGAGAGCAGGCGCAGGGCGTCGGCGGAGGGCGAGCCCGGCGGCGCGTGGTAGGTGACCAGGAACTGCGCCGGATCGTCCGGCAGGGCCAGGGTCTCGAAGGAGAGCAGGAGCTCACCGACCAGGGGATGGCGCAGGCGCTTGAGGCCGTGCGTCTTGTCGTCCGCCACCGTGTGGGCCGCCCACAGCCGGCGGAACTCCTCGTTCTTCACGGACAGCTCGCCGACCAGGGCCGTCAGGCGTTCGTCGTCGGGGTACCGGCCGGCGTACAGGCGCAGATTGCTCACCACCTCGCACGCCCGGCACTCCCAATCCGCGTACAGCTCGGACGTCGCCGGGTCCAGGAACACCAGCCGGACCAGATTGCGCTCCTGTACCGGGAGGGCCCCGAAATCGCCGAAGACCGCGGCCGCCAGCGGGTTCCAGCCGATGACGTCCTGGCGCCGCCCCACCAGGTACGCCGGCACGCCCTCCATGGCGTCCAGCAGCGTCCGAAGCTCCGGCCGGACCTGCTGCGGGCGCGCCGCCTGCCGCCGCCTGCGGGGCTTCGGGGCGGCCAGCCGGCTCAGGTGCGCGTGCTCCGTGCCGTCCAGGCGCAGCGCCCGCGCGATGGCGTCGAGGATCTCCGCCGACACGTTCTGCCCGTGGCCCTGCTCCAGCCGCGTGTAGTACGCCACCGAGACGCCCGCCAGCTGCGCCAGCTCCTCGCGGCGCAGGCCGGGGACCCGGCGGTGGCGGCCGTAGTCGGGCAGGCCCACGTCCTCGGGGCGCAGCCGGGCGCGCCGGGATCGCAGGAACTCGCCGAGCTCGGCTCGCTGATCAAGCTGGTCCATTACCCCAGTATCGCCTCGTGCGCGCGCGGGCCGCAGGGCTGTGCCTGACCCCGCCAAGGGTAGGTTCACCAGTCCTAGGCAGGACAGGGGGATGGGTGTCCCGGGCCCGGGCGGGCAAGCTGGCGGCCAAGGACGAGCGGCGCGACGCGGTGCGCCACCTCGCCGGACCGTGGGGCGCGATGCACGATGGCGCAGCCCAGCACGGGCTCGGCGCCGCACCGCGCAGTTCCACGGTCCTTCGACGCAGTCCCGCACAGCAGTCTTCCGAGGAGCCCCACCGTGTCCGTCACCCAGGTCGCCGCCTACGCCGCTCCCGCCCCCAAGGCGCCGCTGGAGCGCACCACCGTCCCGCGCCGCCCGGTCGGCGCGCACGACGTCCTCATCGACATCAAGTTCGCCGGCATCTGCCATTCCGACATCCACCAGGTCACGGACGGCTGGGGCGAGGGCATCTACCCGATGGTCCCGGGCCACGAGATCGCCGGCGTGGTCGCCGAAGTCGGCCCGGGCGTCACCAAGTTCGCGGTCGGCGACCGCGTGGGCGTCGGCTGCTTCGTCGACTCCTGCCGCACGTGCGAGCAGTGCCTCGCGGGCCAGGAGCAGTTCTGCGCCAAGGGCATGACCGGCACCTACAACGCCCTCGACAAGAACGGCGAGCCCACGTACGGCGGTTACTCCACGCACGTGGTCGTCGACGAGAACTACACCCTCCGCATCCCCGAGGGCCTCGCCCTCGACGTCGCCGCCCCGCTGCTGTGCGCCGGAATCACCCTCTACTCCCCGCTGAAGCACTGGCAGGCCGGCCCCGGCAAGCAGGTCGCGGTCGTCGGCCTCGGCGGCCTCGGCCACATGGGCGTCAAGATCGCCCACGCGCTCGGCGCCGAGGTCACGGTGCTCTCCCAGACCCTGCGCAAGAAGGAGGACGGGCTGAAGCTGGGCGCCGACCACTTCTACGCCACGAACGACGAGGCCACCTTCGACGAACTGGCCGGCCGCTTCGACCTGATCGTGTCCACCGTCTCCGCGCCGCTCGGCCTCGACGCCTACCTGGGGCTGCTGAAGGTCGACGGCGCACTGGTGAACGTCGGCGCCCCGGAGGAGCCGGTCTCGCTGAACCTGTTCTCCGTCATCGGCGGCCGCAAGACGCTGGCCGGATCGATGATCGGCGGGATCGCCGAGACGCAGGAGATGCTCGACTTCTGCGCGGAGCACGGCCTCGGCGCGGACATCGAGGTGATCCGGGCCGACGAGGTCAACGAGGCCTACGAGCGCGTCCAGGCGGGCGACGTCCGCTACCGCTTCGTCATCGACACCTCGACGATCTGATGACCTGACGGCCCCGGCCGTCGGGCCCCCTCCCACCGACAGCCCCCGGGCGCGCCACGAGCGCGCACCGGGGGCGTCGCACGTCTTGCGCAGGACACCCACGCGACCCGAGCCCCGGTCCTACGCCCGCGCCGGGCCAGTGTGATGATGACCGGAGATCCTGGGTTCGCGCGCCCGACCGTCGCCAGGGGGAAACGGTCGTGCGACGTCGTGAGGCGCCGCGCCCCAGTCGCATCCCCACCGCTTCTCCGCCGAAGGAACTCCGCTGGTGCGTCCTACTCGTGCGACGGTCCTGCTGACCGCAGGCCTCGTCACCCTTCTCGGCATACCGGCCACCGCGGCCGCCGCCGAGACCCCGACCGACCTTTATGTGAACAGTGCTTCGGGCTCCTGCTCCGACGCCGGAGCCGGTTCGCGGTCCGCCCCGTACTGCTCGATCTCGGCGGCGGCCAAGGTGGTCGGGCCGGGCCAGACCGTGCGGATCGCCCCGCAGACGCGCTACCCCGATGCGGTCACGATCGACCGCTCGGGAGAGCCGGGCAAGCCGATCACCTTCGCCTTCGGCGAGGAAGGGGTCGTCGGCTACCAGGCCTTCCTGGAAAAGGGCCTGACCATCAGCGGGGCCTCCCACGTGGTGGTCCGCGGACTCCAGGTCGAGGGAGGGGTGCGCATCGGCGCCTCCCACGATGTCGTGCTGGAGAAGCTCGGGGTCTCCGGCCCCCAACCCGCCGCCCTCGTGGTGGGCGGGGCGAGCACGGACGTACGCGTCATCCGCAGCACGCTCGACGCCGTCCGGATCGAGGGAGGCGCCCAGCGCACCGTCCTCAGCCGCAACGTGATCGAGGACGACCGCCGGGCGGCTGCGACGGTGCTGGACGCGCCCGGCACCGTCCTCACCAACAACACCATCCGCGGCGGATGCGGGGCGGCCGTGTCGGTCGGCGGGACCTCGACCGGCTCGGCACTGTTCAACAACGTGGTCCACACCCGGAGCACCCCCGCAACGTGCGCGGCCGCCGAGCCGCGGGTCGGCATCGCGGTGGCGAAGAGCGCGACGGCCGGCACCCGTGTCGACTACAACCTCATCGCGGGCCAGCCCGGCACCGTCGCTTCCCCCTACAACTGGGCCGGCACCAACTACCAGACGGTGGCGGCGTTCCTGGCCGCCGGCGGCCAGGGTGCGCACGACCTCCTGAGCCCGTCCCTCGACGGCATCGGCCCGTGGGACGGATCGCCCACCGTCGACTCGGGCGACCCCACGGCCCCGGGGGTGATTCCCCTGGACTGGGTCGGGGACCCGATCGCGGACGACCCGCGGGTTCCCAACACGGGCAAGGGCGGCGGGTACATCGACCGCGGTGCCGATGAGGCCCAGGACGACCTGCGCGGCGTTACCCTCTCGCTGAGCGAGAGCTGGGCGCCGGTCGGTACGCGGGTGAAGGCGACGGCCGTCGCGGACAGCCCCTGGTCGGCCGGCATCACCTACCACTTCGACTTCGGGGACGGCACGGACCCGGTCGTCACCAAGCAGCCCAGCATCGAGCACGTCTACAGCGCGCCGGGCGGTTACGCGGCTCAGGTGACGGCCGTCAACGGTGTGGGAGAGCGGGTCTGGTCCACCTACGCCCCGGCCAAGGTGACCCCGGCCGGTCCGCTGAGCGCGGCCTTCGCCGTCGATCAACCCCTGCCCACCGGGTCGGACCCGAACGCCATGGGGATCTCCCCGCTGACCGTTGTCGTCGACCCCACGGAGCTCACCGCGGCACCCTGGCCGGTGCTGAGCGCGGACGTGGAATTCGGCGACGGCAACACGGCCCGCGGCAGCGAGCTGCGTTCCTTCGAGCACACCTATGCATCTCCCGGCGACTACAAGGTGACGCTGACGCTGCAGGACTCCAAGGGTGCGAAGTCCACGGTCAGCAAGACCGTGAAGGTCGACTACGCCCCGTCCGGGTACGTCGCCACGGAGCCGTTCCGCATAAAAGACTCGCGCATCGACGGCACCCCCGTCCTGAGCGGCCGGCCGGTGGACGTGACCTTGCCGACGGCCTCGCGCATACCGGACCACCCCCTGTCGGCCAGCCTGGCTTCGGCGGTCGTCAACGTGACGGTCACCGGCGCCACGGAGGACACCCACCTCACCGTGTGGCCGGCCGGCCAGCCGCGTCCGGCGACCTCGAACGTGAACGTCCGCGCGGGCGGCACCTCGTCGAACACGGTCACGGTCCCGGCCGGTGTGCTGGGGACGGTCCAGGCGCAGTTGGGCTCCGGCAAGGCCGAGCTGATCGTGGACTTCGTCGGCTACTACCAGCCCAACATCGGGCAGCGGTTCTCCCCGCTCGCGCCGACGCGCGTCATGGACACCCGCGCCACTGGTGGTGCGCTGGGCGGCGGCCAGACCCGTACGGTCAAGGTCGCGGGCGTCAACGGCATCCCGGCGGACGCGACGGCGGTCGCCCTGAACCTGACGGGCACCGGGGCGTCGGAGCAGGCGCACGTGATCGCCTACCCGGACCCGGCGAAGCGTCCGTCGACCTCGAACCTGAACGTGGAGCCGGGCAAGGACAAGTCCAACCAGGCCATCGTCCCGGTCGGCCCCAACGGCACCATCACGCTCTACACGAACTCCGGCTCCACGCACGTGATCCTGGACGCGGTGGGCTACTACGGCAAGGACGGCAAGGCCCTCTTCACCCCGGTCGTCCCCAAGCGCCTCGCCGACACCCGCACCACCGGCAAGCTCGCACCGGGCGCGACCACGACCGTCTCCGGCCTCCCGGCGAACGCCCTCGGCGCGGTCCTGAACGTCACCGCCACGGACACCACGGCCCCCGGGTTCCTGACGGCGTACGGCTACGGCGGCACGCTCCCCGGGGCCAGCAGCCTCAACACGCTCCCCGGCGCCACCGTCCCCAACCACGTCACCACCCAGGTGGCCTCGGGCAAGGTCAGCATCTTCAACAGCTACGGCGGCGGCAACCACGTGATCACCGACCTCCTCGGCTACTTCACCCAGGGCTGACCCCGGCCCGAGAACGCCGAAGCCCCGGCTCCCGCGACGCGCGGGGGCCGGGGCTTTGCCGTCGCGGCTCAGCCGTCGGCGCGGGCCACGCCGATCGGGCAGGAGACGCCCGTGCCGCCGATGCCGCAGTAGCCGCCGGGGTTCTTGTCGAGGTACTGCTGGTGGTGTGCCTCAGCGGGCCAGAAGGGGCGCTCCGACGCCGGGAGGACGGCCGTGGTGATCTCGCCGTAGCCGGAGGAGGCCAGGACCCGCTGGTAGGCCTCGCGGGAGGCTTCGGCGGCGGCCTGGTCGGCGGGGGAGTGGGTGTAGAGAGCCGAGCGGTACTGGGTGCCGACGTCGTTGCCCTGGCGGAAGCCCTGGGTGGGGTCGTGGGACTCCCAGAACAGCTTCAGCAGGGCCTCGTAGGAGACCAGGGAGGGGTCGAAGACGACCCGGACGACCTCGGTGTGGCCGGTGCCGCCCGAGCAGACCTCCTCGTAGGTCGGATTCTCGGTGAAGCCGCCCTGGTAGCCGGCGAGGGTGGTCCACACCCCCGGGGTCTGCCAGAACTTGCGCTCGGCGCCCCAGAAACAGCCGAGGCCGAAGTCCGCGACCCGCAGGTGGGCGGGGTACGGGCCCGCGAGGGGGTTGCCGAGCACGGTGTGGACGGCGGGCAGGGCGAAGAGCGGCTCCGCGCGGCCGGTCAGGGCTTCCTCGCGGGTGGGGAGCTCGGGCGTGCGGCGGTACGAGAACATGGATTCCCTCCTTGTGGTCTACGGATAACGGGGAACGGCGGGCCGGGATTCCCCCGCCCGCCGCTCCCTGCCCGGGTCCCGCTTCCCCGGTCAGGCGTTCTGCGTCGCCTGCCGCACGCTGTAGTCGCGTGCCCGCACGTACCGCGCCTTGCTGTCCGCGGCGTAGGACCACGGCGTCGCGTCGATGTAGCCGTCGACGGCCCGGAACTGCTCGACCGCCTCGGTGTACCGGTCCTGCCAGTACAGGTTCCAGGCCAGCATGTGCCGGACGCCGGTCACCCGCCGGTCGGCCGGGTCGGCGGCCGCCACGTCGGCGAGCGCCGCGTCGGTGGCGGCGACGATCTCCGGCCGCTTGTAGTACTCGTTCGGGTCGAGCTCCGACTCGGACATCTCGTATTCGAGGTACGCGTACAGGGGGAGCACCGACAACAGCTCGCCGGGAGCGCCCGCGGCCGCCGATTCCTTCGCGAAGGCCTCGGCCTCCTCGTGCGAGCCGCGCCACTTGCGGCACCAGTACTGCAGGGCGCCGGTGTGCGCCGCCAGCACCTTCGGATCACGTGCGACGATCTGCGCCCACAGCTCGCGGTACCGCTCGTGCGAATACCCGAGGGCCATGGCGATGGGCTGTTCCAGCATGTACGGCACCGGGTCCGCGGGGTCGGCGATCCGCTGGGCCTCGTGCATGGCCTCCTGCGCGCCGGCGATCAGCTGGTGGAAGACCCGGAACTGCTCCTGCGTGGTGTGCTTCGCGCTCAGCGACCCGCGCACGTTCCACGCGACGAGCACGGAGGAGTCCGCGTGCACCAGCGCGGCCGCCGGGTCCTGCGGCCGCGCGGCGCGCCAGGCCAGGAGCCAGGCGTCGTCGGCGGCGGCCAGGTCGGACAGGTTCCGTACGCGGCGCACGCGCTCGTCCCAGTTCCGCCCGGCGGCCTCCAGCCAGGCCGCGCCGGCCTGCCAGCCGCCCGCCCGTACGGCGTCCAGCGCGGCCGTGTCGGCGGGCGCCGGCGGCGCCCCGTGCTCGGTGTCCAGCCGGTCGGCCGGTACGAAGCCCAGCGCGACGGCGGCTTCGGCGTCCGCGGCCCGGTGGGAGCCGGCCTTGGCCGTCAGCTTGCGGGCCTTGCGGATGTAGTAGACGCCGCGCAGGACTTTGAAGGCGCCGGCGGCCAGGAGGCAGCCGAGGATGATCAGGCCGATCACGGGGCAAGTACCAGCTTTCGCAGGGGTTCGGTGTCGGGAAGGTCGGCGGCGGCCTGGTCGAGGGCGCTCTCCAGCTGCTCCTCGAAGCCGTCGGCCGGGTAGCGCAGGGTGGCCGATTCGCTCCAGGACAGCTGCCAGCGGGCGGCGCCGCGCGCGGTGAGCTCGGTGGTGACCAGCTGGTTCAGGGCGCGGCGCAGCGCCGGGCGGGCGAACTCGCGGGCCGCTCGGCCGGTGGCCGATGCCGCCTCCTCGGACTTCGGGAGGCGGTCGGTGATCCGCCAGCGCACCGCCGGGTCGGCGTCGACCGCGTCCAGCAGCGAGGTCAGGCCGGAGCCCGCGCCCTCGGCGGCGGCGGCGTCGCGGATCTCCTGCGCGCCCCGGCCGGCGTAGCGGGTCATGCTCTCGTGGACCAGGTCCGCCCAGTCCAGGCGTCGCATCGCGAAGGCCTCGGGGGTGAGGACCGCCCGCTCCAGCTCGATCAGCGAGGCCTCGGAGTCGGCGAGCAGCTCCAGCGAGGGGCGCGAGGCCTGGGCGGCCCGGCCGTCGTCGGGCAGGGCCTCGATGCGGGCCACGCGTTCGGCGAGCGCGGGGTGGGAGTCGTACGGGTCGGTCGGCTCCTCGGGCAGTTCCTCGCGCAGTCCGTCCAGTTCTGCGGCGCGGGCGTCGAGGAGGTGGCGCAGGCCGCCGAAGACCTGCCCCCGGGGCGGCAGCAGCTCGGCGCCGACGCCGAGGGTGGCGTAGGAGTCCATGTAGAACTCGTGTGCCGGGGCGATGGCGTTGAGCTCGCGCAGCGCGGAGCCGGCGGAGTCGCGGCCGGCGACGCGGACGGCGGCGAGGTCGGCGGCGAGCTCCTGGCGGCGGGCGTCCACGAGCGTCGCGCGCTGGTAGAACTTCCCGTACCCGGTGTAGATCTTTGCCATCGCGCGGTACAGGGCGCCGTTGCCGGTGGTGTCGATCGCCTTGGCCTTCTTGCCGGCGGCGATCCTCTTGTCGGCCTTCTGTTCCTGCTTCGCCCGCTCCTTGGCGATCTTGGCGTCCGAGCGGGCGTGGAAGGTGTCGACGGTGCGCAGCAGTTGGACGCGGCCGCGCCGGATCAGCGGGGTGAGGCGGGTGTCGAGGTTGGCGTAGTGGCCCATCTCGTGGGCGAGGACGGCGCGCAGCCGCATCTCGTCCATGCCCGTCATCAGCGGTAGGCCGATGTAGAGGCGGCGCGTGCCCGGTCGCAGCCCGAGGAGCTTGGCGTCCTCGGTGACGCCGGCGTTGACGTCGGCGATGAGCACGATCTCGTCGGGTGCCCGGGTCCCGACCTGCGCGGCGACGTCCCGCACGGTCTGCCACAGGACGGGTTCCTGCCGCTCGGTGACGGGGACGCCGGGAAGCGGTTCGGGCGCCGGGAGGCGGAGCATGAACATGCCGCGCACGATCGGGACGGCGAGGACGACGGCCGCTATGAGCAGTTTGATCAGGCCTGGGCCGTGCAGGCCGGCCGACTCGGCGCCGACGACCACGGCGACGAGGGCGCAGAGCAGGACGACGCCGAGCAAATAGAAGCCGGCGAGCAGGACGAGGGCGCGCAAGGCGCGCAGTGAAGCGCCCATCTGGACAGATCCCCCCACGGGACGAAGCGGTGCGGTGTTGCTTACGCGAACCATAGGGGCGGAGCGCGGCGCCGTGGGGGGCGGGGTGGTCGGGGCGGGAGGCGCGGCCGTCAGTGGGGCAGGGTTGCCGGGGAGCCGCCGTTCGCCTCGTAGCCGGCGACCGCCAGGGCCCGGTAGACCGCGTACGAGGCCGCGGGGTCCGGGTCGGCCGACCAGGGGAGGGCGCCCACGTAGCCGTCGACGTGGCGGACCTGTTCCATCGCCTCGGCCCAGCGCTCGCCGCCGACGAGGAACAGCAGCAGCAGGTGGCGCACGTGCGCCAGCATCGGGTCGTCGGGCCGGGCGCTGTGGACGGCGTACAGCGCGCCCTCCACCGCCCGGGTCACGGTCGCGCTCTGGTGGAAGCTGCGGATCAGGACGACGTCGGGGACGTGCTCGTACAGCGCGAACAGGGGCAGCGCCGCCAGCAGCGAGCCCTGCGGGGCGCGGGCCGCCGCGTGGTGGGTGAAGGCGTCGGCCTTGTCCCGGGACCCGTGCCACTTCTCGCACCAGTAGTTCAGGGCGGCCAGGTGCGCGCCCATGTGCTGCGGAGCCCGGTCCATGACCTCGGCCCACAGCGCGTCGTACTCGGCCTCCGAGTAGTGCAGCATCCGGGCGACGGCCAGCTCGATGACGTACGGAACCGGGTCGCCGGGGGCCAGCAGCGCGGCCGTGCGGCAGGACTCCCGGGCCTCCTCCGCGATGATCCGCACATCGGCGTCGCTGACGCCCTCCGGGCGCCGCCACATCTGCTGCGCCAGCAGCTCGGCGTGCACCTGCGCGCCGCCGGCGTCCTTCGGCGCCTCCAGCCGCCACGCCTTCAGCCAGCGGGCGCCCGCCCCGGGCTCCCGGGAGAGTTCCAGCGCCGCCGAGCCGGCGAAGGCCTGGACGCGCTGCCAGCGCACCTCGCCCTCCTTGGGGGTGCCGGCCAGCAGCTGGGAGGCGGCCTGCCACTGCCCGGTGCGCTGCACGTTGGTGAGGGCGTCCATCAGGTCCTGGTCGGGGCCCGGGATCCGGATGTCGAGGTCCTCCTGGCGGGCGAATCCGTAGTCCGAGGGGTCGGCGGCGTCCGGGCTGCCGGGCGAGACCAGGCGCAGGCCGCCGCGCCTGCGCCGTACGTACGGTCCGACGACGGCCATGAGCAGGCCGATCGCGAGCAGGAACCACAAAATCTCCATGCCCCCAGCGAACCAGACGTACCCGAGCGAAGGCCAATAGGGGCCCCGGCGGACCCCGGGACCAGGGCCGCGCGGGGGCCGGACGGGGCATAGCATCGGGCCATGAGCGACAGCCACGAGCACCAGAGCTTCGAGACCCGTGCCATCCACGCGGGCAATACGGCGGACCCGCTGACCGGCGCGGTCGTGCCCCCGATCTACCAGGTGTCCACCTACAAGCAGGACGGCGTCGGCGGACTGCGCGGCGGCTACGAGTACAGCCGCAGCGGCAACCCGACCCGCACCGCCCTCGAGGAGAACCTCGCGGCGCTGGAGGGCGGCCGGCGCGGCCTCGCCTTCGCGTCCGGGCTCGCCGCCGAGGACTGCCTGCTGCGTACGCTGCTCTCCCCGGGCGACCACGTGGTCATCCCGAACGACGCCTACGGCGGCACCTTCCGCCTCTTCGCGAAGGTCGTCTCCCGCTGGGGCGTCGAGTGGTCGGTGGCCGACACCTCCGACGCGGACTCCGTGCGGGCCGCCCTCACCCCGAAGACCAAGGTCATCTGGGTCGAGACCCCCTCCAACCCGCTGCTCGGCATCACCGACATCGCCGTCGTCGCCGACATCGCGCGCACGGCCGGCGCCAAGCTGGTCGTCGACAACACCTTCGCGTCCCCCTACCTCCAGCAGCCCCTCGCGCTCGGCGCGGACGTGGTCGTGCACTCGCTGACCAAGTACATGGGCGGCCACTCGGACGTCGTCGGCGGCGCGCTCGTCACCGCCGACGCGGCGCTGGGCGAGGAACTGGCCTACCACCAGAACGCGATGGGCGCCGTGGCCGGGCCCTTCGACTCGTGGATCGTGCTGCGCGGCATCAAGACGCTGGCCGTCCGGATGGACCGGCACGCGGAGAACGCGACGAAGGTCGCGGAGCTCCTGACCCGGCACCCCAAGGTGCACACGGTCCTCTACCCGGGCCTGCCCGAGCACCCGGGCCACGAGATCGCCGCCAAGCAGATGCGCAACTTCGGCGGCATGATCTCCTTCCAGGTCACCGGCGGCGAGGACGCGGCCGTCGCGGTCTGCAACCGCACCAAGCTCTTCACCCTGGGCGAGTCCCTCGGCGGCGTCGAGTCCCTCATCGAGCACCCGGGCCGCATGACCCACGCCTCGGTGGCCGGTTCGGCCCTGGAGGTCCCCGGAGACCTGGTCCGCCTGTCGGTCGGCATCGAGAACGTCGACGACCTGCTGGCGGACCTGACGCAGGCGCTGGGCTAGTGCTCTGACCGGGAAGGTCTAGGTCCCGTACCGGCTCCGGGCCGCTGCCCCCGCGGGGAGCGGCCCGGCGCCGGCCGGGTTTCGCCGGGGCGCCTCACCAGTCCTGCCAGGGCGGGGAGACCTCGCTCGACGGCGTCGTCCACGCGTGGGTCAGCGAGGCCCACACCAGGAAGGCCACCACCGCCGCGCCCAGCAGGGTCCAGCCGATCTTGCGCACCACCGCGCGGCGCCGCAGCAGCTGGTCGCCGCGCGCCGCCGCGCCCGCCGCGAATCCGGTCGGCAGCGTCGGGTACGGGCCCTCCAGGAGCTGCCTGACCTGGACTTCCTTGGGGTCCGGGCGGCTCATGCGGCCTCCTGCCGCTGGGGATCGGGCCGGGCGTCGGAGCCGGAGCCGGTGACGCCGGCGTGCCGGGGGCGCAGCCCGGCCACCGCCCGGTTGCACAGCGCCCGCACCCGCTCGGGCGCAAGCCCCAGCTGCGCCGCGGTGACTTCCTCCGCGACCCCTTCGTAGATCCGCAGGACCAGCACGAGCCGTTCCAGCGGGCCCAGCGGCGCCAGGACCCCGCTGCCGCCGTGGTGGCGGCGGCCGGTCCGGGCGAAGGCGGCGCACAGTTCCTGGCGGGTGTAGTCGTACGGATCGTCCCCGCGCAGCCTGCGCCAGTTCGCGTACGTACGGGCCAGCGCCCCGCCGAGGAGCCCGCGCGCGGCGGGCGCGTCCTGCTCCGGCTCGGCCGTGAGCAGGATCGCGACGCGCAGGAGCCGCCCCGCCGCACCCGCGACGAAGGCTTCGAACTCGGCGTAGGGGCCCGGCCCTTGGTCCACAGTGCACATAGTGCGGCCTGCGGGACCGCCCCGGTCAAGAGGTCGGTCGCACCCGGATCAGGAAGCGGGTCCGGCCTCGGAGCCCGCCGACATCAGCTCGGACAGCGAGATGTTGAAACGGGTCAGCAGACCGGTGAACGACTCGCGCTCGTCCTGGCTCCAGCCCTCCGTCACCCGGGCCATCAGCTCGCGCCGCGAGGAGCGGACCTCCTCCAGCCGGGCGAGCCCGCGCGCGGAGAGCGCGAGCACCACGGCCCGGCCGTCCTCCGGGTGCGAGGTCCGCTTGACGAGGCCGCTGTCGACGAGCGGCGCGACCTGCCGGGTGACGGTGGAGGAGTCGATTCCCATGCCGCCGGCGAGCGCCTTGACGCCCATCGGGCCTTCCAGGTCGAGCCTGTTCAGCAGCAGGTACGCGGCCCGGTCCATGGAGTTGCGGGCCTGGCCGACCCCGCCCAGGCGGGTCTGCTCCGCGCGCCGGGCGAAGACCGCCACCTGGTGCTGGAGCGCGTCGAGGAGACCGGCTTCGGCGGGCGCGCCGGCCGGCGCGGGCAGGTCGGAACTGGCCGAGGTGGAGGGCATGGCCGTGAGCTCTCTTCGCATGGGGCCGACAAGGATGGGGGACAGAGTACGCGGCCGTGCGGCGGCCCGTACTCCTCGTACGAGAACTGGTACGGCCCGTACGGGAGCCCGGACGCGGGCCGTCCCGGATGGCCGGATATCGACCGTCGGGGCCCGCCTGCCGGGACTTTCGCCCTGCGCCGCGCTCCGCGGGGGCTGCGAGACTGGCCGCATGAACTACCGAGTGCCGCAGCCCGTCCCGCAGGTCATCCTCGACGACGTCAGGGGAGCCCAGAAGATGCTCTCCGGCGTCTCCCGGGTGACCGCGATGGAAGGCAGCCGGTACCTCTCCTCGCTCACCGGCTCACCGGTGCACCTCAAGTGCGAGAACCTCCAGCGCACCGGCTCCTTCAAGCTGCGCGGGGCGTACGTGCGCATCGCGGGCCTGCGCCCCGAGCAGCGCGCCGCCGGCGTCGTCGCCGCCAGCGCGGGCAACCACGCGCAGGGCGTGGCGCTCGCCTCCTCGCTCCTCGGGGTCCGCTCGACGGTGTTCATGCCGATGGGGGCGCCGCTGCCGAAGGTGGCCGCGACCCAGGAGTACGGCGCCGAGGTACGGATGCACGGGCAGGTCGTCGACGAGACGCTGGCCGCCGCCCAGGAGTACGCGGACCGCACCGGGGCGGTCTTCATCCACCCCTTCGACCACCGCGACATCATCGCGGGCCAGGGCACCGTCGGCCTGGAGATCCTGGAGCAGTGCCCGGAGGTCCGCACGATCCTGGTGGGCATCGGCGGCGGCGGGCTCGCGGCCGGGGTGGCGGTCGCGGTGAAGTCGCTGCGCCCCGACGTCCGGGTGATCGGCGTGCAGGCGGCGGGCGCGGCCGCCTATCCGCCCTCGCTCAAGGTCGGGCACCCGGTGTCGGTCGACAACCCGGTCACGATGGCGGACGGCATCAGGGTCGGGCGGCCCGGGGACATCCCCTTCAAGATCATCGGGGAATTGCTCGACGACGTCCGCACGGTGTCGGAGGACGCGCTGTCCAGTGCCCTGCTCCTCTGCCTGGAGCGGGCGAAGATGGTCGTCGAACCGGCCGGCTGCAGCCCGGTGGCCGCGCTGCTGAGCGAGCCCGAACTGTACGGCGGCGGCCCGGTGGTGGCCGTCCTGTCCGGCGGCAACGTCGACCCGCTGCTCCTCCAGCGGATCCTGCGGCACGGCATGGCGGCGGCCGGGCGCTACCTGTCGCTGCGGCTGCGCGTGACCGACCGGCCGGGGGCGCTGGCCGGTCTGCTGGCGGTGCTGTCGGTGGTGGACGCGAACGTTCTGGACGTGAGCCACGTGCGGACCGACCCGCGGCTCGGGCTCACGGAGGTGGAGGTGGAACTGCACCTGGAGACGAAGGGGCCGAAGCACTGCGCGGAGGTCGCCCGGTCGCTGCACGGCGCGGGGTACAAGGTGATGAGCTGAGCCGTCCCTCCCGGATCTCGCGGCGCGCCGCCGGGCCGCCGGGGCGGCGTGAGGTCGGCGGGCGACCCGTACGTCCGCGCGACCCGGCAAATTCCGTGGCGGCACGCGATATAGCGCGTTACGGTGGCGCCCGGACCGCGGGTCCAGACCCGCGCCCATAAGATTTCGCGTAGGAACGCACCGATTCTGGTGGCCCGATCCACACTGGGAGAATCCATATGCCAGGCGCCATCTACGCCGAAGGCCTGGTCAAGACCTTCGGCGATGTACGGGCACTGGACGGCGTGGACCTAGACGTCCCCGAAGGCACCGTCCTGGGCCTGCTCGGCCCCAACGGCGCGGGCAAGACAACGGCCGTGCGCGTGTTGACCACCCTCCTCCAGCCCGACAGCGGCAAGGCCGTCGTGGCGGGCATAGACGTCCTCAAGCACCCCAACGAAGTCCGCCGCGCGATAGGCCTCTCCGGCCAGTTCGCCGCCGTCGACGAATACCTGACCGGCCGTGAGAACCTCCAAATGGTCGGCCAGCTCTACCAGATGAGCGCCAAGGCGGCGAAGGTCCGTGCCGCCGAACTCCTGGAGCGCTTCAACCTCGGCGACGCCGCGGACCGCACGGCCAAGACGTACTCCGGCGGCATGCGCCGGCGCCTCGACCTCGCGGCGGCCCTCGTGGTCAGCCCGCCCGTGATGTTCATGGACGAGCCCACCACCGGCCTCGACCCGCGCAACCGCCAGGCACTGTGGGCGATCATCCAGGAGCTCGTCGCGGGCGGTACCACCCTGCTGCTCACCACGCAGTACCTGGAGGAGGCCGACCACCTCGCGCACGACATCTGCGTGGTCGACCACGGCAAGGTCATCGCGCGCGGCACCTCCGACGAGCTCAAGGCCCGGACGGGCGGCGAACGCGTCGAGGTCGTCGTGCACGAGCGCGCGCACATGGCCGGCGCACGCGAGGTCCTCGCCGGATTCGGCAAGGGCGAGACCGCCGTCGAGGAACACACCCGCAAGCTGACCGTCCCGGTCTCCGGCGGCGCCAAGCTGCTCGCCGAGGTCATCCGCGAGCTGGACGGACGCGGCATCGAGATCGACGACATCGGGCTGCGCCGCCCCACCCTGGACGACGTGTTCATCTCCCTGACCGGCCACGCGGCGGAGCTGGCGGCCGAGGAGAACGGCGAGGGGCCCGCCGACACCAAGGGCGGCCGCAAGGCCCGCAAGGAGGCGACGAAATGACCCTCACCCCCACGACGCCCGAGCTGGCGGCGCCCCGGCCGAGCGGCGGGATCGTCCAAGGGGTCAAGGACTCCCTGGTCATGGCCAAGCGGAACCTGATCCGCATGTCCCGCATCCCCGAGATGATCATCTTCGGCGTGATCCAGCCGGTGATGTTCGTCGTCCTGTTCAGCTACGTCTTCGGCGGTTCCATATCCGTCGGCGGCAACACCTCGCCCGCCGCCTACCGCGAGTTCCTGATGGCGGGCATCTTCGCCCAGACCGTCACCTTCGCCACGGCCGGCGCGGGCGCGGGCATCGCGGACGACATGCACAAGGGCCTCATCGACCGCTTCCGCTCCCTGCCCATGGCCCGCGGCGCGGTCCTGACCGGCCGCACCCTGGCCGACCTCGTCCAGACCACCCTCACGCTCGTCGTCCTGGCCATCGTGGCGCTGCTCGTCGGCTGGCGCACCCACACGAACATCGGCGAGGTGCTCGGCGGCTTCGCCCTGCTGCTCCTGCTCGGCTACGCCTTCTCCTGGATCGGCGCGCTGATCGGCCTGTCGGTGCGCACCCCGGAGGCGGCCACCTCCGGCGGACTCATCTGGCTCTTCCCGCTGACGTTCATCTCGATCGCCTTCGTCCCCTCCGACAACATGCCGACGTTCCTGCGGCACATCGCGGAGTGGAACCCCTTCAGCGCCACCGTCCAGGGGGCGCGCGAGCTCTTCGGCAACCTGCCGCCGGGCTACCCGACCCCCGATGCCTGGCCGATGCAGCACCCGGTCGCGGCGTCCGTCCTCTGGTCGATCCTGATCATCGTGGTCTTCCGGACCCTGGCGGTGCGCAAGTACCGCTCGGCGACGGCCTGACCGCACGATCCGCCGCGGGGCCCCAGGGGCCCCGGCCGCAGCGGAAAAGACCTCGCCCCGCCGGGCAGCTGTCCGGCGGGGCGAAATCTTTGCGGAGGGGGGTGATCAGCCGGTGAAGGGCTTGACGTCAAGGATCTTGACCGAGGCCTTCTTGCCGTTCGGCAGCTCGTACTCGGCGTCCTCGCCGATCTTCTTGCCCATCACGCCGGTGCCCAGCGGGGACTGCGGCGAGTAGGTCTCGAAGTCCGAGGAGGCGTACTCGCGCGACGCCAGCAGGAACTCCATGGTGTCGTCGACATCGCCGTCGAAGGCGATCTTGACGAGCGTGCCGGGGGCGACCTCGCCCTCGGACGCGGGCGCGGTGCCGACCTTGGCCTTCTCCAGGAGCTGCGTCAGCTGGCGGACGCGGAGCTCCATCTTGCCCTGCTCCTCCTTGGCCGCGTGGTAACCGCCGTTCTCACGCAGGTCGCCCTCCTCACGGGCGGCCGCGATCTTGACAGCGATCTCCGTGCGGGCGGGACCAGAGAGGTAGTCCAGCTCCGCCTTCAGCTGGTCGTACGCCGCCTGGGTCAGCCAGGTGACGCTTTCGCTCGTCTGGGTCACGGGGTGCTCCTCGTCGGTACAGGGACTACAAAAGCCGCCAGCGGCGGACGAAACCACGAGCCTAACAATTCAGGAAGGGAAGGGGGAGGACACGAAGTGTGTGAAGTGCGCCGGGACGCGGCGGCGGAAGCCTGAAAACGGCCTTCCGCCGGAAGGAACCACTCCGCCGTCCGGCGTGTTGCCCCTCAGTTCGCGGAGCCGGCCGCCCGGCAGCCGATCAGTTCGATCATCGTGGCCCGGCCCGTGGTCTTCAACGTGACGAGTTCGTCCACGCGCTCGCCCTCCTGCGCGAAGGTGAAGTCCGCGCGGCCCACCTCGCCGTGCCCCTCGTCCTGCGAGCTCAGCGTGCACACGCCGGTGACCGAGGCGTCCTTGCGGACCTCCAGGTGCACCTCGACCGCGTTGTCGGAGACCACCTGGAACTTGATGACCTCGGCACTGACGCTCTGCCCGGCGACGTAGTCCCAGCCGATCCACCCGACCACACCGAGCAGCCCGACGCCCAGCACCGAACCGATGATCTTGAGCTTTCGGTCGGCCCGCTCGTCCGCCGACCGGCCGTAGCGGCCCTCGGGCAGCCCTTCGCGCACCGCGCTCATCGATCGTTCCCTTCGAGACGGGTGAACACCGGAAATCCCGGGGCGACCCCCCGGAATTTTTCCACCCCCCGATTCGGTCACTATAAGAGGCGTACGCCCTGACGACTCAAAGAGGATCCTGTCTTGACCGAGCAGCTTCGACTGATGGCCGTCCATGCCCACCCCGACGACGAGTCGAGCAAGGGCGCGGCCACCATGGCCAAGTACGTGTCCGAGGGGGTGTCCGTGCTGGTGGTGACCTGCACGGGCGGTGAGCGCGGCTCCATCCTCAATCCCAAGCTCCAGGGCGACAAGTACATCGAGGAGCACATCCACGAGGTCCGCGCCAAGGAGATGGACGAGGCCCGCGAGATCCTCGGTGTCGACCAGGAGTGGCTGGGATACGTCGACTCCGGCCTGCCCGAGGGCGACCCGCTGCCGCCGCTGCCCGAGGGCTGCTTCGCCCTGGCCGACCTCGACGAGGCCGCCGGCGGGCTGGTGCGCAAGATCCGCGCCTTCCGGCCGCAGGTGATCACCACCTACGACGAGAACGGCGGCTACCCGCACCCCGACCACATCATGACCCACAAGATCTCGATGGTCGCCTTCGAAGGCGCGGCCGACACCGAGAAGTACCCGGAGGCCGACTTCGGCCCGGCGTACCAGCCGCAGAAGCTGTACTACAACCAGGGCTTCAACAAGCCGCGGACCATCGCCCTGCACGAGGCGCTCCTCTCGCGCGGCCTGGAGTCCCCCTACGGGGAGTGGCTGGAGCGGTGGAAGGAGTTCCAGCGCGCCGAGCGGACCCTGACCACGCACGTGCCCTGCGCCGAGTTCTTCGAGATCCGCGACAAGGCCCTCATCGCGCACGCCACGCAGATCGACCCGGACGGCGGCTGGTTCACCGTGCCCATGGAGATCCAGAAGGAGGTCTGGCCGACCGAGGAGTACGAGCTGGCGAAGTCGCTCGTCGACACTTCCCTCCCCGAGTCCGACCTCTTCGCGGGCATCCGGGAGAATGCGTAGCTATGAGCGCTACGCAGGCAGCACTGAACGAGCTTCTCCCGCTGGCGGGTGACACCTTCGACAAGAACAAGGTGACCCCCGGACTCCTGGGCTTCCTCGTGTTCGCGGCCCTCGCCCTGGGCGTGTGGGGCCTGATGAAGTCGATGAGCCGGCACATGGGCCGCGTCGACTTCAAGGAAGCCCCGGAGCCCACCCCGGCGGACGGTACGCGCGCCCCGTAAGGGCCGCGACCCCCTGACGCCGCTTCGTGCGACCGCCGCCCAGCCGAGGAACGGCGGGCGGCGGGCTTTCGCACGCGGCCGGGCGCCCCGAGCCGCCCCGTCCGCCGGGACAGCGGGCCGTCGGGACGGCGGGCCGTCGGGACGGCGGGACAGCGCGACGGCGTCGGCCGCTAGTGCGGGGGAAGCGGCACCGAGACGCCCATGATCTCCCGCGACTGCGGATCGGGCACCAGCGACAGCCGCCACGCCTGCCAGCCCTCCGACGGGTCGACGCCGCGCGCCAGGATCACCGCGTAGGACTCCAGGCAGTCGTCCAGGCGCCCGTCCCGCATCGGGTGCGGGGCCGCCGCCAGCCGCGACAGCTCCGTCCGCGCCTCGTCCGCGGCTCCCGGCAGTGCGTACGGCAGGAGCGTGCAGCGCAGGAAGCGCGCCCAGTCCTCCCCGCGCCGGTCCCCGTAGGAGATGAACAGCCGCACCGCCTCCTCGCACAGGCCCACCGCCTGCGCGACGCGCGCGTTGCCCGCGTCCACCACCGCCAGCTCCAGGCACGTCCAGGCCTCGCCATGGGCCAGCCCGATCCTGCGGAAATCGGCCCGGGCGTCCACCAGGAGCTGGCGGGCGAAGCCGGAGTTGCGCAGGTTCCCCGTCTGCGCCGCCCGCTGGTCGCGCGTCACCCGCCCCGAGTGGTGGCGGGCGTGCGCGAGCCCGTACACGTCCCGCATCCGCGAGAACATCGTGCGGGCCCGCTCCAGCTCCCGCACCGCCCGGTCGCGCTCCCCGGCCTCCTCCAGAGCCTGCCCGAGGTAGTACAGGGTCCAGGCCTCCCCGCGCGCGTCCTCGGCCTCCCGGTGCCGGGCCAGCGCGTCGCGCAGCCGCTCCAGCGCCGGGCCCGGATCCCCGGCGACGACCCGGGCCCGGCCCAGCTGCGTCAGCGCCCAGGCCTGGCCGCGGTCGTCGCGCGTGCGCCCGTACAGCTCCAGGGCCAGGCGCAGCTCCGCCTCCGCGCGCCCCACCTCGCCCAGGCGCAGGTAGACCTGGCCGAGCTGGAGGTGCGCCCACGCCTCGCCGTGCACGCTCTCGCTCTCGCGGTGCAGGACGAGCGACTCGCGCAGCAGCCGCAGCGCCTCCGCGAGGTTCGCGCGGTCGCGCTCGACCGCCCCCAGCGCGTGCAGGGCCCACGCGCGGTCGCCCGCCAGCTCGGCCGACGTCTGGAGCGCGAGCGCCTCCCGGATACGGGCCGCGGCCTCGGGAAGGTTGCCCTGGTGGTGCAGGGTGATGCCCAGCGAGACCAGCACCATGCCCGCGCCGGCCTCCTGGTGGGCGTCCATGTACTGGTCGACGAGCGAGGTCAAGGTCGTGCGGGCCTTGTCCAGCTCGCCGAGCTGGCGGGCCGCGATGCCCGTACGCCACTGCACCGAGCGCGCCAGGCGCCCCGGCTGCCCCTGCTGCCCGGCCTCGCCCTGCTGGCCCGCCTCCACGGCCTGCGTCAGCTCGTTGATCTCGCCGAGGCGGTACAGGTCCCCGCGCAGCAGGCAGAAGTCACACAGCGCGCCCAGCAGGTCGAGCACCGCCTGCTGGTCCACGCCCTCCGAGTGCCGCAGCGCCGCCGTGATGAAACTCGACTCCTCGTCCAGCCAGCGCAGCGCCGCGTCGAGGGAGGTGAAGCCGTGGCTCCCGAAGTGGTTGGCGCGCGTCGACATCTTCCCGTCGACCATGCGGATCACGGAGTCGGCGAGCTGCGCGTACGTCCGGATCAGCCGCTCGTGCGCCGCCGCGGCCCCGGCCCGGTCCTCGTCGCGCGTCAGCCGGTCCGCCGCGTACGAGCGCACCGCGTCGTGCATCCGGAAGCGCTCCCCGCGCACGTGGTCCAGCAGACCGGCCGCGGCCAGCTCGCGCAGCAGCCGCCCGGCCTCCACCTGGTCCGCGTCGACCAGCGCCGCCGCCGCGGCCGCGCCGAGCGAGGCCCGGCCCGCCAGCGTGAGCCGGCGCAGCAGCCGGCGCCGCTCCTCGGTCAGCGAGGCGTAGGCCAGGTCGAGCGCGGCGTCCAAGGAGTCCGCGGGATCCCCGGGCGCCGCCAAGCCCTCGGGATGCCGCGCGGTCACCAGAGGAGCCAGTACGCGCAGGGCCAGCGGCAGGCCGGCGCCGAGCGCGAGCAGCCCCCGCGAGGTCTCCTCGCGGTACGCGGCGCCGTCGTCACCCGCCGGATCCGGCTCGGCGCCGGCCGCCGCCGAACCCCCCGCCGCCCGCGGCGGCCCCACGGCCACCGCACCCGCCCGGACCAGCTCGCCGCCGTACTCCTCCGCCAGCCGGGTCACCGGCAGCTGGTACACCCAGGCCGCAAGATCGGCGGGCAGGTCCAGCGGCTCCCGCGCCGTGACCAGGACCAGGCTTTCGGAGCGCTCGGGCACGAGCGTCCGTACCTGCGCGGCGTCGACGGCGTCGTCCAGGACCACCGTCACCGGGGTGCCCTGCAGGTGCTGGTGGTAGAGCTCGCCGAGCCTGCGCACCTGCTGCTCCGCCGAGGAGCCCTCCCGGAAGAGGAGCTGCTCGCGGGGGGCGCCCAGCCGGTTCATCAGGTGCAGGAGCGCCTCGCGGGTCGGCAGCGGCGTCTCGGCCGCGCCGCCGCGCAGGTCCACCACGCAGGCGCCCTTGAACTGGTCCCGCAACGCGTGCGCGGCGCGCAGCGCCAGCGTGGTGCGGCCCACCCCGGGCTCGCCGTGCAGGACCACGACCACCGGACGGGTCTCGGTGCTCGCCCGGGCGCTGCGCACCCACTGCGCGATACTGGTCAGCTCGGCCCGCCGGCCCACGAACACCCCGTCGAGCTCGGGCAGCTGCCCGAAGGACTGCTCCAGCATGCTCCGCCGGCGGGCCTCGGCGCTGCGGTTGGTGGTACGCGGGTGGAGCAGGACGCCGCCGCCGCTCCCGTTCGCGGTGGTGTGAGCGGGGTGCGTGGCGGAGGAGGTGCGGGCGGCCGCCGCCACCTTGCGCTGCTGCTCCAAGAACGGCCGTATCCCGCGCACCTCCAGTGCCGACAGCCACGTCAGCTTCAACTGCTCGGCTCCGCCCGGGCGGCCGAGCTCCCCGGCGCGCCGGTTCGCCGCCGGCAGGTGCAGGGCGGTCACCTTGGCCACGGTCGCCGTCGCCCCGGCCACGCCCGCGACGGCCCCGGCGGCCAGGGCCGTGCCGAGCTCCACGCCGAAGGCCAGGTCCGCCCCGACGGCGGCGGCCGCGGCCACGGCGGTGACCAGCAGCGCCGTCGAGGTGTTGGCGCGCCGGAAGGCCTCGCCCAGCGACTCGTCCCCCGCCGCGGCCTCGTCCAGGGCCCGCGCGTACGCCTCGTACTCGTCGGACGCGCCGGACGCGAGCGCGTCAAGGGCGTCCTTGCCGCGTGCGAGCAGCGCCGCCTTGGCCTCGGGGCTGCCGGCGGCACCGCCCGCTCCGCGCCGGGCCTCCTCGTCCACGGCCCGTTCCAGCATCCGCTCGGCCTCACCGCGATGGCTGTCCCGCATCGGCATCCCCCTCAGAGAGCTCCGGCACCGTGCCCCAAGTGTCCTTCGGTACGGTCGTGAGCGCGAGGGAATCTGAGCTAGTTCAGAGGGAGTTGACTCCCAACCGGTCGCATAGGGTGTCCCGGTGAGCAGAAGCCGGGGGGCCGCTGGACCGTGCGCGGTGGCGGCGCTGCTGCTCGCGACGGCCGGCTGCGGTTGGGCCGAAGAGCCGCCGCCCGAACGGGGTTTCGGGCTCCGCTACGAGCAACCCGTGGCGGCCGACAGGGCCGACCACCGCTTCCTGAGCGACAGGAAACTCCCCGAGCTCGTCCTCGCCGACCTCAACGCGTACGTCGACCTCCCCCACCCGGTCGCCGTCATCGCCCGGTCCTGCCACGGCGAGGGCACCGGCTACGACCCGGCGACCCGGCGCATCGAGCTCTGCTACGACGACCTGGCCGAGGAGCGCGAGCTGTTCGCCCGCGCCGGGTCCCACGGCGACGAGGACCTCTCCGAGGCCGTCTCCGAGGTCGTCCGGGAGACGCTCTACCACGAGGCGGGCCACGCCGTCATCGACGCGCTGGACCTTCCGGACGAGGGCGATCGCGCCGAGGAGGACGCCGCCGACGGCTTCGCCCGGGCGGTGCTGCTGCTCGCGGACCCCGAGGGCGACAAGACCCTCCTGACGGCGGCCCGGGCCTACGATCTGGCGGCCGCGGCCGACCCCGAGCCCGATCCCGAGGACGAACACGCCCCGGACGCGGCCCGCGCCGAGTCCCACCGCTGCGCCGTCTACGGCCACTCCCCGGACCGCCACGAGGACCTCGCGACCCCGTCCCGCTCGGACTGCGCCACCACCTGGACCCGCACCCGCGACACATGGACCCGCCACCTGGCTCCGCTGCGACGGCACTGAGGTGCGGCAGGATGGCCCCATGCCGAACCGCCTCGCGAACGAGACCTCGCCGTACCTCCTCCAGCACGCCGACAACCCCGTCGACTGGTGGCCCTGGTCCCCGGAGGCCTTCGCTGAGGCGAGGGAGCGCGGCGTGCCTGTTCTTTTGAGTGTGGGGTACAGCAGTTGTCATTGGTGTCATGTACTCGCTAGCGAGAGCTTCGAGGACGAGCTGACGGCCGCCTACATGAACGAGCACTTCGTCAACGTCAAGGTGGACCGCGAGGAGCGCCCCGACGTCGACGCCGTCTACATGGAGGCCGTGCAGGCGGCCACCGGGCAGGGCGGCTGGCCGATGACCGTGTTCATGACCCCCGACGCCGAGCCCTTCTACTTCGGCACCTACTTCCCGCCCGAGCCCAAGCACGGCATGCCCTCCTTCATGCAGGTCCTCGAAGGCGTGCGGAGCGCGTGGGTGGGGCGGCGCGAGGAGGTCGCCGAGGTCGCGCAGCGGATCGTCCAAGACCTCGCGGGACGCAAGCTCGACTACGGCAAGGCGGGCGCGCCCGGACCCGAGGAGCTCGCGCAGGCGCTGCTCGGTCTGACGCGCGACTTCGACGCCGTGCGCGGCGGGTTCGGCGGTGCGCCGAAGTTCCCGCCGTCCATGGTGCTGGAGTTCCTGCTGCGCCACCACGCCCGGACGGGGGCCGAGGGGGCGCTGCAGATGGCTGTGGAAACGTGTGAGGCCATGGCCCGGGGCGGCATGTACGACCAGCTCGGCGGCGGGTTCGCCCGGTACTCCGTGGACCGCGAGTGGATCGTCCCGCACTTCGAGAAGATGCTCTACGACAACGCGCTGCTGTGCCGTGTCTACGCCCACCTGTGGCGGTCGACCGGGTCGGAACTCGCCCGGCGCGTGGCGCTGGAGACCGCCGACTTCATGGTCCGTGAACTGCGCACCGGCGAGGGAGGGTTCGCCTCGGCCCTCGACGCCGACAGCGAGGATCCGGCCACCGGCAAGCACGTGGAGGGGGCCTACTACGCCTGGACGCCCGCGCAGCTGCGCGAGGTGCTGGGCGAGGAGGACGGGGCGCTCGCCGCCGCCTGCTTCGGGGTGACCGAGGAGGGGACCTTCGAGCACGGCATGTCCGTACTGCAACTCCCCGCGGACGGTCCGGACATCGCCCCGGAGCGCCTCGCCGGCATCAGGGAGCGACTGCTCGCCGCCCGTGCGGCGCGGCCCGCGCCCGGACGGGACGACAAGGTCGTCGCCGCCTGGAACGGGCTGGCCGTCGCCGCCCTCGCCGAGTGCGGGGCCTTCTTCGACCGGCCCGATCTGGTCGAGCGGGCGACCGAGGCCGCCGACCTCCTCGTACGGGTCCACTTCGACGCGGCGGCCGGGCGGGCCCGCCTGGCGCGGACGAGCAAGGACGGGCACGTCGGGGCCAACGCCGGAGTGCTGGAGGACTACGGGGACGTCGCCGAGGGGTTCCTCGCGCTGGCCGCGGTCACCGGCGAAGGGGTCTGGCTGGAATTCGCCGGCTTCCTCCTCGACCTGGTCCTGGACCGGTTCACCGCCGAGGACGGCACGCTGTACGACACCGCGCACGACGCCGAGCCGCTGATCCGCCGGCCCCAGGACCCGACCGACACGGCTGCCCCCTCCGGCTGGACCGCCGCCGCGGGCGCGCTGCTCTCCTATGCCGCGCACACCGGCTCGGAGCCGCACCGCACGGCGGCGGAGCGGGCGCTCGCGGTGGTGCACGCGCTCGGTCCGCGCGTGCCGCGGTTCATCGGGCACGGGCTGGCGGTGGCCGAGGCGCTCGTCGACGGTCCGCGCGAGGTCGCCGTCGTGGGACACCCGGACGATCCGGCGACGGCGGGGCTGCACCGCACCGCCTTGCTGGGGACGGCTCCGGGGGCGGTGGTGGCGGCCGGTCTGCCGAGCGCGGCGGACGGCAGCGGCGGGGAGTTCCCGCTGCTGGTCGGCCGCGGGCTCGTGGAGGGCCTCCCGGCGGCGTACGTGTGCCGGCACTTCGTGTGCGCACGCCCCACGACGGACCCGGCCGAGCTGGCCGGGCAACTGGGCCCGGCGCGCCCCTGAACCGTCCGGGGCGGCGGCACGTCACGGGGTCGGCCGGATCGTGGCGGCCGGCGCGGCCGCGGCGGCCGCCGCGATCCGTCTCAGTGCGAGTAGGCGGCCAGCGAGATGCCGACGTAGTGCGCCACGAAGGCGGCCAGCGTCAGCGAGTGGAAGACCTCGTGGAAGCCGAAGAAACGCGGCGAGGGGTTGGGCCGCTTCATGCCGTAGATGACGCCTCCCGCGCTGTAGAGGAGGCCGCCGACGATGACGAGCACCAGGACGGCGATCCCGCCGGTCCGCATGAAATCGGGGAGGAAGAAGACCGCGGCCCAGCCCATCGCGATGTAGCAGGGTGTGTAGAGCCAGCGCGGGGCGCCGACCCAGAAGACGCGGAAGGCGATGCCGGCCGCGGCCGCGATCCAGACCGCCCACAGCAGGGTCCGTCCGCTGGAGTCCGGCAGGAGCAGCACCGTCAGCGGTGTGTAGGTGCCCGCGATGATCAGGAAGATGTTGGCGTGGTCGAGCCGCCGCAGGACGGCCTCGCCGCGCGGGCCCCACGTACCGCGGTGGTACACGGCGCTGACGCCGAAGAGGAGGCACGCCGTGAGGATGTACACCCCGCACGCCACCCGGGCCCGGGTCGAGTCGGTGAAGGCCATGAGGACGAGGCCGGCGATCACCACGGCCGGGAACATGCCGGTGTGCAGCCAGCCGCGCATGAGCGGCTTGGCCTCCGGATCTGCCGGTTCGACCACCGGAGCGGCCATGGCAGCGGCGTCAGAAGTCATGGCGACCATGCTACCTACGGTTGCGTAGGTTTCTGTTGATGCGCTTTACGGAAGATTGACCGGAGTGGCGATGCTCACGTGAGAGGCCCTCTGGACATATGCGCACATGCACCGGATGATCAGATGAGTGCGGTCGGCACCGGATGAGCGGAGCGCGAAGCGTCCGGGTCGCAGCCCCCACGGGGCACAAACCAAACAAACCCTCAACAAGGAGCAATCGTGGCGCGCGACAACGCGGCTCCCACCACTTCCGACGTCCCGACGAATCACCAGGAGCTCGTCTCCTGGGTCGGCGAGATCGCGGCTCTCACCCAGCCGGACCGCATCGTCTGGTGTGACGGCTCGGAGGCCGAGTACGAGGCCTTGTGCGAGGAGCTCGTATCCAAGGGCACCTTCAAGAAGCTGGACCCGGCCAAGCGCCCGAACTCCTACTACGCCGCCTCCGACCCCTCCGACGTCGCGCGCGTCGAGGACCGGACCTTCATCTGCTCCGAGAAGGAGGAGGACGCGGGCCCGACCAACCACTGGAAGGCCCCTTCCGAGATGAAGGAGCTCTTCGCGGGCAAGGGCGAAGAGGGCGGCATCTTCCGCGGCTCCATGAAGGGCCGCACCATGTACGTGGTCCCCTTCTGCATGGGCCCGCTCGGCTCCGAACTCTCCGCGATCGGCGTCGAGATCACCGACTCCGCCTACGTCGCCGTCGCCATGCGCACCATGACCCGCATGGGCAAGCCCGTCCTGGACGAGCTCGGCACCGACGGGTTCTTCGTCAAGGCCGTCCACACCCTCGGCGCTCCGCTCGCCGAGGGCGAGGCCGACGTGCCGTGGCCCTGCAACACCACCAAGTACATCTCGCACTTCCCCGAGACCCGCGAGATCTGGTCCTACGGATCGGGCTACGGCGGCAACGCCCTGCTCGGCAAGAAGTGCTACGCGCTGCGCATCGCCTCCGTCATGGCGCGCGACGAGGGCTGGCTCGCCGAGCACATGCTGATCCTCAAGCTCACCCCGCCGCAGGGGGAGTCCAAGTACATCGCGGCCGCGTTCCCCTCCGCCTGCGGCAAGACGAACCTCGCCATGCTGGAGCCCACGATCCCCGGCTGGACCGTCGAGACCGTCGGTGACGACATCGCCTGGATGCGCTTCGGCGAGGACGGCCGCCTCTACGCGATCAACCCCGAGGCCGGCTTCTTCGGCGTCGCCCCCGGCACCGGCGCGCACACCAACGCCAACGCCATGAAGACGATGTACGCCAACACCGTCTTCACCAACGTCGCGCTCACCCCGGACGGCTCCGACGTCTGGTGGGAGGGCATGACCGAAGAGGCGCCCGCGCACCTCATCGACTGGAAGGGCAACGCCTGGACCCCGGAGTCCGAGACCCCGGCGGCCCACCCCAACGCCCGCTTCGCCGTCCCGGCCTCGCAGTGCCCGACGATCGCCCCCGAGTGGGAGGACCCCAAGGGCGTCCCGATCTCCGCGATCCTCTTCGGCGGCCGCCGCGCCTCCGCCGTGCCGCTGGTCACCGAGTCCTTCGACTGGAACCACGGCGTCTTCATCGGCTCGAACATCGCGTCCGAGAAGACCGCCGCCGCCGAGGGCAAGGTCGGCGAGCTGCGCCGCGACCCCTTCGCCATGCTGCCGTTCTGCGGCTACAACATGGGCGACTACATGGGCCACTGGGTCGATGTGGCCAAGGGCAAGGACCAGGCCAAGCTCCCGAAGATCTACTACGTGAACTGGTTCCGCAAGAACGACGCGGGCAAGTTCGTGTGGCCCGGCTTCGGCGAGAACAGCCGCGTCCTGAAGTGGATCGTCGAGCGCCTCGACGGCTCCGCCGAGGGTGTGGAGACCCCGATCGGCATCCTGCCGACCGTCGCGTCCCTGGACACCGACGGCCTGGACCTGGCGGCCGCCGACCTGGAGTTCCTGCTCACGGTCGACAAGGAGGTCTGGCGCGACGAGGCCTCCCTGGTCCCCGCTCACCTGAACACCTACGGCGACCACACGCCGAAGGAACTGTGGGACCAGTACGACGCGCTCGTCGAGCGCCTGGGCTGATCCCAGCCCCCCAAGAACCGGCGGCCGGCTGTCCCCGGCCGTAGGAACGACGCGGGATGTCCCGACCTAGGCTTCCCTACGACCTTCCAAATAGGTCGTGTGCGTCTGCTGACGGCGGACCTCCGTTTCACGGAGGTCCGCCGTCGTGCGTTCCGCCTCCTCGCGCAGGAGCGAGAGCTGCCGCTCCAGGTGGCGTTCGGGCGACGGCCCGCCCGCCGTCAGCCGGGTCCACCAACGGGTCCGGTTGTAGGTGTCCACGCACTCCGGGACGTCCGTGCGGATCGCCCGCGTCAGCGCGTGCACCGCCTGCGGGTCGGCGGCCAGTACGCCGGCCACCCAGCCCGGCTCCAGCATCGCCGCGTACAGCTCCAGCAGCCCGGCGAGGACCCCGGCCGGCTCCGACGGCAGGTCCACTTCGCCGACGTACTCCCGCAGCCGCAGGAAGTCCTCCCGTACGAACGCCAGTTGCTCGGCGGGTTCCGGAACCACGGGCGGCGGCGGCACGTCCGGCGGGGCGATGAGCGCGCCCGCCGCGTACAGCCCGGCGATCACGACGGGCCAGTACGCGCCGGCCACCCCGGCCAGGGTCAGGCCCAGCCCGACGATGCCGCAGGCGCTGCCCGCCAGGTTCTTGCCCGACTCCAGGTAGGCGAGCGCCGCCGCGCCGAACGCCTTCCCGGCCGTCCTACTGGTAGCCACGGATCTCCTCGAAGGCGCCGTCCAGGGAACCGCCGCCGGTGGCGTCGAAGAGCCGGCCGCCGGTCAGTTCGGTGATGTGGGTGAGCTCCCCGCGGTCCGAGTCGCCGAAGAGCACCGCGAAGACGGGTGTGCGCTTCTGCGCCTGCGGCAGCCCCGCGTAGAAGGCGTCGAAGTCCTCCGCCCGGTCACCGCTCTTCCCGTCGGTCATCAGCACGATCGAGGTGAAGGCGTCCGCGTCGCCCTGCCCCAGGTGCTGGTAGGCCGCCTTCAGGCTGCCGTACACGGCCGTACCGCCTTCCGGCCGCAGCGACGTCACGTCACCCCGGATCGCGTCCAGGGCCGGTCCCGGACGGCCCGGCTCGACCACGTGCGTCAGTACCTTCTTCACCTTG
Source organism: Streptomyces sp. NPDC060049 (assembly GCF_042736715.1). Taxonomy (NCBI): domain Bacteria; kingdom Bacillati; phylum Actinomycetota; class Actinomycetes; order Kitasatosporales; family Streptomycetaceae; genus Streptomyces; species Streptomyces sp. NPDC060049. The sequence continues at coordinate 391,851 of NZ_JBHWVV010000004.1, forward strand.
TCGCCGAAGGGCAGCAGCGTCACCTCCTCCCGGTCCCGGAACCGGTGCCCGGTCCCGGAGGTCCCGCTGCCCGTCAGGTCCGTGAGCGCCGCCTTCAGCCGGCCGATGCGGTCCTCCTCGGCCATCGAGCCCGAGGTGTCCAGGACGTACACGGTGCGGGAGGGCCGGCGCAGCTCGTTCTCGTAGCCGGCCAGCAGCCCGTCCGCGACGGACCGGGTGCCCGGGAAGGGCAGCTCGCGCCGCTTGTCCGCGTCCAGCCCGGCCGCCGGGGTCACCCCGGCGGCGACGGGCCGCCGGAAGGTCTTGTCGGTGATCGCCTTCTGCGCCCCGGCGCCGCGCAGGTAGTCGGTCAGCACCCGCCCCGACTCGCGGGCCCCGGCCGGGGCCGAGGTCAGCAGGGTCAGCGGGTAGTGGGCGGTGACCACGCCGTCGACCGGCCGGATCACCGTCAGGTCCGTCTTCGCGTCCCGGTTCATGGACAGGAGGACCGACTCGTAGTTCACCAGCGCGTCGACGTCCCCGCGCGTGGTGTACGAGGTCGCCAGCCAGCCCGAGGAACCCGAGGTCAGCTTCTGCCCGGTGAAGAACTCCTTCAGCTTCGGCTGCGCCTTCGCCACGTCCGCGTCGGTCAGCGCCGCCTGCGCGCCCGAGAGCCCCGAAGCGACGGATATCAGCGCCGAGAAACCGGAGTTGGAGCGCACCGGATCGGTCATCCCGTACGTCAGCTTCCCTGCGGCCACCGCCTCGTGCACCGCCGGCCAGGTGACCTCCCCGGGCTTCCAGCCGAGCCGGGCCAGTGCCTGCGGCTTCACGCCGACGGCGACGGGCGAGGACATCACCGGGGTCTCGCTCGCGAGCTTCCCCGCCGCCTCGGGCCGCAGCCGCAGGTAGTCGTTGGAGGAGAGCCAGACGGCGTCGTACGTGCCGTCCGCCTCGCCGGAGACGATCTGCTCGACCGCGTCGAGCGTGCCCGACAAGGTCAGCTCCACCTCGACCCCGGTGGCGGTCCTCGCCGCCTTCAGGACCTCTTCCATGTCGGACAGTTCGCTGGAGGCCAGCACGCGCAGCCTGCCCTCCCGGTACACGGACCGCTCCGGCCCGTCGGCGGAGCCCTCGGAGGTGCAGGCACCCACCCCGAGCAGCATGGCGGCCAGTGCCACGGCGGTCGTCCCCCTGCGCGTCACAGCGCTGCGGATGCTCACCGGTCGCCGCCTTCCAGGACGCCCGCGGTGCGGGTGCGCGCCAGGTACGCGGAGGCGTTGCGGAGCTCGCCGGTCAGGGATTCCACGGTGACCGCCATGTTCTCGGTGGCCTGCGCCTTGAAGGTGTCGATCGCGTCCAGGGTCTTGTAGATCTGGGCGAACGCCGTCCGCAGCGTCTCCGCGCCGACCGCGGGGTCGGCGGCGATCCGCTGGATCTCCCCGCTCTGCGTGGACAGCATCTGCGCGTTGCCCCGGATGAGGCTCTCCGTGGTGTCGCGCAGGGTGCCGATCTGCTCGATCACCTTCTTCTGGCTGTCGAGCGCCGAGGCCAGCATCACGGCGATCCGCAGCGCGGACACGGTCGTGGTCGCGGCCCGGTCGACGCCCTTGACCAGCTCGTCGTTGTTGCGCCGGACCACGTCCATCGCCAGGTAGCCCTGCGCGCAGACGGCCAGCTGGGTCAGCAGGTCCTGGTGCTTCTGCCGCACGGGGAACAGCACGTCGACGCGCAGCGCTTCCGCCTGTCGCGGGTCGCCCTGCCCGGCGATCCGCTCCTCGAGGGCCGCGTCCAGGGCCTCGGTGAGCACCGCGTACTCCTGGAGCTTGCCCATGGTCTCCCACAGGCGGGCGCGCTCGGTGTGCAGGGCGGCGTTGTCGCGGCGCAGTTCGTCCTGGCCGCCGCGCAGCGCGCCGACGATCCGGTTGAGGGTGGTCTGCGAGGAGGCGTACTTGGCCACGTGGTCGCGCAGCTTCTTGCCGCCGGGCAGCTTCGCGAGCAGCTTGCGGGCCCCCTTGGCGGGGCTGTCGCGGGGATCCAAGTCCTCGACGGTGCGCCGAAGTTCGACGAGGGAGGTCGCGACGCGGGCCTGGGCGTCGCCGCCGCCGTCCGAGCCGAGGGAGCGCACGGCCCGCTCCAGCATGCGGTTGGACTGCTGGGCGGCGCCGCGTATGTCGGCGGATCCGAGGCCCGCGATCTCCCCGATCCGGGTCGCGAACTCGGGGGAGCGGCTGTCGATGCCGGCGAGCGAGGCGACGTACTCCCCGGCCCGCCGGTCCATCTCCTCGCGCACCCCGTCCCGCAGCGGCACGAGGCCGGCGGCCTGCTCCCGCTCGACGGGGGCGACGGGCTCGGGAGCGGTGAGGACGAGCGGGCCGTCCGCGCCGGCGCCGGGTGGTGTCAGTGTCATGGTGTGCCTCCTATCCCTTGGCGCGCGCGGCCAGCGCCATCAGGATCTTGACGGTCGGCGCGCCGACCTGGCGGATGCCGGTCAGCCCCGGGTTGAGGTACGCGGCGTGCGGCGCGGTGGCGGCGGTGAACTCGGCCACGCCCTCCCGCGGCCGGAACCCGTGGCGGATCGCGAGCTCGCGCAGCTTCGGGTCGGCGGCCAGCAGGCCGCCGAGTTCCTTGGCCTTCTCGCTGATGGGCACGAAGGTGTGCGGGGAGTTGACGGTGGTGTCCGGGTAGAGGACCACCATGTCGCCAGGCGGCTGGTTCTGCAGGAGCAGGCTGGCCACCTGGGACTCGTAGGCGAGGATGAGCGGTTCGCCGCTGCCGCTGAGGAAGGCCCGGAAGGGGTCGTCGGTGCTCGGTTCGAGGGCGCCCTGTACGGAGATCAGCTTGCGCATCAGGGACGCGGTCCGCTCGATGCCGGCGTCATCGGAGACGACGGTCGAGTCGTTGGCCACGTTCGAGGCGGTGGCGAGGAAGAGCGCGCCCGAGTTGGAGCTGGCGGGGTCGGTGGTCTTGATGAACACCGTGCCGGTCAGCTCCGGATGGGCGGTGGCGCCGCCCTGGAGCCCCTGCCACGTCCTGTCCTCGCCGGCGGCCTTCAGGTAGGGGCCGAGGAGGAGCGTGCCGGAGTGCTTGCCGTTCATCTTCACGAGGCCGTGGTCGCTGAGGACGCCGGCGGCGTCGGAGCGGGCGATGACGACGAGCGGGGAGAAGAAGGGCCTGGTGTTCTGGGCGCCCTTCACCCCGGCCGCGGCCTCGATCTCCTTGGCGGGTTCACTGCTGCTGGGGAAGGCGAAGTCGTACTCCTTGAGGGCGAGTTGGTCCATTGCCCAGGAGCCCGAAGTCTCGGCCTTCACGGTGTAGCCCTTGTCCGCAAGGGCCTTGACGACGTCGGGGTCGCGGAAGAAGTCGGACTTCTCCGAACCGATGACGCCACGCACGGTCTTCGTTGCCGTGCCCTCCGGCTTCTTGCCCCCCGTGAGGATGACGGCTGTGACGCCGCCGACCAGGAGGAGCGCCAGGGTGATGCCCAGGATGCGTCTCACGGGTGCAGCGTGCTCGCGGAAACCCACATTCCGCGCCGAGCCGAGTGAACGGCAGGTGACCAGACGGTCCCACTTCGAAATGCTGTGTGGGCCCGTGGGTGCTGGTGAGCGGGGCGGGCGGCCGGGAGGATCGTGCCATGGGCGTGAGTGCGTTGAAATGGCAGGGCTGGCTGGTCGCCCTGGTGGTCGTGGCGGGACTGCTGGTCTTCGCCCCGCTGGGGCTGTACGTGTGGGCAGGCGGCGCGCCGGTCGCGCGTGCGGCCGGGGCCGCGCGGGACGACGTACGGATCACGGACTGCCGAATCGATCCGGCAAGCCGGCGGGTGACGGCCTCGGTCGAGGCGGTGAACCGCTTTCCGGGCGAGGGGGCCTATGTCGTCACCGTGGAGTTCCGCGAGCAGCCGGACGCGGGGCCGACTCCGTCCGGCGCGGGCCCGGCCCCGGGCGCGGTCCCGAGTCCGGGTCCGGCGGTCCCGGACGCGCGGGGCCCCCAGGCCCTGGTGAAGATCCCCGGCGTTTCCCCGGCCGCGGTGGAGCGCGCCGACGCGCTCGGGCCGATCTGGCCGCCGGCCACGGTCCCCTGGTGCGGTATCGCCGCCGCCGACTTCACCCCGGCCCCCTAGGGGCGGCCCGCGGTGCGGGTTCGCCCGCCCGGCGAGGCGCGGGCGCGGCGCGGGGGTGAGACGGAGCGCGGCGCGGGAGTTCGGCCCCGTACGAGGGTGCGGCCCGCGCGGAGTCGCGGGCTCGGCCCCGCGGGGCAAGGGCGCCCGGTCCGGAGCCTCCGCGGCCCCGGACCGGGGCCGTCAGTGGGCGCCGACGAGGTCGAGCGCGGCGGCGTGCGCGTCCATGCGCTCGGCGGCGAGGATCGCGACCGTGGTGTCGGCGCGCGAGGCGGCGACGAGCAGGGCGCGGGCGGCGAGGTCGTGGGCGCGCTGGTGCAGCGAGGGGGCGGCCTCGGCGTCGTGGCCGGAGCCGCGGGGCGCACGCGCGGGCTGCGCCCCGCGCAGGCGGGCCACCTCCACCGCGATGCGGGCCGCGGCCTCGTCGAGGCCGAGCTCGTCCGTGACGGTGAGCAGCGCGGCGAGGTGGCCGGCGAGCTGGATGTCCAGCGCTTCGGAACGGCTGCTGCGGGGGTAGTCGGTGCGGTGGCCGCCCATACGGGCGTCGACCGACTTGCTGCGAATCGGCTCGTACATGCGGAGGCCTCCTGCGGGGTCAGGAGACCATCCTACATTGGATCCGTTCTAAAGTTGAGCTGATTCCTGTTCCTGTGTGCCGGGTGCAACCCCTAAGGGTGTCGCGGCGCCCCTAGGGCTGGCTGTAGCCGTCGAGGAAGTTCCCGATCCGGGTCACCGCGTCGGCCAGGTCCTTCGCGTTCGGCAGGGTCACGATCCGGAAGTGATCGGGCTCGGGCCAGTTGAAGCCCGTACCGTGCACGACCATGATCTTCTCCTCGCGCAGCAGGTCGAGGACCATCTGCCGGTCGTCCTTGATCTTGTAGATGGTCGGGTCCAGCTTGGGGAAGAGGTACAGCGCGCCCTTGGGCTTCACGCAGGTGATGCCGGGGATCCGCGTCAGCAGGTCGTAGGCCGTGTCGCGCTGTTCGAGCAGCCGCCCGCCGGGCAGCACCAGGTCGACGATCGACTGCCGGCCGCCGAGGGCGGTGGCGATGGCGTGCTGGGAGGGCATGTTGGCGCACAGCCGCATGTTCGCCAGGATCGTCAGACCCTCGATGTACGAGGACGCGTTCTTCTTGGGGCCGCAGACCGCCATCCAGCCGGCGCGGTAGCCGGCGACGCGGTAGTTCTTGGACAGTCCGTTGAAGGTCAGCGTCAGCAGGTCGGGGGCGATGGCGGCGGTGTTCGTGTGCGTGGTGCCGTCGTAGAGGATCCGGTCGTAGATCTCGTCCGAGCACACGATCAGGTTGTGGCGGCGGGCGATGTCCGTGAGCCCGCGCAGCATCTCGTCGTCGTAGACCGCGCCGGTCGGGTTGTTCGGGTTGATGATCACGATCGCGCGGGTGCGGTCGGTGACCTTGCGCTCGATGTCCGCGAGGTCCGGCATCCAGTCGGACTGCTCGTCGCACCGGTAGTGCACGGCGGTGCCGCCGGCCAGCGATACGGACGCGGTCCACAGCGGGTAGTCCGGTGCGGGCACCAGGACCTCGTCGCCGTCGTCGAGCAGTGCCTGCATCGACATCTGGATCAGCTCGGAGACCCCGTTGCCGAGGTAGATGTCCTCGACGTCCAGGTCGATGCCCTTGGTCTGGTAGTGCTGCATCACCGCGCGGCGCGCCGAGAGCAGCCCCTTCGCGTCCCCGTAGCCGTGGGCGGTGCCCAGGTTGCGGAGCATGTCCTCAAGGATCTCCGGCGGGCAGTCGAAGCCGAAGGCCGCGGGGTTGCCGGTGTTGAGCTTGAGGATGCGATGACCTGCTGCTTCGAGCCGCATGGCCTCTTCGAGCACGGGGCCGCGGATTTCGTAGCAGACATTGGCGAGTTTCGTTGACTGGATCACCTGCATGACGGGAGCTTACGGCGCCGGATGCGGGCGCGCTCGGGTATTCGCCCCGGATCCGAGGGGTGGACGGTAGACCGATATGTACCCTTTCGCGCAATGCTTGGGTGCGGGCGCCGCGTGCCCTTGGAAACCGGGGCCGGTGCGCGGCTCCGGCCTGCGGAATGGGTGAGCGCGCGGGAGGGGGCCGGACCGGTGTTGCGCTCGTCACCCTGCCGTGTTCCGGTGCGCGCGGCGGGAGGCGCGGCGCGGGTGTGAGTACGGGCCTGAGTACGCGCACTCATGCGGCGCGGCCCGCGCCCGGTGGAGGCTGGGGCGTGTGCGCACGGGGCCGCGGGGCGCCGTGCCGAGGTCGTGAGGGCGCGCGGGTGCGAGGGGTGGGGCAGTGGAGTTCACGGTCGGGGACATGGTGATCGAGGCGCTCGGTTCGGACGGTGACGACCGGGCCATCGAGTTCTGGGCCACCCCGAAGGGCGCCCAGGTGCCGGCCGTCTTCGTCATCCACCGCGAGCAGGACGGCGACTGGGAGGCCGCCCACCTCACCATCGACCCCCACTCGGGTCCCGTTCCCGTGACCGCGGTCGAGTGGGCGGTGGAGTTCGCACGGGAGTACCTGTAGCCGCGCGCCGGAACGGGATGCGGGCGGGGCGGCCCGCCCGGGTGGGGCCGGCACCAGGGAACAAGTGTCTTCCTGCGTTGTCACAGGGGGCCGGTACCTTGCCGGGATGACGGAACTGAAGATCATCGGTGGGGACGCGACCAGCCCGCAGGCCAAGGGGCCGAAGATCATCGCGCACGTCTGCAACGATCGCGGAGGCTGGGGAAAGGGGTTCGTCCTCGCGCTGTCGAAACGCTGGACCGAACCGGAGGCCGAGTACCGGGCCTGGTACCGGGGGCGCGGTGGGAACGACTTCGGCCTCGGCGCGGTGCGGATCGTCCCGGTCCGCCCGGACACCTGGGTCGCGAACATGGTGGGCCAGCACGGCATGCGCACCGGCAGCGGCGGCCCGCCCATCCGTTACGAGGCGGTCGAGCGATGCCTCGCCGCGCTGGCCGCCCACGCCGTCGAGCTGGGGGCCTCGGTCCACATGCCACGCATCGGGTGCGGACTCGGAGGCGGCACGTGGGCACGTGTCGAGCCGCTGATCTTGGAGCAGCTCTGCGCGAAGGGCATCGACGTCACGGTGTACGACCGCGACTGAAGGGTGGCGACGGAAAGCCGCGGGGCCGTGAGGGGGCGGGGTCAGCGTTCGATGATGACCAGCGGGATCTCCCGGGGCGCGGCCGCCGCCTGCTGGTCCTCGTAGGCGGGCCACAGGGCGGTCATGACCTCCCAGTACATCTCCCGCTCCACCGCGGTCGCCGTCCGCGCGCGGGCCTGCGCGGTCAGGGCGCCGACCTGGACGCGGACCTCGGGGCGCACGGTCAGGTTGCGGTACCAGGAGGGGATGCCCCAGGGGCCCTCCGCGGCGGTCGCCAGGACGATGTGGCGGGCGCCGTCCTTGCCGTAGATCAGCGGGGTCCGCACGGCCCGGCCGGAGAGCCGGTCGACCGTGGTCAGCAGCAGCGTCGGGACACCGCGCCACAGGTGGCCGTCGGCCCCGGAGGTGTCGACGTAGGCGCGCACGTGCGCCAGGGGCAGGCCGGGCGGTGGGTCGGCGGGGTGGTCCCAGTCGACGGCGGCGGGGGTCTCGGTCGTCTGCATCGTGCGTCGTCCTTCGGATCGGCCCCCCGCACGGCTAACGAGCGTCCACCGAGTCTGGATGCGGCCCGGCCGGCGCCGCGCGCCGACCGGGCGGGGCGGGGGGCCGCTCGGCCGAGCCGCTCCCCGCCCCGCCCTCACACATCCCCCGGACTCCGTCCGGGGATACCACCGGGGACCGCGCCCCGCGCCCCTGTCCGGCTACGGGAGGTAGCGCTCGAGGGCCTTCGCGCCTTCCTTCTCGATCAGCTGGCGCGCCTTTTCGAGCCGCTCCGGAGTCGGCTCCTGGCCGCGCGCCATCACGAGGTCCTCAGGGTCGTAGGGGCGTTCCGAACCCGTGTAGAGATGGGCCGGACGCTGGGGCTGCTGGTCCGATTCACTGGCCATCGCGTACCTCCTCGGGATTCCCCCTGGCCCCATACTCCGCGCCTCAGAGGTTGATCGCCAGCAGTGCGGTCAGCGCGACGATCCCGCCGCAGATCCCGAGGTTGACGATCTTGTGCTCCCAGAAGACCGCCGCGAACTCGCGGATCGTCGCGCTCGGCCAGAAGTACTTCGCCGTCGGCGAGCCCAGGACCTGCCCGTTCACCCCGACCTTGCGGGCCGTCATCGCGGCGCGGAAGGCGTGGAAGTCGTTGGTCACCACCACGCAGCGGTAGGACGGGTTCCCGGCCAGCATGATCTCGCGGCTGTGGTCGAGGTTCTCCTCGGTCGTGCGGGAGCGGTCCTCAAGCCGCAGGTGCTCCCGCGGCACGCCCCGCTCGATCAGCCAGTCGGCCATCGCCCGGGCCTCCGCGAGCTGCTCGCCCGTCCCTTTGCCGCCGGAGGCCAGCAGCAGCGGCACCCGGCCGCCCCGCGCGATCTGGGCGTCGTGGATCTCCCGGCCCTTGCGCAGCCGCGAGGCCAGCAGCGGCGGGACCCGGTCGCCGCCGATGAGGCCGGAGCCGAGCACGACCACGTAGTCGACGTCCCCGCGCACCTTGATCCGGCCGTAGAGGAAGGCGTAGGCGAGGAAGCAGAGGAAGAGGAAGGAGACGTAGCCGGCGAGGAGGACCACGCCCGCGACCACCGCGTCCAGCGGTCCGGAGCTCAGGCTGCCCAGGGCCAGGACGAAGGCGATCAGGGCGAAGATGCCCACCCCCGCCATGAGGGAGAGCAGGTTGGCCGGGCTGCGGCCCTCCTTGCGGACCATCGTCAGGCCGTTGCCGATCAGGAAGACGCCGAGCGCGACCGTGCCGAGTGCGGGGACCAGCAGGACCGTCGCGACGACGAACGTGCCGAGTCCGTGGGGCAGGTCCGGGACCAGGGTGAGCAGGCCGAGCGACAGGAACATCACGGTGAGTCCCAGGTAGACGGCGTTGCGGAAGCGCCGGCGGTCCTCCCGGACGCTCACGCCGAAGAGGGCGAGGAACAGGGCGGCCGGGACGAAGGCGAGCATGCCGCCATCGTAGGCGGCCCGGCTCGAACGGCCGGTCGGTTCCCACCCGTTCCGGCGGATGCGGCCAGGGGCCCCGCCGGCCGTCGACGACGGGGCCTCAGCGGCCCCGGTAGGGGGTGCGGCGCACGGACCGCCCGGCCAGGACGTCCGTCCTGCGTCCGTCCCGCATCACGAACCGCCCGTCGATCAGGACGTGCGGGATCCCCGTCGGCAAGGCGCGCGGACGCTCGTACGTGGACCCGGCCGCGACCGTCCGCGGATCGAAGAGGACGAGGTCCGCACGGTGGCCCACCGCGATGGTCCCCCGGTCGGGCAGGCGCAGCCGGGCCGCCGGGCGGCCCGACAGGTGGGCGACGCACTCCTCCAGGGAGAGGACGCCCAGTTCGCGCACGTAGTGCCCGAGGTAGTGCGGGAAGGTGCCGTAGGCCCGGGGGTGCGGTTTCGCACCCTGCAGGATGCCGTCCGAGCCGCCCGTGTGGACCGGGTGGCGCATGATCGCCCGTACGTTCTCCTCGTGCCCGACGTGCTGAAGGATGCTCGGGCCGAGCCGGTCGCCGAGCAGCAGCCGCCGGGCGCTCTCCCAGTCGCGCACGCGCGTGCCGACGTGCGCGCCGTAGGCCGGATCGGTGGTCCCGGCGATCTCGATCGTGGACCAGTCGACGGGCACGCCGTGGCAGCCGTCGGCGCCCTCCACCTCCAGCGCGTAACGGATCCGCTCGGATTCCCCGTCGTCGCGCAGGCGCGCGAGGACCGCCTCGGGTCCGCCCTCGTTCGCCCAGCTCGGCAGGAGGGCGACCAGCGTGGTGCAGCCGGGGGTGTACGGGTAGCTGTCGAGGCTGATGTCGGCGCCGTCGGCCAGCGCCCGGTCCAGGAGGGCCAGCAGCTCGGGGGCGCGGCCCCGGTTCTCGCCGAAGTTCATCGTGGCGTGCGCCAGGTGCAGTGCGCAGCCGGCCTCGCGGGTCAGCTCGACCATCTCGGCGTAGGCGGCGAGCGCGCCGCGCCCGTAGGAGCGGTGGTGCGGGCAGTAGTAGCCGCCGTACGCCGCCACCACGCGGCACAGCTCGGTCAGCTCGGCGCCCGAGGCGTACATCCCGGGGGTGTAGGTGAGGCCGGAGGACATGCCGACGGCGCCCTGCGTGAGGCCCTCGGCGACCAGGGCGCGCATCCGGTCCAGCTCCGCGGCGGTCGCGGGACGGTCGTCCCAGCCGACGGCCAAGGCGCGGACGGTGCCCTGAGGGACGAGGTAGGCGGCGTTGACGGCGATGCCCTGCGCGTCGAGGCGGTCGAGGTAGCCGCCCACGTCCCGCCAGGTGAAGTCGATGTCCTCGCCCGTGCCGTTCCAGCCGGCGATGGCGGCCCGCACCTCGCCCAGGGTCCGATCGTCGGCGGGGGCGTAGGACAGGCCGTCCTGACCGAGGACTTCGAGGGTCACGCCCTGGGCGGCCTTCGCGCTGTGGTCCGGGTCGCGGAGCAGCGCGAGGTCGCTGTGGGCGTGCATGTCGACGAACCCCGGGGAGAGGACCAGACCGTGGGCGTCGAGGGTCCGGCGTCCGCCGCCGAGCCTGCCGATCCGGGCGATGCGGCCCTCGTGGATCCCGACGTCGGCGGTGTAGGAGGGCCCGCCCGTGCCGTCGACGACGCGGGCCCCTCGGATGACCAGGTCCATGTCCTAGAAGAAGGTCCGGACGTAGTCGGTGACCGTGCCGTCGGCCTCCACGACCGGGATGAGCGGCCACTTCTCGAAGATGGTGCAGGGGTGGGACATGCCGAGCGCCACCCAGTCGCCGACGTCCAGGTCCTCGGCGGAGTCCGTTTCCAGCCAGGTGTGCTGGTCGGAGAGCTTGACGACGCGGACGCCCGGGGCCGGCCGCTCGGTGCCGTCGAGCGGGTCGCGCACGAGCTCGACCTCGGGGAGCCCGAGGTCGTAGGCGATGTCGCGCTTGCCGGCGTTGACGAACGCCTGGGTGGGGGAGGGGCGGGAGACGACCTGCGCCCAGAGCCGGAAGGCGGGTCGCAGGCCGCCCTCCTCGGGAACCCGGTTGAAGGGGGTCAGGCGGGTGTACCAGCCGTGGTCGTGGGAGACGTACGCGCCGGAGCGCAGCAGCTTGAGCGTGGGCAGCGACAGCTCCGGGAGCTCGGCGAACACGTCGGCGACCGCGTCGAACCAGGCGGAGCCGCCGGCGCTGACGACGATCTCCTGCGCATCGGCGAACCGCCCCGCCTTGTCGAACTCGACGGCCAGCGAGGTGAGTCGGCGCAGGTACGCGTGCACGGACTCCGGTTCGGCGCCGGGCACCTCGGCCTCGTAGCCGGCGATGCCGACGAGGCGCAGCGTGTCCACCCGCGCCACGGCGTCGGCGACGGCCCGGCAGTCGTCGTCGCTGCGGGCCCCCGTGCGGGCGCCCTCGCCGGCGCCGAGCTCGACGACCACCTCGACGCGCTGGGCCTGGCCCTGGAGGGCCCGGTCCATGAGCTCGACCCCGCGCACGGAGTCCACGTAGCAGACGAACCGGAAGTCGGGGTCGGCGGCGAGCTCGGCGGCGACCCAGCGCAGGGCGGCGGCGTCGACCAGCTCGTTGGCGAGGAAGATGCGCTGGATGCCGAAGGCGCGGTAGACCCGGGCCTGGTGGGGGACGGCGGCCGTGATGCCCCAGGCGCCTTGGGCGAGCTGACGGTTGAACAGCTGGGGGGCCATGCAGGTCTTGCCGTGCGGGGCGAAGGCGAGCCCGTGGCGCTCGGCGTACGTACCGAGGGCGGCGAGGTTGTGGTCCAGCGCGTCGGCGTCGAGGGTGAGCACCGGCGTGGTGAACCCGCCGGTGTACAGGTTGCGCCGTTCGGCGGCGAGCCGGCCGACGGTGAGGCCCGCGTCCTCGGCGTCCGGGGGGAGCCCCTTGAACCGGTGGTCGACCGGTTCCTGGGCGAGGGCCTGGACGGGGTCGCTGGGCATGTACGTGCCTCCCGGGTGTCGCGGTTGTTGCGTCGTGCGCAACGGTCGTTGCGTGTACGGATGCATGCTGTCTAACATCCCGGATGACGGCGGGTCAACGGGCCCACGGCGCCCACAGGACGGCACACGGAGGTACGCGGCGTGAGCCAGTCGGTGGAGCGGGCGCTGCGGATCCTGCCCGCCCTGGCCAAGGGCCCGGCCGGGCTCGGCGAGGTCGCCGAGGTGCTCGGCGTGCACAAGAGCACCGCGCTGCGGCTGCTGCGGACCCTGCACGAGCACGGCCTCGTCTACCGGCAGGCCGACGGGCGCTACCGGCTCGGAGCCGCCCTCTTCGCGCTGGCCGCCGAATCCCTCGAGAACCTCGACGTGCGGGACGTCGCGCACCCGCACCTCGTCGAACTCAACCGGATCACCGGGCACACCGTGCACCTCGCGCTCCACCAGGACGACGAGGTCGTCTACGTCGACAAGGTCGACAGCCGCTATCCGGTGCGGATGTACTCGCGCATCGGCCGGCCCGTGCCCCTGACCGTCGCGGCGGTGGCCAAGCTGCTGATCGCCGACCTGCCGCAGGAGGAGCGCCGCGCCCTCGCGCTGCGGATCGACTACCCGGCGTACACCCCGCGCTCCACCCCCGACGCGGACGCGTACCTGCGGGAGCTGGACCTCGTACGCGCGCAGGGGTGGGCCACCGACTTCGGCGGCCACGAGGAGGCGCTGAACTGCCTCGCCGCCCCCGTCCGCGGACCCGGCGGACGCGTGGTCGCCGCGATGTCCGTGTCCGCCCCCGGCGTGGTCCTCTCCGCCGACGGGCTGCTCGAACTGCTCCCGCTCGTCCGGCGGACCGCGGACGCCATCGGCCGCGAGTACTCAGGCTCGGGCCCCGAACAGGAAGACCGGTCATGACCGACAAGACCGCCATCACCCCCGGCTCCCACACCGCGCCGCCCGCGAGGTTCTCGCACGGCGTGCGCAAGGGCAGCATCCTCCAGGTCGCCGGCCAGGTCGGCTTCCTGCCGCACGTGGACGGGAGGCCGCCGACGCCGGCCGGGCCGACGCTGCGCGAGCAGACGCTCCAGACCCTGGAGAACGTCCGCTCCGTACTGGAGGCCGGCGGCGCGAGCTGGGACGACGCGATTATGATCCGCGTCTACCTCACCGACACCGGCCACTTCGCCGAGATGAACGACCTCTACAACGCCTACTTCGAGGAGCAGGGCCTCAAGGAGGTCCCGGCCGCCCGCACCACCGTGTACGTGGGACTCCCGGACGGGCTGCTGATCGAGATCGACGCCCTCGCGGTGCTCGGATAGCAGCGGAACGGCGGCGCCCGACTCCGGGCGCCGCCACGGGGTTCCGGTGCGCCGGGGACCCGGACATTGGGTACCCTCGCGGGTGACTTCGGGGCGTCGGCGGGAGCTGTATCGCCGCTAGCAGGGGGATGGTTCCTTACATGGGCAGTACACCTTCGGCCGACTTCTTCCAACCGCTCAAGGCGGACGACCCGGCCGTCGTGGGCGGCTACCGCCTCGCGGCGGTCCTGGGCGCCGGCGGCATGGGCAAGGTGTACCTCTCCTACACGCCGGGCGGCCGGCCGATCGCCATCAAGGTGATCCGCGCCGAGTTCGGCGAGGACCCGGAGTTCCGGCGGCGCTTCCAGCAGGAGGTGCGGTCCGCGCAGCGGGTCCAGGGCCTCTACACGGCGCCGGTCATCGACTCGGACACCGAGGGCTCCCAGCCCTGGCTGGCCACGGCCTACGTGCCCGGCCCCTCGCTCGCGCACGCCGTGGCCCGGCACGGTGGACTGCCCGCGAGCAGCGTGCTGTTGCTGACCGTCGGGGTCGCCGAGGCCCTCCACGTCATCCACGGCGCGGGCATCGTCCACCGCGACCTGAAGCCGGCCAACGTCCTCCTCGCCTCCGACGGCCCGCGGGTCATCGACTTCGGCATCGCACGGGCCGCCGACAGCACCGCGCTGACCAGCACCGGCGTCAGTGTCGGAACCCCTGCGTTCATGGCGCCCGAACAGGCGTCGGCGGGTACGGTCACCGCGGCCACCGACGTCTTCGCCCTCGGCCTCATCGCCGCCTTCGCCGCGACGGGGGCTTCCGTCTACGGCGACGGACCCTCGCACGCGGTGCTCTACCGGATCGTGCACGAGGACCCCGACCTCAGCGGGCTGAGCCCGCAGCTGCGGCCCGTGGTGACCCGCTGCCTCAGCCGCGACCCGGCCGACCGCCCGACGGTGACCGAGATCATCGAGCTGTGCAACGAAGCCTCGGCCGTCCCGCTGCGCCAGGGCGAGGACTGGCTGCCGCGGGAGGTGGCCGGTTCCATCACCGAGCGGCTGCGACTGCCCGCCCCGGCGCCCACCCCGCCGCCGCAGCCGCCGACCGCGGCGCCGGCTGCGACGCCGACCGAGCTCTCCCCGCCGCCCGGGGCCCCGAGTACGCCTCCGCCGGCCGCCGCCGCGCCCGCGTACACGCCGACCGGCGTGGCCGCCGCGCCGACGCAGGCCGCTTTGGCGCAGCCCGGGCCGGGGGCGGTGCCGCCCGGCTACCGGACGCCGCCCCCGCAGCCCTCGCAGGCGCGGTCCCCGTACCCGCAGCCGTCGTACCCGCAGCACCCGTACCCGCAGCCCCAGTACACGCCGGGCTACAGCACTCCGCCGCCCTTCCACACCCAGGGGTTCGCGCCGCCCCAGCAGCCCCGCCCCAAGCGGACGGGGCTGATCGTCGCCGGGGCCGTCGTGGCCGCGGTCATCGGGCTCGCGGTCGTCGGGTCCCTGCTGCCGGACGGCAAGGGCGGGGCCGGCGACTCCAAGGGGTCCGGCGGCGCCGCGGCCGGCAGCAGCGCCTCCCCGGGCGCGGACCAGAAGCGGGCCGATCCGCAACCGGTCTCCTACCAGGGCATCGACGTGCCGCAGAACCACCAGCTGATGTTCGCCGACAACCCGCCGCGCCCGGCCGAGGAGTCGAGCGGCGCGGGCGTGAGCTACGGACACGGCGACCTCTACTACTACCGGGACACCCTGTTCGGGGAAGAGAGGTTCGGCACCGCGAACGGGAAGCTGGTCCTGCTGAACAACTCGGAGAAGGGCTCGCTGGAGACCTGCCGCGCCGTGACCCGCTTCACCGAGAAGGTCGGGCTCGACCAGCTCACGGACGGATCGCAGATCTGCGTGCTGAGCAAGGCCGGGCACGTCGCGGTCGCGACCTACCGCGGCAAGTCCGGTGCGAACGAGCCGAGCAGGTACATCACCGTCGACCTCACCATCTGGCGCAATGCCGAGGACGTGAAGAAGGAGTAGACGGCGAGGGGGCGCCCCCCTGGCGGTGGGGCGCCCCGGCGCGTGCGGACCACTACGGGCAGTACTGCGCCTGCTTGCCGATCGAGCGGTACATGCAGTCCGCGTTCTCCAGCAGCTGGAGCACCGCGTCCTTGTTCCGCACCGTCTCGCGCTCGATGACCTCGTCGGGCGGGTAGAAGCCGCCGCCGCCCGAGCCGGTCGGGTACATCTCGAAGGTGTAGGCGAAGATCTTCTGGTTGCCCCACAGCCAGTCGTCGATCGTCCCGTCCGTGATGTACAGGTCGCTCGACTGCTCCGGCGTGTAGCCGTTGCCGGCCGCCATGCTGGTGCCGATCTTCTTGTACACGGCCAGGTCGTCGGCGGTCAGACCGGGCGCCGTGTCGTTGTACGTCCAACCGAACGGCCACAGCACGAGCTCGCTGTAGGTGTGGAAGTCGATGGCGGCCGTGATCTGCTGCTTGCCGCCGACCACACGGCTCCGTACGAAGTCCGAGACCACCTTCACCTCGGGCGCCGACTCCGCCGCCGCGCCCCGGTAGGTCTCGGAGCTCTTGCTGCCGCTGGAGCCGCCGCAGCAGCCCCACTTGTAGTTCCAGTTGCGGTTCTCGTCCGTGCCGACGTACGAGGAGCCGGCGTTGGGCTGCCGGTTCTTGCGCCAGGAGCGGTAGGAGCCGGAGGCGATGTCGTACTCGCCGCCGTCGGGGTTGAGGTCGGGGATGATCCAGATCTCGCGGCCGTTGACCATGTTGGTGACGCGCGTGTCCGTCCCGTACTTCGAGCCGAACTCCTTGAGCAGGTAGAGGGCCATCTCGACCGTCAGGTGCTCACGTGCGTGCTGGTGGGCGGTGAAGAGGACCTCGGGCTCGGCCTCGTCGGCCGCGACGTTGTCGCTGATCTTGATGGCGACGAGGTCCCGGCCCTGGTACGACTTCCCGATCACCCGCTTGCTCATGATCGAGGGGTACTGGGCGATGCGCTGGTCGATCTCCGCGTTCGCCTCGGCGTAGTTGTGGTAGAGCGCGTCCTTCGACGGGAAGTCGTTGACCCCGGCGGCGATGTCGCGTCCGTCGGAGCGGTCCGGCGGTCCGGGCAGCGCGGTCAGCTCGTAGCCGAGCGCGCGCAGCTTCTTCGCCTGCATGGTGTCGGCGCTGACGACGACCGAGCGGGCGTCCACCTCGTCGATGGAGACGCCGGTACGGAGCAGGGCGGTGCGTTCGGCCGCCGTGGCCGGGCCCTGGATCTCGTACTGGACGATCGCCTCGTCCTGGGTGGCGGTGGACGGGGTGGGTGGCGGGGCTGCCGTCGCGCTCATGCCGTAGGCGGGTGCGCCGAGCGCGAGCGCGAGAAGGGCCGCCGTGACGGCGGCCCTTCGGCGGTGGTGGAGCCGCATGCGTTCTCCTGGGTGGGAGTGGGGGGTAGCCGTGCGGACGCGCACAGCGTGCTCTCGTGGCATGTCCGGGTCAAGAATCGGAACCAGCCAGCAGGCGGCCGGTCGGCCACCCCCACACACCTACCTGCTACGGCAGGCCGTGGACCTTCGGACCCACCGCGTTTGACCAAGCGCTACCCGCCTTGGCGTCCCAGTTGGTCGACCAGGTCATCGCGCCCCGCAGTCCGGGGTAGGTCTTCGACGGCTTGAAGCTGCCGCAGCCCGTGCCCCTGGTCAGGCAGTCCAGCGCGTTGTTCACGATGGCCGGCGAGACGTAGCCGCTGCCCGCGCCGCTCGGGGAGGCCGGAACTCCGATGCCCACCTGCGAGGGGTCGAGACCGCCCTCCAACTGGATGCAGGCCAGCGCGGTGAGGAAGTCCACCGAGCCCTGGGAGTAGACGTTGCCGTCGCAGCCGTTCATCGAGCCGCTGTTGTAGTACTGCATGTTGACGACGGTCAGGATGTCCTTCACCGCGAGCGCCGTCTTGAAGTAGCCGCCCTGCGTCGACTGCATGTCGATGGTCTGCGGGGCCATCGTGAGGACGAACGAGGGGCCGGCCTTCGCAGCCAGCGCGCGGAGCGCCTGCGTCATGTAGGTCGGGTTCAGGCCGTTCTCCAGGTCGATGTCGATGCCGCTGAAGCCGTACTCCTGCATCAGCGCGTACGCGGAGTTCGCGAGGTTGGTCGCCGACGCCGAGTCGTTGACCGAGATGGTGCCCTTCTCGCCGCCGATGGAGAGGATGACGGACTTGCCGGCCGTCTTCTTCGCGGCGATGTCGGCCTTGAACTGGGCGACCGTGTAGCCGCCGAGGCCCGCCGAGTCGAGGTTGAAGGCGATGGCGCCGGGCGTGGTCGTGGCGTCGGCGAAGGAGACGGCGATGATGTCGTACTGCGAGGACACGTCGGAGATCTTCTGCACGGTCGCGCCGTTGTTGAAGTTCTGCCAGTAGCCGGTCAGCGCGTGCCGGGGCACCGCGGGGTTCGGGTTGGGGCCCCCGCCGCCCGTCGTGGTGCCGGTGACGGAGGCCGCCTTCGGGCTCTCGCCCGCCGCGTTGTACGCGCTCACCTGGAAGGAGTACGAGGTCGACGCGGTGAGCCCGGTGATCTGCGCGGAGGTGCCCGTCACCGTCCGGACGCGGACGCCGTCCTGGTACACGTGATAGCCGGTGGCTCCGCCGACCGCGTTCCACGAAAGGGTGAGCCCGCTGGAGCTCTGGCCGGAAACGGCGGTGCCGGCCGGGGCGCCCGGCACGGTCGGGGCGGGGTCGGTGCCGCCGCCGCCGTCGGGGCCGAAGACGCTGAACTCGTCGACGACGTAGCCCGGCTGGCCGTACCAGCCGTGGGTGTAGACGGTGACCTGGGTGGTGTTCGGCCCGGTGGTGAAGGTGGTGGACAGCTTCTGGAAGCCGCCGCCCGTGCCCGGCGTCCAGGTGGAGACGTCCTGGGTGCCGGTCCCCGTCGCGCCGAGGTACACGTACGACCCGTTGACCTGCTCGCTCAGCGTGTAGGTCGAATTCGGCTTGACCGTGACGCTCTGGCTGCAGCGGGCGTTGTCCTGGCCCGCCGGGGTGGCCTTCAGGGCGGCGGCGCCGGCGAAGACGGGGGAGGCGACGACCGCGCCGCTGCCGGAGGTGCAGGTCCAGTTGGCGAGGCCGGACTCGAAGCCGCCGTTGCGGGCGACGTTGACGTCGGCGGCCTGGGCGGTACCGGCGGCGAGGGCGGTCAGCGCGCCGGCGGTCAGCGTCACGGCGAGGGGTACGGCGAGGGAGCGTATGCGGTTCACGTGGGCTCCGGTGGGGGGAGAGAGGGGATGTGAGGTACGCGTCCGGGGCAAGTGGGGTGCCCCACCGACAAGTTGGTCTAGTCCAATGTCCATGTCAAGGGTGTTTGCAATATGGCTTGAACCGATCGACCCGGGCGCACGGGTTCCGATCCCGGTTGTCCGGGTTTCCCGCCACCTGTGACATGTGCTCGTGGCACAGGAATGGGCAAGCCCCTGCCCTGCCAGGGGGGACGCGGATATGGTGCTGGGGCAAGGGGGCCGAGGGCTGATCATTTGCGGTCGCGCAGCGCGTGCGCGGCCGTGTGGGGATGTGCGGCGCGCGCCCGGAGCCGTCCGCGGACGGACTGCCGGGTGGTGTGAACGTCCGCTGGGCATGGGGTGAACGGGGGGATGCGCGTGCCGACCGCCATTGCTGTCACCAGCGCCGATCTGGTGCTGCCGGCCCCGGACCGGCACACCCCGACGGCGGCCGTGTTATCGCCGCCGCAGCAGATCGACCTGGAGGGCTCGCTCTCCCAGGCTGCCGCCCTTCTGGAGCGCCACGGCCATCTCGTCGTCGTCGTGCCGCCTTGGCTCCCGGCCGCCACGGTCCACCGGCTGCACACCGTGCGCGCCATCCTGGAAACCGACCGGATGGCGCTCCTCGACATCGATCTCCCGCCGCTGGCAACGGCCCTGCTGGTGCGTCAGCTGCGCCAGCTCAGCGTCTGCGACTTCAGCCCCGGCGTGCTCGCCTCCGCCGCCCGGCTGCTTTCCCACTACATCCACGCGGGCGCCTTGCTGGGCACGGTGGCCAAGCTCGACCGGGTGCCGGTCGGGCTCGGCGCGCACGCCAAGTCGTGGCAGCCGAACGCACTGTTCGCCGTCCTGGCCAACCCGGTCCCGCACCTGGTCAAGCTGGGCGCCTCCAAGCCCTCGGGCGCCCCGAAACCCGGGGGCTCCGCGCTCTCCCGGCGCTCGTCCGGCGCCCACGGCGGCGGGGGCGCCGCCTCCGGCTCCCTGCCCCCCGGGCCCGCGTACGCCACGCACCTCACCTTCGCCAGGGGCCAGCTCGCCTCCGACTGGGTGGTCGGCGACCTGGCACCCGCCTGGCAGGTCCAGGGCGTCATGGAGAACCCGCTGCCGGCCGACTCGCCCGCCTGGTGGGCCACGCCGAAGCTCGTGGAGTTCGCCGCGGCCATCCCGGACCCGTCTGTCCTCTACCAGCTCGTCGCCTCGGTCCGCCGCGAGGAGTGCCGCTGGTGCGGCTTCGAACTCATCGGCGACCGCTGCGGCTTCTGCGCGGCCCCGCTGACCGCGCCACCGCCGGCGACCGCCCCGGCGGGGCGGCCCGCCACCCGCTCCAGATCCAGATCCTGACCGGCCCCGAACGAATCAAGAACGGCGAGGTTGTACGGCCATGAACTCACGCCAGCGCCGCGGCGTCATCCTGCTGCTCCTGTCGGTCCTGTGCGCCCTGGCCGCCTTCGGCGGAGTCCTCGTGGTGATCGGCGACGTCAACTCCAAGGTCGGGGACGAGGTCGTCGCCTACCGGGTGAAGGGCGACATAGCCCCGTACAGCCCGCTGGCGGCCGGACAGTTCGAGGAGGTCACGGTCCCCCGGCGGTGGCTCTCGGCGAGCGCCGTCACCGACCTCGGCCAGCTCAAGGACAAGATCGCGCTCACCACGCTGCGCACGGGCTCGCTGCTCCAGACGGACATGTTCGTCGACCGGCCGCAGCTCCAGCCCGGCGAGCAGGAGATCGCCATCATGATCGACGCCGCGACGGGGGTGGCCGGAAAGATCAACTCGGGCGCGAAGGTCAACATCATCGCCACGTTCAAGGGCGCCAAGGACGGCGACCCGTCCCGCGCGGTGATCATCGTCGCGAACGCCCGCGTCATCAACGTCGGCAAGCTCACCCCGCTCGACAAGGACAGCGACAAGAAGGGCCCCGCCGAGGCCGTCCCGATCACCTTCGCCCTGAACACCAAGGACACCCAGCGCGTCGCGTACGCCGAGTCGTTCGCGGAGCACGTACGCCTGGCCCTGGTGGCCCCCGGCACCGACTCCGCGCCCGGCCCGAACGACCGCACGTACACCCTCGACGGGGACAAGTGAGGCCCGGATGGCAACCCTGAGCACCCGCATCCTCCCCGCGGTCGGCGACCCGGAAGCCGCCCGTGTCATCGCCACCCTCCTCAGCCAGCTGCCCGGAGCCGAGCCGGCCGCCCCCGTACCCGACTCCGCCTCCCTCCTCGACATGCTGGGCCGGCTCGCCGGCGAGTCCCTCGACGACCTGCCCGAGGTGGTCCTCGTCCACGAGCGGATCGGTCCGCTCCCCGCCCTCGAACTCATCCGCGAAGTCGCCCTGCGCTTCCCGGCGATCGGCGTCGTCCTCGTCACCTCGGACTCGAGCCCCGCGCTCTTCTCCGCTGCCATGGACTGCGGCGCGCGGGGCCTGGTCGGCCTCCCGCTCGCCTACGAGGAGCTCGCCGCCCGCGTCCAGGCCGCCGCCCAGTGGTCCGTGGGCGTACGCCGCCACCTGGGCCGGGGCCCCGATGTCTTCACCGGCCCGGGCGGCCGCGTCGTCACGGTCACCGGGGCCAAGGGCGGGGTCGGCGCCACCTTCACGGCGGTGCAGTTCGCGCTGGCGGCGGCCGCCGCGGGGCGGCGTACCGCACTGGTCGACATGGACCTCCAGGCAGGGGACGTCGGCTCGTACCTCGACGTGCAGTTCCGCCGCTCCATCGCCGACCTCGCCGGCATCCAGGACATCTCGCCGCGCGTCCTGCAGGACGCCGTCTACGACGACCGGACCGGCCTGGCCCTGCTCCTGGCGCCGGCCGAAGGGGAGCGCGGCGAAGAGGTCGACGACCGGGCCGCCCGGCAGATCATCGCCGCGCTGCGCGCCCGGTACGAGCTCGTCGTCATCGACTGCGGCACCCAGGTCACGGGCGCCAATGCGGCTGCCGTGGAGACGGCGGACGTGGCGGTGCTGGTCACCACCCCAGACGTGGTCGCGGTGCGGGCGGCGAAGCGCATGGTCCGGATGTGGGAACGGCTCCAGGTCCGCAAGGCGCAGGACACCGCGGTGGTCGTCAACCGCTGGACCAAGCACACCGAGATCCAGCCCGCCCTGATCCAGAAGATCACCAAGACCCGGGCCGTACGGACGCCGGTGCCGGCCGCGTTCAAGGAACTCCAGGCGGTCGTCGACGCCGGGCGGGTGCAGGACCTGGACAACAGGTCGACGGTGAAGCAGGCGCTGTGGACGGTGGCGGGGGAGCTGGGCCTGCTGGCACCCCCGGAGACCGCGGCCGCGGACACCTCCGCCCCCTTGACCGCCCACTCCGGCGCCGAGCCGGGCGCGGCCGTGGCGGTACGGACCTCCGGGCCGCTGGCCAGGCTGCGCGGCGGCGACCGGGGCGCGCTCGGGCCGTGGCCGCGGCGCGGCCGGGAGGGCTGAGGGGTGCCCGCGCGCAGACGGGGCGGGCGCGGCGACCAGGGGCAGGTGGCGGTCGAGTTCGTCGGCACGGTGCCGCTGATCCTGCTGCTCGTCGCGGCCGTGTGGGAGTGCGTGCTGATCGGGTACGCGTTCTCGCTCGCGGGCAACGCCGCGGACGAGGCGGCGCGGGCGGGAGCGGTGAAGGGGGCCGCGGAGTGCCGGGCCGCGGCGGGCAAGTACGTCGGGAGCAGCTGGAGCATGTCCGTGGACTGCGGTGCGTCGGGGGGCGTCTACAAGGCGACCGTCAACCTCAAGATCCCGGTGCTGTTCCCCGGGCTCGACTTCGGCTCGATCGACGGCACGGCCGGTGCGGCGATGGAGAGGGAGGAATGACGCCATGAGGCGGCGCAACCAAGCGGACCGGGGCCAAGTAGCGCTGGAGTACATCGGCTTCATCCCCATCCTGCTGCTCGTCGCCCTGTGCGGGATCCAGCTCGGCTGGGTCGCGTACGTCCACCAGCAGGCGCAGACGGCGGCGCGGACGGCGGCCCGGGTGGAGGCGCGGACGGGCAGGGGCGGTGAGGCGGCGGGCGAGGGGGCCGTCACGGGCAGCCTGGAGGCGACGGTGACCGTGACGAAGACGGCCGACGCGGTCACGGCCAGGGCGACCATCCGCGTCAACTCCGTCCTCCCCGGCGTCTCCTTCGAAGACGCCACCGCCACGGTGATCATGCCCAACGACGACCCGAAGGAGTGACGAGACCATGAGCCTGCGTTCCCGGGTCAACACACCGGACGACCGCCACAACCCGCGCGAGGACGGCCGGCTCGTCTCCTCGTACCGCGCCAAACTGCTGGAGGAGATCGACCTCGCGGAGATGTCCGCGCTGGCCCCCGCCGAGCGCCGGGCGCGGCTCGAACGCGTGCTGGGCCACATCATCAGCCGCGAGGGCCCCGTCCTGTCCACGGACGGGCGCGCCCAGCTGATCCGCCGCGTCGTCGACGAGGCGCTCGGCCTCGGCGTGCTCGAACCGCTCCTCGAAGACCCCACGATCTCCGAGATCATGGTCAACGGCCCCGACCAGATCTTCGTGGAACGGGCCGGGCGCGTCGAGCAGCTCCCGCTCCGCTTCGCCTCGCACGACCAGCTGATGCAGACCATCGAGCGCATCGTCTCGACCGTCAACCGCCGCGTGGACGAGGCCAACCCGATGGTCGACGCCCGCCTGCCCAGCGGCGAGCGCGTCAACGTCATCATCCCGCCGCTGTCCCTGACCGGCGCGACACTCACGATCCGCCGCTTCCCCCGGGCCTTCACCCTGCGCGAGATGGTCGGCCTCGGCTCCCTGGACGAGCAGATGCTCCTGCTCCTGTCGGGCCTGGTCGCGGCCAAGATGAACGTGATCGTCTCCGGCGCCACCGGCACCGGGAAGACCACCCTGCTCAACGCCCTGTCCGGACTGATCCCGGAGGGCGAGCGGATCATCACCATCGAGGACTCCGCCGAGCTCCAGCTCCAGCAGGCACACGTGATCCGCCTCGAATCCCGGCCCGCCAACGTGGAGGGCAAGGGCCGGATCACCATCCGCGACCTCGTACGCAACTCCCTGCGCATGCGCCCCGACCGCATCATCGTCGGCGAGGTCCGCGGAGGCGAGACGCTCGACATGCTCCAGGCGATGTCCACGGGCCACGACGGCTCCCTCGCCACGGTCCACGCCAACAGCTCCGAAGACGCCCTGATGCGCCTCCAGACCCTCGCCTCCATGTCGGAGGTCGAGATCCCCTTCGAGGCGCTCCAGGACCAGATCAACAGCGCCGTCAACGTCGTCGTCCAGCTGACCCGCTTCGGCGACGGCACCCGGCGCATCACCGAGATCTCCATCCTCGACTCGCACGGCCGCGAACCGTTCCGGATCACCACGGTCTGCCGGTTCGTACCGCAGCCGATGGGCGCGGACAACCGCGTACGCGGCTACTTCCAGTACCTTCCCCTGCCGCGCCGCATCGCGGACCGCCTCTACATGAACAGCCAGCCGATCCCGCAGGCTTTCGGCGTGGCCCTGTCGGACGACGAACTCACCACACGGACCGCCCTGTGAACCCATACGTCTCCCTCACCCTCGGCGCCGCACTGCTGGCCTGCCTGTTCGTGGTGTGGGGCGTCCACGCCTACTCCGCGGGCCGCGCCCAGCGCGCCGCCCTCATCGAACGCCTCTCGGCGAGCGGAGCACCGGACCCGGTCGGGCGCGTGCGCCGCTTCCGCAGTCTCGACCGGCGCCTGCGGCGCACGAAGCTGGGGCGCCGCATCGAGATCAAGCTGGCGACGACCGGCCTGGACACCACCCCGGGCGAGTTCTTCGTCTCCATGCTGGCCTCGGTCGCGGCCGTCTGGCTGATAGCCGCATCCCTGCTGGCCCCGTTCTTCGGCCCGGTCGCGGGCGCGCTGGGCCTCTGGGCGGCCAACGCCTTCCTGAACTGGCAGCGCACCCGGCGCACCGAACGCTTCATCAACCAACTCCCCGAACTCGCCCGCATCCTGGCCAACGCCACCCAGGCGGGCCTGGCCCTGCGCACGGCCATCGGCATAGCGGCGGAGGAACTCGAAGCCCCGGCGGGCGAGGAACTCACACGCGTCGCCGACCGCCTCGCCATCGGCCACTCCATCGAGGAATCCCTGAGCGAGCTGACGCAGCGCCTGCCGTCGCGGGAACTGGTCGTCCTGGTCTCCACCCTCGTCCTGTCGGCGCGGGCGGGCGGCGCGATCGTCGGCAGCCTGCGGAACCTGACGGTGACGCTGGAACAGCGCAAGGAGACGAGGCGGGAGATCCGGACGCAGCTGTCCCAGGTGACGGCGACGGCGTACCTGGTGCCCGCGATCGGACTCGGGGCACTACTGCTGGTGAACTGGATGATGCCCGGCGCCCTGGACCGCATGACGGGCGCCCTGATCGGCCAGATGGCGGTGCTGGTGTCGCTGGGCCTCTTCGCCGTCGGCTTCGTCCTCATCCGCCGTATGTCGAAGATCGACGTGTGAGGAGGCTGCCGTGACCGCTCTGCTCCTCGCCGCCCTGGTGGGCGCGTCCGTCCTCGGGATCTTCCACGGGATCCGCCTCTACCGCGCGGACGTCAAACTCCCCACCGACCTGGCGCTGGCCCTGGAGGTCGGCGCCACCCGCACGACGGCCGTCGGCTCGGCCGTCGACCGGATGGGCATCCGCTACGCACCCCTGGTCCTGCGCCTGATGGGACCGGACCGGGTGGCCCGCAAACGCCGCCAGATCGACTCGGCAGGCAATCCGGCCGGCCTCACGATCGACCGCTACGCGGCGCGCCGCGCGGTGTACGGCGCCCTGGGCGCCCTGGGCGCCTTCGCGATGCTCCTCAACGGCAGGCTGGTCCCCGCCCTCCTGATGATCGCCTTCGGCCTGTTCTGGATCGAGGTCGGCCTGTGGTCGGCGATCCGGATCCGGCGCGACCACATCGAGCGGACGCTCCCGGACTTCCTCGACGTGCTGGCGGTTGTGGTGAGCGCGGGGCTGGGCTTCCGCCAGGCCCTGGGCCGGGTGGCGGGCCAGTACGAAGGTCCGTGGGCCGACGAGATCCGCATCACCTTGCAGCAGATGGACATGGGAGTCAGCCGCCGCCAGGCCTTCGACGCCCTGCGGCGGCGCAACGACTCCGAGCAGGTCGCGCAGTTCGTCACCGCCCTCCAGCAGGGCGAGGAGCTCGGCTCCCCGATCGTGGAGACCCTGATCGCGATCGCCGACGACATGCGGCGCACCGACGCCCAGAACGCCCGCCGCCGGGCCGCACGCGCCATCCCGAAGGCCACCTTCGCGGTCACGACGTTCATGCTGCCCGGAACGCTGATCCTGCTCGTCTGCGGGTTCGTCTACGGCGCGGACATCGACTTCGGCGCGATGCTCGGGGACGGGTGAGCGCCATGGCGGTACTGGACATCGCCCTGCCGCCGCCCGCGCCCGCGCCGGCACCTTCCCCGACCCTCCGGACCAACGCCCTCCAGGCCCTCTGCCGCCAGGTCTTCGCCTTCCGCATGGTGATGATCGGCCTGGGCGCGCCGCTGGCACTGGCACGGACGGCACGCGGGGGGCCGACGTACCTCGTCGGCGGCGCGATCCTGCTCACCTTCACCGTGTCCTACCTCCTCTTCCGCGACTGGGAGCGCTACGGCCCGATGCTGCTGCGCCGCCGCGGGCTGCTGGCGGTCGACATGGCGTTCAGCGCCCTGCTCGTGGTCACCGCGACCCCCGGGTCCCCGCTCGGCTTCGTCTCGGTCTGCACCCCGCTGCTGGCCGGACTGGTCTACGGGTGGCGCGGCGCGGCGGTCTACGCGTCCGTCCAGGCCGTCGCGGTGGCCGCCCTCGCGGGGACGCCGGTCCTGCCCGCACTGTGCCTGATCGCGGGCGGGGCGGGATCCTGCCTGCGCGACCTCCTCTTCCGCTTCGGCGAGGCGAGCCGGGCGCTGGCCGAGACCCGGGCCCGCCTGGCGGTGGCGGAAGCGGTCCGCGCCGAACGCGACCACCTGGCACGCGAGATGCACGACTCGGTGTCGAAGACCCTGCACGGCCTGGCCCTGGCGGCGGACGCCCTGGCCCGGACGACGGACCCGGCACTGATCCGCGACCGCGCCGAGCTGCTGTCCGCGGCGGCCCGCCGGGCGGCGGCGGAGTCCCGGGCGCTGCTCGCGGACCTGCGGTGCGACCTGGAGACCCCGGGGGTGTCGCTGCTCCCGCACCTGCGGTCCCTCGCCGCCGGCGCGGAGCTCCGTACCGCGGGAGTCCTGCCGACCGTCCCGGCGCCGGTGGCCCGCCACCTGCTGGCGGTGGCCTCGGAGGCCCTGGAGAACGCCCGCCGGCACGCCGCGGCCTCCCACGTCACGGTCTGCCTGGCCGCGGACGCCACCCACCTCACCCTGACCGTCCAGGACGACGGCCGCGGCTTCCCCGACGGCGTCGACCTCCCCGCCCTCCCGGGCCGGGGCCACTTCGGCCTGCTGGGCATGACGGAACGCGCCGCCGCCGTCGGCGCCCGCCTGTCCGTCGGTCCCGGCCCGGCCGGGGCGGGGTCCGAAGTCCGGCTGGAACTACCGCTCGCCGCACTGCGGAGGACCGAGTGACGCCGTCACCGCTGCGCGTCCTCATCGCCGACGACAACCCGGTCGTGCGGGCCGGCCTGGCCGCGCTCCTGGCCGCGACCGGCGGCATCGAGGTGGTAGCCCAGGCCGCGGACGGCCGCGACGCCCTGCGGCTGACCCGGCTGCACGCCCCGGCGGTCGTCCTGCTGGACGTCCGCATGCCGGGCGTGGACGGCATCTCGGCACTTCCGCACCTGGTGGGGCTGGCCCCGGTGCTGATGCTGACGTACAGCCGGGAGTCGGACATCGTCCGCGAGGCGCTGCTCCTGGGCGCGGGCGGCTACCTGGTCCACGGAGAGTTCACCGCGGACGACCTGATCCGCGCGGTCCACGACGTCCGCGACGGACGCCCCCATTTCACGCCATCGGCGGCGAGCGCGCTGCTCGCGGAACTGCGAACCTCTTCGCAGCCGCAACGAACTGTGGCACAGTCATCTGAACGCCTGCACAACTCTGTTGTCTTCGGGCTGAGTTCGCGGGAGGTGGAGATCATGGAGCTCATCGCGTCAGGAATGAACAACCAGCAGATCGCGGCCGCCTGCTTCATCAGCGAGAAGACGGTCAAGAACCACATCAACCGCATTTTCGCCAAGCTCCGCAGCACTACCCGGAGCGAGGCGATCGCACGGTGGCTGGGAACGGCCCGTCCAGGGGTGAGCGGCCATGGGTAGACAGAGTGCGCAGTGGGTCCGTAATTGGGCCCCGGGACCCTTGGTACCGACCCCCATCGGGCCGTACCGTCCGCAAATCGACAGCGGCACCCGACCGGGAGGGACCCCCCATGTCACACAACGCGCTGCTGAAGGCGACGGTTCACACGAGGGTCAGCGTGAGCAGCTGGGTGGACACGGCCGTCACGAGGACGCGCAAGCGATACGCGGGGATGGACCGGGGGCAGACGGCCTTCGAATACCTGGGGATCATCCTGGTGGTCGTTGTGATCATCGGTGCGATCATCGGCACGGGTATCGGCACGGCGATCACGGACCGGATTGCAGCGGCAGTCGCGGCGGTTACGGCTGGCGGCGGCAAGAAGTGATCTCGGGTCGCTTCGGCGACCGAGGGCAGGCCTTCCCCATCTACATGGTGGCGGTGGTAGGTCTGCTTTTTGCGATGCTCGCATTCTTCGTCGTGGGGATGGCGGGTGATACCCGCAGTGAGGCGCAAGGTGCTGCTGATGCCGCCGCGTTGGCAGCAGCCCGAGAAGCTCGGGACGGTGTCTTTGCGGACCTGAAGCTGGTTGATCTCAAGCCGGCCGACTGGGAGCGGATCCTCAACGGCAAACGCTTTGATGTGGAAGGCGCCTGCGGGGCAGCCGAGCGCTTCGCCGAGCGGAACAACGCGACGGCCACGTGTGAAGCGGCTCTTCCGAGATTCACGGTCTCGGTGACGACGGACCGTTCTGTCGGAGGGTCTGTTGTGCCGGGCACCGAGGCGGTGCACGGCAGAGCTGTGGCCACGGCCGTGATCAAGCCCCTCTGTTCACTGGGGCCGACGCCCACGCCGACGGCTACGACCGCTCCACCTGACGGCGGGCTACCCAAACCTGATCAGGTGACCATCACGTGTGATGGTCACACGGCCATCGAGTTGGATCCCCTGAATCCAGGTCAGCTGTCGAAGCTGGCGCGAAGCCTCTTCAGCGTGCGACTGGTCAGCTGAAGGCCACGAGAGACAAGGAAAGCGGCGCATATGAACGTTCGGCACAAGGCGAAGGTCCGCGGGGGAGCGGCCGTAGCGGTTGCGGCGGTCCTGGCCCTCACAGCGGCCGGATGCGGTGGTGACGACAACAAGTCGAAGTCGGATGAGACGCCGGCCGCTTCGCAGGCGACTTCACAGTCTGATGCGAAGCCCTCCTCAAATACGAGCCAGAGCCCTCAGCCCACCGAAGTGCTCGCTACATCGAACGGCGACCCCGGCATCGTCTTGACCATCAACTCGGCCGTACGCGATCCGAGTGGCTTTGTGACCGTCAGCGGTCAGATCAAGAATGGTGGAGGCGAGGTCTTCACCAAGGTCACGGCCTGGCGAGGAGATGAGCGAGACGCCAGTGGCACGTCTGTAGCGGGCGCCAGTCTGATCGACAAGGCAGGTAAGAAGCGGTACTACGTGCTTCGGGACACCGAAAGCCGCTGCCTCTGCACCACTGGCATCACCCGCATCGAGCCTGGCACGGCCATCCCGTTCTTCGCCCAGTTTCCGGCGCCCCCGGCCTCCACAGCACAGGTCGAATTCACTCTGCCCACCTTCGCCACGGCCACCGTCAAACTCTCCGGGTGACCCCATGACAAAACTCCACCGCACCACCGCCGCCACGGCAGTCGCCGGGCTCGTCATCGCCGGCGCCCATCTCATCGGCGCGACGAGCGCCCACGCCGACGAGGCCAAACCGTCCGTGCCCCCCGGAACAGAGCCGTCCGCTTCCGCCCCCGTGCCCATCGACTCCAACGCCCCCGGGCTGAAGATCCCCCAGGGCGGAACCCTCGCTCCCGTCAAGGTCCTCGACATCGCCGAAGTGGTCGAAGACCTCGGTGGGGAACAGCGCCGGCAGGAGACCAATCAGACCGTGATGATGGCGCTGCAGTCCGAGGTGATGTTCCCCGAGAACAGTGCCGTCTTCAACGCCCAGGCAGCCGCCCGGATACAGGCCATCGCGCAGGAGATCAACACGCAGAAGGCGACCCGGGTCCGCGTCTTCGGTTTCACCGATGACCAGGGCAGCTACGAGCACGGCCAGGAGCTGTCCAAGCAGCGTGCCGACGCCGTGCAGGCGGAGTTGGCGAAGACCGTGACCAATCCCAGTGTCGTCTTCGACGTGCGCGGCTACAGCGAGGACTACCCGATCGCCGACAACAACACCGAGGAAGGCCGCAAGAAGAACCGCCGCGTCGAGATCACCTTCCCGCGCGGCGCGGGCCAGTAGACCGCCCGAGCCCCGGCACCGTACCGCCTCGGCCGAGAAGCCGGGGCGGGAACGACTTCGGTGCGCGCCGGAGGCCCGGGGCCCCGGCGCGCACCGAAGGTACGCCAGCGGGTGCGCTCGGCCGCGCTGCGTTCAGCCGCTGCGCTCAGCGGGGCCGTCGTCGCCCTTGGGGCCGGTCACGGGAGTGGAGACCGCGTACAGGGCCGGCGAGTCGCTTCCGGCCGCCCACTCGCCGCCGCCGAGCGTCGTGCCCTCCGGCGCGTCGGCGTCCACCCGTACGAGTACCCCCAGCCGGGTGTCGCTCCGCGCCGGGAAGGAGAAGCCCGCGCGGGTCCCGGCATCACAGGTCAGCTGCCGCGCGTCGGCCGAACGCGTACAGGGGGCGGCGGCGCGGCCGTTGTTCCAGGAGAACTCCGCCTCCGGGAACGTCGTCCGCTCCGGCGCGGTGATCCGGAACGTGCCACGATGCACCGCGTCGGCACCGGCGCTGGCGACGATCACGACACGGCCGGTCTTGCCGGCGGTGATCGAGGGGACGTACGGCTGGGAGTAGCGGACGTGCGGCGAGTCGTCGGCGAAGGCGGGCGCGACCGGGAGCAGGCAGGTCGCGGTGACGGCCGCGACGACCAGAGCCGCGGACGTACAGCGGGATCCAGACAAGGGTGTTTCCTCCGCAAGGAAGGAAAGGCGCCGGAACCGGCAGATGATCGCCGAATGCGGTCCACCGGTGGACAGGGGGGCCGTGGTCAGTTGCAAGCTGATGATGAGACCCGCCTGTGTACGACGCGTTACCGGTCACTCGGCAGCCGCGTGAATCCCACGCTCCGCGCCGGCCAGCACGTACGCCGCCTCCCGCGCCCGCAGCGCGGGCTCCGGGCCGGGCTCCAGGGACGCCACCACCGTCGCACCCTCGACGAGCAGCAGCAGTTGCTCCGCCAGGCCCTCCCGGCCGCGGCCGGTGATCTCGGCCAGCAGCGCCCGTAGCTCCGCCTTGTGCCGCCGGACCACGTCCAGCACGCCGGCCGGGCCCGCCCCCAGTTCCCCGAAGGCGTTGAGGAAGGCGCAGCCGCGGAAGTCCGGCTCCGAGAACCATTCCGCGAGCCAGTCGAAGACCGCCCCGACGGGGTCGGTGCTGTCGGACACCGCGTCGCGCAGCCCGCTCATCCAGCGCTGGTCTCGGCGCTCAAGGTACGCGGTGACCAGGGACTCCTTGGCGGGGTAGAGGCGGTAGAGCCGCTTGAGCGCGACACCGGACTCCGCGCGGATGCGGTCCATGCCGACGGCCTGGACGCCCTCGGCGTAGAACAACGCCTCCGCGGTGTCCAGCAGCCGGGTACGGGCTTCTTCGTCGTTCATCGCAGCAGCGGGCATACGGGCAGCGTAGACCAGAATCGCTTGCGGGGAGAACGCTCGTTCTCTAGGGTGAGAACGACCGTTCTTCATGTGTTGCCGAGTCGATGAGGTGTGCCCGCCGTGACCACCCCCACCCCTCCCGCCGCTCCAGCTTCCCCTGGCACTCCCGCCGCCTCCAGCCCTCCCGTCTCGGCTGCCGTGCGACCGCCCTTGCCGCCCTTCACCGAGGAATCCGCCCGCGCCAAGGTCCAGGCCGCGGAGGACGCCTGGAACAGCCGCGACCCCGAACGCGTCGCCCTCGCCTACACCGAGGACTCCTCCTGGCGTAACCGCGACCGCTTCCTCACGGGCCGCGCCGAGATCCGCGCCTTCCTCGCCGACAAGTGGGAGCGCGAGCTGGAGTACCGGCTGCGCAAGGAGCTGTGGGCGTACACCGACAACCGCATCTCCGTGCGCTTCGAGTACGAGTGGCACGACGCGCGGGGGCAGTGGTGGCGCAGCCACGGCAACGAGCAGTGGGAGTTCGACGCCGCCGGCCTGATGCGCCGTCGCGAGGCCAGCATCAACGACATCCCGATCGCGGAATCGGACCGCCGGCTCTAGGCGTCCAGCTTGGTTACCGACAGTAACTGCCTTTTCGGGTGGCGGAGATATGCTGGTGGGGACCCCCGAGGAGGCAACGTGACCGAGCGCAAACCGCCTGGCGTCAGCTTCGAATCCTTCGTGGACCGGCAGATCAGACAGGCCGAGGAGCGCGGCGACTTCGAGGAACTGCCCGGCTTCGGCAAGCCGCTGGCCTCGCTCGACGCCCCGTACGACGAACTGTGGTGGATCAAGGGGAAGCTGCACCGTGAGGGCTTCGCGGTCCTCCCGCCGGCGCTCGCCCTCCGCAAGGAGGCCGAGGACGCGAGGGAGGCCGTCCGCGGCGCCCGCACCGAGCGCCAGGTCCGGGACATCCTGACGGAGGTCAACGACAAGATCCGCGCGGCCCTGCGCATGCCGCCCCCCGGCCCGCCGCTGAACCTCACGGAGTTCGACGTCGAGGCCGAGCTGTCGCAATGGCGCGAGGGCCGCGCGTCCCGCTAGAGCCTGCCCGGGTGCTCCGCGCCGCCCCGCGCGGAGCACCCGTGTAAACCAGGCGGGCCGTGCGGTCTCCGCCGCATAGGCTCCAGCCGCGTGACGCACCTCCACGCCAGCCTGGTCCAGCACGCACGATGCATCTACGGCGACGAGTACGCCCCGACGCCGCCATGCCACCGCGAACACCACCATGAGTACTTCGTCGAACAGCTGACCTTCGCCGACGCGGACACGATCATCGGGATGCTGCGCGAACTGTGCCCGCACCGACTGGACGGACTCCTCCCGGTCTGGATACGCAACCTCGCCTACCGGCTCATCACCCTCCAGCGGCCCGACGACGCGGCCCTGCTCCGCGAGGCGGCGGACAACCTCTACTGCCACGGCCCCTCCTGGGACGCCATAGCCGACGACCTGTCCCGCCGGGCCGAAGAGTTGGAGTGCCGGTGAGTCCTCCGCGGCCCCCCTGTTCCTGACCGCCTGACCGCCTGACCGCCTGACCGAACGGTCGTCTGCCCTCGCATGAGGAAGATCTTCTTCAGCAGCGGGGTGAAATTGGCCCGGGGTACCGGGCGTTGACTCTCATCCCGGTGTCCGTGTGGTCGATGACCGTCGCCTTCGTCAGCTCGGCTCGGCGACGATGGCGGTCATTCCGGCGAGCGGTACATCGGCCTCCTCGGTTGATCCGTCCCTCGTTGGGTTGGCGCGGCTGCGTCGTTGCGGCTGGTGTGGGCCGCGGTGCTGGGGGTGGGGTGAGTGGGCCCCGGCGGTGGCTGGGTGGGAGGGCGTTCCGGTCATCTCCTGGTCGCGCCCAGGCTGATCAAGGTTTCTGTGACGAGGTCGGCCTGGTGGGTCGCGCCGCGGAGGTTCGGGTGCAGGACGGTGCAGGCCTCCCCCCTGGCCGGGATGGAACGGCAGACCTCGGAGGGCGGATCGCCCTGCCCGCCGGGCCCGGTCAGGCTGTCCTTGATCCCGTACGTCCAGCGCTGGTCGGCCGTCGCGCACACGCCGTGGCCGGTGCTGGAGGAGTACGTGTCCACATACGCCGCGCCGCCGTGCCGGGCCTGCTCCCGCAGGAGGTCGTTGACCCGGCGCTCCAAGGTGTCGAGCCAGGGCATGTCGCCCTTGGTGATCGTGCCGAGCTGGTGCCACGAACCCCAGCCGCAGCCGGCGGCCTCGTCCACGACGGCCGGGTACCCGACGACCGCGACCTTGGCGCGCGGCGCGCGCCCGCGGATCTCCTTCAGCAGGGCCGCGAAGTCGTCCTCCAGGGAGGTGAAGCGGGCATCGAGCCGGGAGGCGGCCTCTCCGCGCGTGTAGTGGTCGGTACACGGGCGGCCCATCCCGAAGGAGGCGAGGCCCCGCTTCACGCAGGTCTCGACGATGTCGGCGAAGCCGACGGAATTGCCACCGACGCCGACCGTGACGAGATCGGTGGTCGCGGAAACGGCCCCGACCTGCGCCGGTTTGGCGGCCCACCCGCCCGGTGGAGGTACGGACGGCGGCCCCTTCAGCTCGGACTGTGTCCCTAGCAGCCCCGCTCTGACCTCGGCCCCGGAGCACGTGACATCGGTGAGCCTCACCTGCAGCCGCCGCGCCGCCTGGTGCGGGTAGTCGTGCTCGGAGCGGCCGCACCCGTCGGCATTCCACGGGCGCACGAAGGAGCCGGCGCTGTAGGAGTCCCCGAGGGCGACGTAGGAGAGGGGAGGGGCCGACGCCCGTGCCGGTGCCTGTGCCTGTGCCTGCGGCGTGAGAGTGGCGGTGAGGAGTGCGGCGGCGGTGGTCGCGGCGGCGGTGAGCGCGAGACGGATCATGGCGGTGCCCTTCGGGTCCGGCGCCACAGCCCCTCCGCGGCGCGCATCACCAAAAGTAGCGGCTCTTACTACGGAGAGTAACTATTTGGGGGTGCGGTTCGCCGCATCGAGTGAATGGGGGGTGGGTCCCGGCCCTGAGGCGGTCGGCCCGGCCGGCCGTCGCGCTCCAGTCGCCTCTGTGCCCCGCGTGGCGCCGTGCCGATGCGGCGCCCCGCCGCGCCCGCCCCGCGGTGAGGCCGCGCCCGTGCGTCCCGCGCCCCGCGGTGAGGCCGCGCCCGTGCGTCCCGCGCCCCGCGGTGAGGCCGCGCCCGTGCGTCCCGCGCCCCGCGGTGAGGCCGCGCCCGTGCGTCC